>DASPPG010000132.1:0-27438 GCA_035625625.1 Solirubrobacteraceae bacterium
CGGCCGCTGCGCGCGGCGGGAGCAAGCCGGAGAACCTTCTGTACATCATGTTCGCCCACACCGAGACCAGCCGGGCCAAGGGAATGGAGTTCCTCGGCCGCTTCCTGGAGCGCAAGGAGGGACGCGACGCCTCCACCAGCGACGCCGCCCGCGACGCGCAATACGACGCGATCGTCGAGTGGGGCATCCCCGACCACGCCGCCTTGCAACGGTTGACCGGGATCGAGACCCCGACGCTGATCGTCCAGAGCGACAACGACCTGATGATCCCGACCAAGGTCAGCCACCTGCTGGCGGGCCTCATCCCGGACGCGCAGATCCGGATCTACCCGGACGCGGCGCACGGCTTCCTGTTCCAATACCCCGCCGAGGTCGCCGCGGAAGTCAACACATTCCTCGCGGGGGTGACGCTCACCACGAGGAGGAAGCAACGCTGGAGGAGCCATGACCACTGAAACCACCACTCCCATTTCAGCGTTCTGCGCGCCAGAACTGGTCGGGCAGATCGTCGTCGTTATCGGCGGAAGCGCCGGAACGGCCTGGAGACCGCGCGACGCGCGCGGTCCGAGGGCGCCGACGTCGTCCTCGCGGCCCGCAATCCCGAGCGCCTGGAACAGGCTGCGCTCGAGCTCGGCGCTCAGAGCACCGCCGCCTTCGACGCCAGCGATCCCCCTTCGCTGGAGCGATTCTTCGAGGGTCTGCCAGCGCCGATCGACCATGTGATGGTCACAGGCCCGGGCCCGCATTACAAACCCCCCTCGAGATGGACACTGAAGAAGCGCGTGATGCGCTCGGTGGGCACGTGCTGCTCGCCCTCGCGGTTGCTCGCAGCGCCCGCGGAAGAGTTAGACCAGCCGGGTCGCTGATATTCATCGGCGGCAGCGCCGGTCGGCGGATACAGCCCGGATTCGAGATCGTCTCGGCGGTCACCACCGGCATGCCCGCGCTCATCGCCAGCCTCGCCCTCGACCTCGCGCCGATCCGCGGCACTCGCCGTGCACCTCATGATCGACACGGCAGTCACCGGTGCGACATACGACATCGACGGCGGACAGCAGTTCGTCATGCCTCGATCCTCACTCGCCCCGCTCGCCGCCCAAGTCTGCACCCGGGCTCGTCTCTAGCTCTGAATGCTCGACGTCAGACGGCGGCGAAACGGTGGGTTCCCCGCCCTCGCGAGCACCTGGACTGCGTAGACATGGGTGACTTGGCCCAGCAACCCCTTGCCAGTGACCCCGCACCGGTGCTCGAGAGGTAACTAGGGCTTCCCCGATGCGAGCCACACCCTAGTCCGAAGACAGTTTGTGCATCGATCGCCGGGTCCGGCGAAGACCGAGGAAGGAGAGAGCCGATGGCGAGCTTTGACTATGACGTGGTGATCATCGGGTCGGGATTCGGCGGAAGCGTCGCCGCTCTTCGTGCCGCCGAAAAGGGCTACCGGGTGGGCGTCATGGAATCCGGCCGGCGCTGGAAGGACGAAGACATCCCGAAAACCCAGTGGGACCTGGGGCACTTTGTCTGGTTCCCCGCCGCGGAGCTGTACGGAGTCCAGAGGATCGAGTACCTCGACGACGTGCTCGTCCTCTCCGGCGCGGGCGTCGGCGGCGGTTCGCATGTGTATGCGAGCACGATGTACGTCCCGCCGAAGCAGTTCTTCGACGCGAAAGAATGGGTCGGCATCACCGATTGGGCCGACGAGCTGGCGCCGTACTTCGACCAGGCCGCGAGGATGTTCGGCGTCGTCTGCTACCCGTACATGCCCACGGACGTCGACCGGGCCATCAAGCAGGTCGCGAACGACATCGGCCGAGGAGAGACCCACAACAAGGCCCCACTCGCCGTCTACTTCGGCACGCCGGGAGTCGAGGCCGACGATCCGTATTTCGGTGGGGTCGGGCCGCGGCGCACCGGCTGCATCTCCTGCGGCAACTGCAACAACGGCTGCGGCCACAACGCCAAGAACAAGCTGACGACGAACTACCTCTACCTGGCCGAGAAGCTCGGCGCGCAGGTTCACGACATGCATGAGGTGTTCGACCTGGTGCCGCTCGAGGGCGGCGGGTTCGAGGTGCACGCGCGGCACCCCGGCTGGGCGCAACGCGCAGGGCACCTCCACCACAACACGTACATCGCCGAGCAGGTGATCGTGGCCGCCCACGCCTACGGGTCGGCCAAGCTTCTCCATCACATGCAGGACAAGGGTCGCCTTACCGGCCTGTCGAGCGAGCTCGGGAAACGCGCGCGGACCAACTCCGAACAGCTTCTCTACATCACGCGGACCCACGCGGAGTGGGAGCGCGATCGGGAGAGGATCCACATCATGCCGGGGTCGGTCACGATCACCTCGGGCACCTGGCCAGATCCGGTGACGAGCATCGAGCCGACCTATTGGGGGCTCGGAAGCAACGTTTTCGCATTCCTCGGGACCTACCACCAGCACGGCGAGCAGAAGCATTCGTTCGAGTCCTGGCTCAAGGAGATCCTCAAGCACCCGAGCGAGGAAATCTTGCCCGCCGACCCGCGCCACTGGTCCGAGCGCTCCTTCGTTGCGCTCTGCTCGCAGACGACCGACACCTCGATCGAGCTGTACTGGCACGACGGCCTGCTCCACTCAAAGCCATCCGGAACGCCGCCGTCGGTGCACGTCCCGGCGATCGAGGAGTTCGTCGACCGCGTGGCGACGCAGCTGGGAGCCCACGAGGCGGCGCTCGCGACCGAGGTCATCAACCGCAACGCCTCCGCCCATTTCGTCGGCGGGATTCCGATCGGCGAGAGCAGTGAGACCGGCGCTGTCGACCCCTACCTGCGCATGTTCGGGCAGCCGGGCCTCCATGTCATGGACGGGAGCGTGATGCCGGCCAATCCTGGAGTGAACCCGTCGCTCTCGATCACGGCCCTAGTCGAACGCGCGATCTCGCTCTGGCCGAACAAGGGCGACGAGGACCCTCGGCCAGCCCTGGGGTCTGGCTACGAGCGCATCACCCCGGTGCGGCCGCACCGGGCGTTCGTGCCGGCAGGCGCTCCAGGCGAGCTGCGACTCGACGCCACGAAGGAAGAAGTCATTCCCGCATATCCCTACTGAGCCAGCCGGACGAAGGAGAAGACGATGACAACCGAGCTCGCAGCCGAGGCCCTCCGCACCGTGGGGCGCGGCGACGCGATTCCCAACGACTTTGTCGTTCCCTACTACCTCGACGACCTCAAGCGACGGATCTCAGTCGCGCGAGTCGACGACCGCCTCTACGCGTTCGATGATCTCTGCACATGTGCCGACCGGTCATGCCCGCTCTCTGGAGGACTCCTGACAGGGACGACGCTCATGTGCCAATGCCACGGCTCCCGGTTCGACATCATCACGGGAGCCGTGATCAACGGCCCAGCGACCGAGGCGCTGCACGTGTACGAGGTGCACGAGGTCGACGGCGACGTTCAAATCCGGGTCTGATCGAGATGGGAACCGCGCCGCCCTCCGAGCGCGAGAGACTCGGAACCCAAGTTCATGGACACGCGCCCGCCGGAGGAGTCGCTAAGAGTCCAATGGCGGACATCGCACCCACGCCGAAAGCGATCGCGCTCGTACTCGTGCCCGCGTTGGTGCTCATGCTCGCATTCGCGTTCTTCTACGTCGGCGCCTTCCACGATCCCACACCACACCACGTGCCGATTGCCGTCGTGGGCCCGCCCGCCGTTGCGGCGCAGCTCAACCGCTTGCCAGGTGACCCGCTCGACGCGCGCCGGGCCCCGTCGCGCTCGGATGCGCTCTCGCAGATTGACGATCGTGACGTCTACGGCGCCTACGAGGCCGCCACGGACCGCCTGTTCGTCGCGTCGGCCGCCAACCGGGCGACCGCCATCGCGCTGGAAGAGACCTTCGACAGCTTGGCCGCTGCCCAGGGCCGGGCGGCGGTCCGCGTCACCGACGTCAAGCCGCTGCCTCCGTCGGACCCCAACGGCACCGCCGCGTTTTACGGGGTGATTGCGTGGGTGTTCGGTGGCTACATTGCCGCGACACTCATCGGGTTGATCGGGAGCCCGCGCAGCAGCAGCCGGCGCCGCGCTGCAGCGCGGATGGGGGCGCTCGCGGCGTTTTCCATCGTCGCTGGGATTCTCAGCGTGGTCATGTTGCGCGCCAGCTTTGACACGTTCTCGGGCCACCTAGCTGCACTGTGCGCGATCGCGGCAAGACGATCTTCGCCAGCGGCGCTGCCACCGCGGGCATCCAGGCCGCGGCCGGTCCGGCGGGGACCGGCCTCGTCATTCTCGTGTTCGTGATCCTCGGCAACTCCGCGTCGGGCGGACCGTTCGCACGGCCGTTGCTCCCTGGCCTGTGGAGGACGATCGGCGGCGTGTTGCCGCCGGGCGCGAGCGTCGACCCAGCGCGGTCGGCTCTGTTCTTCGACGGCGCGCGGATCGCGGGCCCGGGTCTCGTACTCGTGGTTTGGGCGACCGTGGGCACGTTGCTCGCTCTCGCGCTGGGCGGCCGGATTATGAATCCTGCCGACACCGAAGCAGCGGCCGCCGCGGGAGCAGCGGTATGAGCATGATCGTTCTTTCCGGAGGCGCCTACGGCCTCATGAACAGTGAGATAAACGGTCATCATCCCCTGACCGAAGTGCGCACCCCCGACGCCCAGAGGCTGATCGCGGCTGCGCTCGACCATGGGTTCCAGACGCGTGACGCGGAGCTGGCCCTTGCCCACATGCTGGGCGAATTGGCCGCGCCGCCGCCGTGACAGAAGCCGGGCAGATCTGCCGGCTCCTCGATGGCTCCGGGCACCTCGTCGAGGCCCGCCGACGTGGTCTGCGCGGAAGGTAGGGCTGCGGCTGCTTTCCCTGGCGGAGTAGGCGTGATCCTCGACGTCGAGCGCTGGCTCTTCAATCCTGATGACGATGCGGAAGAACGACCCCCAGCACCACCTGCCCACGAAGCAGCGGGTTGGACGGACGGGTGCTCAGACCTCTCTGCCTACCGCACGTGCTGGATCGACCTCGGCGGCAAAAGAAAATCTCGCCCGCCCCGACAGCACTTTCGATGCGCTGAGCACGGAGGCGCCGCAGCCGGTGGTCGCGGTGCGGCATGAGGTCTGGGCATCCGAGCTCGACCCCGACGCCCAGCCTGACCACCGATCTGCCTAGGCGACGCCGCTCACGCCACCGTCACAGCTCGGGCGCTCGCTGCTTGAGCGAGGTGTCCTCGAACGAACGTTGCACCCGGTTGGTCCGGGTGGTGTAGCGGCGCCCGGAGTCGAGGTGCTCGGCGATCGCGTTGAACGCGACTCACTTGCTTCCCGGGCTTCACGTCCCGTCTTCGCCGTCTCAGCCGCCGGACGCGTATCACCGGCTGAGCTTCCCACCACCGAAGGACGCCAGCCGGATCGGGATCACGTGCGCTCGACCGTGGCCACCGAATCCGCTATTTGCGGGCAAATCTTCGGTGATCTTCGGAGCCGCGCCGCGCCAATTTGCCCCGCACTCGGCGGGTTTCGGGGCAAATTGGATGAGTGGAGACGGCGGGTACGAAAGCTGCAAAGAATCCCGTATTCGCCTCGCGACTCGGTCACGCCCAGTGGCCGAGTTGTGGCCGACTTGATCAGTCGAGTCGCTAGTCCTGTGGCCGTCACGCGTGATCCGCCGGAAGACGCCACACGTCAGGTGGCCAGCGGCTCTACGTCTTAGGCGACGGGGGCACATGGTCCAGCGGGGCGCCGGCGGGTATGAGCGGCTCGCGCTGGACGCTGGCTTGGAACTCGCCGATCATCCGGTTGAAGTGCGTGGCGGTCCAAGTGTGAAGGTAAGGAAGCGACAGAGGCTCGCGTTCCTGGGGATCGCTGATCAGATTGATGAGGTGCGGCGTGGCCAGTCGCAGCGGCGGATCCGTCAGGTACTTCTGGACCACGAGCACCAGCTTGAAGTCGTGCCATTTCGCGCCGTACATCTCTGGTCCCATCCAGAACATGAAACCCTCACGCGCGGAGGCGTCCTGGCGGCCGGTGAGCCAGTCGAGTTGATCGATCCCGTCGATCACGCGGTCGGTCGGAGGGCTGACCCCGGCTGCGCGCAACAAGGTCGTGAACCAGTCGGTCACGTGCATGATCTCGTTGCTCGACCGCCCGGCCGGGACGTGACCGGGCCACCTGATCATGCACGGGGTGCGGAGGTCGCCCTCTCCGCCGGCGAAGTACGAGCCCTCCCAGTAGCCGGGTGAGCCTCGCCACAAAAGCACCTCCTCGGGCCCGTTGTCCCCGCCGAACACGACGATCGTGTTCTCGGCGACACCGAGCTCGTCGAGCAGGTCGAGCAGCGCCCCAAAGTCGGCGTCGAGCTCTAACAGGCTGTCGGCCCAATCCCCCTTCCCGGTCTTGCCCTTGAACTCCTCCCGCGGGATCACCGGCATATGCATCATCGAATGGTTGAAGTACACGAAGAACGGCGTCTCGGCGCTGACCGCTCCGCGAATGAACGCGGTCGCCCGTCGCAGGAACTCCGCGTCGCAGTCTCGCCGGACGTCGAGGGTCATCTGATCAAGCTCTGTGACGTCGGCCTCCCCGCGCCTGATCTCAACCATCCGCGAAACGGGATCGCGCTCAGGATCATAAAACGGATCGTCCGGCCACAGCGCCTCGTCATAGGTCCGCGGCGGCCCGTACCACTCCGCGAACCCCTTATCGGTCGGCCACCGCCCCGGCCCCTCACGGACGTGCCACTTACCGTAGACCGCGCACGTGTAGCCCGCGTCCGACAGGAGATCCCCGATCGTCTTCTCCCACGCCACCAACCCCCATCCCTCAGGCGCGCCGATGGGAACGCTGTGGGTGCCCGAGCGAACCGAGTGGCGTCCGGTCATCAGGGCCGAGCGGGTCGGCGTGCACTGCGATTCCGGGCAGTAGTTCGTCAGCCGCAAACCCTCCTCGGCGAATGCGTCGATCCGCTCGGTCGTCGTCCCGCGAAACGGCCCACCGCTGTAGCAGCTCAGCTCCCCGAAGCCGAGATTGTCGACGTGGAAGAACACGATATTCGGACGGCCAGCCACGCGACCAACCTTACGCAGATGCCGGAGTCCGGCGCAATCGCATCTGCCACCCAAGCTGGGCTTCAGCCAGGTTGCTTCGGCGGGCCGGGCCGAACAGAAACGCCCTCCGACCGGACCGGATGGAGGGCGCTCACGAGGTGGACGCGGATGCAAAGAATTCGAACTGCCGCGGGCATACCGGTCGACGCCGCCATCATCGACCGCGCCGACGTGCCGATCTACGTGAGGATCGCGGACAAGGCGAAGCAATTCCGGGAGCTGGGCATGACCGACCGCGAGATCGCGCGTGCGTTGCGAGTCACCGACAAGACGGTCGCTAAAGCCGCATGTGCGGCCGAAGCTCTCGTCCCGGGGGTGCCCCGGCCAGAAGATCGGTCTCATGATTGAGCGAGTCCTCTCCGCCTACCCACCAGAGACGCCCCGTATGAGGGCCACGACAACGGACCACGGTCAGACGATTCACGTGCTGCCCCGAAAAGGAGTTCGGCGGGACAGCACGCAACTCCCGACGAGCGCTCCGTCGCCGGAGCACAATCTCGCGATCGGCGGGTCGCACGGCGAAAGGGGTCGTCCGGCGCGCTGCCGCGGGACGATCGGGTTCCGCGCAAACCAATCACGCGGACGGCTGAGGCGGGACGATCGCTCCAGGGCCGGAGGGGTCGGCCGATGCCGCAGACAAGCAATACCGCGGCGGATGCCGCCGGCCCCGCGCGGATCGGCTTGCGGATCATCGGGGCGATGCAGCCGCGCGCCGGCCGCCGCGAGACAACTGAGGCCGTGGGGCATTGCGATCGTCGGCCGATCAGGGCCCAAGCGCCTCCCTCGTTGCCGAAGCGGTGGTGCGGACGATGAGGCCGGATCGCGATTGGAATCGTGCGGCGACGAGGACAGTTGTTGGGCGCAAGCGGCCACCGTCTGGGCAGGTGCTGCGTGTCCTGTGCAACGTATGCCAGACGAGCAAGGCTGCTTACCGTGCGGTGACTACGTCGGCTTAGCTACCCGTTCGGAAAACGCGCTTGCGGCGCTGTTCGCTCCGATCCCGGTCGGCTGAATGGGAAGGTGAACCGGCAGATCGGTTCGTCATCAACGCCGCAGGGGTCAGCCGTCCAAAGGGGCCAAAGCGGTCGATGCTCGTCGGACGCAGGCCCCAGGCTTCCCCTTTTAGCCCGTTGCAGTCGTCTGGCGGAGACCGCTCACGGCTGCTCCTCTTGCTCAGAAGCAGAAGCTGCGGTCGCCTGGTGCCGCGCTCCTGCTTGCCGCATTTGCGGCAGTCCCGCATGACGGGCGCGCCCTCACGGTCATGCGGTTGTCAGCTCGCAGGCTGAAGGTCCGGACGCGACGACGGTAGCCTGTTGCACCGGGCGCATGGACTGGAACAGGACAACTTTAGGCGAGCCGCTGCCGGACGCTGGCAACGCCGGGACGGTGCTCGTTCGCAGGAAGAGCCTTCGACGCGCGGCGCGCCGTGGTGCGCTGCTTGCGGCCCTGCTGGTCGCGGCTGGGACCCTGATGACTGGATCCGCCGCCGGGTTGCCGCTGTCGTGGTCGGCGCCGGTCTTGGTCGATCGGCACGGCCATCTCACCGAGGTCACGTGTCCCACAGTGCGGTTTTGTATCGCCGTGGATCGGGACGGCCGGATCGTCACGTCTCGGAACCCCGCCGGGGGACGACACAGCTGGAGCGCTCCTCTAAGCGTCGACAAGAACGGGCTGGATGGGCTTCCGAACGCGCTGTCATGCCCCTCGGAGAAGCTGTGCGTTGGCGTCGACAACAGCAGCGACGTCGTCACCTCGACCAACCCGATGGGTGGAAAGCGCGCGTGGACGGCGCCGGTGGAGATCGACTCGCAAGCATGGACGACGGGTGTGTCGTGCCCTTCGGCGAGGCTTTGCGTGGCGGTGACCGCTGCCGCTGTCGGCCCCGAGAGTGGCGGCGGCGTGTTGGTTTCGACTCACCCGACTGGCGGACGCCGCGCGTGGAGTAGGAGAGTCATGCTCGATGGGTTCGTGATGGACAAGATCGTGTGCCCGTCGGTGACGCTATGCATCGCGGGCGATCCCCTCGGATTCGGGGCGGCGTCGACTCACCCCGCGGGCGTTCGTCGAGCGTGGAGTCGGCTGTTCTTAATCGACAGCTTCCTTGCGTCGCTGCTACCGCCCGCGAACGGCGAAGACGAGGCCACGGGCCTGGCGTGCGCGTCCAACAGCCTGTGCGTCGAGGTCGACAACTTCGGGAACATCGCCACTTCGACAAACCCCGCCGGCGGGACCAACGCGTGGGGCAAAGCGGTGCGCGTCTACTCCGGTGCGCTCGAGGGGGTGTCCTGTCCCTCCGCGGAGTTCTGCATCGCAGTCGGCAAGGGCGGATACGTGGTCAGCTCGAGCACCCCGACCGCGCCAAGCGGCGCCTGGAGCGCTCCCGTGAAGATCGCGCCCTCGACGCTGACAGGCATCTCATGCCCGTCGACGACGCTGTGCGTCGCGATCGACTCCCTGGGTCACATTGTCGTGGGTCACGGTTGATCGATCGTGGCTGGACGCCCTGACTACGTGCCGCCGATCCGAGTCGGAGAGATGCCGAACCGGTCACCGTCCCCAAGCTCAATGCTCTTCGAACTGGTCTCCGCGCCACCTTCTGAAGCTGCGTTCGCTGTGTTCCTCCTGGCTAACGGCCATACCCTCGCTGGCTTCGTGGTCGTTGCCTTCTTCGTAATCTCGACGGTTCAGGCGGTCATCTACGTCCCACGAGCGTTGGCTGCCGTCCGCAAGAACCGCCAGCTATAGGAGCGGGGCGATGACTCACCGGCGGCCGCTTCAAACCGTTTCCTTTGCCTCCGCGCCTCTCGAGACCGAAAATGCCGGCCCAGAGCTTGCTGCCCGATAATCCCTACCGCCGACCTGCCTCACGTTTGCACTCGCTGGCGGCAACCAGGGACAGCGACATCGCGATTGGGCAGAAACGGGAAGTCTCGGCGGCGTCGATTGAGGTCGCGGCTACTGCTGCTTGCACCCGAGAGAGCGGTCGTGGGTGTCTCGTCAGACGAGACACCCGCTTCGGAACGGATGCAGCAGCCAGACCCGTTGAATCGAGACAGCCCCCTTGATCGAGAACCGGCAGTCTCGCGCTTGAGCGGGCAGGCGAGGGCGATGCGCTGCTGCTTCTAGCCCGGAGCAGCCACGCGACCAGCCACCACGACAGCTGCTGCTCCACAGCGATATGAGCGGCGCCCTGAGGGCACACCAGGCCGCTCTTGCCGCACCGCCTGGATAGCCCCGCTATGGCGCGACGTTCTGGTTTACGTGGAAGAGATTGTCGGGATCGTAGGCGCGTTTGACCTGAACCAGGCGGTCGTAGTTTTGGCGGTAGTTGTCTCGAATTCGGCCGTAATCGTCGTCCTGCATGAAGTTGATGTAGCCGCCAGGCTCCGAGTAGGCGGACAACGCGTTGTAGTAGTCGCGTAGCCACTTGATCCGCTCGGAGTCTTTGGCCGGGTCGGTCCAGCCCGCCAGGAACACCATCCCATACGTGGCGTCGCGGTAGGCGAAGGCGGTGTCGCTCGCTCCCACGCGATGGCAGGCGCCGTTGATCGGATACATGTGCATCGTGCAGGTCACCTCGGGGACCTGGGATCCATGCTCGACGTGGGCCGCAATCGCAGCATCCGGAAGGTCCCTGACGAAGGCCCCTTTCCAATACGCACGGAGCCCCTTCGGATAGAGCGCGTCGAAGGCGCCGTTCAGTGCCGGATACGGCAGCGGACCGCTTCCGTCGGCAACGATCGGCGCGACGTCTCGGAACGGTTTCAGCACCTTCTCGGCTTGGTCGACCGGGCCCGCCCAATGCACCACGACGATGCACAGAGTGTCGCCGTGCCGGTCCTCCGGGATGAACGGCAACGGCGGAGCGATCTGGAATCCAGGGAAGCCACCGAACTCCTCCGGAGCCTCGCGGATGAATTCATCGAACATGCGAAACACGGTCGCCGCGTCGTCCAGGTTGTAGAGGATCGGCCCGGCGAACACCTGCTCGACCTCGCTGAGCCGATACTCAAACGAGGTCACGACGCCGAAGTTGCCACCCCCGCCGCGCAGACCCCAGAACAGGTCCTCGTTCTCGCGTTCGCTCGCGGTTAGGAATCTCCCGTCCGCGGTCACAACATCCGCTGAGACCAGATTGTCGATCGACAGCCCGAGTGCGCGGTCCAGGTAGCCAATCCCTCCTCCCAGCGTGAGACCGGAGATGCCCGTCGTCGAAATGATCCCGCCGGTCGTCGCGAGACCGAAGGCGTGGGTCGCGTAGTTGAAGTCCCCCCACGTCGCTCCGGCATCGGCACGGGCCGTCTTGGTCGCCGGATCCACACGCACCGTGCGCATCCCCGACATGTCGATGACCACACCTCCATCGTTTGTCCCGAACCCAGGCCCGCTGTGCCCGCCGCCGCGCACGGAGAGATCGAGCGCGTGCTCACGGGCGAAGTTCACAGCAGCTATGACGTCGGCGACCTGCTCGGCCTCCACAACCGCCAGCGGACGCCGGTCGAACATCCCGTTGTGAACCGCCCGGGCCTCGTCGTAGCCTTCGTCCGCGGCGGTGATCACTTGTGCGCGCACCTGGTCACGCAAGGGCTGAACGGCCTCGTTGTCGGACGTCCCGGCTATGCCTGCCATTTCCTCACTCCTTCCGACGACAGAAGGCCGATCCTAAGCGATCATCTGACGGCTGATCAAGGGGCTGGCAGGTGACGCGATCGTGGCGGTCGTGCGTCGATCGCCGTGGTGCGGGCCGCGGCTGCCTTCCCCGGACCGAGCAGTAGCCGTCGTCGCGGCCGGTCACGTGGCTGCTGCGATCGAACAGCGGTAGTGGGACCGCCGCTATCGATCAGAAGTGGTTTCCGCTCTAGCCGTGCGTGCGCCCGCGCGATCCTCACAATCGAGGGTTTAGGCGCTGACGCACCGCGCCAGCTGTTGCAACCGACCAGGCGCGTGCCTCCTCGGTGGGAGACGCTGACGGCGACGCCGGACTCGCGAAAACCGTGGAGTTAGGAGGCGCCGGACCTGGCGAGGATGTCGTGCAGTTCCTCGAACGCATCCACGGCCCACCGTGCCAGCGCGTGGCCTTGCTCCTGAAGAGTCGTACCAGCGAGCAATTCGTCCGGGTACCCCCGGCGCCAGATCCGGTCCCAGGGACCGCCCACCAGCAACTGTTTGGGCAGGAGATGGAAGCGGGCGTTCGTGAGCTCGTCCGCAGTCGGCGGATCGAGCGCACTGAGGGTGCCGGGCTCGCCTGACGTGCCGACCGTGAACACAGGGACGCCTGCGCGTCCGTCTCGAAAGATCGAGCTGCTGTCTCTGTAGAGGTCGAAGTCAAATTCCCACCCTTCGACCGGGGTTCCACCAGGACGGCACGTTGGGAACATCCACCACGAAACACTGCTCCCGTACCGCGAGCCGTACTGCTCGGGCGCCAACGGGGCCCACATTTCGGCGATTTGCGCGATCGCAGCGGAACACATGAGGTCAAGCGCTTCGAACGCCTCTTTGTGGTGCGAGAAGGCGACAAGGTGCTCTGCGGTGATGCGGCCAGGATCCATCAGTCCCTCCTCTCGTAGGTACTGGCAGAGTTCGTCGACCAGGAAGGTTCCGACCTCAGTCGAGGTCGCGTAGGTCGCCAGCAACGCGGCCGTCTGCTGCCACGTCAGCCGCGGCACGGAATCGGGGATTTCCTCGTCCTCGAACCATTCGTAGCCCCGACGCGGCGCGATAAGAAGGACGGCGCCTCGCGTGGCGATGCGCTGCCGCTGTTGGGCGAGAACATAATCGTAAAGCTGGCCTCGACTCGGGTGCTGTGCCGTGCTTGACCTCGACCCAGATCACGATCGCCGGTCGATCGGTCGATCGGTCGACTCGAACGCCAGCTCGAGATCGGGCCGACGACTCCGGCCGTCCGCGGACACGATCAGTTGGCTCCGCACCCGGAGCGACCACGCACCGGTAGCCAATTCCTCCTTGAGCAACGCGAGCTCAGTGCGATTGGATAGGCGCTCATCCTTCAGAGCCAACTCGAGCCAGCCAAGGACGACGGCGGTCGCAAGACCGTCACATTGCGGATGCGCGAGAACCGCGGCGAAAACCTCAGTCAGCCGGTCCTCCGCTTCGCTCTACCACGGCCTCAGAGGACGTCGCGCAATCTGCCCCAGCAAGCCTTGCACCGGCGCGACGGCATGTCCGCGCCGTCGGGGCTGGCGTGCCGCTGCATCGTGGAAGACCTGCCGTGCAGGCGCGCGTTGGGCGAAGCCAGGCACGCGCCAGTTTCGCCGCCAGGATTGCTACGTTGACCGAATGAGGGTCGTTGTCGACAACAGCAAGGGCGCCGAGGCCCAATTCGCCACAAATCTGCAAGAAGCCTTGAACGCGGCGGGCTTCGAGGTTGAGATGCGCAAGCCATCCGCGCACGCCATGTACGACACGACCGTTCACTTCGTGGTTGAGGGCGTCTCCGTCCGCGTCCCGGAGGAACTCCGTCGGACCGAACTCAAAACGGTCGCAGCCGCGGTGCGAGATGCCGAGGCGCGCCGGCGCAACCAGGGTCGCCGCGTTCGAGCGGTGCCCATCTACCAGGGCGAGACGAGCCGCGTCCTGGCGTGGGTCGACACGGTCGACTCAGACGCGATCTGACCAGCGCCTCACCAATTCGCGCCGCTCGTCAGCGGTCGTCGTCGGGACCTCAGGCGGGACGACGCCGTTTTTGAATTTCCTGCCGGACCCAGGAGACCGATCTCTGCACCTGCACGAGTGCGCGCTCAGCCCCGCTGCCGGGCCTGGGCATTAGGCCGAGTTGGCGTGAGACGGTCATCATGTCGAACGAGATCCGCAACCGGCTGACGCGTCCATCGCGATACTCGTGGAAATCAGCTCCCTCGACTTCCCAACGGCGGCCGGTCGGCGCGAATCCGGGCGGATCGAGCACACCGGTGTGCGTGCCCCAGCCGCGCCAGTGAAAGGCAGCCCGCGGCTCACCGGGTATCACGTAGGGCCCGGCGACCAACTCGAAGGTCATGTCCGGGATGCCCCGCCAGGTCGACTCGAGAAATTCGCGGACGTCGGCGTGCCCGCGCATCGTCTTGGGCCATGCGTCGTCGTGGTACTCGACATCGTCGGTCATGAGCTCCAGGAGGCGGTTCACCTCATGCGAGTTCCACGCCGCCAGCCATCGCTGCGCGAAGTCGCGGATCCACTCGATCGAAACAGCCGCCGCAGGCTGGGTGGCGATCTTCGTAGCGACGGATGGGATGTTGGGCTCGGGCATGCTCGCCCCTTTCTGTCGCTTTCGCGGCCACGGCATCCCCTTGCCATGGTACTCGCTTCAAAACCCAACGCCTGGAAGCAGGTCCAGAGGCCCGCCTGTGGACAACGCCGTCGGTAATGCGCCGATGGTGGTCCGGCGGCCGCCGGAGCCCGTCACGTTGTAGCTGCCCGATCGAGCTATGGCAGCCGCGGCGTTGCCATCGCGGAGCTTGAACGACGAGCGGGGCTCACACGCCGCCGCTCTCTGTTGTGGCCGCGTCCGCAGCGCGCACGATGACCGTCAGCTCGCTGGGGTCGCCGAGCCCGGCCAGCTCGGGTTTGCGGACGTACAAAGACCCACCACGTACTCGCTGTCCTTGGCAAGCTCCTGATAGCGGATCGTGTTCTTCGTCTCGCGCTCTCGCTCAAAGCGCAGGATCAACTCAACGGGCATGGTGCCTCCTTCGGTCCCAGCCATGCAGGCGTTCGGTCCGCAATACGACTGTCGCCTCAGGGCATGGTCGCACCAGGACGGGAGCGACGCGGCCGTGGACTGCGCGCCGTCTTTCCCGGCTTGGTCGACCCTGACGTACTACGCCGCGATCTTGTCTTCGCTGGACGTTGAAGCCGTGGGCCTGTCATGCGCAGCTCCAGCTCATCGAGCGCGTGGATGGGCGCCGGGAGTCTGGCCGCAATCGCAATGCAGGCGGCGGCGAGGTCGATGAGCGCTTGCCTTTGTGCCCGCTCATCGCCGGAGGCGCGGGCCTGTTGTAGCGCTCGGGCCCTTGGTGCGAGCGGCGGCACGCCGCGCTCCTCATCGAGTTCGAGCTGCAGCTGAACCTCGAGCAGCGCATGCTCGTGTTGGGCGCTCATCGCGAGTCAGTCTTGCAGGACTGCCGGACATCCTGTCCGCCGCCGCGCCGGGTATACCGGGGTTAGCTCCAAACGTCACTTGTGGCAGCCGAGGTCTTTCGTGTGCCTGTTGACTGTCG
This sequence comes from Solirubrobacteraceae bacterium, assembly GCA_035625625.1. Lineage (GTDB taxonomy): Bacteria > Actinomycetota > Thermoleophilia > Solirubrobacterales > Solirubrobacteraceae > Palsa-465. The sequence goes on from DASPPG010000132.1 coordinate 15,306, forward strand.
ATTCCCGCAAACGTCGGTGTCACCGCCAATGGTCGATCGCCTATGCGCGTCGCAGCAACGGAGGGGTTGCTACGGTGAGGCCGGGGCCAGCGCAGGGAACCTGAGAACTTCGGCTACAAGGAGAGCGTATGCCTCGGATCATCGTGACGACCGACGGGCCGACTGGCAGCGTGATGCTTAGCGAGCGGATCAACGCGACCGACTTCGAAAGTGGGCACTTCCGGGCGCAGCTCGTGGAACGACTTGCATGGGCGACCGGCGATGCCTGCGCAGCCGAGCAGGACAACCAGGACCGGGACAATTCCCTCTGAGCGCGGCGGGGAGGAGCCGCGGGCAATTCCACGACAGCACTCCTCGCGGGTGCCGCCAAGACTGAGAAAGCTGCGGCGGTTTAGGAAGCCTTCACCGGCTCAGCCTCACGCGGTCTCCGGGCTGCAGCGTGACCGGCGTTAGCCGCGGGTTCAGTCGTTCGAGCGTTGCGAGATTGATCCCCGTCTTGGCGGCGATCGACCCGAACGACTCGCCAGGTCCCACCGTCCAAAACGTCGGCCCTGGAGTCTTGGAAGGCAGCGCAACCGGATGCAGCGACAGGTTCAGCCGCTGCCCGGGGACCAGCGCGCCCGGGTCGGTGTTCGGGTTGAACGCCTCAAGCTGGCCGATGGTCAGCCCCGTCTCTTCGGAAATCTCCGTGAACGTGTCGCCCGACCGGACCGTCCAGTACGGAGGCGACCGCCGGGCAATCGGGTGGCTGGACCTGGCGGGCCTCGAGTGCGTCGCAGCGCCATCGGGAGAGGTCGTCACAACGACGCCGATGACGGCCACCAGCGTCACGACCGCAGCAGGAACGAGAAAGCGCGCTACCCGGCCCCGCGGTTGCTCAGCTGCCCCTTCTGACTGGACCGCCGTGGTGGCGTCCATCGCGTCGAGCGCGGCGGCCGTCGCCTCGGTGTCTAGGTGCCTCACGAACCGGCCGATCGTCTCGAACTCGCCGCGGCGCACAAGCTCGCGCGTGACCTCGGCGAGGTGCGCGGGCGGGAGTCCGGGGATCACCACGCTGGCGCACCGCGGATCGATGTGCGTCGCTGCATCGGCGAGGAACATCGCGGGCAGCTTCGAGGCGACGTCGATCACGCGGGAAGGCTCGAGCATCCCGGCCATCCTCGCCGCGAGCACGGGGCCGAACGCTCGCTCGGCGAGCAGCGCAACCACCCCGACCGGCAGCAACTTGCTGGCGGCGGCGAGCCGGCCGAGCGCGTCGCCGTGGGCGTCAAGCTCAAGGTCCTCGGGTTCAAGACTCAGAAGCCGGGCCGGCTTGGGGATCTCCGCCGGGATGTCGGCAGCTTCGCTCATCGCTCGCAGCCGATCACCTTGCGGACTGCAGCGCGGAGCAGCCGACTGAACGTGAGGCAACGGCTGGTCGCTCGCCGCGGTTGTAGCGAATTTCCGGAGACTCGGCGGAGACAAGCAAGAGGCATCAGGCTAGCGTGTGCAATCTCCCTGAACGGCCGCGCTGAAGCGGACCGGGCCGACGCAGCGATCTTGGTCTAGGTTCTGGACTGTCGGCGGTAAACGAACCCGTCGCGTACTGTCGGCGTGTTCGCACACAATGCACACCCCCGTTCAGTTGCAGGCCTTTTTGCTGCCTGTCGGTTTGAGTGACCGACAGTCGCGCGATGATCGGCCGACTGCCAACAATCGCACAGACATGGGACTGAGTAGCGATTACGGACGCCAAGGCGCGCCAGCTCGCGAATCTCAGCAAACGGTAGACCGCCGATGCATGCACGCAGAGCACGGTGCTGCTCGTACCGCTTCGTGCCGAGGCTGAGCCATGGGCGCTCAAGCGCCGGCCTGTCCGCCCGCATCCCGCTGGGGGGTCGAGCTCTGGTGTGACGAGCACGACATCATCGACAGCGGATAGTGCTGTATCGACCAGGTATGAGGGAATCACCACCCGTGCAAAGAGGATGACCGCGCGCACGCAGTAGTGCGCAACGTTCCTGCAGGAATACCGCGGAACGCAACAAAGCACGGATGTGTGCCGAGCAAAGCCAGCCGCGGGTAAGGAATCCGTCGATGTACTCCTCGGCCCCTGATATCGCCGGGGCGGTCCAGCTGATAAGAGCCGGATACGTCATGCCAGCGAGCCCAAGACGCCGCGACCGTAAGCCCCCAGACGACCAGGCATTGCTATTTGCGTTGTGGCAGACCAGCCACTTCGGCTGGATCGCGGAATCAACGATCCGTCGCACCGTAATCGTCTCCGGCGTGCAAGAGAGCCTCGGAGACAGCCTCGCAGAGTGTCTGCGACGGCTACTGACCAGCGGATGGGTTGATGAGCAGCGCTACGACGACGCCGGCGGAGACGAGCGCGAGTGGCGCCTGACCGACAGCGGCAGAGACGCATTAGCGCGCCAAGATTGACGCGTACCAGCTGACGAAACCGGGTAACAACCGCCGGAGCGCGATTCGCCATCAGCGGTTATGCCGCGTGATGTCAGGAGCCTCCCCTCGGTTGGCGGCTCTGCATCGTAGTTTCCTCAGAAGCGGGGCTGTTGGACTGCGGCCCTCAATGGCACTGGGCTCGCTCAAGGCTCGGAGCACTCCGTTCGGACTCCTTCCGGTGGGTGGGCGGCGTCACAACCACCCCTGGAGGAAGTCTCATGGCAACCACGAATCACCGCCACGCCCGGCACTCACGGCGTCATCACCGCCGCCTGATCCGGACGATCGTGTCCGAGTGGGCGGTCGTCGTCGCGGCCCACGCCGTCGCCGTCACGGTGCTGATGGTGCTCGAGCAGTTGCTCCACATCTCGCCATGTGCGCGCTGAGTCGCGCCACTGGACCCGGCTGGCGCAACAACGCTACGAGCCGCTCGTCCGTATCGGTGATCAGACTAACCGCCACGTGCGGCCCCGGCAACGAGACGGGCTCTCGAGCTCCAGCCCGCTCCCCGCGCACGGGCGACCTAGCTCATGGCTCGGGAGCGGGCCCGACGATCGACACGCGGAAGCGGATATTGCAGTGCGGGATGAGCTATATCCCCGACCGGAGTCCTCATGATCGAGTGTGCGCGGCCGCGCCGAACAGCGCGTGCCGCCAGCAATCATCCAGCCACGTGAGCGATTGCTGCTTCTAGCCCGGAGCAGCACTCTGGCGAAGCGGTGTCGACCGACCGAGATACAGATCCATTACTCTGCTGCGCTGCTGCCCTTACGCTGCGATCCTCCGCGTATCGAGCAACTTGATCCCAGCGCAGGATGATCAACACAGGCACGACGTGACCACGACGATTGGAAGCTGCTTGTGCGGCGCCGTCAGGTACCAGGTGACGGGCCCGCTCCAGGACGTACTGCTCTGCCACTGCAAGGAATGCCGCCGGTGGCACGGCCACATATCGGCGACTGCCGCGGCTCGGAAAGATGATGTGGAGCTCCTAGAGCAACGGGGTCTTCGCTGGGTCCAAAGTCCACGCAGCGACGCAGGGGCACGGCGCGGCTTCTGCGGTGAATGTGGCTCGAGCCTGTTCTGGGATGCCCCCGGACTTGAGACGATCAGCATCGTAGCCGGAACACTCGACGGCCCGACCGGGTTGCACGTGGCCAGCCACTGGTACGTCTCACAAGCTGGCGACTACTACGAGATCCCCGACGATGGACTACCCCGCCACGACCGCAGCGGCGAGGGAGAACTCTCGTGAGATGCCGCGTTTGCCGGGCAGCGGGTGTGGTGGCCTAACTCGACGGTCGCTCGTCGACCAGGTTCGCAAGCGCCAGACCGCGGTTTGACCGGGCGCGATACGGCCGCCGTTGATAGGAGAGTGCTGCTTAGATCGAGAAGCAGCAGGATCCAGCGTGCCGCAACGGGCCGCGTTCCCCGGTAGCCCAGCGGGGTCAGAGGCGCTAAGGGCCAAACTAGCGGGCGCACGTCCTATGAGCTGATCGGGTTAGCTTCGGGTTCTGGAAAACGCACTTGCGGCGCTGTTCGCCCCGATCTCGATCCGATGAAGCCAGGCCGAGGCGACCAGATCGGTTTCCTCTTGAGCGCGGCAGGTATTCACGCATCCAAAGAAAGAAGGCGCCAGAAGCTGTCGGCGCGCAGGCCCCAGGCTTCTTCTATGAGCCCGAACGAGGAAGCAGCCTAATCCGAGCGAGACGGCGGCCATGATCCGTGAGGTGCCGCTCGAGTTGGCGCCCCTTCATGCAGCAATATCGACCGACTCGACCAAGAACCCAGCCGGTCGGCGGGATCGCCTCGCCACGCGCCCGGCGCTCGTCGAGCACTAGCTCGATCGCGTCTTTGACCATCTTGCGGGCCTTGTCCAAGTTCTCTCCCTGCGTGTGCACCTCAGGGAGCAGCTCCGCAACGTGGGCGTAGACCCAGCCATCGCCGGCGTCCTCGTAGACGACATTGAAGGTGTGCGCGGCCATGGACGGGACGATCGCGGCGACGTGCTGGTTATGCGCGCCATCCTGACCCCCAGTGAAGCGATCCGCCCGTGAACGTTGACGTGATTCGCCACCCGGGATCGGCAACTCGCGCAGGCTCACCGGACGCTCCGGCCTAGAAGCGGCTGGGTTGCCGCTTCTAAGCCCAAGCCGGCAGCCGGGCTCAATGAGCTTGAGCGGGATGGGACTGTACGGACAACGGGCGCGGCAGTACCGTTACTCCGCAGGAGAACCCTCGAGTAAATACCGCAGGAAGTCGGGGAGTTGAAGGATGCGTAGAACAATCGGAGTCATCGTCGCGTCGCTGGCCCTGGCCGGCGCCGCGCAGGCTAAAGCCCTGCCGACGATCGCGACCGGGAAGGCGATCATCACCACGCAGTGCGCCGCCACCGGCAGGGACTGCATTCCGATCTACCAAGTACGACCGTCCACGATCATTCTGGGTCCGACGGCAGGGAACGATCTCGGACGGCTACACAGCGTTAAGGGCTCGTACCTTCGGTGGCGGACCTGGGGACCGACCAGTGCGTCGGGCGTCGGCACGTACGACCTAAACATGTGCCACCCGTGCAGCGTCGGCCCATACTCGCCGGTCCCCGCGACGGTGAGGGCTTACCGCGTTCGCGCCGGCCACTTCACACGCCTAGCCATCACCTACCAGGCAGATGTAGGTCCCGAGGCACACCTGGTCTACGATTGGACGGGATCGGGGTGGTTGTAGCGCGGCGATCGTGAAGGAGAGCGAACGCGCGATCAGTGGTGGTAGGCGTCGCTCTTCGGCGCGGCATCGGCCTAGTCTCTCTTCCTCTGCCGCCACCAAGGGCCCTGATACCGCGATGGGCAGTGTCCAACGCCGAAGACCGTGCTCGACCTCCTTGCCGTTCATCGCCGGGCCGCTGGGCCCCCCGCTTCAGATCGAGAACCAGCCGCGGCGGCAACCACCTGGTATCGCGTCCGGTTAGGCGGAGGCGCTGTTCGCGCCGATCGCTGTACGAGCCTGAGTTGCGAGCGGCCAGGCCGGGTTCGCCGCGGTCTCGTCACGGCAGAATCTCTCCGAACTGCCGCTTCGAGCAAGCCAGCCCTTTGGAGCGGGCGTCCTTTCACTTTGACCTTGCGTCGCTCGATGGGCATGCCAGCGACGTCTCGGACGTCCACGCTCTCGATCGCCTCAGCCTCGGCATCCAACGTATCGACGGTGAGAAGCTCGCTCGTTCGAGCTTCGGTGCGGCAGCCGGGGCGGACGCGCACCAGCTCGATCGGTTGGATCGGCCGCATCCCGAGACCGCCTTCCTCCCCCACCCACCAATCACCGTGGGCGAAGGCGTTGCGGCGGCCGCTCACTGCTTCTACCTGCCTCTTTAGTGCGCGGGAGACCAGAGTTTCCTCTTCGTCGAACTCGCCGCATTCTTCACACATCGCGAAGAACGAGTTCGTGATTGCACGTACCGTCGCCTCCCCGAAGACGAAGCTCATTAGACGGGCGTCCCCCGGCTTAGCGAGGCGGGTACTCATGTCCGCCCACATGAATGCGATGAGCCTGGAGAAGGCGACGAAGTAACGGCCTATAACCCTGCAGGCGTTGTCGTTTTCCTGCATGCGGAGGGATCTTCGGACTGCTCCGCCACCGAAGCTAACCGTAGGGAATTGACACTGCCGAGGCAACTGGACTAGCCCCGATCAAAGGCTCGCGGAGCCTAGGGGCACCAACAAAGAGGCGCGGTAGCGACCCTGTCTGGCGCGGAGGCCACCTAGGAGGTCGGCGTGCGCTCCGATCGAGGCCGAAGGCTAGCCGCCTAGGGCATCCTTCAGCTCCTCGTCGTCCAGCTCGCGCAAGCGGCGCGCGAGACGCTCCAGCTCCGCGCGGCGTTCCCGAACGGGCCCGAGTCCCTGGTTCGGAGCGCGTAGTACGCCGCCGGATCGAACTCCCGGCCGAGTCGCTCGATCGCTTCAAAGCTCCCCGCGGGCGCCTGGATGGCCATCGGTGCCTCAGGGGTCGGCGACCCGGCCTCGGGCGAGGTCCGACGGCCGCGGCCGGACGTAGGCGGCCTGGCGCTCGGCGAGGTCCCCCGGCGGCGGCGCCGGTCGTCCCCGTCGACCCTGCTCGAACAGCGGGTCGCGCTTCGCCAGCAGATCCGCGTGAGCGGCGAGTGCAGACAGCCAGCGCCGCGCCGCCTGCTCGTCCCCGCGTCGCTCGGCGGCGACCGCCTCGACGGCGGATTCTCTGAGGAGGTCCCAGCTTGTCCGGTCGCGGTGGGCGAGCGGCTCGGGTCTGCGCGTCGCGACGGTCATGGCGAGCTTCCTATTCTCCCTCGGGAGCCGGGATCCTCCGGCAAGCTTTCATCCTGCGCCATCCCCGGAAGCTCGGCTCGGTCGTCTGCTCTGGCCAGCCGGGCCAGTTGTCGTTGGCCAGGCGCACGAAGCTCCCCGCGGCGCGGGAGAGGGCGTAGTGCTCGGAGCGGTGCGGCTCGCGGGCGTAGCGATTCATCGAGCAAAACTAGGAGCCGTAGTCCTCCTCGGGGATTCCCATGACGACGGCGATCAGCTCCATCAGCTTCGCCTCCATCGTCGCGTCGGGGATCGCGTAGGCGAGCGCCGAGTTCACGCCACCTCCCCGTAGGTCCGCAGGAAGCGCGCGAGCTCAGTCGCGGCCGCGGCCTGGCCCGGAAGGTGGCTCATCCGGTAGCGCGTCATCGCCCAGCCCGACGCCTCCTCCTTGCGGCCGTAGCGCGACCAGCGGCAGGTCTGGGATCCGGTCACGACTTGCCCCAGCTCGTGAAGCCCGACCGCGAGGCGCGCCGGGGAGACCGGGCGGGGAACGACGACGCGTCGCAGGCCGACTTCGGCGCTTGGCTCGACGCCGTCCCGGACCGCGACCGCGATCCCGTAGGACCGGCCGAGGCCGTCCAGGTACGTCCGCGCCCGCTGCTCGAAGGTCACCCGGCCGCCCTCGTCGCCGCCAGTTCCAGCTCTTCGCGGAGGTCGTCGCCGTCGTTCGCGCTGAGCTTCGCCAGCTCGGCGTTCCAGGCCGGAAGGACCGCGCCCAAAGCCTGGCTGGCCTCCGTGAACTTCTCGACCGCCTTCGCGTGGTGATGCGCGGCGTGATCCTGGTGGTCCTTGATCGCCTGCGGATCGGCGTGGACGTCGGCGTGTCCCAGACGCCCCAGGTGCCGCCCGGAGTGGGCCAGGTGCATCATCCCGGCCTGGAAGAGGTGAACCGGCTTGCGTTGCTGATCGACGGGGAGGGTCCAGTCGGTGCGCCGGTCCGAGCGCCCGACGTGACCGAGCTGGGTCGCCGTGCTGACCGGCTCGCCGTCCCCATCCTCGGCGCCGTCGCCGACGAGCTGCTGGAGGACCGGCAGCGCCTGGTCGACGGCGTCGTCGGCGTCCTGGACGAGCGCGATGACCGCGCGGATCGATCGGACGGTCGCGGCGTCGAGGACGACCGACGCGCTCCGCTTGAGCGTGCCGTCGGATTGCCAGGAGTCCGGGATCGGCCAGCCCTCGCCGCGGGCGCGCTTCATCAGGTAGCGGCGCACCTTCGCGCGGTTCTTGCCGGGAGTCCGGCCCAGCGCGCGGACGGCGTTGTCGTAGTCCTGCCTCGTGGGTGTCGGATATGCCCAATGCCCGTCGATCCAGATTGCCTGACCGGCCTTGCCGTGCTGCTCCTTCTCCTTGTCCGAGAAGTCGCGGCGGCCCTCGGCGTCGTCCTCGTCGTCCTCGTCGTCCCCGCCGACGGGAACCCAGCCGAACCCTCTGCAGGTCGTGCAGGCCGTGTTCGGGTCGTCGTCCTGCCGACCCGTGCCCTCGCAGTCCGGGCACTTCTCGTAGCCCTCGCCCAGCCGGAAGGCGAGCGGATAGGACCGATACTCGACGACGCCGTCCGAGCGCGTCTCCCGCCGGACCTCCATGACCGCGCCGGGGTTCGCGGCGCGCTTGACGACCGAGACCTCGGGGAGCCGCGCCTTGACGATCGAGCGGAGCGCGGTCCGCCCGTCGGCCGCGGTCCCCCAGTGATCCTTCTGGACGGTCATCCCGACGGAGAGCCGGTGAGGACCTTCGCCCGGATCTCCTGGACCATCGCTCGCGTCGTGCTGTCCCGCTTCGACAGGGCGGCGCCGAGGACGAGTCCCTCGGACGAGTCGGCGAACTTCATCGTCCCGCCGGTCGTCGACGCGAAGACGTGACCGTCCGGGTCGTGCTCGCGGCGCAGCTCGACGGGCTCCCGGCCGGAGACGGCGTCGGCGAACGCGCCGCGCCTACCTTGCTCCAGGAACATGCCGCGCCGAGGATCGTTGACGAAGTACGCGCGTCCCTCGCCGGGGGCGCTCCAGGTAGTCGCCAGCGCGCTTAGCTTCCAAGAATTGGGGCCAGCGTCGCGCAGCTCGATCATCCGGTGCTCCATTCGCGGTACGTCTGTTCTTTCGCCCGCGTCTGTTCCTCTTTCGCCCTGCGGGCAGTGTCGGCACGTGCGCCGGGGTGGCGATGCGCCAGACGACCTCGGACTTCGTCTCCTGGACGGTCAGCGTCCGGGTCGGGGTCGCGAGCGTGCAGGGATCGGCGCCGTTCATCGGTCTCCTCCTTCGTCGGGCGGCGGGACCCCTAAGAGGCGACCCGCACGCGCTACGCGGCCCGCAAGGCGGCAGACGCGGCGGCGGCGACCGGAGACCCTGGGGCAGGCCGAGCGCGAGCTTGGACGGGCGGAGGACGCGCTCGCCCGGATCCGGCGGGACTACCGCGACGGGAAGGTCACCGCCGACGAGTGGCGCGAGTTCCGCGACGAGCTAGAGGCCGAGCGCGCGGCAGCCGAGGCGGCCCGCGAACGGGCGCGAAAGCGGGCCGAGGCGGTCTCCGACGAGGACGTCTCCGACGAGGTCCTCGACCGGCTTAGGGCCCTCCGCGCGGCGGTTCTCGGCGGGCTCGACCGCGCGCCGGACATAGACGCGCTCCGGCGGCTCCTCCGCGAGCTGTTCTACTCGGTCACGTACGCGCCCCACCCGTTCCGCGACGGGGTTTATCTGTTCCTCGGGGAGCGCGATCCCGAGTTCGTCGGCGACCCGACCTTACTCCCCGTCCGGCGGCCGCTCGACCTCGATCCGGCCACGCAGACTTCCGAACGCGAAGCCTTCTCTTTTGAGTCATACCCGACGCCCCTGTTCGCACCGTTTCCGGTGGAAATGGGGCGATGAGGGCCCGCGCGGCTGTAGGGCTGCTTGCGGCATCAATGCTCGTGTTCGCAGCGTCCGCGCGGGCCCGTGGCTCCATCGGCACGGCGGGAGCTGTCCTTGAGCGCTGGGCGCGCACCTTGGCTGAAAGTTCGAACCCGCGTGCTGCTCGAGGTCTGTGATCCGGTCGAGGACGACACGTACGAGCTTGACGGCGTGAGCGTTGACGACTTCACTCTTCCTGCCGCCTGTTCGGCGGGGCGGGTCCGTGCGACGAGGCGGGCCAACTGACCGCCCCGCTCGAACGAGGATCCACGCCCGGGCTCTGGGTCAGCACCGCCTACGGTCTTGCTGACCATCGCCGCGACGGCTTCGGCATCGAGTAGTTCCATCTGCCTCCTAAAGCAGTAGCCAGAGATCTGACCTCGCGGATAAGATCGGCGGTCGAATGGCACGACGCCTCTCGGTGTTCACGGAGCCCCAGGGGCGGCGGCGCAATCATTGGCTGCCAAATGCATATGGAGCGGCCGTGATCATGCTATTCGTGCTTGCGTTCATCGGCTTCGTAGCCGTCGTGCTGCTTTTCCTCGGCCTTCTGAACGTGCATTGGGTTACCCAGCACTTCAGCATCCACTAAGTCCCTTCAAAGACGAGAAGGACAGCGGTCGGCGTCGATGTAGGGCCACCGGGACCGTACGACGAGGCGGGACAACTCGCTGCGCCGCTCAGTCGCGGGGGCACGCTCAGGCTCTGACCGGGTAGATCGCGCCCTACGGCGCGCGACGACGCCGCTCGAACTGACCGATCGACTCCTGAAGGATCTCTTGCCAGTCATCGCTCTTTGGGCTCATTCCCCATTCCGCGATCACGTGCCAGAGGACCATCTCGAACGCTCATCGTCCCGTGCGATCGCGTCGCCACCCGACCGGCCGGCCCCGCGCGGCGCCGACCGCAGACCTGACGCCAACCGCCCCTAGAGCGTCTGCTCGCTCGTCGGCGGCTGCCGTCACCATCACCCAGTTACGCTCCGTCACCGGGCCTGGCCGGCTCCGAACAACTCCCTTCGTGTGCCAACGCAATAGTCCGTCGTCGGCGCCGGCGGAGCAGTCCTTCGTCGCCTGTAGGATCGTCCGGCGCCCGCTCGAGCCGGCGATTGCTTGCGTGGGCGAAGCGATCGCGCCGGCCCTGGTGTCCTGGCGCCACCGAAGCACTTGTCGCATCGGGTCGCGGTCGGCAATCAAAGGGATCGTCAGCATCCACGATCGCCCCCACATGAATGCGGCTACGCGATTCGTCGAGTGCGCGCTGCTGGATCACGCCCGGAGCAGTCACCGTGGAGACGTGGTCGCTTCGCCTGTGAAGAGGCAGCGCCCTACCCCAACCTTTAAGCCACGCCGGCGGACGGAAGCGAGATACTGGGGCATGCGGCGTGATTGGGAGCTGGCGCGATGAGGTGGCGAATCCGCGGGACGTACTTTGAGGCGTGCAACTGCGCGGCGATATGTCCCTGCCGCCGGATCGACGGTGTGCCGGGAGGCCGTTCAACTCATGGTGTCTGCATGGGCGTTCTTTCGTGGCTGGTTGAGGAGGGTGTCGGAGACGGCATCGATCTATCCGGACTGCCGGTCGCGCTGGCGCTGCGCTATAGCGACGATGAGCCCGGCTCGCCGTGGACGTGGGTGCTGTATTTAGACGCGCGGGCTTCACAGGAGCAGCGTGTTGCGCTCGAGGGGATCTTCACCGGCCGTCTCGGTGGCGATGCCGAGCGTCATTTCCCATGGGCGTGGAAGCCGAGCGAGCTCGTCGCGGTCCGACCGGTGGAGATCACCGTTGATCACACACGCCGTCGACAGCGCTTACGGATAAGAGATCACATTAGTGTGCGAATCCGGGATCGCTACGACGGCGACGGGGCCGTAACGTGCGTGATTTCCGGCCATGATCGAGCAGGCGAGGAACTCATCACCGACGAGCTCGTGGTCGAGGACGAGAAGCTGTCGTTCGAGTACCGGGGGGTGTGTGGCTATGGCTCGACGTTCGATTACAGGGGCTAGCCGAATCGCCTGAAACAGGCTGGCGTGACCTCGGGGACGGGACGAGTCAGCGGCCGCTCCGTGTGGCGCGCGGATCAGGGCATTGCCTTCATCGAGTGCAGGGCGTGTTGGGCCCTGCTCGGAATCACCAGCCCTGGGACGTCGTTGGGTATCGCCACAACCGTGTCTTCTCCAATGTGATCAGAGCGGCGATCACTGCCATCCATGTGATGCTCATGACTCCGAGCGCAAATAGCCCGGCCATCAGCGCCCAGCAGCAGCCCAAGCACCAGGCGGCGTGCTTGGTTCCCATCTCGAGGGCGCCACGGTTCCCGTCCCGCCAGGCGCCCAGCAGAAACCCCAGCGGGCTGCGACATTTCCCAAGGCACACATCCTTCAGCGGCGTCAATTCGTAGGTTGCGGCGACTGCTAGAACGGCGCCGGCGAACCACCGCCCGCCGGCCCGCCAAGCCAGATCGCCCCCGAGAAC
>DASPPG010000133.1:0-2406 GCA_035625625.1 Solirubrobacteraceae bacterium
GCCGCCGATCAGGTCGTTGCCGTGCTCACCCAGATGGTGCTGCCGCTCGCAGCCTGAACGTCTCACACACGAATGTGTCACACCACCGGTCACATCACTGTCACACCAACGATCACGAAGGAGAAGCGATGAACGATCAGAGTAAGGTGACCGCCGATCATCTGCGCCGCGACGCGTACCTATATGTCCGTCAGTCGAGCCTGTATCAGGTCGCCAACAACACCGAGTCCTCGCGCCGTCAGTACGACCTGCGTGGCCGCGCGGTCGCGCTCGGCTGGCCGGCCGAGCGGGTGATCGTGATCGACGTCGACCAGGGCCAGTCCGGCGCCTCGGCCGCTGACCGCGAGGGTTTCCAGCGGCTGGTCGCCGACGTGTCACTGGGCAAGGCCGGGATCGTGCTTGGCCTGGAGTGCTCCCGCCTGGCGCGCAACAACGCCGACTGGCACCGCCTGCTTGAGCTGTGCTCACTCTCGAGCACACTGATCTGCGACGAGGACGGGCTGTATGACCCCGGCCAGGTCAACGACCGCCTGTTGCTCGGGCTCAAAGGCACAATCTCAGAGGCGGAGCTTCACTTCATCCGCGCCCGCTTGCAGGGCGGGCTGCTCGCCAAGGCGGCCCGCGGCGACCTGCGCGTCAGGCTGCCCGTCGGCCTGGTGTATGACCAACTGGGGAACGTGACACTCGACCCTGACGCGCAGGTACGCGAAGCGATCACGTACCTGTTGAGGTGCTTTGAGCAGACCGGCTCGGCGCACGCGGTCGTCAAGCAGTTCGCCGCCGAAGGGCTGAAGTTCCCCGGCCGGCACGCCCCCGGCGGACCGCACGCCGGCGAGCTGTACTGGAAGCTGCTGCGCCACGACCTGGTGCTGTTCACGCTGCACAACCCGCGCTACGCAGGCGCGTACTTCTATGGTCGACGCAAGCAGCTGACCGACATCGACGGTCACACCCGCACCGTTGTCAAGCCACGCGATCAGTGGACCGTGCTAATCCAAGACGCGCACCCGGGATACATCACCTTCGCGCGGTACGAGACAAACCTGCAGACGCTCGCCGCAAACGCCGCCGCCCGCGGCGATGACCGCCGCGCCGGCCCCGCGCGCGAAGGGCCAGCGCTGCTGCAAGGCCTGGTCGTGTGCGGCAAGTGCGGCAAGCGGATGACCGTCAACTACCACAAGCGCTGCAACGGCCAGCCGCTGCCGGATTACCGCTGCCACCGCGAGGGGATCGCGACCGGCACCCCGCCATGCCAGGCGATCCACGGCGCCGGCGTCGATGACGCGGTCGTCAACCTCGTGCTCGAACAGCTCAAGCCGCTGGCGATCGAGACCGCGCTCGCGGTCTCGAGCGAGCTTGCCCAGCGCGCCGTCGAAGCCGACCGGATCCGACAGATGAGCGTGCAGCACGCCGAGCACGCAGCCGAGACCGCGCGCCGCCGCTACCTCGCTGTGGACCCGACCAACCGGCTCGTCGCCGATCAGCTCGAGGCTGACTGGAACAACAAGCTACGCGAGCTCGCCGACGCCAAAGACGAGTATGAGCGCGCCACCCAGGCCGGAAACCGGCCACTCACCGAGGGGCAACAGGCGCAGATCCGTGCGCTCGCCGCCGACCTGCCCGCACTCTGGAACAACCCCGCGACCCCGATGCGCGAGCGCAAACGCCTGATCCGCCTGCTCGTCACCGACGTCACCCTGATCCAGGCCAGCGAGCAGATCACCGCACACGTCCGCCTCTCAGGCGGCCAACAACACACCCTCCAAGTCCCGCGACCGCTGCGTGCCTGGGAAGCGCACACCACGCCCCCGCCCACGATCGCGCTGATCGACGAGTTGCTCGACCAGCACCCCTTCGACGAGACCGTCAAAATCCTCAACGCGCGAGGACTGACCGGCGGATGGGGCAAGCCGTTCACCGTCACATCGCTCACCCAGCTGTGCAAAAACCGAGGCATCCCCTCTCACCATGACCGCCTCCGCGCCCGCGGCATGCTCACGCTCGAGGAGATCGCCGCACAGTTCGGCGTGACTACCCAGACAGTCAAGATCTGGCAACGCCGCGGGCACATCACCGGCCAACGGATTGACGGCCGCCGCGCACACCTCTACCACGCCGGCCAGATCCGGCCGCCAGACCGCTGGCGACGCAACCAAGACGTCCTCGCCTCGACCCGTCATCATCACCCCGGCCATGCCGCCGCGGACATCACCACCACAACCACACCAGGAGGTGCAGTATGAAGGGCACTCGTTGCTCAAGGCGGCCGCACCGCGGCGAGGATGCCGTCGCGGTATTTGCGGATCGTGCGGGCGAGCTTGACGAACGGTTTGAGCTTGGAGCGGGACGCCCATGCCAGCCATGCGTCGAGGTGCTCGGTCGCCTTGCTGGGGTCGGGTAGGTGGT
>DASPPG010000134.1:0-85066 GCA_035625625.1 Solirubrobacteraceae bacterium
GACCGCGTGCGCTTCACCCACCCGTTGCTAGCCTCGACGCACTACGCAAGCGCACCGCCGGCGAAGGGCCGAGAGCTTCACCGCGTGCTCGCCAACGTCCTCGAAGACCAGGAGGATCGCGCGCGCCACTTGGCGCTCGGCACCGAGGCTCCCGACCGGGAGATCGCACTGGCGCTCGAGCAGGCGGCGGAGGTCGCGAGCGCCCGTGGAGCACCCGACTCGGCAGCGCTGCTGCTCGAAGACGCCGCCAGGCTGACGCCGATGGATGCCACCGAAGTGCGATGGTCACGCACGATCGCCGCCGCCGAGCAGCACAACGTGAGCGGAAACGCAGCCCGCGCTCGCGAGTTGCTCGAAGGAGTCCTGCCAGACATCTCGCAGGCCCCCACCCGCGCCCGTGCGCTGTTCCAGCTGGCGAGGGTTCGGACCGACGACCAAGCGGTCGTCCAAGCGCTGCTCGAGCAGGCGCTCGACGCGGCCGGCGACCATCATCGCCTGCGCGCGGAGATCGAAATGATGCTTTCGGACACCTTGAGCGGTCGCGCAGAGTTCGCGGCATCGCTCGTCCACTCCCGCGCGGCACTCCAATCTGCCAAGCGCGCGGGCGACCCAGGACTTCTCGCGGCGGCGACGGGCGACTATGCGGCTGAGCTCTGGATCAGCGGCGGAGCGGTCGACCTCGAAGCGGTGCGCAGTGGCATCGAACTCGAGGAGTCCGTCCGGATCCCCACGACGTACCGCCCCTCGGTGAGCCTGGCGCAGATCTTGTTCTGGTCGGATGACTACGAGCCAGCCCGCCCCGCGCTCGAACAGGTCATCCGGCTCGTGGAGGCAAGGGGCGAGGTGTACGAGACGAGCTTCTTCGTGTTCCATCTCGCGCTGCTCGAATGGTATGACGGCCGCGACCTCGAAGCTGCCGAGCGGCATCGAATCGCCTCCGCCGAGCTTGATCGGGAGCAGGGGCACCACCCTCACGACCTGCTGCACGTATGGCTGGAGGGGCTGTCCACGGCCGGACGGGGCGAGTTCGAAGCCGCACGGGCACGCGCTGTCCCGGCCCTGGAGCTCGGCGAGCGCATCGGCCACCCGCTGTTTGCAACGCTCCCGACCACGCTACTGGCCTTGCTCGAGCTTTGGACGGGTCAGCCGGCCGCTGCGCACGATCGGCTGCGCCCGTTCCGGGAGGCGTTTCTCGCCAGCGGCTTCGGTTTCATGGGCTCGCTGACGCTCGACTTGTGGTCGATCGACATCGAGGCGCTGATTGCGTGCGGCCGCCTCGATGAGGCGCAGCTTGTGTTCGAGGATCTGCTGCGCCGGGCCCGGGGCTCCAAGAACCCCAATGCGATCGCCATCGCCGAGCGTTGCCGAGGACTTCTGCTCCGCGCACGGGGAGAAATCGAACCAGCGATGGCGGCGATGGAGACCGCGCTGACCGAGCACGCCCGGCGACCGCTTCGGCGCCAGATCGCCCGGACGCTGCTCGAACTGGGGACGCTGCAACGCCGCGCCAAGCAAAAGAACGCCGCCAAGGAAACGCTCGAGCGAGCGCTCGCGATGTTCGAGCCGATGGGCGCGCAGATGTGGGTGGACAGGACCCGCGATGAGCTCAGCCGGATCGGTCTGCGCCGGCCGACGGTCAGCGAAGGGCTCACGCCGGCACAGACTCGCGTCGCGGAGCTCGTCGTCGACGGGTTGAGCAATCGCGAGATCGCCGGCACCCTCTACATGAGCCCGCGCAGCGTCGAAGCCCACCTGACCAAGATCTACCGCGAGTACGGCGTGCGCTCACGCGCCCAACTCGTCGCCGCTATGTCGTCTACCCAAGCCGCGACAGGCAAAGATGACTGACTCAGCCTGCTATTGCAGCGAGCTGCATGAGTAGTCCCACGAGCCGCCATTCCAGACGTCGTTCATCCCCCTGACATCCCGCGATTCGATCAGCGGCTGCTTGTCGAACAGGAACGGCACGGCCGCGGCGATCCCCACCAGCATCCGGTCGATGCGGGCCCACGCTTGCGCCCGAGCGGCCGTGCCCACCACCCGCTCGGCGGCCCTCATCGCCGCGTTGATCTGCGGGTCGTCGACCTGGCCCCAATTGGAATTGCCCTCCGGAACGATGTTGTAGCCGGCGAAGGTCGGATCCAGGATCGTCTGCGGATCGGCGAAGTCGCGGATCCAGGCAGCGTCTGGGCACACGTCGATCTCCTCACGCGGCACCCCGCAGAACCACCACCAAACCAAAGCCAAGTCGCAGAAGGATTCCTGCTCTCATCGCCCTCTCCCCTAAGTCACCACTCGAGCACCGATACGAGCAGCCGCAGGATCGTGCGGCCGGTCGAGCCGCCGAGGTCGATCCCGTCGCAGACGCTGACGAACCTCCCGCCCGCAGCCTGAATCCGCTCGAGCGCCGCGACCGCCTCCTCGAGCGAGCTCCCAAGATTCTTGAATCGTGCCACCACGAGCCCGTCGCTTTCCCCCGACTCGACCCGCTCGAGGGCCTCCCGCAGAAGTGAGCCACGATCGGCGAGCCGACTGGCTGTCGGTTCTTCGAACACCCGCCCAACCCGCCATCCGCGCCCCAGTACGCACCTCCCAATGAGCCCGCGGTCGATCGAAGCTGGACTTCCGCTCAGGGCGCACGGCGGCGAGGAACGGACGTAACCATCCACCAGGAGGGCGCGGGTACTGACGAGCGGATCAGCGGCTTGTTCAACCACGAACACCGGCTGGGCCGTCGCCCGGCAGAGCACGATGAGCACACGATGCGGGCGGCCGGTTTCCGGACCGGCCACCCGCTTCGGGAACGACCGTGCGGTCGGCGTCGCGAGCGGTTCGCTCTGCGAGCCAGACTCGCCGAACTCGGCGGTTACCCCCAGCGCCGCGAGTTCAGTGCCCCCACACCAACCGGTGTCGTTGCTTCCGCCGCCTGGACCACGACCGGCCAATCGGTCGAGACGGCTGAAGTGATCATTGGCTGCGGCGTAAATCGGGAAAACCGCAGAGTTCATACGGAAGGGCAAGCGACCAGCAACTCGGGACCGCGGTTACGCCCCCGCCGGGGCGGCCGGTCCTCAGACCGGCCGCCCCACGCGGAGACGACGCAACAATTGGTGCCGCGAGTCCCTCGCCACCGTGAGCAAAGCTCGGCGAGCACGGCCAGGCTCCTCGGCCGTCGATTCGCTGCCCCCGCGCCAACGGGCGTCGTGCCCCCATTGAGCCACGGCAGTCAATCTCATTCTTCCGCTTGTCCGTACCTCCGAAAGTGCCCGCGGTCCGCGGATCACCCGGACGGTTCAGTCGATTCCAGCGCGACAGGCTATGCGGTGGTTACGGAGTTGTAAATCGAGGAAAAGCCGCAGTTTCTCCGTGGCCCCGCACCGGCCCTTCGGCAGAAAGACGTCACCCGCGGAGTTTCCGCGGGTGACGTCCTAACCCTGTCTGGCGAGCGTGGGGCGCCCGCCCGTGACGGGTGCTCTCAGCCGACGCCGACCGTCACGCCCGCCTGACGCTGCGCGTCGGCTCCCAGCTGGGCCGTGGCGTGCACGACCTCGTTGGTCGCCGGCTCCCAGCTCGGCGGCGTGACCTTGAACTCGGTCACAGCCGCCTGCCCGGATGAGAGGCTCGGGAAAGCCGAGCTCCCGATCACCTGCTGGCTCCAGCCCTGCGGTAGTTGGAGAGAGAGGATCACGTCGTGGAGCGTCTCATCGCCGCCGCCCTTGGTCAGCCGTACCCGCACCGTCGCGGACTGACCCGGCTGGATCATGCGCGGGGCATGGACGACGACCTGTCGCGCGCCCGCCGTCTGAGCGACGTCGAACGAGCCACGCAGCGGCAGGTCGGCCAGCGCCGAGGAATCGCCCAGGTAGACGTCATAGCGACCCGCGCTCTGCGTCCAGCCACCGGCGTCCTGATCCCACCACCACGTGTCTCGCGGCGTGACCGTGAACTGCAGCCGTGCGGACTGGCCCGAGGCGAGCGCGACCCGCTTGAAGCCGACCAGCTGGCGCGGCGGCTCGCCGGCGGCGGCCGGGTCGCCCAGGTAGAGCTGAGCGACCTCCGCCCCCGCGCGACTGCCGGTGTTGGTGATCGTCGCCGAGACCTGGACGTCGCTGACGCCGTCGGAGGCCGTCGGGGTGACACGCAGGTCGCTGAAGCCGAAGTGCGTGTAGGACAGCCCGAAGCCGAACGGGAACAGCGGCGTTAGACCCTTGGCGTCGTACCAGCGGTAGCCGACGTCGAGTCCCTCTGAATACAACACCTGGCCGTTGACGCCGGGGAACTGCTCCGCCGAGGACGCCGGGACCTGGCTTAGGCTGGTCGGGAACGTCACCGGCAGGTGGCCGCTCGGGTCGACCTTGCCGAACAGCACGTTGGCCAGCGACGTCCCGTTCGACTGGCCGGGATACCACGCGTCGAGGACCGCGCCGGCCTGACTCAGCCACGGCATTACAGCCTCGTAGAACGTTCTGATCTCGTCCCAGTCGTATCTTCGCCGCGTCGACACGAACATATGTTCGCGGCAGCGCCGGACGAAACCAGGGCGCGCGGCTATACTCGCGGCCGCGGTGACAGGCAATCGCTAAGACACCGTAAGTTTGTAGATCAATTTACTGCCGGGTGGAGTAATTGGCAACTCGCCAGGTTCTGGCCCTGGAATTCAAGGTTCGAGTCCTTGCCCGGCAGCTTCCGCGCTGATTGATCGAGGTTCGAACTACGACTCCTCGCCAAACAGCCGTGGCGCCGCGAGTGTGCGCGTCGATAGCTGCGGCAGAGTTAGATCGAACCGAGATCGACCGACACGTCGGCCAGATCGCCGGCGCGGTCGCGGACGTCGGTCCCGACGATCAGGAACCGGCGGGCGTGCTCGAGGTCGTCGGAGCGACCGACAGAGAGGGCCGCCTTCACGCGGCCGTTCTGCAAATAGAAGATCGTGAACTCGCCGGCGTCGATCGAGCCGCGGACGACCTCCTGGTCCCATTCGTAGGCAGGCCCGATGTACTCGAGCGACGCCCAGTCGGAGAGATCGGAGAAGAAGTAGGGAACGACGTCGTGGGGCTCGTTGCGGCCGAGCATGTTGAGAGCCGCCGTCTTGCCCTGGTTGAAGGCGACGTCCCAGTGCTCGACCCGGAGCCGCTGGCCACCGTGCACGACGCTCTCGTATTCGGCGATGTCGCCGGCCGCGAAGATGCCGGGCACGGCCGTCTCCAGAAGGGAGTTGACCACCACGCCACCGAGATCGCCGATTTCGAGGCCCGCGGTGCGAGCCAGCCTCACGTCGGGGACCGCACCGATGCCGATCACGACCGCGTCGGCATCGAGCTGGCGGCCGGCCTTGGTCACGACGCGGGTGACGCGACCGCCGGTGCCCTCGAAGTGGTCGAGCTCGTCGTCGCCGAAGGCCTCGATCCCATGCTCGGCGAGCCGGTCTTGGAAGAAACGACCGGCCTGCTCGCCAAAGTGGCGGCTGAGGACTACCGACTCCATCATCACCAGCGAGCACGAGCTGCCGAGCTCGGTCAGGGAGGCGGCGACCTCGCTCGCGATGTACGAACCGCCGATCAACACCACACGCTTGCCGGCGGCGTCGTTGCGAATCGTCTCGGTGTTGCCGAGCGTGCGCAGGTAGTGGATGCCTTCCAGCTCGGCGCCGGCGACCGACACGCGACGAACGCCGGCGCCGGTGGCGACCAGCGCCTTGTCGAAGCTCACCGACTGGCCGTCGGACAGCTCGACGATCCGTTCGCGGATGTCGAGCGACTTCACCGATATCCGGGTCAGCGCCTCGACCTGCTGCTCGCCATACCACTCGGCGGGTCGGAACAGGGTGTCCTCGCGCGACTCGTGGCCCTGGAGGAACCCTTTCGAGCACGGCGGCCGGTTGTAAGGCAGGTCCGGCTCGCGTCCGATCAGCAGGATCGCCCCGTCGGCGCCGGATTCGCGCAGCCAGCGCGCGCAGTTGCCAGCGGCGAGCCCGCCGCCGATCAGTGCGAATGCGACGTGCCGGTCGGCCATGATCAGGTCGATGCGCTGGCGCCGTTGGGTGCGAACTGGGGCGTGATCTGCGCCTCGAGGCCCGGGTCGAGGATCAGCAGCACCTGATCGCCGGGCTGGATCACCGAGTCGGCCTTCGGCACGAAGCCGGCGCCCCCTCGCAGGACGGAGATGATCAGGGAGCCGTCCGGAAGCCGCACGTCCTGTACGCGCTGGCCCGCTGCCTCGGAGCCGAGCCCGACCTCGAGCTCGATGATCTCGAGATGCTCCTCCTCGAGCGCCAGCAGCTGAACCAGGCCGTACTCCGGGACCTCGTGCTCGATCAGCCGGAGGATCAGGTCGGTGGCGGACACCGCGGGCTGGACGTCGAGCAGGCGGAAGTGCTGGAGGTTGCGCGGGTTGTTGACGCGGGCCACGATCCGCTGGACGCCGTACTTCTCCTTGGCCATCTGGCAGATCAGGATGTTGTCCTCGTCGTCGCCGGTGACCGCGATCACGAGGTCGGCGCGTTGGATCCCGGCGCGCTCGAGCACCCAGAGCTCGGTGGCGTCGCCGTACTGCACCGCGTGTTCGAGCTCCTCCTCCACCACGCGGTAGCGCGCGTGGTCGGACTCGATCAGCGTGACCTCACGCTCCTTGGCGATCAGCTCGCGGGCCAGGTTCCACCCGACCTTGCCGGCGCCGGCGATGATCACGTACATGATTGGTCCCTAAAGCCCGCGTTCACGCTCGCTCCGTCACGTTTGACGCTCGTTCGCTCACGCTAGTACCACACGCGACGCCTCGTCAATCGCGACCTGCGTCGGGCAGATGGTCAGGAGGCCCTGTTCGGCGTACCAGGCAGCGCGGCCGGGATCGGCGACCCGGACCACCACGCGCCTAACCTTGAACCGTCGCTGCGCGATCTGCGCGATCACCAGGTTCGTATTGTCCCCGCTCGTCGCGGCCACGAACACGTCAGCCTGCTCGATGCCGGCCTCGATCAGGCCGTCGATCTCGAGCGCGGTGCTGACCGTGAACCTGCCGCCGGCGTCTTCCCACGTCGTCAGCTGATCCTTGTCGAGCCGCTCGTGCGATAGCGGGTCGCTGTCGAGCACCGACACCTCGTGCCCCGCATCCAGCGCCCGCTTGGCCACCGCGGACCCGACACGCCCGGAACCGACGATCAGGATGAACATGGCCTGCACTGTAGAGACATTTGCGCGCTCGGAGGCTAGCTGCTCGTGAAGCTGGTGGGTGGGAAAATTAGACGAATTGGTCCAGCCGTTCCGGCCCGCCCACCCAGCTTTAACAAGCTGTGGGGTCACCCGCTCGACTTGACTAGCTGCGATGCCCTTCTGGATGCCCTCGCGCGGGTATCAGCACGGCGCGCCGGACGCGGG
This sequence comes from Solirubrobacteraceae bacterium, assembly GCA_035625625.1. Classification (GTDB taxonomy): domain Bacteria; phylum Actinomycetota; class Thermoleophilia; order Solirubrobacterales; family Solirubrobacteraceae; genus Palsa-465. The sequence goes on from DASPPG010000134.1 coordinate 7,374, forward strand.
GTCGCACGGCACCCAGAAGGGCACGCAGCTACGTCAGGTAATGATCGGGATGATCAACAGCGCCACGATGTTCGCCACCTTGATCATCGGGTTGATGGCCGGCCCGGCGGTGTCCTTGTACGGATCCCCGACCGTGTCGCCCGTAACCGCGGCGGCGTGCGCCTCTGAGCCCTTCCCGCCGTAGGCGCCGTCCTCGATCAGCTTCTTGGCGTTGTCCCAGGCGCCACCGCCCGAGGTCATCGAGATCGCGACGAACAGCCCGACCACGATCACGCCGATCAGCAGGCCGCCGAGTGCCTCGACGCTGATCAGGCCGACGATGAAGGGGATCAGGATCGGGATCAGTGAAGGCAGGATCATCTCCCGCTGAGCGGCGCGCGTCACGAGCCCGACGGCGGCGCCGTACTCCGGCTGCTCGGTCCCCTCCATGATCCCCGGCTTCTCGCGGAACTGCCGGCGCACCTCTTCGACCACGGCGCCGCCGGCGCGGCCGACGGCCTCCATCGCCAGCGAGGCGAACAGGTAGACCATCAGCCCGCCGATCAGCAGGCCGATGAGCACCGCCGGGTTGCCGATCGAGAAGTCGGGATGCTTGCCGGCCTGGATCAGCTCGGTCTGGAACGCGTTGAACAGCACCAGCGCCGCCAGCGCGGCCGAGCCGATCGCGTATCCCTTGGTCACGGCCTTGGTCGTGTTGCCCACCGCGTCGAGCGGATCGGTTACGTTGCGGACCTCCTCGGGGAGGTCGGCCATCTCGGCGATACCGCCGGCGTTGTCCGTGATCGGCCCGAACGCGTCGAGCGCGACGATCAGGCCCATGAGCGACAGCTGCGCCATCACCGCGACGCCGATCCCGTAGATCCCGGTGGTGGTCCCACCCCCGCCCAGTTTCCAGGCGCCGAGGATGCCGAGCGCGATCACGATCGCCGGCGGGGCGGTCGACTGGAAGCCCGAGGCGAGTCCCTGGATGATGTTGGTGGCGTGGCCGGTCTGCGACGCGCGGGCCGTGTTCCTGACCGGTCCGAAACGCGTTGAGGTGAAGAAGTCGGTGATCACGAACAAGCAGGCCGTGACGCCGATGCCGATCAGCGCGCACAGGTAGTACTTCCACCAGTGGGGCGCGGCCGCGCCGCTCTGGAAGGTGAGCTTGTTCATCATCCAGTACGTGATCGGGAGGAATGCCAGCGCCGCGAGCAGGCCAGACGTGATCAGGCCCTGGTAGAGGGCGCGCTCGACGTTGCCGGCGCGCGACTTGACCGCGAACGTGCCGATGATCGAAGCGACGATCGACAGGGCGCCGAGGACCAGCGGGTAGAGCGCCACCACCGACTGCTGCTTGAACAGCAGGACACCGAGCAGCATCACCGCCACCGCGGTGACGGCGTAGGTCTCGAACAGGTCCGCGGCCATGCCGGCGCAGTCGCCCACGTTGTCGCCGACGTTGTCGGCGATCACGGCCGGATTGCGGGGGTCGTCCTCGGGAATCCCGGCCTCGATCTTGCCCACGAGGTCCGCACCGACGTCGGCGGCCTTGGTGAAGATGCCGCCGCCGAGGCGGGCGAAGACCGAGATCAGCGAGCCGCCGAACCCGAGCCCGATGAGCGCGTTTACGGCACTCTTGGTGCTCTCCCCGGCGATCCAGGTGAGCACTCCGTAGTAACCCGCCACGCCGAGCAGCGCCAGGCCGACTACGAGCAGGCCGGTCACCGCGCCGCCCCGGAAGGCGACGTCCAGCGCGCGCGACACGCCTCCGCGGGCGGATTCGGCCACGCGGGCGTTGGCGCGGACCGACACGTTCATCCCGATATAGCCCGCGGAGGCCGAGAGCACGCCTCCGATCGCGAACCCGATCGCGACCCGGATGTTCTGGATCGGGATCAGCACGATGAACAGGAGCACCCCGACGCCCGCGATCGTGGTGTATTGGCGGTTCAGGTACGCGCGCGCTCCCTCCTGCACCGCTGCGGAGATCGTGCGCATCGTTTCGTTGCCGGGCGACAGCGCGAGCAGAGCGCGCGACGTCACGATCCCGTAACCAACGGCAGCGGCAGCGCAAACGAGCGCGATGATCACGCCGTGGTGGGCAAGGAAGCTGGACAAGGAGGTTCCTCCGGAGAAGGTCTGAGTTAGCGAGACGGCGCGCGCAAGCGCAGCCAACAAACTGGAAAAGGCCGCCACGCGTAACTGATCGAGCGGAGGCCCGGAAGGGGGCGATTCTAGCGTGCGGACCGCCGGAAGGGCGTCTGGCTGCTTACCGGGAGGGCGTCTGGCTGCTTATTGTCCCGGCACCCAGAGCCGCCCGCTGCGCTGTGCTGGACCAGGTTCGCCGGGCTTGGGTGGCTCGGGCTCGCGCGGCGTCTGGGCAGGCGCCGCCCGGGTCGGCGGCGCCTGGGCGGGCGCCCCCTCGCCACCGGGAGCTCCAGCCGTCTCGGACGCCGGCTCCTGACCACCGATCCTCACGAACGCCAGTTGCAGCTGCGAGACCGCGTCGCGGATGGCCGCGACCTGAGCCGGCGCGGCCTGCTCGAGGACCGGCAGAAGCGCCCGGATCGACTCGATCGCCAGCCGCACCTGAGCCGGGTCGCGCTCGCTCTCGGTCCCTGGGGCCAGGCCGGTCCGGCGCATGCCGAGGTTCGCGAGCGCGGCGACGTTGTCGAGCAGCACATGCTCGACGCGAAGTCGCTTGAGCTCGGCCTCGTAGGCGGCGCGAAGCTCTTCTTCGGTGGGCTCTCGGCCTTGGCTGCTCATTGAATTTAATCGGCGGCGACTGACGGCGGCGCCTTAGCGGGTCACCTCGGCTGCACTGCCAGCATACGTGTCCCGCGTCTCGGCCACGACCGCGGCGTATGCCTCGGACAGGCTGACGCCCGCGTCGGTCATCCGCCGCTGGCGCTGCGCCCCGTTGAGCGTGGGCAGTGCGACCTCGATCCCGAGCTCGGCCCGGACCGGCGCCGACCAGCTCAGAAGCCGGTCGAGCGCCTCCGGGGCGGGGTACGCCTCGGCGCGGTCGAGATCGAGCAGCTCCCCGTCGAGCCCGTAGCGGATCGCCCGCCAGAAGTTCTCCTCGATCAGCCTCCTGGGCAGATCGGCGAACGGCACGCCGTCGTCGACGTCGCGCGCGGCCTGAGCGACACAGGCCACGATCAGCCCGGCCAGGGCCTCGGATTCCGACGCGGTCATCTGCGCGTCGCAGATCCTCACCTCTACCGTCCCGAACGAGAAGTGCGGGCGGATCGACCACCACACCTGCGTGTACTCCACGATCGAGCGGGTCGACACGAGAAAGTCGATGTACTCGGAAAACGCCCGCCAGTTGCCGAACGCATCGGGCACGCCGCAGCGCGGAAAGCTCTTGGTGAAGATCTGGGTGCGAGCACTGTGAAGCCCCGAGTCCCGCCCGTCCAGGAAGGGCGAGTTGGCCGAGATCGCCAGTAGCAGGGGCAGCACGGGACGCAGGCGGTCGCACACGAGTACCGCGCGATCGGCGCCGCGAACGCCCACATGGACGTGCATCGAGAACGTGTTGTTCCGCCAGGCCACGTACTGCAGCCCCTCCTCGACCCGCCGGTAGTGCTCGGTATCGATGATGTGCTGCTCGCGGTAGTCCGACCACGGATGGGTCCCGGTGGCGCCGAGCGCGACCCCGTGATCGGCCGCCAGCGCGAACAGCCTCCGCCGGCGGTCCCGCTGGGCGACGAACGTCGACGCCAGATCGTCGCAGCGTCCCGAGCGGATCTCGATCTCGGACGAGATCAGCTCGCCGGCGATCGACTCGGCCAGGACCGGGTCGGCCTGGGCGGCGTCGCGAAGCTCCTCGAACCGCTGCGCCAGGCCCAGCGAGCGCGGGTCCAGCAGCGCGAACTCCTCCTCCAGCCCGACCGTGAAGTCCGTCGAGCTCTCGAAGGCGTGATACGCCGCTTCCAGGTCGAGACTACTGCTCACTCGAGGCCACCGTGCGCGAGGATCCGGTACGGATGATCAGGTGAGGTAGAAGTAGAGCGCGTAGAGCAGGTCCACGGCGGGGCTCGAGGTGTGGACCGTCACCTCGGGGGGCACCTGCAGCAGGGCGTCCGAGTAGTTGAAGATGATCTTCACGCCGGCGTCGACCAGCTCATCGGCGAGCTTCTGGGCGGCCGCGGAGGGCACTGCGAGCACAGCGACGACGATGTCTTCCTCGTCGATCACATTGCGCAGCTCGGAGTTGTGGCGCACCGCCAGCGGTCCGATCCGCTCCCCAACCTTGCTCCGTTCGACGTCGAACACGGCGACGACCCTGAAGCCGTGGTCGGCGAAGATATCGGAGGTGGCGATCGCCGTACCGAGGTGGCCGGCGCCGAACAGCGCGATGTTGTGCTGGCCCGACGTGTGCAGGATCTTGCGGATCTGGCTGACCAGCGAGTCGACGTTGTAGCCGACGCCGCGCTTGCCGAACTTGCCGAAGCCGGACAGGTCGCGGCGGATCTGCGTGGAGTTCACGTGCGTGTAGTCCGCCAGCTCCTGCGAGGAGATCGTCTCCTTGCCCATCTTGCGGGCCTGGATCAGCACCTGGAGGTAGCGCGACAGCCGCGCCGCCACACCCAACGCGAGTTTCTCGCCCGACTTGTCGATATCCAGCGGGGCCCCGTCGGCATCGCTTCCAACGATGTAACTCATCGGCTCTGCACCATATCGAGCCGGCGCTCGAGCTCGGGCTCGTTTATGAACAGATCGAACACTTCCTGTCCATCGATCGCGACCACCGGGATCCGTTCCAGATACGCCCGGAGCAGGGCATCATCTGAGTCGATATCGCGCTCCAGGAGCACGAATGGGCGCCGGGACCGGACCCGCTCCAGCACTTCCCGGGCGTCGTCACACAGGCAGCAGCCCTCGCGGCCGTACAGCACGACGGTCTTCATCGCGCCGTGAGCATCCGCTCGCCCGTCGCGTACACGTCGAGATCGAGGTATTCGGGGTAAGGCCGCTCGTCGACGAACCGGGCGGCGCTGGCGATCATCGCGGCGTTATCGGTGCACAGCTCACGCGGCGGCACGTGGAGCTCGACGTCCAGCCCGCGCATCCGCTCGCGTACCGCCCCGTTGGCCGCCACGCCGCCGCCGACTGACAGCCGCTCGAGCCCGGTTTCCAGCAGGGCACGCTGGACGCGGATGGCGAGCGATTCGACGATCGCGTGCTGGTAGGAGGCGGCCAGGTCGGCGCGCCGGCGCTCCGCCTCGGCCTCGCCGAGGTCGCGCACCCGGTACAGGAGCGAGGTCTTCAGCCCCGCAAAGGAGAAATCGAGGCCGCCGAGCCGTTCCGCGGTGGGAAACCGAAAAGCCTCCGGGTCGCCCCGAGCCGCAAGTCGCTCGAGTGCGGGGCCGCCCGGGTATCCCAGGCCGAGCAGGCGTGCGCCCTTGTCGAACGCCTCGCCGGCGGCGTCATCGAGTGTCTGGCCGAGCACCTCGTAGTCGGGACCGTGGTCGGCGACCCGCGCAAGCAGGGTGTGCCCGCCGCTGGCGATCAGGCTGAGAAACGGCGGCTCGAACGGCTGCGGTCCCAGGAACGCCGCGGCTACGTGGCCGTGCAGGTGATCGACCGGGGCTAGCGGCAGCTCGTAAGCGGCGGCGAGTCCCTTCGCCGTGGCCACGCCGACGAGCAATGCCGCGACCAGGCCCGGACCACAGGTCACCCCGACGAGTTCCAGGTCAGGCAGCGCGACCCCGGCGCGAGCCAGCGCATCGTCGACCACCGCCCCGATCAGCTCCAGATGGTGGCGTGAGGCGATTTCCGGAACGACGCCGCCGTAGCGATCGTGCACGCCCTGCGAGGAGATCACGTTCGAGCGGATCTCCCCTGCCCGCGTCACGACCGCCGCGCAGGTGTCGTCACAGCTCGTCTCGAGGGCGAGGATCACCCGGATGCGCTCGGGGTCGACGCCGTGTCCGCGGTACGCCACATGATCAGCGCGTCCTCCCCCGTGTCCTGGTAGTAGCGCCGCCGGGTCCCAGCCGAGCGAAAGCCGAAGCGTTCGTACAGCGCGATCGCGTGAATGTTCGACGGACGCACCTCGAGCGTGTAGGAGCTGTCCCGGCCGGCGCGCGCGATCATCTCCTCGAGCAGTGCCGTTGCGGTCCCCTGCCGCCGGGCCGGAGGGTCGACGGCGATGTTCATCAGGTGCCAGACGTCGGCGTAGCGCGAGCAGATCAGATATCCGACGAGGGGCCGGTTCTCGGTCGCCGCCAGGCACACCCCGGACGGCTTGGAGAGCTCGAGCACGAACATGGCCAGCGACCACGGGGTCGGAAACGCGCGCCGCTCGATCGAAATGACCTGGGGAAGGTCCGAGTAGCCAAGCGAACGGATCGTGACGGGCTGTGAGCTCATTAATTCCTGCGGGCGATCTCGGCGTCCGGAGCGCGGAGGTAGTCGGGCCGCACCTCGTCGGGGACAGTCGCTGACAGACGGACGGCCAACCGGCAGTGATGCGCTGCTGTGACCCTGTGCAGCGGCGAATCGTCCTCAGGGATGAAGGATCCCGCGCGCTCGAGAACCTCCCTGAATGCTATCGCCCCGTCTCCGATCGCCAGCGTGCTCGCCCCGAGCGGTGCCACCAGCTCGGCCAGCTGCTCAGGGGCGATCGCGCGGGGAGTAAGCAGGGCCGAGTCGAACTCCTCGGCCTCGTCGATGCGCCAGCTCGCGGCGAACACCTCGCCTCGACGGGCGTCCAGGACCGGGAGGACCGCGTCGAGCCCGGGCGGCAACGGCTCCGAACCGCCTGCGCGCAGACGGGCCCGCGGAGCGGCGAGGGCGAGCGACTGGAGCGTCGAGACTCCCACGAGCGGGATCCCCCGGGCCTGGGCCAGTGCCCGCGCCGTGGCGATGCCGATGCGTAGCCCGGTGAACGTTCCGGGTCCGATCCCCACCGCGATCCGGTCAACGTCGTCCCAACCGATGGCCGCGCGCTCGAACACGCGGGCAACCAGCGGCAAGAGGCGCGTGGCGTGGCCGGGGCGGCGGCCCGGGGGCGGATCGTCGCGCGCGACGTAGACGACCTCGCCGACGCCGCTCAGCGCGACGGCGGTGGCACGGGTGGCGGTGTCGAAGGCCAGCACTCTCATGGCAGCTCGATCGGCGACACGATCCGGCCGGCGCCGAGCGGAGCGTCGACGCGTATCACCCGCCGGTCGCCGCCGCCGTGCTCGATGACCACCCTCGCCGCCACGCGCGAGAGGCCTGCAATCGTTTTGACCGCGCCGCAGGGCCACTCCACGAAGGCGATCCGATCCGGCCCGATGTAGTCGGCCAGCAGGTCGGGGTCTTCGTCCTCGAGGTCGGCCACGCGGTACAGATCGAGGTGGGACACGGGCACGGCACCGGGGTAGCGCTGGCCGATCGTGAACGTCGGGCTGGTTACGACGCCGTCCACTCCGAGTGCGCGGCACGCCCCTCGCACGAACGTCGTCTTTCCGGCTCCCAGCTCCCCCTCGACCAGCACCACGTCCCCGGGCGCCAAGCTGGCCGCCAGCTCGGCGGCCAGCTTCTCGGTCTGGTCCGGGCTGCTCGTGTGATGAGGCCGCGTCATCGTGTCAGAAGCCAATGTAGTTCAGGCGGATCGCGCCACCTCGCCGTGCCGTCCGGTACCGTCAGCCCCTGCATGCCCGCTCGAGGAAAGCGTTCGCCCCGATGCTGAGGCGTCCGATCAACTCGCTCAGACAGCGCTACGAGCCACTGCTGGCCAGCTTGTCCGGCTCGGATACGGCCAAGGCGGCCGGCCTGGCCGGTGCGATGGTGGCCAACAACGTCATCGCGCTGGGTTCGGTGATCGTTTTCTCGCGCGAGCTCTCCGACTACGGATCGCTGGCTGCGCTGGTCAGCTACTTCTTGATCCTGGCCGTGGTCGGGTACGCGATGCAGGTGGCCACGGCGCGGGAGGCGGTGCTCGGCCACCTTGGGGTGGGTCCGGGCATGGCGGCCACGATCCGTAACTGGATCAAGGTGACCCTGCTCTTCACCGCGGTGATGACCGTGCTGTCGGTCCTGGCCCGGCATCCGATCGCCGAGGCGGTCGGCGTCAAGCAGCAGTGGGCGGCCGCGCTCGGGATCCCCGCCGGGTGCCTGTACCTGCTGCTGTGCATGATGCGCGGCTTCCTGCAGGGGCTTGGCGACTACCGCTCGGTTGGGATCAGCCTGGTCGGCGAGCAGGCGGCGCGCCTGGCCATCGGGGGAGTGCTGGCGATTGGACTCGGAGTCACAGGCGCCTACATCGGAACTCCCCTCTCGTTCGTGGCCATGATGCTGTACTGCGCGGTGCCCCTGCGTCGCCGGCTCGGCCCGGCGCCGGCGGGAAAGCGGCCCGCCGTCGAGCTGTGGCTCCACGTCGCCCGGGCCTGGACCGCGATCGCCGCGCTGGGCGTGATCGCCGTGCTCCAGAACATCGACATCATCGCCGCCAAGCATCGCTTCTCGAGCGAGCTGGCCAGCTCGTACAGCGCGACCGCGGTCGCGGCGAAGGTCCTGATCTGGGTGGCGATGGGGGCCGGCTTCTACCTGGTGCCGGAGGTCTCGCGCCGCCGCGCCCACGGTCAGGACACTCGTCCCGTCCTGGGCAAGGCGCTCGCGATCGTCGGTGTGGCGGCGATTCCGTGCCTGCTGATCTACGGACTGCTGCCGCGGCTCCTGATTCGCGCCGCGTTCGGCTCCAACCGCCTGCTCGCGGTTGACGCGCTGTTCATCCTCGGGCTCGCCTTCACGGTGCTGGCGGGGACGTATCTGGCCGTGCAGTACATGCTGGCGCTGAAGCGCACCTGGTTCCTGCTGCCGCTCGGTGCGGTCGCGGTGGTTGAGCCGATCCTCCTGCTCCAGGCGTCCAAGCAGCCGCTCGGGTTCGCCGTGGTTGTCCTCGTGGTCCAGATCGCGGGTGCCTTGGTGGCCTTCGGCATGGCGCTGCGGCCTCAGAAGGTCCTGCCCCAGCCCGAGCCGCCGGATAGCGGCGTCACCGAGGTCGAACTCGTCGGCGCCCCGTAACCATGGCCGTCACCAAGATCATCGAGCTGGTCGGCAGCTCGCCCATCAGCTCCGACGACGCGGTCAAGGCAGCGCTCGCGGAGGCCCAGGCGACGCTGCGCAACATCAAGGCCCTCGACGTCGTGTCGGTCGGCTTGCGCGGCGAGAACCTCGACGAGTGGCGGGCGCTCGTCCGCATCTCGTTCCTGGTCGAGCGCGTTAGTGAGTAATTAGAAGAGTCCGAGCTGGGCCGCCGGCTCGGGCTCGCCCATCGTCGGCTCGTCCTCGTCCTCATCCGCTTTGGCGAGGTCGTCCAGCTCGGGGATCGGCTCGGACACCTCGGGCTGCTCCGGCGGCCCGAGCGCGAGCAGCTCGGGGATCCGATGGAAGTCGGTCCGCAGAGCCTCGAGCGTCGACGGCGTGTACAGCGCCGCCGCCGGGTGGTAGAGCGGGTATAGCCGCACCGCCCGAGGCCCGATGATCCGGACTTCTTCGCGCCCGTGCAGACGGGAGATGCCGGTCGTGTCCTCCCGCAGGAGCTTGGTCGAGAAGTTGCCGAGCGTGCAGATAACGGTCGGCTCGATCAGGTCAACCTGACGGCGCAGGTAGTCCTGGCAGGCCTCGATCTCGTTGGGGTTAGGGTCACGGTTATCGGGGGGCCTGCACTTTAAGACGTTGCAGATCCAGACGTCCTTGCGGTCCAGCCCGATCTCCGCGAGCAGCTTGTCGAGGAGCTTGCCGGCTTGCCCGACGAACGGCAGCCCCATCCGATCCTCGTTGGCGCCGGGCGCCTCGCCGATGAACATCAAGTCGGCGTCGGCGTTGCCGGCTCCAAACACGACCGTGGTGCGCGTCTGAGAGAGAGGGCAGCGCGTGCATTCACGCGCCTCCTCGTAGACGGCCTTCAACAGCTCGCGACGCTCCGAGGCGGTCCTCACTGGCGGCGATGGTATCCCCGCCCACGGACGTCCGGGCACCGGATGCCGGTATTTGCGGTCCTCGAAGGTGGGTAGAAGGCCGACGCGGGACTGCGGTCCAACCCGGTAACCGCTGCCCGCCCCCGGGGTATTCTGATTCCCGAGGCCGCTACGCGGACACCGTGAGTGGACCTTGGTAGCACTCATCACTCTTCTAACGCCGACCGGTATCTCAAATGCGGGAACTGGAACGGGAGTCCACCTCAGACACGTCTGCGTGTAAGCGCCTGGCCATCGTGGGCCCGGGCCGTGTGGGGCACGCGCTCGCGGGCGCGCTCGCCCGGGCCGGCTATCAGATCGCTGGGCCGCTCGGGCGCGGTGCCGACGGCAGTGGCGCCGACGCCGTCCTGCTATGCGTTCCCGACGCCGAGGTCGCCCGGGCGGCGGCGCGGATCCTGCCCGGTCCGCTCGTCGGGCACTGCTCGGGCGCCACGGGACTGGGCGTGCTCGCGCCGCACGAGGCGTTCTCGCTGCATCCGCTGATGACGGTCACTCCCGAGGGAGCCGAATTTTCGGGCGCCGGCGCGGCAATCGCCGGCAACACACCGCCCGCCTTGGCGCTTGCTGAGGAGCTCGCGCACGCCCTGGGCATGCACCCCGTCGAGATATCCGAGCACGATCGCCCCGCGTATCACGCCGCGGCGTCGATCGCGTCGAACTTCCTCATCACGCTCGAGGCGGCCGCCGAGCGCGTCGCCGGAGAGGTCGGGGTCGAACGCGAGCTGCTGGTGCCACTCGTGCGCGCCACCGTCGAGAACTGGGCCCGGCTCGGGCCCGAGCGGGCGCTGACCGGACCCGTCGCCCGCGGGGACGACGACACGGTGGCTCGCCAGCGCGCGGCGGTCGCCGAGGCCGCCGAGGATCTGCTGCCGCTGTTCGACGCCCTGGTGCAGGCCACGCGCGAGCTGGCCGCCGCCGGGGAGGCGCAGCCGGCATGAAGACCGTCGACACGATTGCCGAGATCCGGGCAGCGCTGGCAGCCCCGCGCCGCGCCGGACGCACGATTGGCCTCGTCCCCACCATGGGCGCCTTCCACGCGGGCCACCTCTCGCTGATGCGCCGGGCTCGCGGTCGGTGCGACGTGGTCGTGGTCTCGCTGTTCGTGAACCCGACCCAGTTCAACGACCCGGCCGACCTCACGGCCTACCCCCGCGACCCGGACCGGGATGCTGCGCTCGCGGAGGAGATCGGGGTCGACTACCTGTTCGCGCCGGCGGCCGAGGAGGTCTACCCGCCCGGGTTCGCCACCACCGTCTCGGTCGGTGGGGTGACCGAGCCGCTCGAGGGCAACCACCGCGGCCACGCCCACTTCGACGGGGTGACGACCGTGGTGTCGAAGCTGTTCAACATAGTCGGCCCCGACATCGCGTTCTTCGGGCAGAAGGACGCCCAGCAGGCACTGGTGATCCGCCGGCTCGTGCGAGACCTCGACATGCCGGTGCGGGTCGCGGTCTGCCCGACCGTACGGGAGTCCGACGGGCTGGCCCTGTCCAGCCGGAACGCGCACCTGTCGCCGACCGAGCGCACCCGCGCGACCGCGCTTAGCCGGGCGCTCAGAGCCGTCGAGGACGCCGTGAGCGCCGGCGAGCGCGACCCGGCTGCCGCCCGGGCACGCGCCGTGGCGGAGCTCCGGGCGGCCCAGATCGACCCGGACTACGTCGAGCTCGTGTCGGCCGAAACGCTCGCGCCGGTGACGCGGATCGACGGCGAGGTGCTCGCACTGATCGCCGCCCGCGTGGGAGCGACGCGGCTGATCGACAACCAACTGATCCGATCACCAGCCCATCAGGACAACGGGAGACCCTGAATGCAACGTACGATGCTGAAATCGAAGATCCATCGCGCGACCGTGACCGACTGCGACCTGCACTACGTCGGCTCGATCACGATCGACCCCGAGCTGCTCGAGGCCGCGGACGTCCGTGAGTTTGAGCAGGTCGCGGTTGTCGACGTCGACAACGGCGCGCGCTTTGAGACGTACACAATCGCCGGTGAGCGCGGCTCGGGGGACATGAAGGTCAACGGAGCCGCGGCACGACTCGTGCACCGCGGCGACACGATCATCGTGATCTCCTACGCCGCCTACGACCCGGACGAGCTGGACAACTACACACCGCGCGTGGTCCACGTGAACGCGCACAACGAAATCCTCAACATCGACCGCGAGGTGGCGACCCTGCTCGGGGCGCCAACCGTCGCCTAAGGCGCCGCCGTCAGGCGCCGCCGACTATTTCAGTAGGAGGACCCATGTCTGCAACGCCCCGCACCAAGATTCCGAAGAACCTCGACTCGCCACTGCCGATGACGCTTCCCCGCCTGGCGGAGAAGAAGCGTCTCGGGGAGCCGATCGTGATGGTCACGGCGTACGACTACCCCTCCGCCCAGGTCGCCGAGGCGGCCGGTGTCGACCTCGTGCTGGTCGGAGACTCGGGCGCGATGACCGTGCTCGGCTACCCCTCGACGGTGCCCGTGTCGACCGAGGAGATGCTGATGCTCTCGGCCGCCGTCCGGCGCGGCCTGCAGACGCCGCTCCTGATCGGCGACCTGCCGTTCGGCTCCTACGAGGCCTCGGACGAGCTGGCCATCGCCACGGCGCAGAGGTTCGTCAAGGAGGCGGGGTGTGACGCGGTCAAGCTCGAGCGTGGCGGAACCAGCGTGCAGCGGGCCCGGGCCATCGTCGACGCGGGCATCCCGGTCGTCGGCCACGTCGGGCTCACCCCGCAGACCGCGACCGCGCTCGGGGGCTACCGCGCGCAGGGGCGCACCGCCGAGCGCGCCCTGACGGTCGCGCGCGACGCGATCGCGCTCGAGCGAGCCGGCTGCTTCGCGCTCGTGATCGAGGCGATTCCGGCCGCCGTCACCGAGGCGCTGATGACCCGGCTTGAGATCCCGGTGATCGGGATCGGTGCCGGCCCCGCCACCGACGGCCAGGTGCTCGTCTTCCACGACCTCCTGGGCATCTACGACGGGCACGCGCCCCGATTCGCCAAGCGATACGGCGAAGTCCGCGAGCAGATGGTCGCTGGTGTGGCCGCCTACGCAGGCGAGGTCCGGAGCGGCTCGTTCCCCGGTCCTGAGCACATCTACTCGATCGACGACGACGAATTGCGGGCGTTCGAGGCCGGCCTAGACGCGGTTTGATAGCCCGCCGGCACCGGCCGCGCCGTAGCGCGGGCCGGACGGCGCGCGAATACCATCCCATCGGATGCCGCGCCTCGGAGACCTGTTCGCTCCGCGCGACCGGGCTTACTTCGAGTTGTTTGAAGAGGCCGGGCAGAACGCCGCGCGAGCCGCGAGCCTGCTCGAGGAAATGCTCATCAATTTCCCCGACAGCGGCGAGCTGGCCACGGAGATCCGCGACTGCGAGCACGAAGGCGATCGGATCACCCACGACATCATCGATCGCCTCAATCACACGTTCGTCACCCCGATCGACCGGGAGGACATCCTGGCCCTGTCCTCGGCCCTCGACGACATCGTCGATTACACCGAGGAGGTCGCCGACTACCTCGGGCTCTACAGGATCGAGGCACCCATGGACCAGGCGATCAGCCTGGCCCAGGTGCTGAGCTCGGCCTGCCGGGAGATCGGCAAAGCGATCCCGCTGCTGCGTGGGTTCAAACCGGAGATCTCAGAGCACACGCGGGAGGTCAACCGACTCGAGAACGAAGGCGACCGGATTACGCGCGAGGCGATGGCGTCACTGTTCGATCAGCGCATCGACCCAATGGTGGTGATCCGCTGGAAGGACATCTTCGAGCGCCTCGAGGCCGCGATCGACTCCACCGAGCACGTAGCCGACATTCTCTACGGGATCGTCATTAAGAACTCATAGGCGGCTGTGTCTCAGCTAAGGCGCCGCCGTCAGGCGCCGCCGACCATCCGTGTCCCCATTTGGCACGGCGCTCCGGCTGCGGTAGCTTGCCCGCCGTGGAGAGGGAGCTGCCTACCGGCGCCGGCCTGTCGGTCCGCGACGTGGCCGTGTCGTTCGGCGGCATCACCGCGCTCGAGGGCGTGTCGGTCGACGTCTCGCCCGGCGAGGTCCTCGGAGTGATCGGGCCCAACGGCGCCGGCAAAACCACCCTCTTCAACGTGATCTGCGGCTTCGTGAGGCCGGATGCGGGCACCCTGCACTGGCGCGGCAGCCCCATGACGCGCGTCCACTCAGACCGCCTGGCGTCGTTCGGGATCGCGCGGACGCTACAGGGGGTGGGGTTGTTCGCCGGGCTGACCGTGCTCGAGAACGTGATGGTCGGGGCGCAGCGGTTCCGCCGGACGCCGCTCCTCAGCGCGATCCTCGGGCTGCCCTGGTCGGACCGCGACGAAGGCCGGCTACGCGACCGTGCGCTGGCCGCCCTCACCCGGCTCGGCTGCGAGGACGTGGCCGATCGGCTGCCCGGCACGCTGCCTTACGCCGTGCAAAAGCGAGTCGCGCTGGCGCGGGCGCTCGCCTGTGAGCCCGAGCTGCTGCTACTCGATGAGCCGGCCGGCGGGCTCGACGCGCGCGAGCTGTCAGACCTCGGGCAGCTGATCGGCTCCCTGGCCAAGTCCGTCGCGGTGATGCTGGTCGATCACCACATGGATTTCGTCGTGTCGGTGTGCGACCGGGTCGTGGTGCTCGACTTCGGCCGGGTGATCGCCGACGGGGAGCCCTCGGTGGTGCAGCGCAACCCGCGGGTGCTGGAGGCATACCTCGGGCGCGAGGCCGAGGATGCGGCGAGGCCCGCCGCGAATGGAGCCGACGGTGCTGAAGATTGAGGAGCTCACCACCGACTACGGGCCGATCCGGGCGGTCGACCACGTCTCGCTCGAGGTTCCCGAGGGCTCGGTGACCGCCGTGCTCGGCGCCAACGGCGCCGGCAAGACGTCGCTCCTGCGCTCGATCACCGGGCTGGTGCGGCCGACGTCTGGCCACGTGAGGGTGGAGGGCGAGGACATCACGCGCTGGCCAGTCGAGGAGATCGTGCGGTTCGGGGTGGCGCACGTCCCCGAGGGGCGCGGCGTGATCGCAGAGCTCACCGTGCAGGAGAACCTCCGCCTCGGCGGCCTGTGGCGCGGCCGCGAGGCCATGCCGCTCCGGGAGATCTACGAGCTCTTCCCGCGGCTCGAGGAGCGCGCCGGCCAGCCGGCGTCGCGGCTGTCGGGCGGCGAGCGGCAGATGCTCTCGATCGGCCGGGCGCTGGTCGGGCGGCCGCGGGCACTCCTGCTCGACGAACCGTCGCTGGGGCTCGCGCCCGTCCTGGTGGCACAGATCATGAGCCTGGTGCGCCGACTCACCGACACGCTCGGGCTGGCCGTGCTGCTCGTCGAGCAGAACGCACGCAGCGCGCTCTCGATCGCCAATCGGGGGGTGGTGCTGAACCTCGGGCGGGTCGTCGCCGAGCAGGACCCGCAAAAGCTCGCCGCCGACGACAGCCTCCTGCACGCCTACCTGGGGTTCTGAGTTGCCGAGTAGAACGTTCTATCTAGAGACGGCGAGGTTGGTTCGGTGACCAAGTTCATCGATCTGACGCTGAACGGGATCTCGACGGGTGCGATCTACGCCGCGGTGGCGCTGGCCCTCGTGCTGATCTGGCGCTCGACGCGGATTGTCAATTTCGCCCAGGGCGCGATGTTGATGTTCACCACGTTCATCGCGTCCGGTGTGATCGATGGAGGCGGGTCCTACGTGCTGGGCTTCGCGGTCGCGCTGGCCAGCGGCTTCGTCCTGGGGGCAGTGGTCGAGCGGGTGCTAGTGCGCCCGGTCGAGGGCGCCCCGCAGCTCAACGCCGTGATCCTCACCCTCGGCCTGTACACGCTGCTGGTCGCGTTGGCGGGGATGATCTGGGGCAACACCCCGCGCTCGTTCCCGGCCGCGTTCTCGCTGCGCGGCTATCGCGTCGGCGGCACCACGCTGCTGTTCACGCCCAACGATACGTTCACCGTGCTGGTCGTGCTCGCGGTCGCCGCGCTGCTCGCGCTGCTGTTCCGGCGGACCACGCTCGGACTGCGGATGCGCGCGGCCGCGTTCGCGCCCGAGGTGGCCCGGCTGCTCGGGGTGCGGGTGGGCCGGATGCTCACGCTCGGCTGGGCGCTGGCGGCCGTGACCGGGGCGCTCGCCGGCGTGCTGGTCGCA
The DNA here is from genome assembly GCA_035625625.1 of Solirubrobacteraceae bacterium. Lineage (GTDB taxonomy): Bacteria > Actinomycetota > Thermoleophilia > Solirubrobacterales > Solirubrobacteraceae > Palsa-465. Next base: position 23,448 of record DASPPG010000134.1, read on the forward strand.
CCCTCGGTATTCGTCGGGCCCAACAACTTCGATCCGATCCTGATCAGCGGGTTCGTGGCCGCCGTGATCGGTGGCCTCGACAGTCCGCCGGGCGCCGTCATCGGCGGACTCTTATTGGGGCTGGCTTTGTCCTACGTATCGGGCTACGAAGGGTCTGCGCTCGTGCCGCTGGCCGCGCTGGTGATCCTGATGATCGTGCTGATGATCCGTCCCACCGGCCTGTTCGCCGCGACCCGGGAGCGGCGAGTGTGAGCGCGCTGCCTGGAGCGACGCGCTCGGGCACCCTGGTGCCCCGAGCAATTCGCTCGAGCACCCTGCTGCGCTCGCTCTTGCTCGTCGTGGTGGCCGGGCTCGTGCTGCTCGTCGTCTCAGACCAGCTGAGCGCCTACCGCGATCTCCAGCTCGCCGCCGGCGCCTACTACTTCTGCGTGCTCGCCGGGCTGACCGTGCTGGCCGGCTCGAGCGGGCAGATCTCACTCGGCCACGGGGCGCTGATGGCGGTCGGGGCGTACACGGTCGGCAAGCTGGCCAACGTCGGGTGGGCCGTCGTCCCCGAGCTCGCGGCCGGCACAGCGGCGACGCTGATCATCGGGATTCCGCTTGGTATTGCGGCCAGCCGACTCCGCGGGCCGTACCTGGCCGGCGCAACCCTCGCGTTCGCGGTCGGCCTGCCGGCACTGGCTGACCGGTTCCCCACGTTCCTCGGTGGCGAGAACGGGCTCACGATCAACCCGCCGACCCCGCCCGCATCGCTTGGGGCCAACTTCCCGCTCGAGCGCTGGGAGGCGTGGATCGCCTGCGCCGGCGCGGTGATCGTCCTGTTTGTCTTCTACAACCTGGGCCGTAGCGGTGTCGGGCGCGCGCTGCGCGCGGTCCGCGACGACGAGATCGCCGCATCGCTCGGCGGACTGCGGATCGGGCGCTGGCAGACGCTTGCCTTCAGCCTGAGCGCCGCGGCCGCCGGGCTCGGTGGGGGGCTGCTGGCGGTGGTGACCCAGACGATCGCGCCCGGCGCCTTCCCGCTCCAGCTGTCGCTCTCGCTGCTGGCAGGGGTGGTGATCGGAGGGCTCGGGTCACTGATGGGCGCCGTGTGGGGCGCGATCCTGCTGGTGTTCCTGCCCAACTGGACCAACGACGCTGCGAACTCGTTCTCCCTGTCGAGCAACGTGTCGCACAACCTGCCGCTCGCCGTGTACGGGGTCGTCTTGATCGGCGCAATGCTCGTGTGGCCGAGCGGGATCCAGGGCGCGCTGCGGGCGATCTGGCGGCGAGCGGCGACGGCGCTCGGTACCGGCGGGGGGCAGACGCCGGCGCGGACTCCGGGCGACGGGGGGACGGCGATAACCGTGGACGCTCCACCCCGCACGCCGGCAGCCGAGGAGCCGACCCCAGAGGCCGGCGCCCAAGCGCCCTCGGAGCGCTAGTGCGGCTTCGGTGCGCGCGCGCCGCGCCCGCGCGGCCTGGTCGGGATCCCGAGCAGCGCCGCCGAGACCTCGCGCAGCCGCGCGTAGTCGCCCCGGACCCCGCTGGTCGCGTCGTTCCACAAGAACGCATGACGAAGGTGGACGAGCGCGTAGGCGAGCGTCTCCGGTTCCGCCGGCGGGTCGTACCCCCTCGCCATCTCCTCCTCGATCAGCGTCCGGATGCACGCCACCGCCCGCGGCTCGACCACGCCCGCGCTGGTGGTCAGCATCCTCATTGCGCTGGCGCGCTCCTGTTCGAGCAACCGGCGGACCGCCCGCGAGCGTGTGAGCGTGCGGTTCACGCGATCGAGCACCTCGAGCAGCCCCTCCGCGCCGCGCCGCCGCACTTCGGCCCGCTTGCGCGCCACCAGCAGCTCGAGCTGACGGGCAATGACCTCCCCCAGGAGCGCCTCGCGCGAGCCGAACCAGCGGTAGATCGTGGCCCGGCCGAGGCCGAGCCGCGCCGCGACGACGGTGATGTCGACGCGCTGACCCTCGAGGTACAGCTCGGTCACGGCCGCGAGCACGTCGTCCCGCGACGCGGTGGCCGGACGCCCCCTTCTACGGCTCCGGCTCGGCCCTTCGGTCGCCGCCGTCGCCGGTAGGTTTATCTCCGCTATTGCCACCCCCTCATCCGACTTTAATATTTGAAACACCTGAGGGAAAACGTATCTAATTAGATTGCGCGCGTCGGCGTGCGCGTCATTCCATGCAGGTCCGTCCTGAGGAGGAGAAGTATGAGCTTTCGCGGCACCAAAGTGCTGGCGTATGTGGGAGTCGTGGTCGCGGTGGCGCTGCTGCTGGCCGCCTGCGGGTCGTCGGGCAGCAGCAGCAGCGCGAGTAGCAGCGCAACCAGTTCGAGCAGCAGTAGCAGCGGCAACGGTGGCGCCACCGCGCCGGGCGTGACCGCGACGAGCATCACGTTCGGGACCCACCAGCCGCTCACCGGCCCGGCCGCACCCGGCTACAGCGAAATCGCACCCGCCTCCCAGGCCTTCTTCGATTACGTCAACGCTCACGGTGGCGTGTACGGGCGGCAGATCCACCTCATCATCAAAGACGACGCCTACAACCCGACCCTCACCGTGAGCGTCGTCCACCAGCTGGTCCTCCAGGACAACGTGTTCGGGATCTACGAGGGCCTCGGCACGCCCACGCACACCAAGGTCGTCGGCTTCCTCAACGCCTCGCGCGTACCTGACCTCTTCGTGGCGTCGGGCTGCCCGTGCTGGGACAACGGAACCACTCAGCCGTACACCTTCGGCTGGCAGCCGAACTACACGATCGAGGGGAAGATCCTTGGGCAGTACATCAAGCAGCATTTCGGCGGCGCGAAGGTCGGCGTGCTCTACCAGGATGACGACTTCGGCAAGGGCGGCCTAGCGGGTATCGAGGACGAGGTTCCCGCGGCGGACATCGTCTCGAAGCAGCCGTACGAGTCGGGGACGACCACGCTCGCTCCGGAGATCACCGCGCTGAAGTCGTCCGGCGCCAAGGTGCTGGTCGACTTCACGGTGCCGATCTACACGGCCATCGGGCAGCTGACGTCGTTCACGCTCGGGTGGAAACCCCAGCTGGTCATCTCCAGCGTCGGGATCGACCCGACCACGGTCGGCGGCCTGCTCAAGACCATCTCGAAGGGCAAGGCGTCCGGCACCGCGCTGATCGACGGCGCGATCACCGACGGCTACCTGCCGTCGAATACCGACACCTCGAACCCGTGGATCCAGCTGTTCATGAAGATCCACACCCAGTACGACCCCAGCGCCCCGTTTGATGACAACGTCGAGTACGGGATGGCCAGCGCCTACACGCTCGTGCAGGCCCTGGTTGCCGCCGGCAAGGACCTCACCCGGCAGGACGTGATCCAGGCGGTCGACAAGGACGGCGCGAGCTGGTCGGGTCCCGGGCTGGTCCCGTTCCGCTACACCACCAGCGACCACGGCGGCTACTCCGGCGCCGAGATCGGGATGGTCAAGAACGGCAAGATCGTCCTCTCGGGAGCGCCGCTCACGACCACGCCGGTCGCGGGTTCGCCGATCACGCCGTACACGGGGACCCAGCCCGCGCCGCCCGCGTCTGGGATTCCTTCGAATTGACGCCTTGAGGCTGGCGCCCACGTCTGCGGCACCTGCGCCTTTCATCCGGTGCGGTGCCGCAGGCGGGACGTCCGCGGGCGCGAGCGTGCCCGAGGGAAACGAGGCCCACATGGGCGAGATCAGTACGTGATCTGACGAATAACTCGCGCCGGAACCCCTGCCGCCACCGAGAACGGCGGGATATCCGACGTGACGACCGAATTCGCACCGATCACGCATCGCCGTCCGATCGTCACACCGGACGTCACGACCACATTGACGCCGCACCAGACGTTATCGCCGATACGCGTCGGCCCCTTGCTGGTGAAGCCTTGCCATGGCACCGGCCGATTGGGGTCGTCGAAGCGGTGCGAGGAGTCGCTGACGTAGCAGCCGTTGGCGAGCATGCAGTGCTCGCCGATCTCGACCAGCTCGAGCGACGCCACCATCACGCCGCGGTTGAGGAACGTCCCGGAGCCGATCCTGATCCGGGCCTCGTCGGGCGCCGTCAGCCACACGCCCGGCTCGAGCAGGACGTGCTCCCCAATCTCGAGGCGGCCCTCCAGCAGCGCCTCGAGCACGTTGCCGCTCACCGGCCAGCGCACGAACGCCCGCCGGCGCATGAACTCCCAATGGATGCGGGCCCGGTTCCACGGCAGCGAGTTGCGCTCGTACCAGCGCCACTTCTGGAGCCACAGCTTGATCGCCGCGGCGTCCACGCCCGGTGGCCCGGGTTCGCTCAACCCGCGCCGATCAGCGCGCGGCCGCCGCCGCTCGCCGGCGCGCGGGGCGCCCGTTCGTGCCGGAGCTCTCCGCGGTCTTCGCCGTCTTGGTCGTCTTGGCCGCCCGCACCGGCAGGACCGCGGCCAGGAACGCGCCGGTGTACGACTCCGCCACCGTGGCCACCTTCTCCGGTGTGCCGGTGGCAATCACGCGGCCACCCTCCTCTCCCCCTTCCGGTCCCAGGTCGATGATCTGATCGGCCACCTTGATCACGTCGAGGTTGTGCTCGATCACCACGACGGTGTTGCCGGCGTCCACGAGACGCTCGAGCACCTCGAGCAGGCGCTGGATGTCGGCGAAGTGCAGACCGGTGGTCGGCTCGTCGAGGATGTAGATGGTCCGGCCGGTGGCGACCTTGGACAGCTCGGCGGCGAGCTTCACCCGCTGCGCCTCGCCACCCGAAAGCGTGGTGGCCGGCTGACCCAGGCGCATGTATCCGAGGCCCACGTCGTTGAGCGTCTCCACCCGACGGCGGATCTTCGGGATGTGGGCGAAGAACTCGAGCGCCTCCTCGATCGGCATCTCGAGCACGTCGGCGATCGTCTTGCCCTTGAACCGCACGTCAAGCGTCTCGCGGTTGTAGCGCTTGCCGTGGCACTGCTCGCAGGGCACGTACACGTCGGGCAGGAAATGCATCTCGATCTTGATCTGCCCGTCACCACGGCACACCTCGCACCGGCCGCCCTTGACGTTGAACGAGAACCGCCCGGGTTTGTACCCGCGCGCCCGCGCCTCCTGTGTCTTGGAGAACAGGTCGCGGATCTGGTCGAACAGCCCGATGTAGGTGGCCGGGTTGGAGCGCGGGGTCCGACCGATCGGCGACTGGTCGACCGAGATGATCTTGTCGAGCTGCTCGAGTCCGGTGATCCGCTTGTGTGCGCCGGCCTTCTGGCGTGTGCGGTGTAGCCGGTTGGCCACCGACTTGTAGAGCACCTCGTTGACCAGCGTCGACTTGCCCGAGCCCGACACGCCGGTCACACAGCACAGCACCCCCAGCGGAATGCTCACGTTGATGTTCTGAAGGTTGTGCTCAGAGGCTCCCTCGATCTCGACCCGGCCGCTCGGCTTCCGCCGCCGCCGGGGCACCTCGATCGTCCGCGTACCCGCCAGGAACTGGCCGGTGAGCGAGTCCGGAACCTTCTCCACGTCCTCGGCGGTCCCCTGAGCCACCACGTGGCCCCCGTGCTCGCCAGCCCCCGGTCCCATGTCGACCAGATGGTCGGCCGCCCGCATCGTCCCCTCGTCGTGCTCGACCACGAGCACGGTGTTGCCGAGGTCGCGCAGGCGCTCGAGCGTCGCGATCAGCTTGCTGTTGTCGCGCTGGTGCAGCCCGATCGACGGTTCGTCAAGGATGTAGAGGACCCCGACCAGCGAGGACCCGATCTGCGTGGCCAGACGGATCCGCTGGGCCTCGCCGCCGGACAGCGTGGCCGCGGCCCGGTTCATCGAGAGGTAGCCGACCCCGACGTTGTCCAGGAACCGGAGCCGCTCCTCAATCTCGCGGAGGACCAGGCGGGAGATCCGCTGGTCGTGCTCTGAGAGCTCGAGCTGGTCCACCCACTCGAGCGCCCGCCGGGCCGACAGCGCGGTGAACTCGTGAATCGCGGCGCCGTTGATCAACACCGCCCGGGACTCCGGGCGCAACCGTGCTCCCTTGCACTCGGGGCACGGACGTAGCGTCATGTACTCCTCGATCTTCTCGCGCGCCAGCTCCGACTCCGTCTCGCGATAGCGCCGCTCGAGGTTGGGGACGATCCCGTCGAACGTCGTCGCGTACGACCGGCGCCGGCCAAAACGGTTGCGGTAGGTGACCTGCACCCGATCGCCGTTGGTCCCGAAAAGGAAGAAGTCGCGCGCCTGGTCGGGCAGCTCATCCCACGGGGTGTCGAGGTCGACGTCGTAGCGCTCGGCGATCGCCTGGATCAGCTGGTCGTAGTAGTCGGATGCGCTGGCCGCCCACGGCGCGATCGCCCCCTCACCGATCGACAGCGTGGGGTCGGGTACGACCAGCTCTGGGTCGATCTCCATCTGCGAGCCCAGGCCGGTGCAGCGCAGACACGCGCCGTGCGGCGAGTTGAAGCTGAAGATGCGCGGCTCGAGCTCGACCAGGCTCGGCCCATGCACCGGACAGGCGAACTTCTCGGAGTAGGTCTGGATCTCGTTCGTATCGACGAGCTCGATCTCGACCAGCCCCTCGGCCAGCGCCACCGCGGTCTCGATCGAGTCCGCCAGCCGTTTGCGCAGCTCGCCCTTCATCACCAGCCGGTCGACCACGACCGCGATGTCGTGCTTGTACTTTTTGTCGAGCGCGATCGGCTCGTCAAGCCGGCGCAGCTCCCCGTCGATCTTGGCCCGGGTGAATCCCTCGCCGCGCAGCTCCTCGAGCTGCTTGCCGTACTCGCCCTTGCGACCGCGGACGATCGGAGCCAGCACCATGAACCGGGTGCCGTCGGGCAACTCCATCACCTGGTCGATGATCTGCTCGGCCGACTGGCCGCTGATCGGCCGCCCGCACACGTGGCAGTGGGGATGGCCGATCCGGGCCCACAGCAGGCGCAGGTAGTCGTAGATCTCGGTCACCGTCCCGACCGTCGAACGCGGATTGCGCGACGTCGTCTTCTGGTCGATCGAGATGGCGGGCGAAAGACCCTCGATCGAGTCCACGTCCGGCTTGTCCATCTGGCCCAGGAACTGACGCGCATAGGCCGACAGCGACTCGACGTACCGGCGCTGCCCCTCGGCATAGATCGTGTCGAACGCCAGCGAGGACTTGCCCGATCCGGACAGCCCCGTGATCACCGTCAGCGCGTCCCGCGGGATCGTGACCGTAACGTCTTTGAGGTTGTGCTCCCGCGCGCCCGAGACGACTAACCTGTCCACATAACCGAGTCTAATCGATCGAACAGACGTTCCCATCGGTCGCCGCTCGCTGTTTGCGGGGAAACGCACGACCCCGCGTGAGCTTCGTCGTCCGGGAGCCGTTGGAGGAGGATCGCGCGTCGGTCGAGCGCCATCTGAGCCACTCCTGGGGGTCCACGACGGTGGTTAGCCGCGGCACCGCGCACGACGCCTCGGTCCTCCCCGCGCTTGTAGCGGTCCAGGACGGGGAGATCGTGGGCCTGGCGACCTTCCGCGTTGCCGACGGCGAGTGCGAGCTGGTGACGCTGGACGCGTTTCGGGAGGGCCAGGGGATCGGCTCAGCGCTCCTGGCCGGCGTGAGCGAGCACGCCGGCCGGCACGGTTGCGAGCGGCTGTGGCTGATCACCACCAACGACAACCTGAATGCGATCCGCTTCTACCAGCGCCGCGGCATGCGGCTGGTCGCCGTTCACCGGGGCGCGGTCGACGAGGCGCGGCAGATCAAGCCCAGCATCCCTCTGATCGGGGAGCACGGCATTCCGATTCACGACGAGGTGGAGCTCGAGCTCCGGCTCGGGTGAGTTCGGCGACATGCCCGCCGGCCGCGCTCCGCACCGGTGACAATCGCCGCGCTGCGCGCCGGGTCGCGCAGGCGCGTCATGCACAACACGACAATCCGGGCGCCTCACCGAAGCGTTGACGCGTTATGCATGCAGTGCGTGCATAACACGTCAAGGCCTCGACAAACCGCGGCAAATGTCGTGCTATGCAGGTCGGTGCGCGTCGCGAAGCGCCGACGCCCGCCGCGGCCTGCGTCCGGCTGAACCGGGCCTCTAGCCGTCTACCGACGAGTACACGTCGTCGAGCAGACCGCGCCGGTCGGTCAGCCGGAAGTTCTCGGCCAGGTAGCGGTCGGCCTCCTCGCGGGGAGTCCCGTTGAGCGCCATGTTTAGCGCGATCAGACGGGCGCCGTCGTCGTCTCCCCCGTTCGTCGGCCGCGCAGGCGCGGGCTCGTGAGGCGCGTCGGTGAGGACCTCGCCGGCGGCCGCTGCGGCGACTCGTGCGGCATCTTCGAACGGCTCGCCCGGCGCGACCGCCGGCGCACCCGCCGGCGGCGGCGCCTCACCCGCCGGTCGCTGGCCGGACGCTCCGTGTTCGGGCTCGAACCGCGGCCGCGGCACGACCGCGTTCTTGACCGAGGCGAGGTTGCCCTCGAGCAGCTGGAGGTCGGCGTTCAGGCGGTTGGAACCGGTCCGCAGGGACTCGATCAGCGCGTTCAGCTCGTTCTCCATCGCGTTGATGCGCTCGAGCATCCCACTGGTCGACTCTGAGACCCGACCAACGTACTCACGGGCCTCGCCGGTGGCGTGCTCACGCGTGGCCTCGGCCTCAGTGCTGGCCTCGGCGCGGATTTCGCGGGCCTCGTCCTCGGCCTGGCGCTGGATGTCGCCGGCGGTGGTCTCGGCCGCCTCGACGATCGAGCGCACCTGCTCGCTGGCGGCGGCAGCGAGCGACTCGCTGCGCCGGCGCGCGCTTCGCTTGAGCTCGTCTATCTCATCGGCCAGCGCCCGCAGATGGGCGTCAACGGCGTCCGGGTCGTAGCCCCGACGCCCGATGGGGAAGTCCTTCTTCTCGATGGTCTGTCGGTCCAGGGCCACGGAACTACCTCCGGGAGGGAATTGTTTTGGTCGGCGGCGCCTTAGGGCGAAGCGTCCGGAGCCTAGCGGACGGGGAGGCGGGTAAATGCCGCCTCAGCGCGCCGGGACGTAGCCCTCGGCGATCGCCTGATCCAGCTGCCGTTTCAGGTCGCGGATCTCATCCCGAAGCTTGGCGGCGTATTCGAAGCGCAGCTCCTCGGCGGCCGCCAGCATCTCCTCCTCGAGCTCGACGATCGTCTTCTCGATCTCGGCCGGGGGCATCTCGGCAACTTGCCGGCGCCGGCGGCGGGAGCGGGGCACCTTCGACTCGGACTGGAGGAACTCGGCGATGTCGGAGATCCCCTTGACGATCGTCTCCGGGGTGATGCCGTGGTCCTCGTTGTACTTGACCTGGATGGCCCGACGGCGGTCGGTTTCGTCGATCGCCGCGCGCATCGCCGCGGTCTCCTTGTCGGCGTACATCAGGACCTTCCCCTCGATGTTGCGGGCAGCACGGCCGATCGTCTGGATCAGCGAGGTCTCGCCGCGCAGGAAGCCCTCCTTGTCGGCGTCGAGGATGCCCACCAGCGAGACCTCGGGCAGGTCGAGCCCCTCGCGGAGCAGGTTGACGCCGACCAGCACGTCGAACTCGCCGAGCCGGAGCTCGCGGATGATCTGGATCCGCTCGAGCGTGTCGATCTCCGAATGCAGGTAGCGCACGCGGAAGCCCATCTCGAGCAGGTAGTCGGTGAGGTCCTCGGCCATCTTCTTGGTCAGGGTGGTGACCAGCGTCCGCTCGTTGCGGTCGACCCGGAGGCGGATCTCGTTCATCAGGTCGTCGATCTGGTTGCGGGTCTCCCGCACCTCGACGTCGGGGTCGACGATGCCGGTCGGGCGAACGATCTGTTCGACGACGCGGGCGGAGGTCTTGCGCTCGTACTCGCCGGGCGTCGCCGAGACGAACACCATCTGTGGCGTGATCGACAGGAACTCCTGGAAGGTCTGGGGACGGTTGTCGAGCGCGCTCGGCAGCCGGAAGCCGTAGTCGACGAGTGTCTGCTTGCGCGAGCGGTCGCCCTCGTACATGCCGCCGATCTGGGGCACCGTCTGGTGCGACTCGTCGATGAAGCAGACGAAGTCCTCGGGGAAGTAGTCGAGCAGGCAGTACGGCCGCGATCCGGGCGCGCGGGCGTCGAGGATCCGCGAGTAGTTCTCGATCCCGGAGCAGAAGCCGAGCTCGCGGAGCATCTCCATGTCGTACTGGGTCCGCTGGCGCAGGCGGTGGGACTCGAGCAGCTTTCCCTGAGCCTCGAGCTCGGCGCAGCGCTCGCCCAGCTCCCGGCCGATCTCCGCCACCGCGTCCTCGATCATCCCCTCGCGGACGTTGTAGTGCGACGCCGGCCAGATCCCCACGTGCTCGATGTCGTCCTGGAGCACCTCGCCGGTGAGCGGGTCGAACTCCTGCAGGTGCTCGACCTCGTCGCCGAACAGGACGATCCGGAAGGCCGTCTCGGCGTAGGCGGGGAAGATCTCGAGCGTCTCGCCCCGGACCCGGAAGGTCCCGCGCGTGAGCGCCGTGTCGTTGCGCGAGTACTGAATCGAGACCAGCTTGCGCAGCAGCGCGTCGCGGTCGATCATCTCGTTCTTGCGCAGCGTCTGGAGGTTCTCGTCGTAGGTTTGCGGCGAGCCCAGGCCGTAGATGCAGGACACGCTGGCCACGATGACCACGTCGCGACGGGCGAACAGCGCCGCCGTGGCCGAGTGGCGCAGCCGGTCGATCTCCTGGTTGATCGCCGAGTCCTTCTCGATGTAGAGGTCCTTGCTCGGGACGTACGCCTCGGGCTGGTAGTAGTCGTAGTAGGAGACGAAGTACTCGACCGAGTTGCGCGGGAAATAGGTCCGGAACTCGTTGCAGAGCTGCGCCGCCAGCGTCTTGTTGTGGGCGATCACGAGCGCCGGCTTCTGGACCGCCTCGATCGTCGCCGCCATCGTCATCGTCTTGCCCGTGCCGGTGGCGCCGAGGAGCGTCAGGCTGGGCTCGCCGGCCAGGATCCCCTCGGCCAGTCCGGCGATCGCCGCCGGCTGATCGGCGGTCGGGCTGTAGGCGGCGTCTAGCTCGAATTCGGGCATCGTCTGGGCTCTGAGGGGACCTTTCAGCGTAGCGGGGGAGTCGGACGGGAAGATGTCCGCGCGGCCGGGTCTACGTCGGCGAGCTGGCGGCCGGCGCTGGCACCGGACGCGTGTTGCGCGTCAAGCCGTAAGGCGCAAGAACGGCATTTGACATCGCGAGGGCGTCGCTCCGGCGGCGTCCTCGCAGCTCTTGAAATCCGGTGTGCGGCGTGTGAGCGGTGCGTTAACGCACCTCCCAAAGTTCACAAAATCGCAACTTCAACCGACCGCGCGAGTTTGTAGCGCCTGGACCCCGGGGGGCGCTAGCTGGACCCGGGGCGCGAAAAACCACACGATCCCAGGAGAGAGATCGATTTGTACGGCCTGATTGCGCGCAACGCGCGTTACACCCGCCTGTTCTGGGCGAGCCTGATCGCGACGTTCGCGGTCGCCGCCGTCCTGTCCACCGACGCCCTCGCGGCCGGCAGCACGCTGTACGTGTCGCCGAAGGGCAAGGACACCGCCAAGTGCACCAAGACGGCTCCCTGTAAGACGATCGGACACGCCGTGTCGATCGCGAAGAAGGGCGACACGATCAGCGTGGCGTCCGGCACCTATCGCGAAGGGGTGACGATCACCAACGACATCAGCCTGGTCGCCAACGGCCACCCGGTAATCGACGCCACAGGTCAGCCCAACGGCATCCTGATCGCCAAGGGCGCCGATGGCGCGCTCGTGCGCGGGTTCACCGTCGAGCACGCCACGTTCGAGGGCATCCTGGCTCAGCAGGTCACCAAGGTCACGATCGAGGACAACACGGTCAGCGATAACGACCTCGGCATCAAGGCGACCAAGCCGACCGGCGAGTGCGCGGCGACCGGCGACGTTCCCGGCGACTGCGGCGAAGCCCTGCACCTGATGTCCGTCACCCACTCGCTGGTGACGGGGAACACGGTCAAGGACAACCTCGGCGGGATCCTGCTCACCGACGAGCTTGGACCCACCGCTGATAACACGATCTCGCACAACAGCTCGATCGACAACGTCGACGACTGCGGCATCACGCTGGCCGGCCACAACCCAAAGGCCACCGCGAACGGCAAGCCGCAGCCGAACGTCGCCGGCGTGTACGGCAACAAGATCCTCGACAACGTCGTCGACGGTGACGGCACAAAGGGCGAGGGCGCCGGCATCCTGATGGGCGGCGGCGCGCCGGGCGCGGGCGTCTACGACAACCTGATCGACGGCAACACGGCGGACGGCAACGGCCTCGCGGGCATCACCGTCCACAGCCACTCCTTCGGGCCGGGCGCCCCCACGGCCGACCTGAACGGCAACCAGATCATCGACAACAAGGTCAGTCACGACGGCGTCGACGACACCCAGGAGCAGGAGTTCAGCCCGACCGACTTCGCCAAGAACACCACGGTCGGAATCCTGGTCGGGAGCGACGTGGTGAAGCTCACGGGCATCGTGATCCGCGGCAACACCATCAGCGACACCCACTTCGGGATCTGGACCAAGAACGACGGCAGCAAGGTCAGCGCGACGGAGAACACGTTCCACGACGTGAAGGTCGAGATCACCCAGATCTGATCGCCGGTCGGTAGTGAAGCTGGTTTCGAGGGCGTCGCTTCGGCGGCGCCCTCCGCCGTTTCAGGGCGGCGCCGCCCTGACTTGTGTCCCGAGGCCACTAGCCCGAAGTTCTAGCCGTACAGCTGCGCGGCGTACTTGCTTCGGTATTCCCGCTCGGCCGACAGAACCCGGACCACGTACGCGCGCGTCTCCGGGAACGGGATATCGCCGATCGTGAACGGGTGTCCGTCGGCCCGGGCCTCGGCCAGCCAGCGGTCGACGTTCGATTCGCCGCCGTTGTAGGCCGCCAGCGCCAGGGTCACGTTGCCGTGGTACTCGTTGAGGAGGTAGCGGAGGTAGTAGCTGCCGTAGGCGATGTTGACCTGCGGAGTGTTGAGGTCGGAGGTCGTGAACGTGGTCGCGCCGGAGCGCCGGGCCAGGAACGCCGCCGTCTGCGGCATCAGCTGCATCGGACCCATCGCGCCCGCGGCCGAGTTGCGCGGGTCGAACTTCGTCTCGGCGTAGATCACCCCGGCGATCAGGGCCGGATCGAGGTGCTTGGCCGCCGCCTGCTGGCGGATCACGTCGCTCCAGGCCAACGGCAGGCTCAGCTCGTTGACCGCCTTGCGCACCAGCGGCATCGCCAGCACCACTCCGATCGCCACCGCGACCACGGCGATCCCCACCAGCACACGACGCAAACGGCGCCGGGCCGCCGCCCGGCGGCGTGCCGCAGCCCGACGGGCCGCGTCCCTCCGACCCCGAGCACCCCGGGCAACTCCGACCGAAGACGGACTCACGACCCCAGCTTCTCAAGCAGCGCTGACAACTTCGACCCCAGCTCCTCCACCGTGCCGTCGTTAACGACAACGTACGTCGCACGTTGCGCTTTTTCCTTCTGCGTGAGCTGACGCGCCGAGCGCTCGGCGAGCGCCTCGTGCCCCCGCGCGTCGGCTCTCGAGGCCCGGATCTCCTCGGAAGCCACGACCGCGATCGTGGCGTCGAACGCGTCCCCCATCCCCGATTCGAACAGGAGCGGCACCTCGACCACCGCCGCCCGCGGCGGATCGTCTAGCTGCTCGATCGAAGCCCGCCACGAAGCCATCCGCGACCGCACGAGCGGCCACAGCAGCCCCTCCAGCCAGGCCCGGCCCTCCGGCGTGGCGAATGCCAGCCTGGCGATGGCCCCCCGGTCCACGACCCCATCCCGCTCGATGGCGTCCCCGAACCGCTCGCGCACAGCTGTCAAAACATCATCATCCTGATACAGCTCGTGCACGACGGCGTCGGTCGAGAGGACGGCCGCGCCGGCCCGCTCCAGCGCATGCAGTGCGGTGGACTTGCCGGCGCCGATTCCCCCGGTCAGCCCGAGAAACGGGACCCGCCCACCCCGCGCACGCGCCCGCCCACCCCGTCGACCGGTCCCGGACGCGGCGGCCTCCGGATCAGGCTTCGGGCTCGGAGTCCAAAGGCTCGTCGACGCCACCGGCCTCGGGCTCGGCGGCGCGATCGCCGTCGGTGCCCTCCGGCAAGGGCTGCTCCTCGCCGGCGAACACGTCCTCGGACAGACCCAGCTCGGGCACGTTGTCGAGGTCGCCGGCGTCGCCGTCGGCGGGCGCGGTGATCGGCCGGACCGGCAATACCTGACCCTCGACACGCTTGATCGAAAGGGACAGCCGCCGGCGCTCGGAGTCGATCTCGAGGATCTTGACCCGCACCGGATCGCCGGGCTGGATGATCTCGCGCGGATTCTCGACGTGGTGCTGCGCCAGCTCCGAGATGTGGACCAGGCCCTCCACGCCGTCGAGGATCTCCACGAAGGCGCCGAACGTGACCACCTTCGTGACCGTTCCCTCAAGCTCGTCCCCGACGTTGTAGGTGTCGACGACTCGCTGCCATGGATCCTCCTGCGTCTGCTTCAGACCCAAGGAGATCCGCTGGCGCTGGCGGTCGATGTCGAGCACCTTGACCGTGACCTTGTCGCCGATGGACAAGATCTCGGAGGGATGGTTGACATGCGACCAGGAAAGCTCGGAGATGTGGATCAGGCCGTCGATCCCGTCGAGGTCGACGAACGCGCCGAAGTCGACGATGTTGGAGATCGTGCCCTCGACGACCTGGCCGGGCTGGAGGCGGTCGAGGATCCGCTCTCGGTCCTCCTTGCGCTGCTCCTCGAGCACGGCGCGGCGGGACAGCACGACGTTGTTGCGCGAGCGGTTTAGCTCGATCACTTTGCACTCGATCATCTGGCCCATGTACTCGTCGAGATTGGGCACCCGGCGGATGTCGACGAGCGAGGCGGGCAGGAAGCCGCGCACCCCGAGGTCGATGATCAGGCCGCCCTTGACCACCTCGATCACGGCGCCCTCGACCGGCTCGCCCGAGTCAGCCGCCGCCTCGATCCGCCGCCACGCCTTCTCGAACCGGGCACGCTTCTTGGACAGGATCAGCCGGCCGTCCTGGTCCTCCTTGGTCAGGACGAGCGCGTCTACCTCCTCGCCGAGCGAGACCTCGTCGCCGGGATCGACCGACTTGCGGATCGACAGCTCGCTGGCCGGGATGACGCCCTCGGACTTGTAGCCGATGTCGACGAGTACCTCATCGTTGTCGATCCGAACGACGCGGCCGGAGACCACATCGCCCTCCTGGAAGGGGTGGACGGTGGCGTCGTAATTGGGAACGATCTGGCCGTCGATCTCGAGCAGAAGGCCGTCCGAGCCCTCGACAATCTTGGCGTTCGACTGTTCAGTCGGTGGGGTCAGCGTGGTGGTGGTAGACATGAGTCCACCGGAGGATAGCCGCAGAAAGCGGGCAGAGTGCTCCGGCCCGGCTCCCTAACCCACGCCTATCATCACCCCGCGATGCCCCGGAGAGCGACCAAACGCGGACAGGATCGGACGCCGCTGGAGCGCGACTGCGATGTGGTGATCTGCGGTGCGAGCTTCGCCGGGCTGGCCGTGGCCCGGGAGTTGAGCGGCAGCGGCGCCGACGTGCTGGTGATCGACCGCTACGAGATCGGCGAGCGCCAGACCTCGGCCTGCGGGATCCCGACCGCCTGGCTCGAGCAGCTCAACCTGCACGGGGCCTTGCAGCAGACCTTCGGCGAGCTCCTCATCCACACCCCATACACGACCGTCAACTACCGTCTCCCCTGGACCTTCTCGACGTTCGACTACCGGACGCTGTGCGGCCTCCTGGCCGAGCAGGGCTCGTTCACGTTCGAGACCGCGAAGGTCGACGGGCGGAGCGGGCGGACCGTGCACACCGACCGCGGCGAGATCCGAGCCACACACGTCGTCGACGCTCTCGGCTGGCGACGCCTCCTCGGCGCGGGCGAGAACATCCAGCCGCCGGATGCGCTGCTCTCGCGCGGTCTCGAGGTCCATCCGACCGGGTCGGGCCGGGACATGGAGATCTGGATCGACCGCTCCTACGTGCCGGCCGGCTACGGCTGGAGCTTCCCGGCCGGCGAGGAGCTCCGCATTGGCGTGGGCTCGTTCGACCCGCGCTTCCACGTCCGCGAGCCGACCGAGCGTCTGGCCACCGAGCTCCGCGCTGAGCGCGTGCGCTACCAGGGGAACTGGATCCCGCACGCGCTGCGTCCCGCAACCGAGGACGGCGTGTTCTTCGCCGGCGACTCGGCCGGGCATTGCTTGCCGCTGACGGCCGAGGGGATCCGGACCGCGCTCTATTTCGGGCTCGCCCTCGGGCGCGAGCTTCGGGAGGTGCTGGCGGGAAGGCGCTCGAGCGACGACGCCCTCGAGCGCTACGGTGCGTTCAGCGCGTCGCACGCCACCGCGTACCGCTGGATGCTCCGCTGCCAGCGACTCGTCCCCCGCGTGGCACCACGCCTATTGGCCGGCTCGCTCCGCGCGATGCAGGGCCGCCGGTTCCTCGACTGGGCGTTCAACCACTACCTCGAGGTCGCTCACCCGCGGTTCGTCGCCACGGGCCCCCGGCCGTCGGGCCTGGCGGTCACCGCTTCCTGATCCGAACCGTGCGCTTGGCGAACGCCCAGTTGCCCCAGCTGTCGGTCACCCTGACGGTCACTCGGTAGCTGCCAGGCTGCCGGAAGGTACGAGTCACCTGCGGGCCGAACGCCGTCCGCCCGCCCGCGAAGAACCACTGGAAGTCGACGATCCGGCCGTCCGGGTCCGATCCGTTGGCCAGCAGCGAGACCGATCGGGGCCTCCCCGGCAGCGAGGCGACGGAGAGCGACAGCAGATCGGGCTGGGCGCGCGGCTCGCAGGCGCCGTTGGCGTCGCTCCACAGCTCCTGAATGTAGAAGTGCCCGCCGTGGATCGACTCGTTCCACTCGGTGTCCCCGGGGCTGCCCAGCGGCGGACCGAAATCGGTCAGGCACAGGTCGGCCTCCTCGTTGCCAAGAGCGTCGATCCATGCGTTCCCCTCCGGGTCGGTGACCGTCTCGTTGTGCTCGTGCGCGATCGTCGAGATGGTCGGGTCGGCAGTGCTCGAGTTCGGACGCGGGTTGTCCGACTGGCAGTGGCCGGACACCGCGTTATACGGGATGACGGCGTACAGCACCCCATCGGCCGTCTCAGAGTGATAGCCGCAGTAGCCCGTCGCGTGGCCCCCGAGCGCACAGATCGACGAGCTCGCGTCGGTGCAGCTGCCGAAGCCGTCCGGGGTGACCAGGAAGTAGATGTCGTGGTTGGTGCGCGGGAGACCGTTGACGTCGATCACGTGCTCGATCTCGCTCTCGAGCTGGGCGTCGGTCAAACACACTGTCCAGCCGGGCGGCCCGGTACTGGCGGGCTCGGTGCAACCGTTCGGCGGAAGCGGGTCGGTCGCCACCAGCGCACCGCCGTACGTCGAGTCGTAGGCGGCCGGCCCGGAGCTGTCCGTGTACTGGCCGCTCAGCGCGTAGAGGTTGGTCGTGCTGTGGCTGGCGTCCGCGACGTCGATCAGGAAGGTCTCGATCAGCGACACGTAGCCCGGATCGAAGGACAGCCCGGAGCCGGCGGGGTCCCAGAAGATCAGATGGGTGCGGTTGGAGTGCAGCACCGGGCCGCCCCCGTAGGGGAGGACCTCGTCAGGCGCGGAGGCGATCCGTGCCTGCACGGGTGTGCCGGTCGGAACGTCCGCGACGATCCCGCCGAAGAACTTTCTGTGAGCCGCCGCGGGCGCGGCGCCGAGCAGCGCGCAACCGGCCCCGACCAGCGCCAGCAGGGCCCCGATCAGCGCGCCGGCGGCGAGAGGGCGGGCTCTGATCCTTAAGTGCACCGTCACTTGGCGGCCAGCCAGTCGGGCCCCACGCCCACCTCGACCGCAAGCGGCGGATCCATCTCGAAGGCGCCTGTCATCTGCTCGACCGCAATTCGCCGGACCTCGTCGGCCTCCTCCGCCGGACCCTCGAACAGCAGCTCGTCGTGGATCTGGAGGATCATCCGGGACCGCAGCCCGGCCTGCTTGAGCGCCTGGTCCGAGCGGACCATCGCCACCTTCATGATGTCGGCCGCGGTCCCCTGAATCACCATGTTCACCGCGAACCGCTCGCCCTGTTTGCGCAGCTCCCAGCGCCGCGCCCGCAGCTCCGGGACCTGGCGCCGGCGCCCGAACAGGGTCGAGACGTAGCCGTGCTCGGTGCCCTGGGTGATCGTGTCCTCGATCCACCGCGCCACCGCCGGGAAGCCGGCCATGTAGCGCTGGATGAACTCCTCGGCCTCCTCCTGGGGGATGTCGAGCCGGTCGGCCATCCCCCAGGCCGACAGCCCATACACGATGCCGTAGTTGATCATCTTCGACTTGGACCTCATTCCCGGATCGATCTGCTCGGGCGTAACCCCAAACACGCGACAGGCGGTGGCGGTGTGGACATCTTCGCCCTTCCGGAAGATTTCCTTTAGCGCGTCCTCGCCGGCGATGTGGGCCAGCAGCCTCAGCTCGACCTGCGAGTAGTCCACCGACACCAGCAGGTCCCCGGGCTCGGCCACGAAACAGGCGCGGATCTCGCGCCCCAGCGGCGTGCGGATCGGGATGTTCTGGAGGTTCGGGTTGTTGGAGGAGAGCCGGCCGGTGGTGGCGGCGGTCTGGTTGAAGGTGGTGTGGATCCGGCCGTTTTGGTCGGTGAGGAGCGGGAGCGCGTCGAGGTAGGTCTGAGCGAGCTTCGTCAGCTCGCGCCAGCGCTCGATCTTCGGAATCACCGGATGCTCGTGACGGATCGCCTGGAGGACGCGGGCATCGGTCGAGTAGCCGGTCTTGCCGCGCCGCTTGCGCGACAACCCGAGCTTCCCGAACAGGACCTCCTCGAGCTGCTTGGGCGAGCCGAGCGTGAACTCCTCGCCGCACATGCCGAAGATCTCGCGCTCGAGCTGGTCCGCCTCGGCCTTGACACGGTCGGAGATCTCGCGCAGCCGCTCGGTGTCGAGCCTTGAGCCGGCCAGCTCCATCTCCCGCAGGACCCGAACCAGCGGCAACTCGACGTTCTCGAACAGATCGGTCAGCCCGCGAGCCCGGATCTCCTCGCGTTGCCAGGCGGCCAGGGCGGTGAGGAGCAGCGCGTCCGATGCGGCCTCGTCGTCGAGATCCGTGCCGAGGCCTCGCTCCTCGGTGAGCTCCCGAAACGGGTACGCGCGGCGGGCCGGCTCGAGCAGATAGGCCCCGACCTCGGTGTCGTGGGCGAGGTTGGCCGGGACCTCTCCGAGCGACTTGGCGTCGTGGGCGATCACCGGCCGCCGGCCGAGTGCCCTGACGACAGGCTCGGGTCCCTCCGCAGCGCCGGCCAGGACGTCGGCGGCGCCGTCCGCGTGCACGCCGAAGCGCCACGCCAGATCGGGCGAGAACAACTGGTCGGGGGGCGCCTCGGGGGCCCTGACCGCCACCGCCACTTCCTTGTCGGGCAGCCGTTCCAGGTCTTTGAGAGTGGCGTTCGCGCGTACACGGGCCGTGAGGGCTTTTTCCGCCTCCGGCGCCGGCGCCGCCGCGTCGGCGGAGCCGAGCGCCTCCTCCAGCCGGCGCAGCGGCTCTCTGAGCTCGAACTTGCGGAACGTGTCCCTCAGCTTGGAGCGGTCGGGGGCGGCGGCGGCGAACTCCTGGAGGTCGAGATCGACGTCGATGTCGCGCTTGGCGGTCGCGAGCTGCTTCGAGACCCGCGCGGTCTCGGCGTGCTCGGTCAGGTTCTGCTTGCGCTTGGCGCCGGTGATGTCGTCGATGTGGCTGAGGACATCCTCGAGCGTGCCGAACTTCTGGAGCAGCTCCGCCGCGGTCTTGTCCCCGATGCCGGGGACGCCGGGAATGTTGTCGGAGGTATCACCCTTCAGGCCGATGAAATCCGGGATCAGCTCGGGCGGGATGCCGTAGCGGTCGATCACGCCCTGGCGGTCATACACGCGCGTGTCCGTGATCCCGCGTGAGGTGGTCATGATCTTGACGACCCCGTCGTCGACCAGCTGGTAGGCATCCCGGTCGCCGGTGACGACCATCACCGGGATTTTGGGATCCGCGGTTCGGGCTTTCTCCACGATCGAGGCGATCACGTCATCCGCCTCGTAGCCCTGGACCCGAAGGTTGCGGTATCCGAATGCCTCGACGAGTGGCTCGAGATGGGGCCACTGCTCCTTCAGGAGGTCGGGACGGGTCGCCCGCTGCGCCTTGTAGTCGGCGTAGAGGGTCTTGCGTCCGGTGTCCCCCGCGTCCCAGACCACCACGGTCGCCTTCGGCCCGTAGTCCGTGAGGATCTTGACCAGCATCGAGGCGAACCCGAAGATCGCGTTGGTCGGCATTCCGGTCGAGGTGGCGATCGACTCGGGCAGGGCGAAGAACGCCCGGTAGGCCAGGCTGTTTCCGTCGATCAGGAAGAGCTGTTCCGGGGTCCTCGTCGCCACACATTCAGGCTATCTCGACCGGTGGCGGCTGGCGGTCGACGCCACCGTCCGCCGCGCTCGCGAGACTGCCGCGCGTGCGTGACCGCCACCACCGGCGCCTGACCAGCGAACCCGAACGCGATCCTGCCGGCCGGACCGCCTCCGTCCGAGCCGCCCGGCACTCGCTCCTCGCCGCCGTGGCGATAGCCGGTGCGACGGCCGGCCTGGTCGCGATTGCGCGTGGCGGGCAGGCCACCTGGCTGTGCGTCCCCGCAGCGCTCCTGGCCGCCGCCCGCACCCGCGCCCGCCTCACCGGGGTCGCCGCGGCCGCCACCGTCATCGCCGGCGCCCTCGCCGCGCAGCTGGCCGAAGCGAGCACCCGCGGCCGACCGTCCAGCGTCTTGCTCGTGTCGGTGGCCGCGCTCTGCGTGGCGGTCCTACTTGCGATGCGCGGGCGCCTAGAGCGCGAGCGAGATGCGCTCCGGGCCTCGGCGCTCACCGACCCGCTCACGGGCGCCGCCAACCGCCGCTCGCTGCTGTCGCGGATCGACTACGAGATCGCGCGCCACGCCCGCACCGGGCGGAGCTTCGCGCTGCTGATGCTCGACCTGGACGGCTTCAAGGAGCTCAACGACCGCTTTGGGCATCCAGCCGGCGACGACCTGTTGCGCGAGGTGGCAGGCGCGCTGTCAGGTGTGATCCGCGACCAGGACACGGTGGCGCGAGTGGGCGGCGACGAGTTCTGCGTGCTGGCGCCGGAGACCGACGATGCCGGCGCGGGGCGGCTCATCAGCCGAGTTGAGACGGCGGTGACGCGAGTCGTGGCCGGCGTCGACGCGCTCGCGGCGAGTAGCGGCGCGGCGGTGTTTCCCCGCGACGGCACGAGCGCCGGCGAGCTGGTCGAGGCGGCCGACCAGCGCCTGCTCGTGGTCAAGCGGAACTCGCGCGGCGCGCGCGCACGCCGTCGGGCCGCCTGACGCGAGGGCCGCCACGGCTCACGATACGCGCGGCGGCGTGATCGTCCGGACGAACTCGGGATTCCCGGTCGGCCCGACCTTGTACAAGCCAATCGACCGGAGCGTGGTGTCGCCGTCGCGGTCGAAGCCGTAGGTGCCGAGCACCGAATGGCGGTGGGTGGTCGAGAACAGCGCCCTCAGCACGGCCGACTTGCTGTCGCCGTTGGGTCCGAGGCTGGCGATCGTGCTTAAGCCGAGGCTCATCGCCTCGTACCCGAGGATCGCGTACGGGCCTGGGTTGGAGACCCCGTACTCGGCCTCGTAGGCGGAGCGGAAGGCCTTGCCTCCTGGATAGGCGCTGAGGCTCAGTGTCACGGCGGTGCACTCGATCAGTGGATCGATCGTGGCCGGCACCCCGCCGTCGCGCGGGTTGGTCCACGCGCTGGCGCACATCGCGGCCGGCGCGAAGATCTTGGCCGTCGGGAGCGCGAGGTGAACGTCCGTGGTCATCCGAACGGTCGCGTCGGACTCGACCCCGGCCAGCAGGACGCAGTCGGGCCGCTCGGCCGTGGTCATATCGGCGAACACGCGCAGCACGGGCGCAGTCGGGACGAGCGCGCTGTCGGTCACCATGTCGACGTCGTAGGACCGCCTCTGGGCCTCGACCAGCTTGGCGAGGCCCACGCCGTACTCCTCCCCATCGTCGGCCACCGCCACCCGAGTACACCCGGCCTGCTTCATCGCGAGCAGGTCCGCTCCGGCCTGGACCGCATCGGTGGGGACGATGCGCAGGTACGTGCGCGTCCCGGTTGGGGCGTACGGCGCGACCTTGCCCGCCGCGCCGCCGGATTGGCTCGTGGTCAGCCCGACATACGTGTTGGCCGGGCTGACCTGGGGAATGCCGGCCTCGTTGAGAATCGGCATCGACACCTCGCTGGCCTCGTCGTCGAATTCGCCGATGTAGAAGACCGTGCTCGGGTCGGCCGCGGCCTGTCGCGCGTTGGCGGCGGTCTGACTCGGGTCCCAGCCGTTCGGGCCGCCCGCATCGTCGAGCGAGGTGTACCGGACGCTGAACGGACCGGCTCGACCCCCCGCTTGCTCGAGCGCCAGCCTGATCCCCTTCTCGAGCGGGATCGCGTCCGCCGCCGACGGGCCATGCAGCGGAAGGCTCGAGTAAATATCCACGACCTTTACGGCGGGGCCGGTCGATGCACTCGCGGCACGGGCGCCGTCTCCGCTCCTCCCACAGGCGGACACGGCGACGGCGGAAAGCGCCACGAGGCACGCCGCGAGCACTCTGCAAGTGGCCAGCCTCATTCACTTCCTCTGTGTCGGCGCCGAACCTCCCTTGGCTCGGGCCTCCGACCAGCGTAATCCCGGCTCGCGACCGTTCAAGCCATCGCCCGAGCGCCCTAACGCAACGCCAATCGCGCGGGGGGCGCACGCTAACCCGCGCTCAGCCGGTGATCGCCTCGAGGAAGGACAGTTGGCCGTCGACGATCTCGTACACGCCGTAGCGCCTGAGCGTCGTGTCGCCGTCCGGGTCGATGCTGTAGGTCCCGATCACGCTGCGACGGTCGTGTGTGGCGAAGATCGCGGCCCGCACCTTCGACCGGCCGGCGGGGGCCCTGCCGTGGTCGGTGGCCTTCGTGATCGCGCTCAACAGCAGGCTCATCGCCTCGTAGCCGAAGATCGAGTCCGGCTCGGGCGGCCCGTAGCGG
Source organism: Solirubrobacteraceae bacterium (assembly GCA_035625625.1). Lineage (GTDB taxonomy): Bacteria > Actinomycetota > Thermoleophilia > Solirubrobacterales > Solirubrobacteraceae > Palsa-465. Next base: position 46,452 of record DASPPG010000134.1, read on the forward strand.
CGCTCGTACGCGGCGGCGAAGGCCGTCGCGGAGGCGGGATACTCGGCAAGCGGGAGCGCGGGCGAGGTGAGGATCACCTGCTGATCGACCGACAACGGGATGCCACCTTGCGTGGGGTCGAAATAGGTGCTCTCGGCCAACCCCGCCGTCCCGAAGATCTTCACATCCGGCATCGCGGCCGCTAGCTGCGTGGTCAGCAGCACGGCCCCCGACTCGGTGTCGGCGCTGATCAGCACGCAGTTCGGTCGGACCTGCGCCACCCCGGATGCCAACGCCTGGTAGCTCGTGGCGTCACGCGGGAACGACTGGGTGCTCACCACTCGCAGGCCGGCGGCCCGCGCCGCCACCTCGTAGCTGGCGGCCGCGTCGGTGCCGTCCACCTCGCCGTCGTCCAGCACATACACCTTCGTGCAGCCCATGCTGTGCTGCACGTGAACCTGGGCGGTCGCCTGGACGCTGTCGTTCGGCACCACCCGCGCGAACGTCCGGACCCCGGTCGGGTAATACTTCTGGGGCTCCCCGGGGTTCGCGCCGGGGGCGCTCGAGGTGAGGCCGACGGCGGAGCTAGTGGGGCTCACCTGCGGGATCCCCACCCGATTCAGCGGCGGGATCGATACCGCGCTCGCGCCCGAGTTCAAGTCGCCGACATAGCCGATCGTCGTCGGATCGAGCACCGCGGTCCGGACACCGATCGTGGTCTGCCCGGGGTCCCACCCCTCGCGCGCGACGGTGGCGTCATCGACGACCTTGAGGTCGACGCCGTACTCGCCGATCCGGTCGTGCACCTGAGACAGCGCTAGCTGCGCGCCGTTGATCACCGCTTGGCCGCTCGCACTCGAGGGGCCGCGCAGCGGGACGCTGACGTAGATCGACAGCGTCCTGCCTCGGATCCTTGTCCCCAGCGCGTCCTTGGTGCCACAGCCGGTCAGCACAGCGAGCGCCGCCAACGTCGCGAGCATGAGACTCGCCGACCTCCTCATCGCCCCCGTCGCCGCCGTGGCCAGCCTCACCCCTGCACTTGTGCGAACGGAACCAGGCTGCCGCGCACCAGCCGGCTGAACACGAACGGCGCGATGCTCGTATCCCCGTTGCCGTTCATCGAATACGGGCCCAGCACCGACTGCGTTCGCTTGAGATTTAGGAAGTCATGCACGACGGTCGAGCGGTTGTTGGCTCCCGAACCGGCCTCCTGCAGCACGGCCAGGACGGCGGACATCGCCTCGTAGCCGAAGATCGCCTGCGTGACCGGCGCGTGGCCGTAGGTGCTCTTGAAGGTCGAGACGAATGTGCTGCCGGCGGGCGTCAGGTCCTGCTTGAGGAACCCCGGGGCGGAGATGTACAGGTTCCGTACCGCCGATGACATCCGGGCAGCAAACGATGGGTCATCGAGCGCCGAGGGACCGAACAGCTTGGCGGACGGGTTGATCGCCGCAGCGTTGGCCAGGAAGCGGGCCGCGGTCGTGGTCGAGTTCGAGCCGTAGAAGATGCCATCCGCGGCCGTCTCGCTATCCACCAGGGTGACTGCGCCGGTTACGTCGTGCCTGATCGCGTAGGCCATCGCGGCGCCATAGGGGCCGCCGTCGTCGGCGACGTACAGCTTGGTCACCCCGAGTGCCTGCATCTCCTGCACCTGGGCCTTGGCCTCGAGCGCGCTGGTCGGCACCAACCGCGCGAACGTTCGCCCGTACGTGCTGAGCGACTGGTAGTAGGTGTCGGGGGCGCCGGGGACGGCGGGGGTGGCCTGGGTGAGCTCGACGGCCGTGTCGATCGGACTCACCTGGAGCAGCTCCAGCGCGTTGGTGATCCCCAGCGACGCGTAGGAAGAGTGCGGGACGATTTCGCCCAGGTAGGCGATCGCACTCTGGTCCTGGATCGCGGTCCGCGCCTGGTCCGAGATCTGTCCGCGCAGGACGTCCAGTTGCAACGTGTAGTTGCCGACCCGGTGGCTCGACCCAGACCAGGCAAGCCGCTCGGCGTCGAGCACGTCCTGGGCGACCGTGGGCTCGTCGGTCGGGGCGTCGCTCAGATAGATCGTGAGCGTGTTTCCGGACACCGTGACGGCCGAGCTGGACGCCCCAGTTGAACTGCAGCCGGCGATGCCGGCGGCCACGATCGCGCAGGCGCAGACCGTCCGTCCGCGCGTCAGCGCCGCCCGTCCGCGTGCGAGCACCCGGCGTCCCACGACCGACCCCCCGGCTATTCCCGCCGGCCGGGCAGGAACGGCAGCAGCTGCCGGACGCCGATCGCGATCAGCACCATCACGATGGCGATGAGGATCGAGTCGAGGCCGCTGATATTGAGCGACCACAAGACGATCCAGATGCACAGCCCAGCGGTGGCAGTCAGGATCAAGCCCATCGCGCGAGAGATGCTAACCGACGGCCGACTCGGCCAGCCCCGCGGCGAGCTCGCGCACCAGCGCGCCGACCGCGGCCACGGGATCCGACCCCCCGGCGGCGGCCCGTACCAGGCGGCTACCCACGATCACGCCGTCGGCTCCGGCAGCGGCCGCGGCGGCCGCCTGGTGGGCGGTGGAGATGCCGAAACCGACCGCCACGGGCACGCTGGTGCCGGCCGCGGCGCGGGACACGACCGCCGCGAGGCCGTCCTGATTCCCTCCCCGGCGCTCGCCCGTGGTCCCGGTGAGCGAGACGGTGTAGAGGAATCCGCGTGCTTGGGCGCCGATCTGCGCGAGCCTGGCGTCGGGGGTGGTCGGCGCCACGAGCGGCACCAGGGCCAGGCCGCGCTCGTCGCAGACCTGGCGGATCGCCGGCGCCTCCTCGAGCGGGAGGTCGGGCACGATCAGCCCGCTGGCGCCCGCACCCAGGAGGGCGTCGGCGAAGCGCTCGAGGCCCCGGGCGAAGATCGGGTTGGCGTAGCACATGACCACCACCGGGACCCCCTCTTCCGCTATCGGCCGCCCGACCTCTGAAAGGACGTCGGGCAGCCTCGCCCCCGCGCGCAGCGCTGCGGTAGCGGCCGCGTGAATCACGGGTCCGTCGGCCAGTGGGTCTGAGAAAGGCACGCCCAGCTCGATCAGGTCGGCGCCGGCGCGCGCGTACTCGAGGCCGATCCGCCGGGACGTCTCGAGGTCGGGAAAGCCTCCCATCAGGTACGGCATGAACGCCGCGCGGCGTCCGTTGGCGCGAGCCGACTCGAACGCCGCGGCGATCCGCTCGACGCCGGTCATTCCGAGCTCGGTCACCCGCGGCCCAGGTGCTCGAGCGCCTCGGCCAGGTCCTTGTCGCCCCGCCCCGAGAGACAGATCAGATCGAGCTCGCTCGGCCCGTTCGCCACCGCCCAGGCGAGCGCATGGGCGCTCTCGAGCGCCGGGATGATCCCCTCGAGCCGCGCGGTGAGCGCGAACGCCTCGAGCGCCTCGCGGTCGGTGATCGCGACGTAGCGGGCGCGGCCCGAGTCGCGTAGCCAGGCATGCTCGGGGCCGGTGCCGGGATAGTCGAGGCCGGCCGAGATCGAGTGGGCCTCGAGGATCTGGCCGTCCTCGTCCTGCATGACGGCCGAGAACGCCCCGTGAAGCACTCCCGGCAGCCCGCCGACCGTCAGCGGGGCGCCGTGGCGGCCCGTCTCGATCCCCTCGCCGGCGGCTTCCACGCCAACCAGCTCCACCTCGCGGTCATCGACGAACGGGGTGAACACGCCGATCGAGTTCGAGCCGCCGCCGACGCACGCGATCACGCGCTGCGGCAGACGGCCCGCCCGCTCGAGCACCTGGGACCGGGCCTCGTCGCCGATCACGCGCTGGAGGTCTCGGACCAGCGCCGGATATGGCGCGGGGCCCACGCACGAGCCGATGATGTAGTGGGTCGTCTCGACGTTGGTCACCCAGTCGCGGATGGCCGCCGACACCGCCTCCTTGAGCGTTCTCGCCCCCGCCTCGACCGGCTCCACGGCCGCCCCGAGTAGCCGCATCCGCTCGACGTTGGGGCGCTGGCGGCGCATGTCCTCGGTCCCCATGTAGACGACGCACTCGAGGTCGAGCAGGGCGCACGCGGTGGCGGAGGCCACGCCGTGCTGGCCAGCGCCGGTCTCGGCGATGATCCGCCGCTTGCCCATCCGCCGGGCCAGCAACGCCTGCCCGATCGCGTTGTTGATCTTGTGCGCGCCGGTGTGGTTGAGGTCCTCGCGCTTGAGACAGATCGGATGGCCGGCAGCCTCACTCAGCCGCCGGGCCAGATACAGCGGCGAGGGACGCCCCACGTAGTCCCGCAGCAGCTCGTCGAGCTCGGAGCGGAACCCGGGGTCGGCCCGTGCCACCACCCACGCCTGCTCGAGCTCGGCGAGCGCCGGCATCAGCGTCTCGGGCACGTACTGGCCGCCGTAGGGGCCGAAGCGATGCTCGATCGCACTCATCGCTTTGCCACCTCGACCGGCTCGGCCGCGCGCACCGCCGCCGCGAAGGCCTCCAGCTTGTCGCGGTCCTTCAGGCCGGGCGCGCGCTCAACGCCGCTGGCCACGTCGACGGCGAAAGGCCGGACGGCGGCGATCGCGTCCGCCACGTTTTCCGGGTTCAGCCCACCGGACAGGATCACCGGGATTGGACTGCGGCGCGAACGAGCGATCTCCCACGCGAACGTCTCCCCGGTGCCGCCGGGAACGCCGGCCGTGTAGCTGTCGAGCAGGTGGTAGTCGGTGTGGAACGCCGCCAGCGCCCGGACGTCGGCGCCGCTGCGCACCCGGACCGCCTTGATCACCTTGCAGCCGGTGCGGCGCGCCGCCTCGGAGCAGTAGGCCGGGCCCTCGTCGCCGTGGAGCTGGAGCATCGTCAGCCCGACCGCCTCGGCGGTGGCCGTCACGTGGTCGAGGGTGGCGTTGACGAACACGCCGACGACCTTGACCCGGCGCTTGAGCGCGCCGCCGATCTCGACCGCGGCGTCGAATTCGCACCGCCGGGGCGAGCCCGGCCAGAAGATCAGCCCGATCGCCCACGCGCCCGCGGCGACGGTGCGCTCGGCGTCGTCGAGGTTGGTGAGCCCGCAGAACTTGACCTCGGTCACGGGAACAATCGTAGGTCGGCGCGATTGATTAGGGATTGTCGGCGGCGCCCGACGGCCGCGCCTCACCGCGCGGTCAGGGCGCGGCAGGCCGCTTCTACGTCGGGTGAACGCATCAGCGCCTCGCCGATCAGGACGCCGTCCACGCCGGCGGCCTCGAGCTCCTCGAGCTGCTCGCGCCGGCTGAAGCCCGACTCTGAGACCACGAGCGCCTGATCACCCACGCGCGGGAGCAGTTCGAACGTTCGACGAGCGTCGACCGAGAGCGTCTTCAGGTCGCGATTGTTGATTCCGACCAGCCCGGGAGCGAGCTCGAGCGCCACCTCGAGCTCGCGCCCGTCGTGGACCTCGACCAGCACGCTCAGCCCGAGGCCTATCGCTTCATCGTGGAGCGCCGACAGCTCGCGGTCGTCAAGCGCGGCCACGATCAGAAGAATCGCGTCGGCCCCCGCCGCCAACGCCTCGTACACCTGGTAGAGATCGACGACGAAATCCTTGCGCAGCAGTGGAAGGCGGGTGGCGCGCCGTGCCGCCCGCAGGTCGTCGAGCGAACCGCCGAAGTTCGGACCCTCGGTCAGGATCGAGAGCGCGGCGGCGCCGCCCCGCTCGTAGGCGCCGACCACGTCCTCGAGCTCGAGGTCATCCCGGATCCGTCCGGCCGAGGGCGAGCGGCGCTTGTGCTCGGCGATCAGCGACAGTCCCGGGCGGGCGATTGCCGCATCGAACGAGCGCACGTCGCCGGCGGCGGCGCGGCTCGACACCGCGCGCTCCAGGTCGGACAGCGGCACCGCGGTTCGGCGCCGCTCGACCTCCGCCCGGGCGGCGACGACGATCGGATCGAGGCGGTTCACGGCGCCAGCTCGCGCGTGCGCCGCACGAAGCGCTCGAGGGCATCCGCCGCCGCGCCGTCGTCGATCGCCCGCAGCGCGGCCTGCACGCCCTCGGCCAGCGTGTCCGCCCGCCCGCCGGCGTAGATCGCAGCCCCGGCGTTCAGCGCGGCCAGGTCGCGCGCCGCGCCCGGGTCGCCGGCGAAGATGGCCCGCGCGGTCTGCGCGTTCTGCTCCGGGTCGCCACCCGGGACCTCGTCCGCCGGCGCCCGCTCGAGACCCACATCCTCGGGCGAGACGTCATAGCTTCTGAACTCACCGCCGATCACTTCGACGACGCGCGTGGAAGCCGAGATGCTGAGCTCGTCCAAGCCGTCCTCGCTCGAGACCAGCAGCGCGTGCTTGGTGCCGAGGAGCGCCAGCGCTCCGGCCATGGTGTCGAGGTACGCCGCGTCGGACACGCCGATCAGCTGGCGGGTGGCGCCGGCCGGATTGGTCAGCGGGCCGAGGAAGTTGAAGATGGTGCGGACCGCAAGCTGGCGCCGGACCGGGATCACGTACCGGGTCGCCTGGTGGTGCGCCGGCGCGAACATGAACCCGAATCCGACCTCCTCGATGCAGCACCCCACCTGGTCAGGACCGAGGTCGATGCGGGCGCCGAGCGCCTCGAGCACGTCGGCCGAGCCCGACAGGCCGGTGGCGGAACGGTTGCCGTGCTTGGCCACCGTGCAGCCGGCGCCCGCGGCGATCAGCGCGGCCGTGGTCGAGACGTTGAAGGTCCGCCGCCCTCCCCCGGTGCCCGCCGTGTCGAGCAGGTCGTCGCTCGAGACCGGCACCGGCGCGGCCATCGCGCGCATGGTCCGGGCCAGGCCGGCCAGCTCCCCGACCGTCTCGCCCTTGGTTCTCAGCGCGATGAGGAAGCCGGCGATCTGAACCTCAGAGGCGTTGCCGGCCATGATTTCGGCCAGCACCGCGGCGGTTTCGTCGACGCTCAGGTCCTGGCCGGCGGCCAGCGTGTCGATCGCCCGCGTGAGGAGGTCCATCTCGCCGCTCATCTGGTCCTCGCCAGGAAGTTGGCCAACAGCTCCCGGCCCTGCTCGGTGAGAACCGACTCCGGGTGGAACTGCACTCCCTCCGCCGGGAGCTCGCGATGGCGCACGGCCATGACCACGTCGCCGCCGTGGGCGCTCGACTCGAAGCACTCGGGGAGGTCCGGGTCGACCACGAGCGAGTGGTAGCGACCCACCTCGAGCGGCCGGCGCAGGCCGCGGAAGATCGTGCGTCCGTCATGCTCGATCGTCGTCGTCTTCCCGTGCACCGGCTTGTGCTGGACCACCTTGCCGCCCCACGACTGCACCAGCGCCTGGTGGCCGAGGCACACCCCGAGCGTGGGGATCTTCGCCTCCGGGAACCGCTTGACCGCCTCGAGCGAGATGCCCGCTTCGTTTGGCGTGCACGGCCCCGGCGAGACGATCACCCGGTCGTAGCCGCGCACCAGCAGCTCGTCGACGGCGGCGCGGTCGTTGCGGACCACTTCGACCTCGGCGCCCAGCTCGCCCAGGTACTGGACGAGGTTGTAGGTGAAGCTGTCGTAGTTGTCGAGAACGAGAACCCGCATCGGCGACCCGCCGGGAACATCAACGCCGGGCAAACAGTAGGGCGCCAGGCCTTCACTCGTCACGTGAGTCCCGATACGATGCCTGTCGGGTAAGTTCAGTACCGGACAAGGGGGGCCATTCCATGAGGACCGGACATCTCGGCCGACTGGCTATGTCGGCCGTATTGATGACGCTGACGCTCGGGGCATGCGGGAGCAGCGGGGGATCGTCGAGCAGCGCTTCGACGTCCTCGGCCGGTGCCACCCCCGTCGGGAGCTCGACCGCCACGAGCACCCCGACGGCCACCAACAGCGCCGCGAAGTCCGGGATCACCGCGCCCGGAACCGGGCTGGCCGTTGGCCAGACCGCGACCGTCACCTACACCCCCCTGACCTCGTCGGGCAACGGGAAGCCGAGGACGTTGAAGGTCACCGTCGCCTCACTCCGCACCGGATCGAGCGCCGACCTCAAAGGCGTCGATCTCTCAGGCGCCCCGAAGGGAGCCCTCCCGCAGTACGCGACCGTGACCGTGACCAATCTCGGCCCGCTCTCGATCGACGTGGACGGGACCTCCGACGCCATCCAGGGAATCGACCACGGCGGCAACCAGCAGAGCCCGGTGTCGTTCATCGGCGACTTCCCGCCCTGTGATCAGAACTCCTCGACCACGCCGGTAGCCGTCGGCGCGAGCTTCCACACGTGCCTGACCTACCTGGTCTCGGGCGGCATCACCAAGGTGGCCTGGACCGGCACCGACGACTACATGAACTCGCCGGTGACCTGGTCGGGACCCTGATCACGGGCCTCAGCGGAAGTCGGGAGCGCTCCAGCCCGGCAGGATGTCCGGGAGGCCGTCGCTGACCTTGTCGGGGAACTGCGCGGGGCGCTTTTCCAGGAACGCGGCGATGCCCTCGGCGGCGTCGGCCGAGCGGCCGCGGAAGAACATCCCGCGCGAGTCGGCTCGGTGGGCCAGCATCGGGTGCTCAGCGCCCAGCAACGTCCACAGCATCCGCCGGGCGAGCGCCACCGACACGGGCGCCGCGTTGTCGGCGATCTCGCGCGCGAGCGCGTTGGCCGCATCGAGCAGTTCGGCCTTCGGATGCAGGCTGCGGACGAGGCCGCCGGTCAAAGCCTCCTGAGCGCCGAACACGCGCCCGGTCGTGACCCACTCCATCGCGCGGCTGATCCCGACCACGCGGGGCAGGAACCAGCTCGAGCACGCCTCGGGCACGATCCCGCGGCGGACGAACACGAACCCGATGCGGGCATCGTCGGCGGCCAGGCGAACGTCCATCGGCAGCGTCATCGTGGCACCGATCCCGACCGCGGGTCCGTTGATGGCGGCGATCACCGGCTTGGTCGAGGCGAAGATGCGGAGCGTCAGCTGCCCGCCGTTGTCGCGGGGGATCGAGTCAGCGTCCTCGTGCTCGCGCTTGGCGAACGTCTCGCCGCCGCGCTCGAGGTCAGCGCCGGCGCAGAACGCCCGGCCGGCCCCGGTGACGATCACCGCCCGCACCTCGTCGTCGGCGTCCGCCCGGTCGAACGCGGCCATCAGCTCGCCGAACATTGTGTGGGTCCAGGCGTTCAGGCGGTCCGGACGGTTCAGCGTGATCGTGAGGACGTGGTCGGTCAGCTCGGTCGTTATCTGCTCGGGCATTCGGGCTGCGCTCCTCTCAGGGCCATTCGGGCTGGGCGGCGGCCAGCTCGATCGCCTGCAGGACCGCCTTGGACTTGGCCTCGGACTCGCGGTACTCGAGGTCCGGCTTGGCGTCGGCGACCGTCCCGCCCCCGGCCTGGACGTGCGCCACCCCGTCTTTGACCACGACCGTGCGGATGTGGATGCAGGTGTCGAGGTCGCCGGTGTAACTCGCGTAGCCGATCGCCCCGCCGTAGCCGCCGCGCTTGACCGGCTCGAGCTCGTCGATGATCTGCATCGCGCGGACCTTCGGCGCGCCCGAGAGCGTGCCGGCCGGCAGCACGGAACGCAGCGCGTCGAGCGCGCCGACGCCGTCGTTCAGCTCGCCGACGACGCTCGAGACGATGTGCATGACGTGGCTGTAGTTCTCGACGGCCATGAAGCTCTCGACCTCGACGGTCCCGTAGGCGCACACCCGCCCGAGGTCGTTGCGCCCGAGGTCGACGAGCATCACGTGCTCGGCCCGCTCCTTCGGGTCGGCGAGCAGCTCCTCCGCGATCCGCCGGTCCTGCTCGGCGTTCCCGCCGCGCGGCCGCGTGCCGGCGATCGGTCGCGTGGAGACGCGGCGGCCGGCCACCGTGATCAGCGGCTCCGGGCTCGCGCCGGCGATTTCGAAGTCGCCGAAGTCCAGGAAGTACATGTACGGGCTGGGGTTGACGGCCCGCAGGCCGCGGTAGATCGAGAACGCCTCGACGGGCACCGGACCGGACCAGCGCTGCGACGGGACCACCTGGAAGGCGTCGCCGGCATAGATGTATTCGATGATCCGGGCAACGATCGCCTCGAACCGCTCTCGGCTCATGTTGGGCCGCAGCGGAAGCACGGTGCGATCGGCGGCCGGTGGCTTCGGTGGCCGCGGCACCGGGCCGGCCAGCCGCCAGCGCACCTCGGCGATCGTGTCGAGCGCCCGGGCGTATGAGGCGTCCAGATCATCGTCGGCGTAGACGTTGGCGATCACCGTCACCGTGTGCTTGAGATGGTCGAACGCGACCAGCGCATCGGTCAGCATCAGCGCCAGGTCGGGCACGCCGATCGGATCCGGGTTCGGTGGGCCAAGCGGCTCGACCGTGCGCACCAGGTCGTAGGCGAACAGCCCGACGGCGCCGCCGGCGAACGGCGGCAGATCGGGGAGCGGCGCGGCTTTCAGCGGCGTCAGCTCCGCCGCGGCCAGGGCATACGGATCGCCGCCGTCACCGAGGGACCAGCGGACCACCTTGCGGGGACGGAACCCGATGAACGAGAAGCGGCCCACCCGCCCCTGATCGGCCGACTCGAGCAGGAACGACGGTTCGGTGCCGCGTAGCTTGAGGAAGGCCGAGACGGGCGTCTGGCAGTCGTCGATGAACGTCTCGCGAACCGGGATCAGGTTGTAGTCGGCGGCGAGCGCACGCGTCTCGGCCAGCGACGGCGTGACGCCCGTCCCGGTCGTGTCAGGACTTGCGACGGCCATCCAGCACCCGCTCGGCGTCCGCCAGCCTCAGCCCCCGTCCGCGGAGCAGGACGGCCATGTGGTAGATGACGTCGGCGGCCTCCTCGGCCACGCGTTCGTCCGACTCCTCGCGGGCCGCCCTAACCACCTCCTCGGCCTCCTCCTGGACCTTGGCGCCGGCGTACTGCGGATCGTCCAGCAGCTTGGCGGTGTAGGAGGTCTCGGGCCTTCTCGCCGCCCGCTCGGCAATCGTGCGTTCGAGCGCCGGCAGCGTCTCGTAGGGGGCGCCGGGATCCAGCTCCCCGCGGTGAAAGCACGTGCGCTCGCCGGTATGGCAGGCCGGGCCCGCGGGCTCGACCAGCGCCAGCAGGGCATCGCCGTCGCAGTCGTAGCGGATCGACTTGACGCTCAGCGTGTTCCCGGACGTCGCGCCCTTGTGCCACAGCTCCTGCCGCGAACGGCTGAAGAAGTGCACCTCGCCGGTCTCGCGCGTGAGCCGCAGCGACTCGGCGCTCATGTAGGCGAGCGTCAGGACTTCCCCCGTGTCCCAGTCCTGCACGATGCACGGGACCAGCCCGCGCTCGTCAAATGCGATGTCCGAATCCTCCACGGGAGCCGAGGATTCTAGGTGAGGTCGGCTGCCCGTCCCCGCGGCCATCCCGGGGACAGGCAGCACAACGGACTGAGGATTTGTCGGCGGCGCCCGGCGGCGGCGCCTTAGGAGATTCGTCGGCGGCCCCTGACGGCGGCGCCTCAGGCCGCCTCGTCGAGGTAGGCCAGCGCCTCGTCGGGCTCGTACTCCCCGGCCGGCGAAACCTCATGGCCGACGACGAGCGCCGGCGAGGGACGGAGCAGCGCCAGCCCGAGCCCGATCGCGACCAGCAGCAGGATCGCCGCGATCGTGAAGGCGAGGTGGTAGCCCCCCGTCAGCGCGACGGCGCTCGACGCACCGTGGGCGGCCAGCGAGTTCGTCCGGGTCGTCGCCAGCGTGGCCAGGACGGCGAGCCCGAGCGCGCCACCGACCTGCTGGGTCGTGTTGACGAGCCCGGAGGCCAGACCCGAGTCCTCGGGAGTCGCCGCCGACATGGCGAGCGTCATCAGGGCCGGGAACACGAGTCCCGCGCCGACGCCGAGCAGCACCATGACCGGCAGCAAGTCGTCGACGTAGCCGGCGTTGACCGGAGCGCGCCGGAACACGATCAGTCCCGCCGCGACCAGGGCCAGGCCGGCGATCAGCGTCGGCTTGGCGCCGAAGCGCATCATCAGCTTGGCGGTCATGCGCAGCGACATCGCGGCGATCCCCACTGCGACCGGCAGGAATGCGAGGCCGACCTCGATCGCGTCGTAGCGGAGCACTCGCTGCAGGTACAGCGCGCCCAGGAAGAACATCCCGAACATGCCGGCGACCATCAGCACCTGCATGACGTTGGCCACCGTGACGGTGCGCGAGCGGAACATGCGCAGCGGGATCAGCGGGTTGGCGGCGGTAGCCTGGCGGGCAATGAACGCGGTTAGGAGGCCGACGGCGACCGCCCCGAAGCCCAGCGTGTGCGACGAGCCCCAGCCGTAGTTACTGGCCTCGACGATCGTGTACACGCCCAGCATCAGCGAGGCCACCAGGAGCAGCGCGCCCGGCGCGTCGGCGCCGTTGTGCAGCCCGATTCCGCGGTCGTTGGGCAGCAGTCGCGTAGTCAGAACGCCCGTGACGACTCCGATCGGGATGTTGACGAAGAAGATCCAGTGCCAGTTGATCGCCTGGGTCAGCACGCCGCCGGCGAGCAAGCCGATCGCGCCACCGGCGGCGGCCACGAAGGCGTAGACGCCGATCGCCCGAGCCTGCTCGGACGGCTGCGGAAACATCGTCACGATCATCCCGAGGATCACCGCCGAGGTCATCGCCCCGCCGATCCCCTGCACGAAGCGAGCGCCAATGAGGAGGCCCTGGCTGTCGGCGAGGCCGCACACCAGCGACGCCGTGGTGAACACGGTCAGGCCGGCGAGGAAGATCCGCCGGCGGCCGATCAGGTCGCCGAGTCGGCCCACCAGCAGCAGCAGGCCGCCGAAGGCGATGAGGTACGCGTTGACGACCCAGGCCAGGTTGGACTGGGAGAAGCGCAGATCGGTCTGGATCGACGGCAGCGCCACGTTCACGATCGTCTGGTCGAGGATGATCATCAGAAAGCCGGCGCACAGGACGACAAGCGCGATCCAACGGTTTCGCTCGGATAGGTCGGGTGTCTGGGTCATGAGCTTCTTCTCCTGGGTCGATCCGTTCAAGATAGGATACTAGCAGATCATCTCTTAACAGACGATCTGCTAGAGCACGAGCCCAGTCTGAGCTGCGACGGCCGTCGCCACATCGGGCGTTCGGTACGGATGTGTAGGCGTAAGGCCTTACGCCGCGAGGCGTTCTGCCTTAGGCGCACAAGGCGCCGCCGTCAGCGGCCGCCGATCCATCTAGATCAGCGCGGACGCCGCACGGGATGCGCGCACGGAACCGGCTCTGAGAGCCGGCCACAAGCCAGCCGGCTGAGCCCCTCGAGGAAGACGCGGCGCTCGTCCGGCTCGAGCGCGCTCAGCACGTCGTCACGCACGCGATCGAGCACCTTGTCGGCCGCCTTGACCGAGGCCTTACCGGCGTCGGTCACGACGATCACCCGCGCCCGACGGTCCGTGCTCGAGGGGCGCCGCTCGGCCAGGCCGGCGGCCTCGAGTTCGTCCACCGTGACCACCATCGTCGTCTTGTCGAGCCCGACCAGGCGCGCGATCTCGGTCTGGGTGTGCTCGCCGGACATTGCCGTGGTGAGCACAGCGTGAGCCCGCGGCGAGATCCGCAGGTCCTCAAGCGCCGCCGTCATCTCGGTCATCAGGTTGTGGCTGGCCCGCGACAGCAGCCAGCACAGGTCGGACGAGAGTTGAACCGGGGTTTCGACGACTTCTGTGGCCATGATCACCAGGATAGTCCGCTTGCCAAAGATCTGGCAGCAGAAGATCTATTCAATGCCCAAACGGTCGAGCAGCTGCTCGTCGGCGCGCCAGTGGCGGCGAACGCGGACCGACAGCGCCAGATGCACCCGCTCCCCAAGCTCGCGCTCGATCGCGCGGCGGGCCGCGATCCCGATCGACTTGACCATCTGTCCGCCGGCGCCGATCAGGATGCGCTTCTGGGACTCGGTCTCGGCTAGGACCACGGCCTCGATCCGGACCGGGACGCCGCGCTCGACGCCCTCGACCACCACTTCAACTGCGTGCGGTACCTCCTCCCGCGTGCGCGCCAGCACCTGCTCCCGGATGAGCTCGGCGAGCCACACGCGCTCGGACTGATCGGATAGCTGCCGGGGCTCGAAGTAGAAGGGACCCGGCGACAGCAACCCGACCAGGGAGTCGACGAGCGTCCTCACCCCGGAGCCCGTCCGCGCCGAGACCGGGAAGATCTCCTCGGCCACGTCGAGCTCGGCCGCCGCCTGGAGCGCGGCGGCCGTCCCGGCACGGTCGGCGCGATCGACCTTGTTGACCGCGATCACCACTGGAATCCGGGCCGGTTTCAGCAGGGTGGCGATGAAGCGATCGCCGGGGCCGATGCCTTCCTGGGCGTTGACCACGAACAGGCAGCCGTCGGCGTCCTCGAGCTCCTGCTCGACCCGCCGTTGCATCCTGGTCGTGAGTGCATCGCGGGGACGCTGGACGCCCGGCAGGTCGACCAGCACCAGCTGCCAGTCCGGTCCGCTGGCGACCCCGCGGATCGCCCGGCGGGTAGTCTGCGGCTTGTCGGACACGATCGCCACCTTGGCCCCGACGATCGCATTGGCCAGCGTCGACTTGCCGACGTTGGGACGACCCGCCAGCGCGATGAAGCCCGACCGGGTCGGCGCGCTCACCGGGCCCAGCGAAGCAGCTCGGCCTGCAGCGCGAGCATCTCGCCGTCGTCGGTCTCGTGGTCCATCCCGGTCAGATGGAGCGCTCCGTGCACGACCGCCTCGCGCAAGTCCTCGGTGTGCTCTGGGCAGATAACGATGTCGCCGAGCTCACGAGGGCCCGCGGCAGCGCCGTCTCCGTCGATCGCGAACGAAAGGACATCGGTCGGCTCGTCGAGGTTGCGGTGCTCGCGATTGAGCTCGCGGATCCGATCGGCGTCGACGAACTCGATCGCAACGTGACCGTCCTCGACCCCGGCCGAGGCGATCGCGAGCGCGCACAGCCGCTCGAGCTCGGTGGCGGTGGGTAGGACCAGGCTCGCAGTGCCGCCACCGCCTGGGGCGATCCGGTCCATCCCGATGACCTCGATCTCGAGCACCTCGCGCCGGGCCCGTCAGCCCCTCGGCGCGGCCGCCCGCGGGCGCAGCTCCGGGGCCAGGCGCTGGGAGTGCTCGCCGTAAGCGGCGACGATCCGGCGCACCAGCTTGTGGCGGACAACGTCCTCCTCGCCGAAGCGCACGAACTCGATCCCCTCGACGTCCTTGAGGATGTCGGCGACCAGGACGAGACCGGAATCCTGATCCCGGGGCAGGTCGATTTGCGTGATGTCCCCGGTGACGACCATCTTCGAGTTGAACCCCAGACGGGTCAGGAACATCTTCATCTGCTCGGGGCTCGTGTTCTGGGCCTCGTCAAGAATGATGAAGCTGTCGTTCAGCGACCGGCCGCGCATGAACGCGAGCGGCGCCACCTCGATCACGCCGCGCTCCAGGTGCGAAGAGACGCGCTCAGGCTCAAGCATGTCGTGCAAAGCGTCGAACAGAGGCCGCAGGTACGGGTCGACCTTGGCCATCAGGTCGCCCGGCAGGAACCCGAGTCGCTCGCCGGCCTCGACCGCCGGCCGGGTCAGAATGATCCGGTTGACCTCGCGCCGGCTGAGCGCCGCGGCCGCCAGCGCCACCGCGAGGAACGTCTTGCCGGTTCCGGCCGGGCCGATTCCGAACGTGATCGTGTTGTTGCGAATCGAGTCGACGTAGCGCTTCTGATTGACGGTCTTGGGCGCGACCTTGGTCGCCCGGTGGCGCCACACGACGTCCTCGAGGATCTTGCCGGGCGATTCGTGCTCATCGAGCGCGCGCTTGACGGCCTCGATCGTTCCCGGGGCGATCTCGTGGCCCTGCGCGATCAGCTCTGAGAGCTCGTTCACCACCGCCACCGCGGCGTCGACGGCCGCCGGCTCACCGTCGAGTGTGAGGACGTTGCCCCGGAGGAAGACGTCGCAGTCGAGGTGTCCTTCGAGCGCTCGCAGAACGGCGTCCTTGCTGCCCGCAAGCTCGGCCGCGATCGTGTTCTCGAGCTCTACCTGCCTACGCACCCACCTGATCCCGTCTACTACGCACTCAGTGCCTCGCGGACGCGGGCGGATGCGCGCTTGCCGTCGGCGCGCCCGCTCGAGTTGGCCATCACGACCTTCATCACCTGCCCCATGTCCCTGGGGCCGCTTGCTCCCGTCTCGGTGATCGCCGCCTGCACGATCGCGTCGAGCTCGGCGTCGTCGAGCTCGGCCGGCATGTAGGCCTCGATGATCCGGGCCTCGGCCTCTTCCTGCTCGGCCAGCTCAGGACGCCCACCGCCGCGGAACTGCTCGGCCGCCTCGAGCCGGCGCTTGCGCTCCCGGCGCAGGACGGCCAGCTCGTCGCTCGAGCCCTCCTTCTCGGCCTTCTGCAGCTCGGACAGGACCAGCCGCAGCGCGCCGACACGGTCCTTCTCGCCGGCCTTCATCGCGCTGGTCATGTCGCCGCGAACCTGATCGATGACGCTCACACCTTCAGGATAGCCCCGGCACCTACGGCATACTCAAACTGTCGGCGGCGCCTGACGGCGGCGGCTTGTCGCATCGGATCCCGTCCGCGTGCAGCTCGGCGCAGCGCACGTCGAGGACCTCTCCTCTCGCCGCCGCCCCCGCCGGGAGGTAGCAGCGCGTGTAGTCGGCCGTGTACCCAGAGCACTGGCTGTCCGCGGTCTTATCGACCAGCACGCGCTCGCGGCGTCCCAGCTTGGCCGTCCGGTGATGGCGCGAACGGACCTCGGAGTGGCCGCGCAGCGTCTGTGAGCGGCGCTTCTTCTCGTCCGGCGGCACGCGGTCGCCGAGCCTTTCGGCGACGGTCCCGGGGCGTGGCGAATAGGAGAACGTGTGGACCCTCGTGATTCCGGCCGCATCGACGGCGTCCAAGGTCTTCTGGAACGCGTCCTCGGTCTCCGTCGGGAAGCCCACGATCACGTCGGTCGTGACGTTCACGTTTGGCACGGCTCGTCTCAGCGCGGCGATCGCGTGCAGGTACTCATCGGCGGTGTAATGGCGGCCCATGGCGCTCAGGACCTGATCGTCACCTGACTGCATCGGGACGTGAAGGTGCGGACAGACCTTGGGTTCGGTGGCGAGCGCCTCGAGCAGGGAGTCCTTGACGTGGATCACCTCGACGCTCGACAACCGGACCCGTTCGACCCCCGGCACCCGCGCCACCGCCACCATCAGCTCGCCGAGCTCGAGCCCCTTTTCCGGATCGCGGTAATCCCCAACGCTGATGCCGGTCAGCACCATCTCGGGCTGGCCCTGCTCGACGCGCCGGCGGGCTTCGTCGAGCACGGCGCCGGCCGGGCGCGAGCGCGCGCTGCCGCGCACCGTGGGGATGATGCAGTAAGCGCAGTGGCAGTCGCACCCGTCCTGGATCTTGATGAAGCCACGGGTGCGATCGGATGCCCGATCGGGCATTGCGATGGTCGGCGGCGCCTGACGGCGGCGCCTTGGGCGCGACCGGCGGGCCTGGGCGCCGTGCTCGAGGTCCGCGCACGCGCCCAGGCCCGCCGCCATCGCCCCGGCCACCTCCTCCGCGGTCCCCACAAAGGCGCTCACGCGCCCGTCAATGCCCGCGAACTGCGCCCCGTTCAGGTTGACCGCGCACCCCGCCACAAGCACTCGGTCGGCAGTCCTCAGCGAGCGACGGACCGCCTGGCGGGATTTCGCCTCGGCCTCGCTCGTAATGCAACACGTGTTGATCACGTGCAGCTCGGCCTCGTCCTCGGGTATCTCGATGTGACCGGCGGCGAGCAAGGCCCGCCGGGCCATCATCGCATCAGCTTGCGAGACCTTGCAGCCGAGGAACTTGACGGCGAACGACGCCACGGTGGCCGCACGTTAGCGCGACCACCGTATGCGTCTCCGTTCAGTTGAGTCGCACGCCCGCGGCCGGCGGGTTGTCGTACTCCTCGTGCGCCGCTTCGTGGTGCGGTGTCCTCGACACGGAGCGCGGAGAGAGGAGAAGGGGTTCACGCACAAATCCGGTTCGAGGCTTTGACCGCGGCACGATCACGTCGAGGAGCAGGCCACCGAGCGTCACGCCGATCGCGAGCGGGTTGGGCAACTGGGCTCACCTCCTTTATTCCAGGTTCGGGCTCGCAACGTGACGTGAAGGATGCGGGGAGCGGGCCGCGGCCACATGGGCCCCGTGGACAAGATCTGCCGCGGGCGGCTTGTCCACGGTGGCGCGAGCCGCCGCAACCGGGCTACGGGCGGCGGTGGAGGAGGAGCGCCGCCCAGTCGCCGGCCTCTCGGCGTTCGGACTCGACCAGGCCAACCGCCGCGAACGCGCCGGCTACCTCGTCGACCTCGCCCACCAGCAACCCGCTCGCGATCACCCGCTGGGGCGTCTCGGACGCGCCGGGGAGCCGCTTCGCCCATGCCAGGAGCAACGGCCGCAGGAGGTTCGCGGCCACGGTGGGCGCCGCGAGGACCGGATCGACCCGCAGGTCGTGGCGGGCGACCCCGATCGCGACCCCGTTGACCCGAGCATTCTCAGCCGAGGCCGACACCGCCACGGGATCAAAATCGACCGCCGTCACCGGCGAGAACCCGAGCCGGGCGGCCGCGATCGCCAGCACGCCTGATCCGCACCCGAGGTCGAGGAACGCCCCGGAGGCGGGCAGCGACAGCATCAGCTCCAGACACAGCCGCGTCGTCGCGTGGGCTCCGGTACCGAACGCCTGCCCCGGGTCGATCACAAGCTCGACCGCGGCATCGAGAGCAGGCTCCCACGGCGGCCGAACGACAAGCCGGCCGCCGTCCAGCACCAGCGGACGATGGAACTCCCGCCACCGCTCCGCCCAATCGTCGGCGATCTCGTCAGTCCGGACCTCGACCAGCGCCGCGCCCGCGGCCGCGGTCAGCTCGGGTAGCGCCGGCAGCTCGCCGGGGGCCCCGTACACGGCGTACTCGACGATGTCGCCGGAACCAACCGAGACCTCCTCTACCCCACTCGGGGCCAGCTCGAGCAGCTCGGCCAGCACCAGCTCGGCCTGCTCGCGCCGGACGCGAACCGCCAGACGGATCACGCGATCAGTGGTGGTGGCCGAACGCGCGCCTGAGCTTCCCGAACACGCCCTCCTCCGTGCGGAGGTTGTGCTCGGTCAGTGAGTCGGCGAGCCGCTCGTAGAGCTCGCGCTGCTCGCGGCTCAGGTGCTTTGGTGTGACGACGTTCACGACCACCCGCATGTCGCCGGTGTGCCGCCCGCGCAGCGCGGGCATGCCGGCGCCACGCACAGTCAGGGTGTCGTTCGGCTGGGTGCCGGCCGGGATGTCGAGCTCGACCCGCCCGTCCGAGACCGTCTCCACCTCGACCTTCGTCCCGAGCGCCGCCAGCGGCGCCGACACGTCGACCGCGGTGACCAGATCATCGCCGTCGCGCACGAACCGGTGGTCCGGGCGCACCCGGATCAGGACGTACAGATCTCCCGGAGGCCCGCCGCGCTCACCGGCGTGGCCACGGCCGGCGATCCGGATCCGCTGGCCGTCGGCGATCCCGGCCGGGACGTCGACCTTGACCTTCGGGCGCTCGATCTGGCGGCCGCGGCCCCGGCACACCTTGCAGGGGTCGCGCGCGACGCGGCCGTCGCCACCGCAGACATCGCACACGGTCGTCCGCATGACCTGGCCAAACGGCGTCCGGGACACGGCGCGGAGCTGCCCGCTCCCCTGACAGCGGGAGCACGTCTCGATCGGCGTCCCGGGCTCGGCGCCGTTGCCGTGGCAGTGCTCGCACAGCACCACCGCCTCGTATGAGACCTCGACCGAGGCACCCCGGGCCGCCTGCGCCAGGTCGATATCGGCCGTGACCGCCACATCGCCGCCCTGGACCGCCCCGCCCGCGCGGGCGCCGGCCATCCCGAACAGGTCGCCAAACGCGCCGCCGCCGCCGAAGAACGCCTCGAAGATGTCCGACACCGACCCGAACGACTCGAAGTTCGGCGCGTAGCCGCCACTACGCAGGCCCTCGCGCCCGTACCGGTCGTAGGTGGCGCGGCGATCGGAGTCGGACAGAACCTCATAGGCCTCGGCGGCCTCCTTGAACTTGTCCTCGGCGTCGGGGTCGTGCTTGTTGACGTCGGGGTGAAGCTCGCGCGCCAGCCGCCGGAAGGCCTTCTTGATCGTCGCGTCATCGGCGTCGCGCGGGACGCCGAGCACCTCGTAATAGTCCCTGGTGCTGCTCATCGATCAGCGCTCGTCGTAGATCTCGCCGATGAAGCTCGAAAGCTGGGCTGCGGCGTCACGCACGGCGTGGATCGCGTGCCGGTAATCCATGCGCAGTGGCCCGATCACCGACACGGTGCCGAGCCGCCGCTGGGGCAGCCCGTACCCGGCGGCCACGAGCGCGAGCGAGCGCAGCGCGGGCGCCTGGTTCTCGGCGCCAATCCGGACGAGCACGTCGCGTTCCGTCAGCGCCACCTGCAGCACCCCAAGCAGGGTGACGCGGCGCTCGAGCATGTCCATCAGCGAGTTCAGGTCCGACACGTCGCCCAGGCGATCGTCGCGTAGCAACCGAGAGGTGCCTTCCACGTACAGGCTGTCGGGTGCCCCGTCCTCGAGGTCGGTGAACACCGGCGAAAGCGCCTCCAGGAAGTCCGACTCCGAACGCGAGAGCGACGGATCGTGCAGCCGCTTTTGGAGCATGCGGGCGCCGAGGCCGAGACCGACCAGCCGCTCGTTGAGATAGCTGGCGGACCAGTCGGCCAGACCGGGGTCGACCGGGTCCGCGAACGTGAATAGGCGCTTGGTGACGCCGCCGGTCGAGGTGATCACCACGACCATCAGCACCTGGGGCTGGAGCAGGAGGACCTCGACGTGGCGGATCGTCGAGGTGTCGATCGGCGGCGCGGTGACGATCGCGAGCAGGTTGGTGACCTGCGAGAGCGTCTCGGTCGTGACGCGCATCGCCTCGTCGACCTCCCGGCGCACGAGCGACAACGAGAGTCGGGGCGGGCGGGGCTCCAGATCATGCTCCGGGAGCAGCCGGTCGACGAAGTAGCGATACCCGGCCTCGGTCGGGACCCGGCCGGCTGAGGTGTGCGGATGCGCGAGCAGCCCCAGCTCCTCGAGGTTGGCCAGCTCGTTGCGGATCGTCGAAGCACCCCATCGCACGTCGACCGCGAGGGCCTTCGAGCCCACGGGCGAGCCGGCCTCGAGGTACTCCTCGACGACCTTGCGCAGCACCAGTTCCTGACGAGCGCTCAGCATCCGTTTGATTGTAGGTCGACCCGCCGGCGCTTCCGCCGCCCCGCTGAGGCGGTCCCTCAGTCGACGGCGATCTCAGCCACCGCATTCCGGATCAGCCGGGTCCCCGACTGCTCGGCCTGAGAATCGACGACCGCGATCCCGCCGCTGACCTCGCGGACGGTACCGCTGACCACGATCTCCTCCCCCATCCTCCCCATCCCCCGGAACTGCACCGACAGCCGCTTGAGCCGTTCCGGTCCGCCGGCGGCTTCGGTGTGGGCGCGCGCCACCTGGGCCATCGTCCAGAGCCCGTGCAGGATGCGACCGGCCAGCCCCACTTTCTGCGCGAATTCCTCGTCGATGTGGATCGGGTTGAAATCGCCGGAGGCGCCGGCGTAGCGCACGGTCACGTACGGATCGGGCGTGACCCGCAGCTCCAACGAGTCTCCGGCAGCCATGCTCACGTCGACGAGACACCTCGCACAATCTGCCGCCAGGTCCCGGTGCAAACCGTCTCGCCCCGATCGTTGCGCGAAACGGTCTCGAACTCGTAGAACCCCATCCCCCCGCGCTCGGAGATGTCCTTCACCTCGGTCGTCGTGGTGATCTCGTCGCCCGCCACCACCGGCGGCCCCCATGCGAACTCCTGTCCGGCGTGGAGCATGTTCGCGAAGTTGATCCCCACCTCGGGGTCGAACAGCGCCGGCGTGATCGCCCGCCCGGCGTACACGACCGCGAACATCGGCGGGGCGACCACGTCGGCGTAGCCGGCCGCGCGCGCCGCGTCGACGTCGAGGTACAGCGGGTCGGTCTCGCCGACCGCGTGGGCGTACTCGCGGACCTTCTCACGCCCTACGGCGTACACGGTCGCCGGATAGGTCTTGCCGATCGCCTCGGTGTTCACGGCCATCGCGTCGAGAATTTAAATGATCACCGGCACGGCGCCGCCGTCGACCGACCAGGCCGCGCCGGCGACGTTGGAGGCAGGCTCAGAGCACAGGAACACGACCACGTCGGCGATCTCCTGCTCGGTGCCGAGCCGGCCGAGCGGCTGGCGCGCGGCCACCGACTCGAGTACTTCCTCGCGCGTGACCCCGCGCGCCTGCGCGTTCTGGTCGGCCAGGCCTCCCGGGGCGAGCCACAGATCACCACCAATCGGCCCCGGCGACACCGAGTTCACGAGCACGCCTCGCGCCGCCCATATATCCGCGAACGCACGCGACAGCGACAACTCCGCCGCCTTCGTCACCGAGTACGCCATGTTGGTCGACGACGGCCGCTTGCCCGAAGACGAGGCGATGTTGACGATCCGGCCCCAGCCGCGCTCTGCCATGGCGGGCGCGGCAGCGCGCATCAACCGCATCGGCCCCATCACATGGAGCTCCCACTGCGCCTGCCACTCCTCGTCGGTCAGCTCGTCTACGGAGCGCACGGCGCTCGTGCCGGCGGCGTTGACGAGGGCGTCGACGCGGTCGAAACGCTCCAGGCACTCTCGCAGCGCCCGCTCACCGGCATCGGGCGACGTCACGTCGAGCACGAGCGGCTCCCCGCGACCACCGGCCCGATCGCACTCGGCGGCCACCGACGCGAGCGTCTCGTCCCGCCGCCCGACGAGCAGCACCAACGCGCCCTCCCCCGCCAGCGACACCGCGACCGCCCGGCCGATGCCTCCCGACGCGCCCGTGACGATGCAGGCACGATCGCGCAGGCCGAGGTCCATACTTGGTGATTCTTCCATGGCGAGGCTCAGCGAAAACGGCGATGCCCGCGGCGCCGTCATCCGCACGGCGGGATTGACCAAGCAATACCCGGGCACCGATTTCAAGGCCGTCGACGGCCTCGACCTGCACATCGAGGCTGGAGAGATCTTCGGACTGCTGGGGCCCAACGGGGCCGGCAAGACGACGACCGCGGGGATGCTGACCACCCGCGTGATCCCCACCGCCGGAAAGGCCCATATCGGCTCCGTCGACGTCATCGAGCACCCCGCGCTTGCCAAGCAGCTGATCGGGATCGTCTCTCAGCAGAACACGCTCGATCGTCAGCTCACCGTGTGGGAGAACCTGTACTTCCATGGGAGGCTGTTCGGGATCCCGGCCGCCGAGTCGCGCCAGATCTCGGACAGGCTGCTCGAGCAGTTCCACCTCAGCCGCTGGGCCAAGGCGTCGGTGTTCGCGCTGTCGGGCGGGATGGCGCAACGGCTGATGGTCGCCCGCGCGATCTTCCACCGTCCCGCTGTGCTGTTCCTCGACGAGCCGACCGCGGGGCTCGATCCCCAGAGCCGCCTGGTGCTCTGGGAGATCCTCGGCGAGCTGAACGCCGACGGCCAGACGATCATGCTGCTCACGCACTACATGGAGGAGGCGGACCGGCTGTGCAAGCGAGTGGCGATCATGGATCACGGCAAGATCCTCGCCCTCGACACGCCCGCCGAGCTCAAGCAGTCGGTCGGCGCGGACACCATCGTCACGGTCAAGGCGATCGGGGACGGCGACGAGGTCGTCGCCCATCTGGAGCGCGAGGTCGAAGGCGTGACCCGAACGCGGGTGATCGAGGCTGAATCCCCAACCACCGGCGTCGAGCTCCACGTCAAGGGGGCCGAGCGGATCGTTCCGCGCGTCGTCACCGCGGCCGAGCGGGGCGGATTCGAGCTCCTGGACCTGTCGGTCGCCGAGCCGACGCTCGAAACAGTGTTCATCAACCTGACCGGGAAGGAGCTCCGGGAATGACGACCACCAGCCCACGCGTGCGGACTCCGCCACCGCACGCGATCTCGCTCACGCCGGCCCGCTCCACCCTGGCCGCGAGCCGCGCGGCGCTGTGGGCGCTGATCCTGCGCGATCTGGTCGTGCTCAAGAAGCATTTCGCGGAGTTCGTCGTGCGCACGCTGATCCAGCCGTTCCTGCTCGTCTTCGTGTTCCTGTACGTGTTCCCGACGATCGGCCAGGGCATCGGAGGCGGCCGCGGGCCCGTGTCGGAATCCGCGTTCGCCACCGTGCTCGTCGCCGGCGTGGTCGGGATCTCGATCATGTTCCAGGGGATCCAGGCGGTGGCGCTGCCGATGTCCACCGAGTTCGGCTACACGCGAGAGATCGAAGATCGCGTCCAGGCGCCCTGCCCGATCTGGCTCGTCGCGATCTCGAAGGTCCTCTCCGGTTCGGTGCAGGGAGTGCTGGCCGCGCTGATCGTGTTCCCGATCGCAGCGGTCGTCCACGCCGGCGGCGTGACGGCCCATCTCGACGTTCACTGGCTCGTGATCATCACCCTGATCCCGCTCGCCTGCCTGGCCATGACCTCGCTCGGGCTGGTGCTGGGCACCACCTTCGAGCCACGGAACATCGGGTTGATGTGGGGTTTTGTGGTCCTGCCCCTGACGTTCCTCGGCGGCACCTACTACCAGTGGACCAAGCTCGCCCCCGTCGAGCTCGGGAGCGTCCACTGGCTCCAGATATTGGTCCTGATCAATCCGCTCATCTACGTGACCGAGGGGATGCGAGCCGGCTTGACGTCGTTCTCGCACATGCACCTCTACATCATCTATCCGGTGCTGCTGGGGTTCTGCGCGGCGTTCCTTTGGCTGGGGCTGCGGAACTTCAGGCGGCGAGTGCTGGTCTAAGGCGCCGCCGTCAGGCGAGGTGGTCGTCGCCCCAATGGAAAGCGAAGGAGCGCGGCGGGTCGTAATCGGTCACTCGCTTGTAAATACCATATGCGCTGGTCATCGTTTCTCCCTGGGATCGATTCGGTCGAGGTGGCGTTCGAGGGCATCGAGGTGGCCCTCCCACACGCGCCGGTAGGGCTCCAGCCACGCGTCCAGAGCGACGAAAGGGTGTGGTTCGAGGATGTAGATGCGGCGCATGTCAAGGCATACGACGGATGTGGTGAACGGCGACTCGATACGCTTGTGAGCGACACCGGGGCCCGGTAGCCTCGTTGGCACACACGGAGCGTCAGGCGGCATTCGAGGAGCACCAAATGGCTAGGCGAGCGACCCTGAGGGCATCGGACGCGGACCGCGAGCAGGTCGCCGAGCGTCTGCGGCATGCAACCGCCGAGGGGCGGCTGAGTGCCGAAGAGCTCGAGGAGCGGCTCGAGGCGGTCTTCGCGGCACTCACCTACGGCGAGCTCGACGCGCTCGTGGCCGATCTCCCCGGCCAGACGGTCCGCCGACGCGAACGGCCGTACGCCGGCGCCGGCCTCTGGCTTCGGCCCGTCCCGCTCCTGGCCATCTTCATCATGGCCCCGGTGATCCTGTCGTTGCTGCTGGCGGCGGCGGTCATCCTCGCCACCGTGTTCTCGGCCTGGGGCCTCTTGCTGGTTGTCGGCTGGCTGGCCTTCGGTCACACCCGCCGCCAATACGGCGCCCATTACCGGCGCTCGCTGCACGCGGCCACCCGGTGGCCATCAACGCGTGCCTCGAGGCCGCGTTCCTGGGTGTAGGCCCTGGCGCGCGACCCGTACAAGGTTCTCGGCGTCAAGCCAGGGGTCTCTGACGAGGAGCTCCGCGCCGCCTACCGGCGGCTGGTCCTGCAGCACCACCCCGACCACAACAACGGTTCGCCTGAGTCGGCACGTCGCTTCGAGGAGGTCCAGGACGCCTATGCGCAGATCCAGCGCCTGCGCCGGCGGACTCCGCCTCGGCGCAAGACCGCCGACTCGACGTCGCCCCCGCCGTCCAGCCCTGATGTCGAGCAGCGCCTGGCCGAGATCGAGCGCGAGCTGCTCGAGAAGGCCCGGCTCGCCCGCGAGCGGGCCCAGCGCGCCGCGCGCGAAGCGGCCGCCTCTTACAAGCGCCCCTCCGACGAGGAGCTCGGGTACATCAAGACCGACGACACCCTGGGAAAGATCCTCGCCGACGCCCGCAAGGAGTTCGTCCAGCGACTAGGCGAGGTGCGCGAGGAGCCGATCAGCCATCGGGTCGCCGACCTGCTCGACGAGTTCGGGGCCAAGCTCAAGGGCGATGGCGAGCACGACTCGGCCGGCGGAACTGAAAAAAAGGCGCGCAAGCGCCCATAAAAGAAGACCCCGCCGCCGGCCCTACGCCTTCGCCTTCTCGCCCAGCTCGAGCACGGCGAGGAACGCCTCCTGCGGCACCTCGATCCGGCCCACCTGCTTCATCCGCTGCTTGCCGCGCTTCTGCTGCTCGAGCAGCTTGCGCTTGCGGGTGATGTCTCCGCCGTAGCACTTCGCGGTGACGTCCTTGCGGAAGGCCTTGATCGTCTCGCGAGCGACGATCCGCGACCCGATGGCGGCCTGGATCGGGACGTCGTACTGCTGGCGCGGGATCGTCTTGCGGAGCTTCTCGGCCAGCATCCGTCCGGCGTCGTAGGCCTTGTCGCGGTGCACGAGCATCGACAGGGCGTCGACCGGATCGCCGGCCAGGAGGATGTCGAGCTTCACCAGGTCCGACTCGCGCAGCCCGATCAGCTCGTAATCAAGCGAGGCGTAGCCGCGCGTGCGCGACTTGAGCTGGTCGAAGAAGTCGAGCACGATCTCGGCCAGCGGCAGGTCGTAAGTCAACTGCACGCGCTCGGATGACAGGTAGTGCATGCCGACGTGCTCGCCGCGCCGCTCCTGGCAGAGCTCCATGATCTGACCGATGTACTCCTTCGGCGTGAGGATCGACGCGCGAATGTAGGGCTCGCGGACCTCCGCCACCCGCGCCGGGGCGGGCATGTCGTTCGGGCTGTGGACGGGGATCACGTCGCCGTCGGTCAGCGTCACCTCGTACTCGACGCTCGGCATCGTCGCGAGCAGCTCGAGGTCGTACTCGCGTTCGAGGCGCTCGCGGACGATGTCCATGTGGAGCAGCCCGAGGAATCCGCAGCGGAAGCCGAACCCGAGGGCATCGCTCGTCTCCGGCTCCCAGCTCAGCGCGGCATCGTTCAAGGACAGCTTCTCGAGCGCGTCGCGGAGGTCTGGGTAGTCGTCGGAGTCGATCGGGAACAGGCCGCAGAACACCATTGGCTTGACCTCGCGATAGCCGGGCAGCGGCTCGCTCGCCGGATGGCGCTTGCTCGTGAGCGTGTCGCCAACGCGGAGCCTGGTGACGTCCTTGATCCCGGTGATCAGGAACCCGACCTCGCCGGCGTGCAGCTCGCCGGCCGAGGTCATCTGCGGGGTGAAGAACCCGATGTCGTCGATGTCGGCCTCGGTCCCGGCCTGCATGGCGCGGATTGCCTCTCCCTTGGTGAAGGTGCCGTCGACCACGCGTATGTAGGCGATCACGCCGCGGTACTGGTCGAACTCCGAGTCGAAGATCAGGGCTCGCGGCGGCGCGTCCGGGTCGCCGCTGGGCGGCGGGACGCGCGCGATCAGCTCGTCGAGCACCTCGGTCACGCCCTCGCCGGTCTTGGCGCTGATCCGGCGCACCTGATCGGCGGGCTCGCCCAGCAGCTCGGCGACCTCCTCGGCGACGCGGTCGGGCTCGGCGCCCGGCAGGTCGACCTTGTTCAGGCACGGGATCAGCTCGAGCCCCGAGTCGATCGCGAGGTAGGTATTGGCCACTGTCTGCGCCTCGACGCCCTGGCTCGCGTCAACGACGAGCAGCGCGCCCTCGCACGCCGCCAGCGACCGCGACACCTCATAGGTGAAGTCGACGTGGCCCGGGGTGTCGATCAGGTGCAGCTGGTAGGTCTGCCCGTCGCGTTCGGAGGTGTAGAAGACGCGGACCGCCTGGGCCTTGATCGTGATGCCGCGCTCGCGCTCGAGCTCCATCGAGTCGAGCAGCTGCGCGCGCATCGACCGGGGGTCGACGGTGTGGGTGAGCTCGAGGATGCGGTCGGCCAGCGTCGACTTGCCGTGGTCGATGTGCGCGATGATCGAGAAGTTGCGGATGTGGGCCTGGTCGGCCATGTCGAGTTCAAGGGTATTAGGGCTTGGGGCCTCGCTCCGCTCGGCGTCCGTGGGGCCGGGTACCCCGTCCTGTCAGCCGGCGTCGACCCTCTGCCCGCTGTGAGCGAGGGTGCGACGCCCGGCCTGCAGCACTCGCGATACATGTACCTCGCGACCCGCGGCACCGGCGAAACGAGCGCTGCCGCAGGACGGGTGTGCAGCCGAAGCGAACTAATCCACGAAGCGCTCGAGCGCCTTCGGCAGGAGCCCGAGCTCCTTGAGCGCGCCCCGGCCGGCCACTCCGATGGTCAGCAGGCCCGCAAAGATCGCCACCGCGTCGATCGACTTGCGCCCCTGCTTGTCCCAGTAGTCGTCGTGGAGATCGAGCCACAGAGCGAACTCGTCGAGGGTCAGCGCCGACGCGATCCCGTAGGTCACGGCTGAGATCCGTGAGGGCCATCTCCGACCCGGCGAGGGGCCGAGCGCCAGCCGGTAGGTCCAGACATACCCCAGGCCGAGCAGACCGAAGATCCCGAAGGTCGAGTGGTGGATGTGGCGGCCGCCCTCGGAGATGTTGTGGAACGGCCCCACGCCGGCCCGGATCGCATGGGTAATCCCGCGCGCGGTGGCGAACGCGGTGGTGAACCCGACCGCGCTCAGGAAGGCTCGCTCGCGCCGGGGATCGGAGAAATGACGCTCATACAGGCTCATGGTCGTCAGCCTACCGCCGGCGCAGGCGGCTGAGCACCAGTTGTTGGATCTGGCGCGCCTCGGGGATCCGCATCATCAGCGTCAGCCAGCCGTACAGCGCGCACGCCACGGCGCACGGAAGTCCGACCGAGACGATCTGCGCGGGCAGCGAGCGGCCAAGGCTGGAGTTGAGCAGGACCCACAGGCCCCTCGCCACCGCGGCCATGATCACGGTGGCGACGAGGATGCGGGCGGTGATCATGATCGTCTGCCCGCCTTCGAGTCGGCCGTTCAGGCCGATCCTCAGTCGGTGCAGCTGGAGCGCGGTCATCACGATGTTGGCGCTCGCGGTCCCGATCACCAGTCCCGCGATGCCGAGCGGCTTGTACAGCGCGATGCTCACGATCGCGTCGACGACCATGTTCATCGCCGCCAGCTTCGTCGGGATCCACGGCCGCTGGACGGCGAAGAAGGTCCGCGTGAGGAGCAGGTTCAGCCCCGCGAAGGGCAGGCTGAAGGAGAACCAGAACAGCGCGGTCGAGACATAGTGCGTGGAGAGCGGGCCGAATGTCCCGTGCTGATAGACGAGCCGCGTGATCGGCGTCGCGAGCACGAGCATCAGCGCCGAGGAGGGGATCAGCAACAGGTTGATCTGTCGCATGCCGTTGCCCACGGCGCGACGGATCCCCGTCGTGTCGCGGCGTGCCGCCATCCGGCTGAGGGTCGGGAACAGCACCGTCGCGACCGCCACGCTGAAGATCCCCTGCGGCAGCATGTAGATCCGGAATGCCTGGTTGATGGCCGCCGGCGCGTAGCTGCCGACCAGCGATCCGAAGCCGGCGTTGATGAACACGTCGAGGTTCACGATGCCGATGCTCAGCGTCACCGGCACGAACAGGACGAGCACCTGACGCACGCGCGGATCACGCCAGTCGAAGCTGAAGAAGAGCCGGAACTCGACGGTCCGCAGCGCCGCCGCGACCATCAAGAACTGCACGACCGTGGCCACCAGCCATGCGATCGCGTAGGCATAGACCTTGTCCTCCCCGTGGAACTGCCCGCGCAGGAGGATCAGGAGCACGAGGATCACGACGTTCCAGACCGCCGGGGCAAGGGCCGGGATCGTGAACTGGTCGTATGCCTGCAGAATCGCGACGAACAGTCCCGTGAGGCTCAGCAGCAGCACGACGGGGAACAGCACGCGGGACAGAGCGGCGGTGAGGGCGGCCGGGATCCCGCTCCCGGTGAACAGAGGCGTGATGACGCCGGCAATCGCCATCCAGACCAGCGTCAGCGCGCCGAGGACAACCAGGATGACCCAGAACAGCGTCGCGGCGAGACGGAACGCCTCGCGCTTACGCCCCTCCTGGAGCAGCCCGGTGAACACCGGCACAAACGCCGCCCCCAGCGCCGCCTGCGAGAACAGGTTGCTGAACAGGTTGGGTACCTGCGAGGCGAGCGTGAACGCCGAATAGGCGGCGCTGGTCCCGAAGAAATAGGCTCCCGCAACTTCGCGTCCGAGCCCGGCGATGCGCGAGAGCGCGGTGGCGAACGCGAAGATCGCCGTGTTGACGGCTATGCGCCTGCGTGGAGGCTCGACCGGAGGCGGCTCGCCTCCAGGGGGCCAGCCGGACGGCTCTGGCGGCTCGGCGCCGTTCCCGCTCGTGGTGTGGGTATCAATCTGGACCAGGGCGGCTATAGTAAGGCGGCGCCGCGGCGGAAAGACCGTGGCTTTCTTTCTGCTTATGGCGAACATAGAGTCACAGAAGAAGCGGATTGCCCGCGCTGAGCGCGAGCGGCTCGAGAACCGTCGCTACACGTCGCGGATCAAGACGTTCTTCCGCCGGCTCGAGCAAGCTGTCGCCGCCGGCGAGGACGCGCACGCGGACACCGAGCACCGTCAGCTGGTCCAGGCCATCGACAAGGCGGTCAAGCGCGGCGCTCTTCATCGCAACGCCGGCGCGCGCAAGAAGTCGCGCGCGGCGCGTGTGCGCCGCGGCTAACGCGCCGCCGATCTCCACATTTGGGGCGCCGTCGTCAGGCGCCGTCGGCGTTCGCATTTATCCCTTGAGCGATGCAACGAGGCTTGCGAGGGCGCGCCCTCGAGCCAGTTCCGGGTAACTTTGGGAATCTCATGGCGGAGGCCGTCGAGTCCCCAGCCGCTTCAGCGAGCGGAGTTGCTTTCGAGCTGGACAAGATCGAGGAAGGTTCTGATCGGCTCGAGGTGAACGGCCGTTGGTTCGGCGTGCGCGGTCGCCGCTTCATTCGACCGAGCCTCACGCTGCTTGCCGAAGAGGACCGACGCCGCCTGCTTGCCGACCTCGATCACAAGCCCTGGGCCGCGGAGGACGGCGAGCCGTGGAAAGCCTCGTTCCCGTACGAGCAGCAGGATGAGGAGTGGATCGAGGCGGAGCTGAACGTGGCGCCCGACATCACCGTCTCGCTCCCGCTCCCCGGCTCGCGTCGCGCGAACCGGGGCCGGTCCGGAGGCGGTAAGGAAGCCGGACCGTCACGCCAGACCCGCGCTCCATCGGCTGAGCTGGTCAAGGCACGAAGCGAGATCCACCGGCTCCAGCGCGAGCTTCAGCGCCGCGAGGCCGAGATTGCCGAGCTGTCGAAC
This sequence comes from Solirubrobacteraceae bacterium, assembly GCA_035625625.1. Lineage (GTDB taxonomy): Bacteria > Actinomycetota > Thermoleophilia > Solirubrobacterales > Solirubrobacteraceae > Palsa-465. The sequence continues at coordinate 77,617 of DASPPG010000134.1, forward strand.
GAGCTGGCGCGGCGCGGAGCCAAGCTCGAGGAGGTGTCCGGCGCGCGCGACGCTGCCCGGGAGGCCCAGGAGTCCGCCGCCGAGGAGCGCGAGCGGCTGATGCGCGCACGGGGCGAGGCGCTCCAGCTTCGGGACGCGGCGGCGGCCGAACGCGATGAGGCGGCGCACGCCCGCGAGGAGGCACAGCGACTGCGCGATGCGGCGCTTGCCGCGCGCGACGAGGCGCTCGCCGAGCGACGCGCCGCGATCGACGAACGCGATGACATGTCGGCCAAGCTGGCCGGCGCGCTCGCGTCGCAGGAGGGCGCGCTGGCCGAACGCGACGATTCCGCCGCGAAGCGCGATGTACTGATCGCCGAGCGCGACGGCGCCCTGCGGGCGCGCGACGAGGCGCTGGCGGCTCGCGATCACGCGGTTTCCGAGCGCGACGAGCTGTCGACCACGATGGAGCGACTGCGCCTCGAGCGCGACGACGCGGTCGCCTCCCGCGGCGCGGCGCTAGTCATGCGCAACGCCGCCAACGCGCCGCCGGCGTACCGGCGCGCGGGGAACCGCACCCTGCACTTCTTGCCGGCGGTGGTCATCGTGGCCATCGCGTTGATCGCCGCGGTCGCCTTCCACCTGATCTGATCAAAGACTGTCGGCGGCGCCAGACGGCGGCGCCTTGTCAGCTGCGCGCGACCTCTTTGATCGCGAGCAGCGCCGCGGTGTCCTCGCCGGCGCCGCCGCTCCCACCTCCCCGAGAGGCGAGCTCGAGCTCGGCGAGTTGCTCGATCGTGCGCTGCAGGTCCGCGGCGCCGACGCGGCTCGCGTCCGCGATCAGCCGGTCGGCGGCGCGAGAGGGCATCCTCAGGTTGCGCTTGACCTGAGCCGCCGGAACGCCCGCCTCCAGTGCGCACGCCACCTCGTGAGCGGTCCGCACCCGCTGGCTCATCCAGTAGAGGAGCCCCGGTAGACGCTCCCCCTGGCTGCGTAGCGTCAGGTAGAGGGCGGTGGCGGCGGCCGCATCACCGGCCACGATCGTGTCGGCAAGCGACCATGCCTTGTGCTCGGCCGAGGGCGCGGTCAGCGCGTCGACCATCGGGCCGTCCACGCGCGCGCCCTTACCGGCGTACAGGGCGAGCTTCTCGAGCTCGCGGAGCAGACGCTGCTGGCGATCGCCGACGTGCGCGATGAGCGCACGAGCGGTGTCCGGCTCGAGCTGCAGGTCGAGCTCGCGCGCCCTTGCAATCAGCCACTTGGGCAGCTCCCACGGCTTCACGCTCTCCTCGCTGCTGATGTCTCCGCCGGCCTTCTTGACCGCGTCGTGCAGGCGCTTCGGCGCCTTGGCTCGGCCGTCCTCGCGGGCGAAGAAGGCGACGGTCGTGTCAGGCGGAATCTCGGTCATCGCCGCCTCGAGCGGATCGAGCTGCTTGTCGGTCCAGCGCTCTACGCCGTCCACCACGATGAACCGGCGGCCGATCGCGAAGGTGAGGGCGTTCAGGGCGGCGGCGATGGCCTCCGGGGTGGCCGCGTCCCCTTCGAACACCTCGACCCCCTGCGTGCCGCTCTCGGTCTCGGCCAGCGTGCGCAGCCGGCGCCGGCGCTCCGCGATCCGGCCATGGTCGTCGCCGTGAATCAGGTAGGCGGGCTTGAAGGTCGGCACCGTCTTGTGAGTCTATGAGGGGTCCCGGCCGGCAGCGCTTCGCAGCGCGCGGTCGACCGCGTCGGCTGCGCAGCCAACCTGTTCGACCCCCTCGACGTCCCACGTCTTCAGGCCGATCACCGGGACGCCAGTCCTCAGCGCCAGCGCGATTTCGGACAGCGTTCCATAGGCGCCCCCGACCGCGATCACCGCATCCGCTGCTCGGATGATCAATCCGTTGCGGAGCTCGCCGACCCCGGTCGGCAGCGCGATCTGCACCCATTCGTTGGCGCTCGCGCGATCAGTTCCGGGCAGAAACCCCACGGTCACACCAGCCGCTGCGCAGGCCCCGTGGCAGGCGGCGGCCATCACTCCGCTGAGACCGCCGCACACCACGATCGCGCCGCGGTCGGCCAGACCACGACCGATCGCCTCGGCGGCACGCGTCTCCTCGGCCGTCGCCTCACCCGGACCCACGACCGCCACATACGGCCGGTGTGCCACCTCCGCTCAGCGGACTACGACGTTGACCAGCTTGTCCGGCACGACGATCACCTTGGCGATCTTGAGGCCGTTCAAGTGCGACTGCACGCCGCGGGATTCCAGGCACAGCCGCTCCAGCTCCTCGCGTGCTGCACCGGTCGGCGCGCTGACCCGGTCGCGGACCTTCCCGTTGACCTGGCAGACCAGCTGGAAGGTCTCGGTCTGGAGCATGTCGGGGTCGGCGTCCGGCCATGGCTCCTCCCACACGCGCCTTCCCGTCAACATCTCGTACGCCTCGGCCCCCAGGTGCGGTGCGAACGGGAACACCAGCGACGCCGCCGTCGCGGTGGCAAACCGGCGTGCTTCCGGATCGGCGTCGGGGTAGCGGTAGATCTCGTTGATCAGCTCGATGATGGCCGAGATCGCCGTGTTGAAGGCAAACCGGCCGGTCATGTCACGCGTGACCTTGTCGATCGCCCAGTGAGCCTTGCGCACGACCGTCAGCGCGTCGCCTGCGGGGTCGCTCGGCTGCTCCGCACCGGCCCCGGAATCCGCCGCGAACTCGTCGGCGAGGCGCCAGAGGCGTCCCAGCAGCCTGCGGTGGATGCCCTCGATGCCGGTGTCCGCCCACGCTGCGTCCTGATCGGGCGGGCCGATGACCAGTACGTAGCAGCGGGCGGCGTCTGCGCCGAAGCGGTCGACGATCGGCTGCGGACTGATCACGTTGCCGAACGACTTCGACATCTTGTTGCCGTCGGGTCCGAGGATCATCCCCTGGGTGAACAGGGCCTGGAAGGGCTCCTGCACGTCGAGCAACTGCATGTCGGCCAGCGCCTTGATGAAGAAGCGCGAGTACAGCAGATGCAGGATCGCGTGCTCGACGCCACCGATGTACTGGTCGACCGGCATCCAGTGGCGCAGCACCCCCCTGTCCCACGCCGCCTGATCGTTGCGGGCGTCGCAGTAGCGCAGGTAGTACCAGCTCGAATCGACGAACGTGTCCATCGTGTCGGTCTCGCGCCTGGCCGAACCACCGCACGATGGGCAGCGGGTGTTGACCCAGTTCTCGGCCGCGGCGAGCGGGGAGCGACCCTTCGGTTGATAGTCCTCGATGTCGGGCAGCTCGACCGGCAGATCCGCCTCAGGGACCGGAACCAGTCCGCATTTGTCGCAGTACACGACCGGGATCGGGCAACCCCAGTAGCGCTGGCGAGAGATGAGCCAGTCGCGCAGCTTGTAGCTAACCGAGAAGTGGCCCTTGCCCTCACGGTCGAGCCACTCGACGATCGCGCGCTGGCCTTCGACGGCGTTCATTCCCGAGAACGGCCCGGAGTTGATCAGGACCTCGTTCTCGGTGTGGGCGGTGAACGCAGCTTCCTCGGGGGCGCCCTGACCATCCCCGTCGGCGTCGGCCCGCGCCGGCGCGACCACCTGGCGGATCAGCAGACCGAACGCCTTCGCGAAGTCGTAGTCGCGCTGGTCGTGCGCCGGCACCGCCATGATCGCCCCGGTGCCGTACTCCATCAGCACGTAATCGGCGACGAACATGGGGATCTGCTCGCCGGTCACCGGGTTCGTGACCGTGCGCCCCAGCGGAACGCCCGTCTTGGGCTTGTCGGCCGCCCCCCGCAACTCGACCGACTCCGTGATCGCCCGGTTGACGTACTCGTGGACTGACTGCTCGTACTCGGTGCCCTGAGCGAGCTTGAACACGTCGGGGTGCTCCGGGGCCATCACGAAGAAGGTGGCGCCGAACAGCGTGTCGGGCCGCGTCGTGAAAACCGAGTAGTCGATGCCGAGCTCCTCGCAGCGGAACACCACCTCGGCGCCCTCGCTGCGCCCGATCCAGTTGCGCTGCATGGCCTTGACGTGCTCGGGCCAGTCGATCTCGTCCAGGTCGTCGAGCAGCCGGTCGGCGTAATCGGTGATGCGGAAGAACCACTGCTCGAGCTGGCGAACCTCGACCAGCGCGCCGCACCGCTCACAGCGGCCGTCGATCACCTGCTCGTTGGCCAGCACCGTCTGGTCGTTTGGGCACCACTTGACTGCCGCGGTCTTGCGGTAAGCCAGGCCGCGCTTGAACAGCTGGAGGAATATCCACTGGGTCCACCGGTAGTACGACGGCTCGTGCGTGGCCAGCTCCCGGCTCCAGTCGATCGAGATGCCCCAGCGGTGGAACGCCTCCCGGAAGACGGCGATCGACTGGTTCGTCGCGTCGCGAGGATGAACGCCGGTCTTGATCGCGTTGTTCTCCGCCGGCAGGCCGAACGCGTCGTAGCCCATCGGGTGCAGCACCCGCTGGCCAATCCGCCGGTGGAAGTGGGCGATCGCGTCACCCAGCGAGTAGTTCTTGAGATGGCCGATATGCGGCTCCCCGCTCGGATACGGGAGCATCTCGAGCACGTAGGACTTCTCGCGCCCGTCCGGGTCGTTGGAGACCTCCCAGGTGCGCTCGCGCGCCCAGATCTCCTGCCACTTGGGCTCTATCTGCTTAGGGTCGTAACGTCGCTCGGGCACGGGAGTAGGAGGTTACTTCGACAGGGCCCGGTGGCGAGGCTGCGTCCCGTCCTCCATCCCGCTTTACCATCCGGGAGTGGCTGAGAACGCGGGGTCCGGACCGAGCGAGCCCAAGGCGCCGACGTCAGGCGCCGGCGCAGTGCATCGTGATCCGCCACCGTCAGGGGCCGCCGAACAAGATCATGCTTCGCCGCCGTCAGGCGCCGCCGCAAGGAATCAGTCTTCTCCCCACAGCGCGGCGGTCGCCGCCGAGCGCGTCGCCGCAATCGTCGCCGCCGCCGAGGAGACCGCCGAGAGGCTGCGAGCCGAGGCCGAGCAGCTCCGCGTCGACGCAGAGGAGCGCGCCCGCGACCGGATCGCCGAGGGCCAACGCGCCGCCGACAACCGCGTCAGCGCAGCCGAGGACGAGGCGTCCGAGATCGTCCGCCTGGCGCAGGCCGAGGCCACCCGTCTGCGGGAGGCAGGACGCGACGACGCCGAGGCGGCCAAGGCGACCGCCACCAACGAGGCGCTGGGGATCGTGGCCCGGGCCGAGGAGAGCGCCGGCCAGATCGTGCAAGAGGCACAGGAGTCCGCCACCGCGACCCGCGCCGAGTCCGAGGAGCGCGCCCGCAGCCTGCTCGAGGACGCCCGCGCCACCGCGGACGGCGTCCGCACCGAGGGCCTGGAGCTGGTCTCGAACCTCCGTGAGATGAGCAATTCGCTGCGCTCCAACGCCGAGCGCCTGCTCGGCGACGTGCAGCGCGTGCACTCGCGGCTGGTGGCGCAGATCGAGCGCGTGGAGCGATCGGCCGGCGGTCGCGGCGGGTCGCGGGGCACCCGTGGGGCGTCGCGTTCCGGCTCTCGCCGGCGCGAGCGCGACGAGCCAATCGAGGACAGCGAGCGTCTCACGGGCTCAGCCGACGACGGTCTCGAGGTGCCGGAGTTCATCCCGCCTGGGTAGGCGAGCATCGCCGTTCACCCAGTTTTCCGTCCGAGCCGCATGCGAACATACGTTCGTCATGAACTCGAACGACAAAGGTGCCATCGCCGAGGAGGCGATCGTGTTTGCGGCCGTGAAGCTCGGACTGCGGGTCTGGCGGCCGGTCAGCGAGCACGGTCGCACCGATCTAGGGCTTGACATCGGCGGCGAGCTGCTGCGTGTCCAGGTCAAATGGGGCCGCCTGACCGCAAATGGTGACGTCATCGTCGTCCTGCTGCGGATGTCGCGCTGTACGCCGCGCGGACACGTGCGACGCACATACAGCGAGGGTGAGGTCGATCTGTTTGCCGTCTACTGCGGGGACCTCGATCGATCCTTCCTACTCCCCGCTGCGCGGTTCGCGACCCGGCAGCACGTCAATCTCCGACTTAGTCCGTGCCGCAACGGACAGCAGGCATGCATTAACCTTGCTGACGACTTCACATTTGACGGGGCTGTAGCTCAGTTGGCTAGAGCGCGACACTGGCAGTGTCGAGGCCGGGGGTTCGAGTCCCCCCAGCTCCACTTCTCTCCGCCGTCCCACGGGACGCGGATCACGGTCAGCTCCGAGACGTTCCGCGACCGCCTCGGCTACTGGATGGAGCGGGCCGAACGCGGCGATGAGCTAGTCGTCACCTTTCGCGGTAGGCCGCGGCTCCGGGTCACGCCTGCTAACGCCGGAACACTTCACCCGGATGTCTGGCCCTCGACGACGGTCGAGGCCGCGCCCGCATTTGCAGCCGACAAACGCGGTGAACGTTGACGGGAGGGGCACCAGCTATGCGCGATCCTGCTTCGCCGCCTCGAGCGCCGCCGTCGGGTCCAGGCCCCCACCCCGCTGGACGAGCTCGAGCGCACGGTCTGCCAGCTCGGCCGCCTCGGCGCCACCGATCGACTCGTCGCGCAACGCCAGCGCCAGCAGGACTTGGCGTAGCTGGTCGGGGCTCTGGAGATCGGGCGAGGGGCCGGCGGGCGGCAGGTCGCGCACGGCCGCCAGCAGCCGGGGCGCGCTCGCTCCGCCACCGAATAGACGCCCGGGCGCCTTGTCCGGGATCGTCGCGACGATCGCTCCGGTGGCCGGGTTGACCACCGCCACCCGACTGCGCAGTCCGGCGCGCTCGAGCACCAGGTGATAGCCCGAGAGCCGCAGATACCCGAGCTGGGCGGCCAGCTGCACGAACGCGGACGCTTCCGCCTCATCCCGCAACCGCGGCTGGTGCAGCGAGATCTGCGTGCCGGCATCGGGCAGCGACGGGTCCGGCTCAGGCGCCACGAGCAAGAACGCGTGCGAGCCCAGGCGGCCCGCGCCGACCCCGCCGACGTCGACCAGCAGCTGGTAGCCGCCAAGCGCGAGGGCGCCGGCGATTCCGGGCGGGAGGGGATGCGCGGTGAGGTGCCCAGGCGCGAAGCTCACCGGCCCGCCACCCCCCGTCGGGACGCGAGGCTCACCGAGTCGCCCCACCGTGTCCCAGCACGGACCTGACCGACCCAAACCATCCGATCAGTTGTCGAGCAGACCACCGACGATCCCGCCCAGGAGCCCGCCGCCGCCCTGGCGCTGAGCGTTTCCGCCGGTCCCCTCCTCCACCGGCGGGTGGAAGTAGGCGCTCTGCAGCCCGACCCGGCCCGGTCCTGTGAACCGGTTGAAGACCAGATTGCCGGCCCCGCTCAACATGCCGGTCTTGAACCCGTAGATCTCCTGGGACATCTGCACCGAGTGGTCGCGGAAGACCCAGCCTCCCGGCTCGATGTCGATCGTCTCCCCCGGCTCCAGATTCTTCTCGAACACGTTGCCGTAGCCGTGGATCCAAACCACGCCCTCGTGATCGCCGGCGAAGAACTGGTCGACCCAGAAGCCGCCGCCG
>DASPPG010000135.1:0-24201 GCA_035625625.1 Solirubrobacteraceae bacterium
AGCGCTCGTGTCGCCGCAGCGGTAGCTGCCGCTGTCGGAGTTGATCACCATCCGCGACCCGCACGTCCCGCAGCGCAGCACGCCCGGGCGCGCCAGCAGCCGCTCGGACTTGGCTTTGGCGCCCGCGCGAGACCGTCCGCCGCTGCACCCGCTCGAACAGCCCGCGATCCTTGACGATCGCCTCGTGAGCGTGCGGGTTGTGCAGCGCGCCGAAGTGGATCTCGCCCAGGTACATCCGCGAGCGCAGCATCCAAGCCACACCGGAGAGCGCGCGGTCGATCCCGTTCTCGGCCAGCCACGCCTGGATCTCCACCAGCGAGGCGCCACGATCGCGGCGCTTGAACGCCCGCATCACGACCTTCGCGGCCGCGGGCGCGACCACCAGCACGCCGTCCTCGCCGCGCACATACCCGACCGGGACCTTCGGGTGCGGGTAGACACCCCGCGCCACCGCCCGCGCCTGAGCCGCCGTGACCTTCTCGCCCGTGATCTCGGCAAAGTATTGGAACACCGAGCCGAGCATGTTCGTGGACAGGCGCTGCGCCGCCGTGCCGTTCGTCAGCTTGCCGTGGTCGAGCGCGAAGATCTCCCCGCCCGCCCCCTCCACCCGCTCGATCACCTCCAGCTGGACCTTGAGCGAGCGCACCAGCCGATCGAAATACGCCACCACGAGCTGGTCGGCCCGGCCGGCCTCGATCATCTCGATCGCCGCCCACAGGCCGGGGCGCTTGGACAACGGCAGCCTGCCGCTGACGTCGATCTCGGGAATCGGCGCGCCAGCAAGCCGCTCACCCCGGTCCTTCGCCCACCGCCTAGCGGCCTCGATCTGCACCTCGGGCGAATGAAAGCGCTCGTCCTCCCGGTCGCCCCTCTCGCTCACGCGGACGACCACGACATCTCTCGGCTTCGACATACGACCCGTCTCGACGCGACACTAACGCCCTTTAGGCGCCTAGGATCCGACGGGCGAGAAGGCACGGGAAGTCAAGGCGCGCTACCAGCGCACGTGCCGAGGCTGCGGCGCGCCGACCAGCGCGCGCAACGGCAAAGACGACGCCTACGAATACTGCAAGCAATGCCATCCCGGCGCGATCGCGCGGGAGTGGACGCGCGAACGGGTGCGCGATGCGATGCGCACCTGGCACGCCCGCTACGGCAGCCCACCAACCTCTTATGACTGGTCGGTCTCGCACGCGAGCAGGCGCGGGCCATAGGCGCTCCTCCGGCTGCAGGACGGAGAGTAGCGGCGGCGAGCACGGTGAGCGAGGTGTACGGCAGCTGGGCGGCCGCGCGTGCCGACGCCTTCCCGGATGCCTGAGCCGCGGGTGGAGTTCCCCGCGCGTCCGGGAAACTAACCAGGTAACCGATGACGGCCGTCCGTAAGCGCGACGGCTGGTCCGTCAACACTCACCGCTATCGGTCACGCTACGGGCGCCACGCGTGCCTCGCGCAGGCTGCCGTCGGCGTCGACGCGGGAGTACACCAGCTCGACCACCTGCCCGACCCGCTCCGCGGTCCGGGCGCCGGCGAGCGCGTGAACACGGCGGCAATCCAGGTCGCAGAGAGCGTGCCAACGACCGTCACGCTCCTGGCGAACCGAACACAGCGCGGCGGATGTGGTGAACCGCGCCTTGCGCTTGACCCAAGCGCGATGTCGCCCGGGCCGGTACGCCGATCCCAGACGCTTCAACACCGTCCCTTCAAACCCCAGGGAGACGATCGCCTCGTGCGCCGCCAGCGTCGCCGGCCGCGACTCGGCCAAGCGGATCCGCTCGCACACCGGAAGCGTCTCGCGCAACCGCGCGTCCCGCTCCTCCCAAGGACGAGCCCGCACATCCTCGCCATCCACGGCGAGCAGGTCGAAGGCCACGAACCGGAGCCGCTCCGTCGCGTGAGGCCGGCCGGTGAACACGGCGCGAGTGACCGCGGCGAAGTCCTGCGCCGGCTTGCCCTCGCGCTCGCTGACGACGACCAGCTCACCGTCAACTGTGGTTCCCGACGGCACGGCGGCGAGAGCGCCGAGCAGCGATCCCAGCCGGGCGGTCAGGTCGGTGCCGTGGCGCGACCAGCCGCGTACCTCTCCCCCGCGACCGACTTCGACCAGGAGTCGAAAACCGTCCCACTTCGGCTGGAGCACCCACCGTCCGCCGTCGGGCCAGCGACGAGCGGAGACGCTGAGCATCGGCGGTGGAGCGGGCATTGAGATGAGGCTAGTCCAAGGGCATTCGGGACGCGCCCACTTCTGGACCGTGCACAAAGCACGAGCGTGCTCCACAGCGCCGCGTCAGCGACGAAGTAGCTGTCTCGCTCGATACTGAACCAACTAGTGGCCCAGGCCCCGTGCCTCATGGGCAAAGCGCAAATCATCGGGCGTGGCTATGGAGCACCCCGCGCCGGCTCGGGCCGTGCCTCAGCTCACGCCGGCGGCAGAGAGATGCCCCGGTTTCAGGGATCGCGGTCGTCGGCGGGCAGCGCACGGTAGCCGGCCGCGGCAGCCATGACCGGGCTCGGCCGCGCTGGCGCTCCTCGGACATCGCGTCCCACCGTCCAAGCTCGCCAGGCGAGCGTGCGAGCTCGTCCCTGAAGCGGCGGAACGCGCCACGGCCTTTGATCGCGATGCGCTTCGTGTGATCCCCGTGTCGCCGAAGCAATAGCTCACCGTGCGCAAGCAGGATCGTGAAAGCGATCGTTGGACGAGGACGCCGTTGTGGCCGTGAACGCGTCTGCACTGGTTGTTGTCAGATGCAGGACTCTCGTCTTCCGGGTACCGAAGATTGAAGGAGCTGCCCTCGGACCGCACACGGGAACAGCTACGGGCTGCAGGCCGAAGTCGTGTCCATCAGGCGACCCGTGAGCGCTGACGAGCGCATAAGAAGCGGGAGGGCCGCCCGAAGGCGACCCTCCTAACCAAAAGCCACGCCACGCCGAGCCTAGACTCGCCATGCCCTGAACGACCGGATCAGCCACGTCTCCTCCACGTTTGGGCCACTATCGGACCACACACCCAGCGCAAATCTTGCACTCGGCGTGACGGAAACTGGGACATTGCAGAGCATTCACGGAGCGCGCCCGGAGAGATTCGACGTCCCGACCTTCGGGGGGTTCCGTAGACCCCACCGCTGCAAACGACACTGGGCCACGATCGGTGCTAATCCCCTGCAAACCCGGCAAGGCCCGAAGCTGCTGAGGTCACTCTCGCGACGTTGGGCCATTATTGGGCCACGAGCGGCAGCTCAGTCTCCCGCCTCGTGTCCCGTCACGATGTGAACGAAAAGCTGGTCGTCTTCACAACCGACAACTACAAACTGCGTGGTCGGGTCGTAGGTATCGACCATCGCCTTGAAGTTGCCACTTGCCGGGTCTCCAGCGCCCACCAGTCCCTCGTCAACAAAGCGGCGCAGCAGGTCTGGCAGCCGAGCAGCGGCGTAGTACATCGCCTCGCTCTTTCCCGACGCCTTGACCTGCTCTTCGTCACTCGTCACCCAGAACCCTCGCCCGGTTGCTTCGTATGCCTCGCGCGATGCCTTAAACATTTGATCGCCATGGTCTGCCACATTCAGCCACTCTATGTAGCGATCTCCGGGTTTGTGGGTACTCATTGCAGGTTCTCTCCTTGAGGCTTGATGGGTGACAAGGCCACAAGAGGGCCCAACATAACTTTGCGCATCACGGTTCCGCGTGCAGCGTCGTTCCAACCGTTGGGGGAAAGCGAACGCCGAGCGCCATCCCTCGGGTTCGCTCCAAGCTGCTCAAGCAGGTACCGGAAGTCCGCGCCGGCGGGCGTGCCATGCCCTTCGGTGTAGCCTTCCACCCGCCGCGCGGCCGGCCAGGGTTCGCCGCCCACCCGCCGATTTTGATGCCAGTTCTGGACGGCGCGAATGTCGCCACGGTCTGCCCGGCCGCGACAGTCTGGCCGACACCCACGTTCGGGATGATTTCCTCCGACCAGTACCAGTATTTGCCGGCCAGCGGCCCGCTCATGATCTGAAACACCATCGCAGATCCCGCCTAAGGTGTTCGTGCCCTGCGCGCCGAGGGCATGACCTAGTCTCGCGCCAATGGCAGGTCGAGAACCGGCACCCGAGGAGTTGGCAGCAGCCGACGTCGTCGCCGACGCGGTCGGCGGGCATTGGGAGTCGCGTGACGGGGAAGGCGACCCGCCGGGGATGCACGACTTCGACGTGATCCTCCCGGATGGACGCTGCATCGCGCTGGAGGTCACAAGCGCCATCGACGGGGCCGTCGTCGCGCTCTCGGATGCAGCTTTCGGAAGAGAAGGCCGACAGCAGCGCTGGCCCGCTCCGGCCTTGACGAACGATTGGATCGTGACGATCCCGCAGCGCCGGGTCCGTGTCGCCGACATGATGAGCGCGATGCTCCCCATCCTGGAGGTCTTCGAGGAGCACGGGCACGCCGATGTCGACCCGCATGTCAACTACGCCTACGTCAGTCCGCGCTCTGAGATGCCTGCGGCGGTTGTTGAGGCTGCTCGGCGGATGGTCGAGCTCGGGGTAACTCGGGCGCGAGTGCTCGCGCCGCGGGCGGAGGGCGACGCGGAGATGTTCGTCACGATCAGTGGCGGGTTCACGGGCGACCCCGGCGCCGTTAACCGACTGGTCGCCGAACGGGCGGAGCCCAAGCGCGAGAAGCTCGCTAGGGCTAAGGCCGACAGTGCGAGCGAGTGCCACCTGTTCGTCTGGCTGGATGGGACACAACCGGGCGCGGAGTTGGCTGTGGCAAAGATGCCGCCGCCCCCGGCGCCTGAGATCCCGTCGGAGGTCGATGTCGTATGGCTGACGACGCCGCCGCTCGCCACACCCGAGAAGCTCTGGCGAGCGCGGCAGTCGGAAGGCTGGGAAGTGCTGCGCTAGCGCTCCTGTAATGCCGTTGGCGGGCACAGGCGCGCCGGATCGGCGCTACGTCCTCGTCTGTCGAGAGGCAGTAACCGCGTTCGAGCCGCCGTTCGACTCGTGGGCGCCAGCTGTGTGTCCTCCCGACCCTGAAAGCAGGACAAATTCCTCAAACGGGTGTTCCCTGCTTCTCGCCAAAGGTGTGCATCTCCATCGCATCGACCGTGAGGCGCCGGGCCCGATCACTTCGACGGCCCTGCTTTTCCGCGCGAGCAGCATCTGTGCTTGCTCGCATCCGGCTAACGTCGGCTCCCGGAAAGGCCGATTTCCACAACTGTCGGGCGGCGGTCGGGGTGACCGTCGCGGGACTGGTGGAAGTCGTCCATTCCACTAGCCATCATCGCGCCGGACCTCGCGCCTGCTTAGCGAGGCGAAGCAGCCGTCGGTCCTGCTGTCAGCGCGCGAAGCGGTTGACCGGCGTTCGCCATCGATGCCTGTACGGAGCCGGAGGCAGGCATCCCGTTAGCGGACCGGTCAGCGGACGTCGCTCCCGGCTGCCGTAAATCAGACAGCGATTAGGAATATCCCGAATGCGGCCCACGGCAACGAGCACGAGGCTCAACCACAGGGAGGGCTCGGCTGCCACGCCGTCGTGAACGTGCTCGGCCGGGTGTAGCGAAGCACGACCGCCGCACCAACGATCGCCGCGACAACGGGGATGATCACGACCATCGGCAGGGAGCCACGCTCCCGCTCCGTCTAGGCGACTATGGGGGCTCGGACACGATGTCGAGGAAGGCGGTCGCGCGGAACCACCATCCTGACGGTGGTCGAGCCCGCAACCCGCAACCGGCCCGGGCGAGGTAAGCCGCCAGGTGGCCGGCGACCGCTTCTGTTCCATGATGAGCCGTGACCAAGCCAGAGCTTCTCCGACGCGTGGTGCTTCTGCCGACCCGGTTGCATGTCATCGAGTGCTCCGCACCGTTACCCGAAGCGTGCTCTTGCACGCTCAGGTTTTCATCCCTCGCGCGAACCGTGCAAACCGTGGTAACTACCGGTATCGACCCGGAGGCGCCCGTGTTGCAGGTCCATACCGCGTGCAGCGTGCGGAACGCGAAGCGCGCCGGCGATGAGCCGGCGCGCTGGATGCGGCAGTCGGTAGCCCGTCAATGCGCCGCCAGGGGCCAGACAGGCAATACGACTCGCTGGTAGCAGATCTCGCAGAGCTCGGCCAACGCCATGTAGAAGATGCAGGCTGTTGCGGCGAGTCCGGTATAGCCGCCCCAGTGAATCAGCGTGGTATGAGCTCCATAGTTGCCCGCGGCCAGCAGGAAGACCGCTGCCCCGATCAGCGCCAGCGTCAAGACCACGACGAGATTCGTGCGGAACGACGCGAGGAACATGACGGCGAGGAAGATGCCGAACGCGTAGAGGAAGAGACCCAATGCGTGGCCCACCTGGGCGGGCGGCACGGACTTCAAGAACCACTGCGCGATCGCGAACAGCGACAGCCAGAAGGCGCCGAAACCGCAGAACAGCACGCCCGAGAAGGTCTTCCCGGTGCGGAACTGGATGATGCCTGCGATCAGCGCCGTAATGCCGCCGCACATCAGCGCCACACCGAACACGACGGGCTCAACGCCCTTGGAGATCGCGTCCGCGTTGATCATGCTGAGCATGAACGTCGGGACGCCGAAGGCCAACAGCGCCAGCGGCGCCGAGTTGCCCCAGCCCAGCGTCGTCTCACCAGGCGGCGTGGCGAGCTCGGTCCGAGCCGCGCCATTGTGCGCAGCCTCCGACCCTGCCGGAGGTGCAACGATAGGTGGAGGTGAATCGACGATTGCCATGATGCAATCCCTCCTTCGGTGCGTCGAGAACGGTCAGCGCACTATTACAACGACCAGCATCAGCAACCCACCGACCTACGAGATGGTCGTCGGTCGTCCGAGCAAGCCGATGCTAGTCACTCAATTGATGGCTCCGGGTCACCCGGAGCTTCGAGGATCCGCGACTCGCGCCGTCGTCGCATCGGTGTAAACACTGTTTCGCTGTGTGGAAACCCTGCAACTGATCTGCGCTCACCCCGGGATGCACCGGTGCCGTGTGGGCGGGCACGATGAGATGACCACGCGGGAGGGGCGAACCTGCCTGCCGTGACGACGTGCCCGAGTGGTGCAGGCCGGGAACGTAGCATGCCGTTACGAGAAGAGGAGCGATCCCATGCCAGCCAACCTCGCACAGCTTCTGACCGAGACAGTATCCCGGCACGGCGATCGACCTGCGCTGAAGCTCGACGACACCGTCCTCACATACGACATGCTCAGCGAAGGGGCGACCCGGGTGGCCGGCCTATTGAAGGAGCGGGGTCTGCGACCGGGCGACCGCGTCGGGGTCATGCTGCCCAACGTGCCGTACTTCGGCGCCGTGTACTACGGCGTGCTCCGCGCTGGCGGCGTGGTCGTGCCGATGAACGTTTTGCTCAAAGGGCGGGAGGTCAGCTTCTACCTCTCGGATTCGGGTGCGAGGCTGATGTTCGCGTGGTACGGCTTCGCGGAGTCGGCCGAGGAGGGCGCCGGGGTGTCTGGAACCGAGGTGATCCTCGTCAGGCCGGGCGAGTTCGAGGCCCTGCTCGCAGGCGCATCGCGCCAACCCGACGACGTCGAGCGCGACGGCTCGGACACCGCCGTGATCCTCTACACCTCCGGCACCACGGGGACGCCCAAGGGCGCCGAGCTGACGCACGCCAACATGCTCGACAACTGCTTTTACGGCGGCACGGAGCTGGTGGACATCTCCGAGCAGGACGTGGGCCTCGGCGCGCTGCCGCTCTTTCACTCCTTCGGGCAGACCTGCTGCCTGAACACCTCGGTTCGAGCAGGCGCATGCCTGACGATGATCCCCCGGTTCGAGCCCGGCAAGGCGCTCGAGATCATCGAGCGCGACAGGGTGACGTTGTTCGACGGCGTGCCGACGATGTACCACGCGATGCTCAACTATCCCGAACGCGATCGATACGACGTTTCGTCCCTTCGTCTCTGCCTCTCAGGTGGCTCGGCGATGCCGGTGGAGGTCATGCGCGGCTTTGAGGAGGCGTTCGGCTGCATGATTCTTGAGGGCTACGGACTATCGGAGAGCTCGCCGGTGGCCTCGTTCAACCAACGCGACCGCGAACGCAAACCCGGCTCGATCGGCACACCGATCCGGGGCGTCGAGATGAAGGTCGTCGACGAGGAGGGCAACGAGCTGCCGATCGGCGAGGTCGGTGAAATCGTGATTCGCGGCCATAACGTGATGAAGGGCTATCTCAACCGTCCCGACGCCACCGCCGAGGTGCTGAAGGACGGCTGGCTGCTCACCGGAGATCTGGCCCGCATGGACGAGGACGGCTACTTCTTCATCGTCGACCGCAAGAAGGACATGATCATCCGAGGCGGCTTCAACGTGTATCCGCGCGAGATCGAGGAATTGCTCTACGAGCATCCCGCGGTGCTCGAAGCTGCAGTGATCGGCGTCCCCGACGAGGCGCTGGGCGAGGAGGTCGCCGCGGCGATCGTGCTCAGGCCCGGCCACGAGGCGAGTGCGGACGAGATCCGGGGATTTGTCAAGGACCGCTTGGCGGCCTACAAGTACCCCCGGCACCTCTGGTTCGCCGAGGAGCTGCCGAAGGGATCGACCGGAAAGATCCTCAAGCGCGAGATCCCCACGCGCGACGTCACCGCCCACGAGGTGGCTGCGCGTTAGCGGCCCCAGGTGAGGGAGGCGCCGACGCGGCGGAGACCTCGGCGAGCCGGCGGTGCAGGCGCTCGCGCAGCTCCTCCGGTTGGTAATGACGCGACGCGCGGTGCTGGCGGGCGAGCACCACGCCGGTGGCGGCCACTCCGGCCAGGCCGGCGAGACCCACGAGCTTCCAGCGCATCCGCATCCGTCGCGTAGCTTATTGGCGGCGTGAACGACACGGCGCTGGCTCTCGAGGACGCCGTCGCGACGGCGGCGACCGGCGACATCTGGCTGTTCCGCGG
Source organism: Solirubrobacteraceae bacterium (assembly GCA_035625625.1). Classification (GTDB taxonomy): domain Bacteria; phylum Actinomycetota; class Thermoleophilia; order Solirubrobacterales; family Solirubrobacteraceae; genus Palsa-465. Next base: position 8,870 of record DASPPG010000135.1, read on the forward strand.
CAGGTCGATGGCCGACCTAACGATCCGAGCCCTCACCAACAGCCCGGTCAACCATGTGGGCATGACCGTCGCGATCGATGACCTGCCGCCGCTGCTCTGGCACGCCGAGCTCGGTCGCTCGCTGCCTGATGTGTGGACCGGTGAGCGCCAACGCGGCGTGCAGCTTCACCTGCTCGCCGAGGCGGTCAGGACCTGGAACGCCCGCTACCAGCAGCGCGCCTGGGTGCGCCAGCTCGACGGTCCGATCGAGCGCCAGCACGAGGACAGGCTGATGGAGGTCATCGACCGCTTCGACGGCCGGCCGTTTCCGACCACGCTCGGGCTTCTTCGGCGGTGGCTCAGTCGCCCCGTCCGCCACGCCTCCTCGCTAGAGACGGTCTTCTGCGCGGAGCTCGTAGCCACGACCTATCAGCACATGGGGCTGCTGGTCCCCGGCCGACCTGCCCGCTCGTATGACCCCGGCCGCTTCTGGAGTGGCGACCACATCGCCCTCGTCCCGCCGTTCGCGCTGGGCGTCGAGATCGCGGTGCGGTGAGCGACCCCGAGATGTCCACAGATGGTGTCGCCGACGATGCCGCTTCCGCATCCAAATCGGAGAGCGTCAATGCCGCCGATCGTGACGCTGGCTGTCGCTGCGGACGATCTTGAGCAGTGATTCCGGGTGGTGGCCGCGTGGCTCCCGCTTCGCGAGGCGGAGCGGCAGGCGGCCAACGACCGCCGCGGTGCTAGCTCTCGGCTCGGTTCACGACGGCCAGCAAACTGAAGGCCGCTTCCGAGTTGGACGACAAGCCCACGTCTCGCGGCGCAGCTAGGCGACCGGTCAAGTCGCGCTCGCTTGTCGTCCGAACCGGCTGCGAGATGTGTGTCTGAGGCGCATGCTCGCAATCGCTATGAAAGCATCAGCGTTGGCCAGACGGCTGGCGCCTGCTTCAGGGCGAAGCGGTACTGTCGAGCGACGGGCTCGTCCGCAGTTGCGGACCCGTCCGAGGCCGGCGTGAGCTCAGCGGCCACGCTTCGCCCGCGGCCGACACGACTGGGTGCTTCTTGTGCATCTGCAGCGACGGGCGGGAGGAGCGCCGCTGCCGGCCGTCGTGTTGCTCGCAACTCGGGTGGAGCGCCGGCGACGCTGGCGTCGCTCTATGTCACTTACGGCCGTGCCGAGGTTGTTTGGGGTGCCGCACGTGTGTCGCGTGGGACCAGGGTCAGCGGACCCAGAGCTGGTCTGGTAGGACGCCTTGCGACGCGCTTGCTTGGTAGTTCCTGACGCGTTTGGAAACGAGGGTGATGTAGCTCGGGATTACGAGCGGCACCTGCGCTGCGTCGTCGGTGAGCGTGTGGTCGGCTTGGGCCAAGAGCGCTGAGGAGTCGGATGAGCCATCTTCTTCGGCGGCGCGTGCGGTCCGGATTTGGGCATCGAGCCGCGGGTCGCAGAACTCGGCGATGTTCCCGTTGGATGGCGAGTTCGGGGTGAAGTATTGGCAGCCGAAGTAGATCTCAATCAGCTGCGACGTCGACAGCAAGGGTGAGCCGTCATACCAGAGGAAGGCCTGGGCCTTTGTGCGGGAGTCGGCGATCAGTGCGTACGCGTTTGAGTGTCCGATGATGTCGCGTAGCCGAGCGGGGTATCCCAGCCGATCGAGCAACGTGACGAGGTAGCGCCCGGCGACGGTCAATCCGGGGTAGTCGAACGGCAGCCAGACCGTGATGTGGGTGCCGCGTGTGTGCGAGGCGTTGATGAGCCGCTGCGCGCTGGCCAGGTCGGGGGCGCGCCACGCGCCGCTGGGGGTCGGGTCGAGTGTGTAGGGGCAGTAGCGCTGGTATCCGGTGAAAAACGGCGTCAGCATCTGGCAGGTGGGCTGCGCGTCCGCCCCGACCAGCCGGGCGACCTCGACGCGGTCGACGGCGTAGTTGAGCGCCCGGCGGACGCGGACGTCGTTGAACGGAGCCACGCGCGCGTTGAAAATGAGCGCGTCCGCAAAGATGCTCGGCGTGATGTTCAGCTGGCTGGCAAACCGCGTTTGCAGCTCGCCGAGGCGATTCGCCGGCGGCGGGTCGAGCATGACATCGGCGCTGCCCCGCTCGACTTCGGTCGTTGCCGAAGAGTCGTTGACACCGGTTTGTACGATGATCTTGTCGGGGTACCCGTCGGGGCGCGCAGCGCGTGACCACTCGTGAAAGTAAGGGTTTCGAGCCAGCGTGACCTGCGCGCGCTCGTAGTCCGCGATTTCGTATGGCCCGGTCGCCGGGATCGGGTGCATCCCGACGTTGTGAAGGGGTGTGCCGGGCGGCACCGGCGCCGCGTCCGGGAGCGTGAGCCGGTAAAGGAAGTCGGGGTTGGGCGCGACGAGATGGAAGGTGACGGTGTCCGCCTGATCGTCGACGACCACCCCTCGGGAGAGATCGCAGCGCGACGGGCGGGCTATGCAGGCGGCGCCGCCGATCACGTTCGCGAAGTAGTCACCGGTAAGCGAGTTGGGGCCGAGCGCGAGGTCGCGTTCGAGCGCACGACGGAAATCCTCCGGCCGGACCGGGGCGCCGTTTGAGTAGCGGATCCCCCGCCGCAGCTGGAAGGTGTAGGTCGTGCCGCCGTCGGTCGGGGTCGGCAGCCACGCGGCGAGGTCGGGCACCAGTTGCGCGGATTGGAACCCGCCCGTCCGCTGGTACGCGGTCAGGCCGTCCACGGTCAACCACTGCAGCCAGGTCGAGGACTGGTCGAGGGGATCGAGGCTGCTCGGTCGTTCGCTCTCAACGACCCTCAGCGTGCCGCCGCGGTGGCTGGTCGCCTCCGCCTGAGCGCTCACCCAAACCAGCCCCGCGGTGACCGCCACCCCGGCCGGCCGGTTTCCGACCCGGATCGTCCGCGCGACCAAGTTGGTGGCGGCATCGATGCGCGAGACCGTGCCCGAGTACTGATTTGCCACCCACACGCTCGCGCCCGCGACGGCGATCGCCGCAGGCCCCTGTCCGACCCCGATCACGCTCGTCACCGCGTTGGTTTGGGGGTCGATGCGGGAAACCGTGCCGTCGAGGCTATTGGCCACCCACACCGACCCGTCGCCGACCGCGATCGCGTCCGGGCCGTTGCCAACACCGATCGTCTGGCTGACTTGATCGGTGCTGGGATCGATCCGCAGCACGCGCCCGTCAACGATGTCGCTGACCCACACCGCGCCGAGACCGGCCGCCACGTCCGTCGCATCGGCGCCGAGCGTGATCGTGTCGCGCACCGCGCCCGTGACCGAGTCCACTCTAGTTAGGGTTTGGCTGTCGCTATTCGCGACCCACACCGACCCCTCACCGAACGCGATCCCGTTGGGCGGACTCGCGATCGCGGTCGTCTGCACAACCCGGTCGGCGACCGGATCGATCCTGGACACTGACTCCCCGGTGTTGTTCGCGACCCACACCATCCCGGCTCCCACGGCAATCCCGGTCGGTACGGCGCCGACCGTGATCGTCTGCACGACCGCGCGCGTCTGGGGGTCGATCCGCGAGACCGTCCCGGCCTCATAATCAGCCACCCACACCGCCCCATCACCTGCCGCGACAGACGAGGGCGCCGCGTCGAGCGGCACGACGGCGCGCACCCCCCCGTCCGCCGGACTGACAGCACCGACCGAGTTCGCCGCGAGGATCGACGGCGTTGACTCCCCGCCAACGCTCGCCGCGATCACCGCGCCGACAAGCACGACCGCCACAAGCGCCGAAGCTCCAACCGCCAGCCTCGCCCAGCGGCGGCCGGGCCGCGCCGCGATCTCGGGCCGGGTCGCGGGACCGGCCGTCGCAAGCGCGGGCACGGTCGGGGGGAGATCGAGCGATGGATCGCGGGCAAGGATCGCCAACTCGAGCTGCTGCAAGCCTGGGCCGGGATCAAGCCCCAGCTCCTCGGACAGGGTGCGGCGGAACTCTTGGTAGGCGTCGAGTGCCTCGGCTTGGCGCCCGCATCGATACAGCGCCAGCATCAACTGCCCACGCAGCCGCTCCCGTAACGGGTTTCGCCCGACCGCCGCCGTGAGCTCGCCGATCAACTCGCGGTGGGCACCGAGCGCGAGATCCGCCTCGAACCGCTCCTCGAGCGCGGCCAGGCGCAGCTCCTCGAGCTGGGCGATCGCCGGCTGCGCGAACGGCGCATACGCAAAGTCCGCCAGCGGCTCACCGCGCCACAGCGCCAGCGCCGAGCGCAAGACGCTCGCCGCGTGCGCCGGATCGCCGCCGGCCAGCAGCTCGCGACCTTGCTCAAGCAGGCCGCGACAGCGCTCGGCATCGATCTCCCCAGGCTCCACATGGAGCACGTAGCCACGTCCGCGCGTCACCAACACCGTGTCTCGAGCAGCCGGCTGCTGATCGCTGCTCTGTCCTAGCGCCCGGCGCAACCGCGACACGTTCACGTGCAGCGCGTTGAGCGCCGACGGCGGCGGCCGCTCCCCCCACAGTCCGTCGATCAACCGGTCAGCCGAGACCACCTCGTTCGCATGCAACAGCAAGATTGCGAGCAGGGCTCGCGGCTTGTCGCCCTCCACGTCGAGCACATCGCCCTGGCGGCGCACCTCAAAGGGGCCAAGGATCCGGTAGTCCACAGCGCTGCTCCCCAGCGCTGGCGAGCTTACCACCAGCCCCCCAGAGCCCCACAGACGGCCCACCGGTGGCCCATCGGTGGCCCACCGGCGACACCAAAGACCCCTGTCAGCGCCCTTTAACCGCTTTGTAAGCGCTCGACCGCACCGTGCGCTGCACCTCGATACGCGAAATCGAGTCCCACTACGCCCCAGACCGCATGAATCCCCGACCGCGCCCCGCCCGCCTGCTCCGCACACCGACGCGCCCCGACCCGGCACGCCTCAACGCGCTGCGCGACCGCGCCGGCCTCGTCCCTGCCCCGCAGTCGAACTCTTCGCGCCCCGTGCGCCGCTCGCCGTCATGCGCGGCCCCTGCGAACGCACGCCAACCCAAACCACCCCCAGGATCGCCGCTCGACGACCACGCAACCACACCCCGAACGACGAGTTCGCGTCCAGCCGACATCCAGATCGGCGCTATCGAGCCCGCTTGTCCTGCTCGCGCGCCTCCTCGCCGGGCGCGAACCGCGGCTTTACCGACGACCGCGGATTGGCCCGGCCCGCCGTCAACGCGCCGCGGAGTACCGGTCCGCCAACAACCCGAAGCGAGCACGTTCGCGATCAAAGGACACGACATGACGGCTCCTCACAGCCTCTACCACGGCGACTTCGCGTACGGCCAGCGAACCCGCCCCGACCACTTTCAGATACGTGGCAATTTCGCCACCGGGATGCACATCACGAGCCCGCCGACAGCGCTCGGCGACTTCGCGACCGGAATGCGGACTTCGAGCATCTCGCCAGCGACTGGCGATTTCGCCACCGGTATGCGCGCGGCGCCGATCGCGGCGATCCCACGCCTTCACTACTCAAGCGAACGGAGCCCGGTAGTGATCACGGTCTGAGCAACGCCTCAACGCGCGCTACGCCCGTACCTGGAAATGACGCAAAGGCTGGCGCACATCGCAGCACCAGCGTTAGCAGCGTGAAAACAGCCCCCGGCCGACACGGCGCGGGCAAACGTCAACGCTCGCCGGCCACCGGCCGGCAACAGTACATGGAGGCAGACATGAAGAAGCTCATCGCACCGACAACGCTGATCATCATGCTGGTCTGCGCCAGCGGGGCGCTTGCGCACGGCCCGACCGTGCCCATCTCAGGCATCCAGAAAGCCGAGGACCCGACCGTGTGCGCCCCAATCGACCCCGAGACCGGGGGCCCGGCGTACCCCCAACCGATGACCGGCAGTCTGATCGGGTGCTGGTACACCGACCCCGGCACCACCGTCGAAAGCACGCCAGACTTGGTCTACGTCTTTACCGGCACCGAGCACTTCGTCGGCTGTCTTGATCTCACCCGCCAGGGACACTGCACACCCGCCGATCCCACCGGATCGCTCGCGCTCACCTACACCTTCGAGGCCCAGTACACCTCGTCCGGGAACGAGATCTGGGGCCGCTGCCAGCACGGGATCGTGCCGAACATAGGGACCGGCGGCTTTGCAGGAGCCGCGGGCTGGCTCGACTTCACCGACAACGTCACGCTCGGAACCTCCGCCTATCAAGGGTATATCACGCTCGCCGGCCGACGCCGGGCCGCTCGCGCGACAGAAGCCACCGCGTTCGCACGAGTCAGGCGATCCAAGTCGATGTGCTGAACAGCTGGGTCACCACCCCACGGCGGTCCCCAACCACGAGGGCGGGACCGATCATCCCGCCCTCGGGCGGCGCCACAATCCCGAACCGCGCGCGCCAAACAGCACCGCCCCACGACGACGCAATCCGGTGCACTACCACCCGAACCGCGGACTCGGCATTGCGGTCTCGCGATCACCGATAGGCAATCTGCGCCGCCCACACTGCCGCTCCGCGGCGGCGGGGCCGACGCCTGCGGGCCAATCAACGCCGACCGCTTGCTCATCGGACCAGACTGCGAACAGCCCGTCGCCGTAGCCGGCAACGAGCCGCTCGACGATCAGCGACGTCGCGCAGGCTGCCAGGATCAGCAAGTCCCCGGTCTCGCAGAGCTGAACCAAGAACACCGCGCTCATCACAGGCCGTCCGCCGCCCACATCCACGAGATCGTCACGAGCATCGGCAACGAACCCAACCCAACGGCCGCCAACCTCGGCCGCCAGCAGACCCACACCATCGGCGTGCTCGCCCCACACCTGACCGACACCGTGATCGCGATGCACGACAAAGAGACCCCCCCGCCTGCGCAGGCCGGCCAACGGGCGCTGGTCTCGACCTCCCACAACGAGCCCGAGCTCGAGCGCGACACGAGCCCGGTGCCGCTCGCTCGGCGCGTCGCCCGGGGCGTGCTCTCTCAGTACTGAACGGGGTCTGCCCGATCAACCGAGCGCACAGGCAGCCGCCGAGGTTCGCGCAGCCGGCGACGGCCGCCTCGGCACTATGGGTTTGCCCCACACGCTGGAGCCGGCCGCGGCCCTCGCCGGACGCACGCTTTCCGCCTCGAGAAGCCTGCGCACGGGCTTATCCCCTCACCGGTGGAAAGCGCAACTCGGTAGCGGCCCCAGTCACGTGCCCGCTTGCGCCCAGACTCAGCACTACGCCTCCGCCGAACCGCGCCAGCGGCGCGATGATCGCATTCCCCGAGAGCGATCGCCCCGACGGGCCGCGAGCCGGCGATGCCTTTGCCACGGCTGCAGCAACGGCGGCGGGCGACTGCTCCGCCCGGATGCGGTAGGGGAACCTTCCCACGGCTGCTTAGCGCTGAACGAGTAGCGCGCTCTCACGACTGCCGCCGTGGCCAAGCGCTCGTCCTGGCTGGAGGGTTCGGGTGATTGCTTCGGTCGGGTATATCGGTTGGGCCTTGTAGCGGTCGAGTAAGCACCGGCCCCATCTCGCGGAGATCAGTCACGACGGCCGCCTTGCACTCGTGTGAGCTCGGCCTGTCCGAGAGCAGTCACGTGTCGCGCCCGTTCCGCCTTCTAGATCGCTGCCCGTCCGCATGGAAAGCAGCACTCCGCCGCCCCAAGGCCGCGCGGTCGCTTCTGGGCGAGAGCAGAACTCTCCCGGGGCCAGCCTGCGGCCTGTCTCACCCCCGCTTGTTCGTGCAAGCAGCAGTCGGCCCCAGGGTCCACGATGCGCCTGCTCCGCGTCCAACTAGGCAGTGAGATGCCAGTGCTCCGGCTATGCCTCATAGAGGCGAAGCATTTCGGAGCTGCGGCCCGCGGGGCCGCGCGCGGCGGGGGCCTCGATCGATAACGAGCAGCACTCGGCGAGGGCCCAAATCGCGGGGTCTAGGCCTGCAGATTAGGCATGTGGCTGCGTAGAAAACGGCGCACTTTCGCGGGCATCCACCGATAAGAAATCCAGGCTCCCCTGGGATGGTTGCAAGTAATGTCGGGGATTCCCCAGGGCGGACGCGTGCCAGAGGCAGAGTCGGCGTCCACTAGTCGACGTGTGGAGGCGCGCGAGTCGGTGATTCGGCCTCGTCATCTGCGCATGTCTTCTCGAGACGTGCATCCGGTTCGGGGGATCGATATGGAGGTTCGCCGGCGCGAGGTGTTCCCATTCCACGGGTCAGATGGAGCGGGCAAGTCGACGACCCTCGGCGTCCTGGAGGGCGACCTGAAGCGAACCGGCGGTGAGGTCTCGGTTCTGGGCGTCGACTCGGAGAGTGCAGGTCCGGATTGGCGCGGGCGGGTGGGGGTGGCGCTGCAGGAGTCGGCGGTGGAGCCGGACTTGACGGTGTGGGAGTGCCTGACGATGTACAGCGGGTACTACGGTTGGCCGCGCTCGGTCGAGGAGCTGATCGAGTTGTTGGTCTGGCGGAGACGGCGGACGCGCTTCGGGGAAGTCTCTCTGGCGGTCACCGCCGTCGGCTGGAAGTCGGGCTGGCCCTCGTCGGGGATCCTGACCTTGTCTTCCTGCATGAGCCGACGATCGGTTTCGACCCGGCGGCGCGGCGTCGCCGCTTCCGGCAAAGTCGGGGGTGGAGGAGGAGCCGTGGCTGAGCGCGAGGTTTTTTGGACCCATGCTCTGGCTGCCTGCGACTAGGGCGATACCGGTGAGAAGTCAGACTCATCATCTAGTGTTAACCACACAATCCAGAGGAGCAGCAATGAAGCGCTTCGTTGCTCTTGCAGCGGCCGTGGGATTCTTGGCGGTGGCATCCAATGCTGCCGCTAAGAACTACACAGCCTATGCGGGCGCACCACCCAACCTCAAGACAGTCGCCGTGAAGGTACTCGGCGCAAAGCTGGTCGGGGCCGTTGGCAAGCTCAAGCCGGGTGTCAACGCATTCTTCCCCGGCAAGCTCACCATCCACGTCGGTGACTCAGTGACGTGGATCAATAATGGCGAGCACACGATCGATCTGCCCCCCAAGGGCGGGAGTGACCTGCCGTTTGCCGTGACCGGTGCATCGATTAGCGGACTCAAGGACGCGGCTGGCAACGCCTTCTGGTTCAATGGGCTACCCAGCGTCATGTTCAATCCGATGCTCGCGACCGCGTTTGGTGGCCACACCTATACCGGCACCAGTCGTGTTGATTCGGGGTTCTATGAGGGCAGCGGCACCCCGCCGCCGTTCAAGGTGACATTCACCAAGCCGGGCACCTACAAGTACTACTGTGACATTCACACCAACATGACGGGCGTCATCGTGGTGGTGCCCAAGAATAAGCCGGCTGAAACGGCGGCGCAACTCAATGCGTCAATCCTCGCCCAGCAACTCACTGCGATCAAGACGATCGTCAGCGTGTATAACACCCGCAAAATCGTTCCGGTCAACACTGTCAGTGTCGGCAAGTCCGGACTCGGAGGGGTGGAGCTGTTTGACATGTTCCCGAGCAAGTTGACGGTGAACGCAGGTCAGATCGTGAAGTTCGAGATCAGCAAGAACTCCAAGGAGGCGCATACCGTGACCTTCGGGCCCACCTCGGCGTTTCTGACCGCGCTCTCCAATGGCCTGTTCGTGAACTACACCGACACCCAGGAGGGCGTCTATCCGTCTGATGACCCGGCGAATGGGCCAATCCCAGTGTCACCCAACGCGCACGGCAACGGATTTGCCAACATCGGGTTGATCAGCAATGACCGAACCGTCGGACCGTCGTCGGAACTCGTAAAGTTCACGACACCCGGCACATACCACTACATCTGCCTGATTCACCCGTTCATGATCGGCACCATTGTCGTGAAATAGCACACGCTTCCAGCCCGGGCCAACCTGGCCCGTACCATGCATGGGGAGGGGAGCCTAGACCCGACTGGGTTCCCCTTTCTGGCTCTTGCTCGACGCCCGGCCAACAATCAACCTGAAGGGGAGGTGTGTAATCAGGAGCCTCGGAGGTTCGAACATGTGACACCGGGGCGTCATGCTCGCCTGGAACAAACGCGGCGTCTTTGTAGCGCTCTCCAAGCGGTCCCACTGCGACGCCGTCGACGTCTATCCGTAGGGGGACCGTGAGGATTCCTTCGCCGACCGTCTCGGTCAGTCCCGAACCGACCGGGAAGCGTCAAGGGTGCCCTCGCTGCAGTTAGTCGATGAGCGCGCGCATGGCACCAGTGAGCGATCCCTCGGCATCTCGCCGCCGGTGAGTCGCGCGCGTCCGCTTGCTTGGCGTGGATCCGCTTCTGCTTGGTCGCCGACACAGAAGTGAAAGCCTGACTGCTGCTCCCGCCCAAAAGCGACCGCGCGACCGTAGGCCGGTGGAGTGCTGCTTTCCATGCAACTGAGCAGCCCGGCGCTGTGCTGACGCCCTCCGACTGAGAGCAGCCGCCTTCCAGCTTCCAAGCGTCTGGACGCTTGAACTTTGGGGGCGCACGAGGCTTCGGCGCGACGCAGTTGTGGCGGGAGGATGAGAGACGTTGCGGATTGTTGCCCGCCCGGGCGAATTCACCGCCCTATGGTTCTCGTCGATTGCCGGTCACCGAAGCTCTTAGCGCGGCGAATTCTGCCCTTCCCAGGTGAAGGCTGAGCTCCGGCGCGACCGGGACGGGCCCGGCTCGAGCTAGGGCTTGACCGCTTCATCCGGTGGCATCGGCCGCCGCGAATGCGCCGATCTGCTGGAGCAGGGTCAACATGCCCTGCACGCTCCACCTCTCGACGACATTTCCATCTCCGAATCGGGCGAACACCATGCCATCGCTCGATACCTGCTGGCCCGACGACGGTATTCCCATCAGATCGCCGTCGTGGGTGCCGCGCAAGCGTGTAGAGAAGGGCAATCCGGTCGTCCTCGGCGATGATGTCGTGGACATCGAGAAACAGGTCCGGGAACGCCGCGCGCGTCATTAGTATGCCGCGCTTGTAGCCGTCAATTCCAAGCTCCTGCCCGGGCCTAGGGTTGTGTTCTTGGTAGTCGGGAGCGAAGGCCTCATCTATTACCTCGAGCTTGCCTTGACTCCAGGCCTCGTCGACGATACGGCGTACCAGCGCCTTGTCCTCCTCGGACATTACGGCCCCTTTCGTGTAGCTGCGTTCGGCCCGCGACATCCGATTCGCGACCTCCTGGCTACTCTCCCATCGCTAGGAAGAGGTGTCAAGAGACCGGTCTAGTGAGGTCCAAACGTTCGGCGCGCCTGGCGCTGCCCATGTCGGCAGAGGTGTCCCAGCACAGGCGGACGACGGCCCGTCCGCGCCGTCTGCGCCCAGGGTAGCGGCTCGCCAGGCCCACCACGGCCGCGGGTAGCAACGGTCAGCTTCCCGATACACCCGACTGCCGACTGGTCCGAGGTCATTGAGATTTTCCAGCAGTTGTGCGCCCGGAAGCATGCGATGCATCACCGCTTCTGGCTGGCATGTCGCCCCGCCAGGCGAAGTTGGCAAATGCCCGAGTGACGCGTGCTTCGCTTTGCCCGCGCAGCACCGCATCGCCGGACTCCCGATCAGCAACGCGCGCGTGCGGTTCTCGTTCCTGTTCCTGTTCCTCGGCGCAATGCCGTGCACCGACTGGCCCGACGACGTGATTGGACGCGACGACGACGGCTTCGTTCTCACCGGTTCGTCTATCGGCGCCGACAACCTGCTCCAGACCACCGTCCCCGGCGTCTTCGCAGACGGGGGCGTGCGCTCCTGCTCCACCAAGCGATGTGCCACCGCCGTTGGTAAAGGGGCGTGGGCCGTGCAAACTCGTCCACGCCCACCTCGCGGCATGCTGACCATCCCATGACCGTGCGACAGGAACCTGGGTGCACCACCCGGCCTCATCGGGTCGCGAAGACGAACGGGGCCCCAGTACCCTGATCGAACATCCGCAGGACCGCGGCGGCGGCGCGCTCGTGATCAGGTCAGAGAAAAACCGGAACCGGGAAGTCGGAGTCACTTCCCGCACGGATCAGACGGGAGAGCATGGAGCCTTGACACCCTCTTCCGCTCCCCGGTGGTGGTGCCCGTAGCCGAGGCCCCGCGTCCGCTTCAAGAGCACGACGCGAGCGAGGCAGTTAGGCAGGAACGGCGTCAGCCCGACGTGAAGCTCGCCGAGACTGGCGATCGCGATGCGAGAGAAGTCAGCGTTCTGCCGTCCACAAGCTCAAGCCCGTTCCACGAACTACCGCGCGCGTGGCTGGCCGCCGCGAGCTGCGATCTGGCTGCTCCTTCTGGCCGGCAAGCGCCCGGAGCACAAGCCGCTCGGTCGTGGCCGCGCCAGCGACAAAGCAGGTGTCCCTGCGCAGAGTCCAAGGAGGCTCGCCCCAGCGTTTGCTGAGTGCAGATTCGAGGCTGCTGCTATTCGGAGCAGCAGTTTGGCGGGCGCGGCGATGGAAACAAAACCTCACCAGGAGTGCTCTTGCCTAGGTATGCTGCGCATCCGGACCTCTCAGGAGGCTCAGATGCCCAGCTTGATTCGCAAGAGCTTCGATACCCCAGACGAGACCAGGCCGTTTGAAGCGGGGATGGGCAGGTTAGAGGTCATCAACACCGACGATGGAGTCGTTGGTCGAGCCACCTTCGAACCGGGTTGGCAATGGTCCAAGCACGTCAAGCCGATCGCCGGACCGAGAGCTGCCAAGCCGCGCACACCGGCTACTTCGTCTCGGCCGGATGAAGGTCGTGATGGACGATGGCGAGGAGATGGGGTATGGCCTTGGTGACATCGCAACGATGGCGCCAGGCCATGATGCTTGGATCGTCGGCGATGAGCCCTGCGTCGTCATCGATTGGCAGGGCTTCGGCGACTACGCCAAGCGCTGACCGCGGCCCAGCGGGCTTCTCCCGCAGTCGGTCGATAGCCGACGTGCGAAGGGAACACTCGATGTCGGCCGGACTTGCACCGTCGCTCGCGCGCGTCCACCGTTCCGCACCTCCAGCGCCAGGAAGGGAGAGAGCCAGAGAACATCGCTAGTTGATTGGTCAGTCAACAGCGTCAGCGTCGCAACGCGTCGAGTAAGGAGACCATTCGAGAGGAGGATGAGGTGAAGTACAAGTTGATGGCAGCAGGTTCTCTGATCGCTGCTTTCGTGCTGCTCGGGGTCCAAGCCGCAGTCGGTCCGGCGGCTGTGACGAGTGCGGTTTCGTGTACCTATCGGCTGACGGAGCAGATCGAGTCGGGTAGCACGGCGATCAACCCGACCGCCACAACGGGTCACGATTTTGGCTTTGTCAGCTGCGGCGGGCCGTTCGGACATGGGGTCCAGGCGGACAGCTTTACCGCCGCGTTCACGTCGAGCACGACCGGGAAGATCTCTGGTCCGTTCAAGGATTTCTTTGACACCGGTACGACTCACGGCACGTACAGACTGACCTTTGTAGCGACAAGCGCGACGAAGATCACCTATACCGGGACCGCGATCATCGCGGGTGGCACGGGTGCGTTCAGCCACGTCACAGGCAACGTCAAGCTCCAGTGTTCCTCGAACGACGGCATCCACACGCTGTGCAAGGGCGACGTCAAGCTGACCTAACGTCCACATCTGTCGGCAAGATCCCGCCCGTCGCCCAGTAAGCGCAGCATCTTGGGCGCGGGCGGGCGCGTCGATTCGGCAGCAGCTCCGAGCAGTTGCGTGGGTGAGATGAGTCTCCTGTCGACCGCGTCGCCTACGCCCAGGAGCAAAACCGGCCGTCACACGACCGTTAGCACTTGGGTTCGCTCACCACAATCCGACTGACACCCGCCGATTCTTCCGGGGAAAGTGGCCATGGCTCACGAGGTTGGGCGGCCTGCAAACGTGCGCGGTCATCACTCGCTGTCGTTTCCTGCCAAGAGGAGGCTTCCGCCCAAGAAAGGCGTCCTGATCGAGGCCTTCGACGGACCTGCGATGAGGAGCCGACACCGCGCCGGGACAAAACGCAGATTGCCGCTCTCACGAAGAACCGGACGTGAGACGTCCCGCAGGACGGCCCCGGGAGAGTTCTGCTCTCGCCCATAAGCGACCGCGGGACCGTGGGCCAGCGGAGTGCTGCTTTCCCCGCAACCGGACAGCGACCCGCAGGCCTAGGAGCGGTCCTGTCCGCGCGGGAGATTGGTCGCAGCCGCCCGGGCGGACGAGCGCTTGAGACGATCACGCTCGGCAGTGATCGTCGCTCCGATGAAAGGCCTCGCCTCCCGAAGACAGTCGACTCGAGGCAGCGATCCCGACCCGCCGCCGCATCCTTCGTTCTTCGGGAGCTAACGGGACCCCCGACCGTCGTGTCCGGTCCGCGCTGGAACCGCGCATACTGCGGCCATGTCCCGTCAGACGCCCGATGCCCGCTCAGCGTCGACGCCTGACGCGGCCTCTCGGCCCGGCCACGTCTCGCAGTGCGGATGAGCCTCCCGCCGAGCCCTCTGTTCATCTGCCATGCCAACTGCTGTCGCTCGGTTCTGGCGTCCTACCTCTACCGACATCTGTGCCCCGCCGCGGTCGTCCTGTCCGCGGGTCTTGACCCTGGTGAGCGCACCAGCGACACAGCGCTGTCCATGCTCGCGCGGTGGGGTATCGACGCCAGCGGGCACAACCCGAGCAAGGTCGCTCGTCGCCGCTGTGAGCAGGCGAGCGCCATCTTTGTGATGGCGCCGCCCTACGTCCGCCGGCTGCTGCTCGAATACGGCCACGACCTCGCCGACAAGACCTACCTCTACCGTCAGCCTTTCACCCGCCCAAAGGCCTTTGGCCCCCAGCACACGGTGCCGGATCCGTCGTTCGACCCGCGCCCGACCGAGGAGCTGATCGAGGAGTTCAGCTGGATGCGCGACCGGACGCTCGAGATCCGCCAATCGCTACTCGGACACGGTCGACCACTGACCCCGGCAGCCAGCTACCTGAACATCCTGGAAGCGGTCGATCCCTACAGCCACTGACGCGGCTCCCACACACGAACGCCGAAGCTGCAAACTTGCCGACCCAACGACGTTCGCGGGCGGGGCCGACGACGGCGCTCGGATCGCCAACCCTTCCAACCCGAGAGTGCCCGGACGGCGCACGAAAGCATCGTCCGTGGCCCCACCGCCCGAACCTCACTGCCGAGGGAGCCTTTCCCGTAACCACGCCGGTCGCAGCTCAGTTGAGCGAAGGCTATCTTCAGCCCGCCGCCGATCACGCCCCACCTGGGGAAGCGCCCCGTCGAGCCGGCGCTTGTCCGTAGCGAGCCGGGCACGAACCCCGCTCTGGGTTGCCCAGCAACGTCGGCCTTCTCGTAGCCGGCCAACCCCTACCCAACGAATGCGGCAGCGACGGGCATACCGCAGCGCCTTGCTGCCTGACGCCTGTTGGCCACGGCGAGTTTGTGGCTGCTTCCACGCGGAAGCGCTCGCGGGCTTCGATTGCACTAGGACTCGGCGCGTGCCTGATATGGAGAGTCATTTGTCATCCATGAAGGGGCGGGAGG
>DASPPG010000136.1:0-12877 GCA_035625625.1 Solirubrobacteraceae bacterium
ATTGACCACGTCGCACGCGCTCAGCGACGCTGCACCACACGGTCTCGGGGACTCAACAAGCGTATGGGTCGCCGCCGCTGGCGGCACGATCTCCGCGACGAGCTGCTCGTGCATGCTCGCTCAGCGCGACAAGGGAGCAGCCGCGGTCAGTTGTCGCTGCTGCCCTTGGCGATGAAGCATCCTGGTACGGACGCCCGCGAGCTCTAGGCCGATCCGAAGGGCCTGCCTCGCGATTTCGCGCCATCGCGTCGCTCTTCACGCCGGATCGCCGCGGGTGATCACTTTCGCGATGGAGCAGCCACGCCTCGACGAGGCAGGCGCGTGGCCGGGTTTGTCCGATGCCGGTCGCGCTCCGACGGGCCATTGGGGACGCCCCGCGCTGCTCGTTTCTTGGCATTGCGCTCGTCCGGGATCGCCGGCGCGCGTGATCGCCTGGTCGCCATAGGGATCACCGGGCATCACGGTGCGCCGGCGGCAAATGCGATCGCGGTGGGCGTGAGCTAGCGCGGACGCCTTGCCCTGGTCGGGTGGATCGCGATACCAACGTGCTCTTCACCGGATGCGGGGCTGGAGGGAGCGCAGGCGGAATGGGGTGTTTGCCTACGTTGGCCGATTCGCCCGCAGCGTCGATTCGGACATCTCCGGAGCCCGTTGCTCCGCCTTGGTCGACGGCCGCCGCGGGCTGGGGCGCTATCGGATCGAATAGAACGCGACTGCACACGCCGCCCGGCAACCCGGCCGGGCCGCTCGCGCTAGATGCCCGCGACTCGTCGCCACCGACCGCCAGGAGCCGATGAGACCCACCGCTCCGTAATCCGACCCGGCGACCCCACCACCCGCATCAACCACAAGAAGCGCGCACCGCTCGGCGGCAGTGCCCGGTCCCCTCATGAACGATCCGGGCTACGTCGGTTGCCTCCAGCCGAGCGTCAGGCAGCGACTCGGCAGAGTTCCACCAGCTCGTCGGCGGCGATGGCCACGCAGTCGCGCCCTTCGGCCTTCGCCCTGTAGAGAGCGCGGTCGGCGCGGGCGAACCAGCTGTCCGCCGGCTCGCCCGGGAGCGCCTCGGCGACACCGACGCTCATCGTGACCGTCACGGGGTCGCGAGCCCCGGGCACCTCGAGCTGTCGCACCGCCGCGAGGAAGCGCTCTGCAAGCCGGCCGCCGTCGGCGGCGGTCGCATCGCGCAGAATCACGGCGAATTCGTCTCCACCAAATCTCGTCAGAACATCAGCGCGACGGGGGAAGCTGCGCGCGAGAGCGCTCGCGGTCGCCTCGAGCGCATTATCGCCTGTCGTATGCCCGTGCACGTCATTGAGGTGCTTGAAGTGGTCGATGTCGACCAGAACGAGACACACCGGCTCGTCGACCAGGGTGCGCACGTGGACGGCGCGGGAGAGCTCGCGCTGGAACACGCCCCGGTTCCAGAGCTTCGTGAGCGGGTCGATGTCCGCCTCCCGGCGAGTTTCCTCGAGCTCGACTTTGAGGATGTCGACACGCTCTCCGAGCTCACGTGCCAGTTGGAGCTGTCGTGTGCTCTTCTCATCGATGATCTCCGAGAGCTGCTGAACAGTCTCGAGCGCGGTCGCCTTCAGCTCCGCCGCGGAGTGGCCCGCCGCTGCACGCAGCCGCTCGAGCTGCGCCAAAGCGTTCGCATCCGAGGCAGCGTCGCCCAGGACGGCCTGCGAGACACGCTCGATCACCAACCAGACCGCGTCCTGAAGATCGCCAATCGAGCGCGACACGACAGCATGGTCGTGGCGCACGTAGGCGACGACGTGATTCCTGAGACCCGCCCAGTCGCGGCTGTGACAGACGGCGTCTCCTGAGCCTGGCGGCGAAGCCAGGACGAGAATGTGGCGAGCCCAGGCCTCCAGCCGGCTCGCGGCCTGCGAGTCACTGACGGCCGTCTCCCCGAGCACGCGCAGGATTGCGGCGATAGCGTCGAGAGCTGCGTCCGGGATCCTGTCCCGCACGACCGGTTCGGTGACGACGGACTCCGGCTCCGAGTCCTTGGAGTGGCGCAGACTCACATCTGGGGAGTCGTCAGAGTCACCGCTGGACTTGAGCTGGCTCGGCGAAGCTCGGCAGCCGTGGGATCGTCCGCTCGCATCGGTCGCGACATCGACGAGGCCTGACGTCGCCGGCGACGTCGGCGCCAGCCATGCCGCTGACGATCGCATTTGCCGCCGGCGCACCGTGATGCCGGGTGATCCCGATGGCGACTAGGGGCCCATCAGCAAGGACCGCGGTGCCGACGAGTGCTCCTCGCGCAAAGCACGCGTCGGCAACCCAGCCGATTCTCTCGTTCCGAGCGCCTGTTTGCCTATGCAAGATGGCGAGCCGCGGGAGCAACGGCTCGCTCGTGTTGTCGTCAGAGCGCGATGACGTGCTAGCCCGAGCCGAGTTAGCACCCGTGCCCGCGTCGACTGCTCCTCGCGTGGGATTGCAGCCAGGCTGCGATCGTGCCCGCAAGACCGACAAACGAGCAGTCTCGCTCGGACTTAGATGCCGCCGCTTGTGGCGGCCCTTGGAGCAGCCTAGCGTTGCTCTTTGTTGCCCGCTGGAGAGGGTGCGCGTTCAGCTGCCCGCGATCCAGGACTTTGCCTGCTCTAACTCGCCAAGCCGGAACACGCGCACTTCGCCAGGGATCATCCACGCGAAGAGCTTTGTGGCTCGCGCCATCCAGTCGATGTCGGTCGCTATTGCTGAGCGGATCCACGCGTCGCGGTGACGTGAGCTCGGCCGATCATCTCGAGATCAGGCCGCTGTTTCTGATCGGGTCTGTGTGCCCGAGTAAACGGCTGCTCGGCGGCCGCGACAAACCCGCGAGCGAGCAGTGGGCATCATGTGCGGCTGTCACTAGATCGTGGCTGCTTTTCGATCAAAGGGGCAGCCGGGTGTTCAGGGCTTATGCGCAGCTTCGAGCTGTACGGGTGCCGCCGCGCATGCTAGCCCCGTGGAAGATCATCAGACCTGAATCCGTTTTTCGTGTGGGACCAGTTCGGCCCAAAGGAGGAAGTAATGCGGAAGCTCTCGGTGGCCATCCCGGCAGCGGCGCTGGCGCTGGCGCTGGCCGGTGCCGGCTGTGGCTCGCAGGCGGATCAGTCGTCCACGACCACCACGACAACGGCCGGAGGCGCGCCCGCTGACGCGGTCGCCGTGGTCATGGCGGATCAGTCGTCCACGACGACGGCGACAACGGTCAGAGCCGCGCCCGCTGGCGCGGTCTCCTGGGCGGGCCCAGTCAATGCGCCGTCCGGAGCATCGATCGTCGGCACCTGGAGCGGCCACCTCACGCCGCCGCCAGGGTCTCACGCGTCGCGTCAGCGCTTCATGGTCGTGATCGATCCGGGCGAGCGGCGCGGCACGTGGCGGACCAGTTCGACGTGCGCTGGGACGCTGCGGCTGAAGGACATCTCCTACGGCTATCACCACTACTACCGGGTGGCGGGCGCGCATCCGGGATGTGCCGCACCGGGCATCGACTGCCTCAAGCGCTCCGGCGCACGGATGGTCGACGTGTTCGTCCCGAACGCTGGGGGAAGCGACATCGACGGCACGTTCCGCAGGGTCCGCTGACATACCCCGCCGACTCCCGCGATCGGAAATGCTCGACTGCTCAGCCGCCCTGCTGCATCGGGCTAAACGCGGCAGCGCGGCGCGGGTCGCCCGACGAAGCCGACACTGTCCCCTCACATGGCCAAAGCGCGATCTGGTGCGGCCGACCAGACTCGGAGATTTCGGCGGTCAATGATGCTATAC
Organism: Solirubrobacteraceae bacterium; assembly: GCA_035625625.1. Taxonomy (GTDB): domain Bacteria; phylum Actinomycetota; class Thermoleophilia; order Solirubrobacterales; family Solirubrobacteraceae; genus Palsa-465. Next base: position 3,766 of record DASPPG010000136.1, read on the forward strand.
GCCGCCATTGCCCCAGTTGCTCGACTTACCGTTTCTCAGGATGATCATCGCAACAACCGCTATCGCGCGCAGCGGTCCGGCTAGCGATGGCTCTATCTCCGTCACGTAGCAGGGGGTGCTGTTTAGGATGCGAGCGACCTCTCACCCCTCGTTGTCTTCTACGTACGCCGGCTTTCGCCCCGTTGAGGGCTTCAGGTAGCCGATTCTCTTCGCTCCGACCATGATAGGCCGTGGCGAGGGATAGCGTGCCGTGTAACCGGTCTCTCGCGCGGAGAGGGTCGCGATCTCGATTCCCTCGCTATTCGAAACCCTGTACTCGCCGCGACCGCTCAACCAGCCAGGAGTCCGCCAGTTGAGGGCCACAAGCGGCACTTCGTCATCCATGCCGTAGATCCCATAGCCTTCGCGCTTCGCCCCTTTGTCCCGGAACCAGCGCGCCACTCCGAGTCGCTTGGCGTCTTGGTCGAACACCCGGAGGTCTCGACCCTGCTTGCCGTGGAAGACGAGAACCGGTTCAGTCAGCAGCGTCCCCCCGCCGACCGAGTGCTCGTTTACCTTCACGGCCAGAAGGCTGAACTGAACAAGCTGCCGACCGCGGCTTCAAGCTCGGCGGCCTTCGCCGCAGCCTTCGCGGCCTTTCTTGGATTCGATATCTCACTGTGTCGGCGCCGGCCGATCATTCTTCTCACGACCGAAGCTCGGATCGGTTTTCCTGCCCGTGATCGGGCCGCCTGTCGTCGTGCGTCTGCGATCCTAGACCTGCAGCGAGGCACGATCATCCGTGGCGCCCACTGAAGGAGCAGCGGGAAAGCCGGTCGGAAGGCCACGTACGGACTCGGCAGCGAATGGATTGCGCCAGGTGTCACTGCTGCCCCTTTGGGCTCGAGCAGCGGCGAATGCCTGCTCCTGAACGCGATCAGCGCCGATGAGCATGAGACTGCCGGATCTCGATCGAAGCGGGAGGCGCAGCCGTCGCCGGGCAAGTGCTGCCTTCGTTCCAAACGGAGAGTCTCCTTCGTGCGGCCCGTGGACTTCCCCATCCTCGGACGCAAGCAGTCAGGCGCCGACGACGCGACGACCGGTCCTCGTCCGCCTCGAGAGCAACGCGAGACGAGCGTCGGGCGCGCCTTACTCGGTCGTGAGAGCTAAGCACCAGGCGCTTGCTGTCGTGCACCGATCCGGCGACCGGCAAGCAGCGTGGATGCTCGATGCGCGACGACGAGCGATGGCGGCTGGTCGTTTGTCCTGGGCGGCGTCATCGTTCCCGAAGGGCCGGGACCACCTCGCGGGACAGCAGATCCATCGACTCGAGTGCGGTTTCCACGGGCATCCCGCTCCAGAACGGCCTGAAGATGAAGTGATCGACGCCGAGATCGTCGCGCCAGCTCAGCAGTTGATGGAGACAATCGTCTGGTGTGCCGATCACGAATCGGTCTTGCAGCAGGCGTTCGAAGGGCAGATCGAACGTCTCGTCGGCCGGGAGCGCCGCGTCCTGCCCCCAGGCTCGGTATGCCTCGTACTTCGCCGTGAGGTAGGGCTTCGCGATCTCCAGGGCCCGCTCGCGGGTGTGCGCGCACACCACCTCCTTGATCGCGGGGAGTTCGGGAAGCGGCGGCCGGCGCAGCTCTCTCCGGACCTGGTCGTAAAGCTGCAGCTGCCGTGCGATCGTCGCGGTGGTGGCGTGGGGGTTGATGATCCAGCTGTCGGCCATGCGTGCGGCTCGCTCGACGCCACGGTCGCCGTCCGCCGCCATCCACACGGGGGGTCGCGGCCGCTGAACGGGAACGATCGTGAGCGTTGCGCCGTTCAGCCTGCACCACGGGAGGTTGGCGCTCACCGCCTCCCCCGCCCACAGCGCCTCCACCAGGCGCAGGTTCTCCTCGAGCCGGTGAACGCGCTCGCCGCGCGTGATCCCGAAGGCGTCATATTCCACCTCCCGGTATCCCAATCCGACGCCGAGCGTGAAACGCCCGCCACACACCACGTCCATCGAGGCGTACGTCTCAGCAACCTCGAGCGGATTGGCCAGGGCGAGCAGCAGTATCCCTAATCCCACGCGCATCTCTCCAGCCTCGGCGGCCAGCCGGGCAAGGAAGGGAACGGGCTGGGTCATAGCCATCGTCGGCAGGAAGTGCTGCGCGCTCCAGACGGAGTCCCAGCCGCGGTCGCGAGCATGGTGGAGCAATCTGAGCTGACCACGGAGCGCCTCGACCATGTCGGCACCCACGGGGTGCTGGTTGGTGAGGTACAGCCCGATCTGAACGGGCCGTGAGGCCCGGGCCACGGCAGACGTCACGGCAGCGTCACTCAACTCATCTCTCCTGTTCGACCGTGACCATCAACGGATAATCGTACGGCTGGAGGACGTGCGCCGCCGCTTCGCGCGACTGGCAGTTGCTTGCCCGTCGCCAGATCGGTGCACGACAGCAAGCGCCTGGTGCTTCCGCTCCTACACTCGAGCAAGTTCCCGCGGCGCTCGGTGCCCCGCTCTCGAGATGGGAAAAGACAGGCGGTCTCGCCTGACAGCTGCTTTTCCGCTGAGCAGTAGCGCGCCGGTACGGCCGCGGTGCTGCTCAAATTGAGCAAGAGCAGCAGCCAGCCCGCCATCGGGCCGCGCTGCTGGATCGGGCCAAAGGGGGAAGCGCCGCCACTGGCGCGAGGAAGCGCGCGGACCGACCCGCCGTCAAATAAGCGCGCGCCCAACTCCACGGTCCTCGGGATCCGACGGCCGCCAGACCGCGAAGCGCTACTCGCCGCCTACCTCGACCAGCAACGCGCCCCGAGCTTGGCAGCCCCGGATCCAAGGCCTCCCGGTGCGAAGCTCTGCGCGCGCGGATGTGGCCAACCGACCGCGTGCGGACGCAGCGGGCCGGCGCCGAAGTGGCACTCCGACGCATGCCGCAAGCGGGCTCAGCGCCGACAAGGCACGACGGACTGACGGCTTGTTCCGCCGAACTGCGGTTCAGCTCCAGGGGCCGTCTGCAGCCCAGCCGCTTCACTCGGTCTCTGTCCTCAGCGATTGAAAGGAGGTGGTGCGTGGGCTATCCCTCTCGCCGTCTCCGTACTGGGTCACCGTGAGATTCGGCAACGAAGCCCAAGAGCCAAACGGGCCGCGCAGCCAGGGTGCAGTGGATGCGGCTTGCCATCATCGACTCGGCATCTGGCGGATAAACCGGACCCGCGGCTGCTGACCCCCGCGGGAGGGCTCTAACGCTGGGGGGCGTCGCTCGCAAGGGCGACCCCCAGCCCGCTCGTCCGGCAGGCCCCCTGCCAGACGGGCGGGTCCCGCATGCGCTACCGACCTCTCAACCGAGCCGGACCTTCGCGGGTCGCCGGGTTGTGTCCGGGGTTGCGGCGCCCAGCCGCCTGAAATGGGGCCCCTCTCTGCTATCCCGCGTCCGGTTTTGGCCCTCGGGCCCGACAGTCGCAGACATGTCCATCACGTCAAACCCCAACAACGGTGGGGTCTGACAACCCCAACCTCACATAAGGCGACGTCTCGATCGCTCGTGCGGCCGAGCCGCGTGATCGATTTGCTATGAGGCTGTTGCGCAAAGCCCCGCGGAAGTCACTGTGACAGTGAAGGTGGGTCGAGAGGACCGGTGAAGCCCTGATTCGAGGGTGCTGTCCCAATTGGCACCCGGATCTCAGCCCGCCGCACATCTGTTGTCCCACGGACCAAATGATGCTCCGGATTTCTGAGGGGTTTGTGCAACAACCTCCTATGAAAGGACTGGCCGGTCGGTGAACGCCGGCGCCGCTCCGATGGCGATCGTGGAGGCGCGAGCGTCATCCCTCGGCCGGCCCTTCACAGGATCAGCGTGAAGCGTCCGGGGAGCAGCGCGAGCTGGGCGACGGTGGTGATGTGCGGGTGGTCGAAGGCAAGCGGCCTGACCGTGGGTTTACGCGTTGGGTGCGCTGAGGCGTACGGCCGAGGTGAGCGGTCCCGTGTGAGGCCAGCGTGGAGGCAGGTGTCCGGGGCCCCTATGGTCGGCGGGCGACGCCGACGATGTGTGGAGCGGTGACGGGTCCTGCCTTGAACCGGAAGCGGCGGCAGCGCTCGACGGTGAAGCCGGCATCGCGGATCGCTGTCTCGGTGTCGCGGGTCGGGTGGCAGCCGCCGGCGAGGCGCGGCCAAATGTTCGAGTCGTCCAGGCGCTGCCATCGGGCGAGGGTCCGCGGGTTGTTCGGACGGACGTGCTCGTAGAAACGAAGCTCGCCACCCACGCGCAGGACGCGGTGCAGCTCGGCCAGCGCGCGTGCCTGGTCGGGGACGGTGCAGAGCACGAGCGAGGCTACGGCGGCGTCGAAGCCCCCGTCGGGAAACGGCAGCTAATCGGCGACGGCGTCGATCACGGTCACTGGTACTGGTGCGCCTGCCACGGCACGGCGCGCCCGCTCGCGAAGGTAGCCCTCGGGCTCCACGGCCACGACTTCGCTCACGCCGGGCGGGTAGTGCGGGAAGTTGAGGCCGCTTCCGGCCCCGAGCTCGATTATCCGGCCGCTCAGGTCGGCGAGCTCTCGCGGCGGTGCTCCCGCTGCCCGGCGGCATCCCTACGCGGGCTCAGGCATGCGTACAACCGCGCGAACAGCGGATGGTGCACTTGATCGCTCACCTCGACCCTTCGTTGCAGTTCAGCACAGACCCTCCGCGGGTGGTCCGCGGTGGTTAGCCCGGTGAGCAGAGCGCCGCCGGGGAGGCGATCGACCCGGTGCGCCGGCTCGCTGGGCGAGGCTGAGTTGTGCTTATGCTGGCTCAGTTTCCACGATCCAGAGAGCAGCGTCGGCGCAGTCCACGCGGGTTCCGCCCTCGGCATCGTCGAACCGGACTCGCAGCACGCGCACACGTTCGCCGCCCAGTGTGGTCAGCGCACCGCGGGCGCTCGGTCGCGCCGCGGCAACGCTCCAGGCTAACACCTGACGACGCACCTCGGCCGCCGTTTGTGACCAGTCGATCTCGACGTACTCGGGTTCGAAGAACCCGGCGTAGGTTGCCTGCCCGCCTGGCTGGGGGTCGCCTGGATCTCCGTTCTCAACGCGCAGGAGTGCGGCTGGGAGTAGCGAGCCGAGAAGAGCGAACATCCGCTCAAACACCTCTGACGAGTCCTCGACGTCATCGATCGGCGTGGTCCCCTGGGCGAGCAGCGGGCCGCTATCGAAGTCGGCGTCCATGCGGTGGACGCTATACCCAAGCTCATGGTCGCCATTGCGAACGGTCCACGCGATCGGGTTAGGACCCCGGTAGCGCGGCAGCAACGAGGGATGCGTGTTAACTATGCCCAATGGCAGAACATCAAGCGCATCGGCCGGTATGAGCATTGGGAAGGCGGCGCTGATCGCGACGTCCGCATCGAGGGCGGCGAGCAGCGGCGCGATCCGGGAGGGAGAGCCGGCCACTACTACGTCGAATCCGTCCTCTGCCTGGCGAGTGATCGCACCTAGAGTGTCGGCTCCATATCGGCCGGCGCCGAGCGACGTCGTGAGAGCACCAACCGGCTCGTGACCGATCACGCGAAGCAGGGCCGCGAGACCGGAGACGGCCCGGTCGACACGGGAGATCAGCGCAACCCGCACTCAGATCAACATACCGAAGAGCGATGCGGCCCGGGGCGATCGACTCGACCTTCCCGGAACGCACGAGACCGCCGCACTAGTCGGCCAGCGGATTGCTGCGTGCCCTCGCTTGTCGCCAAAGCAGAGACCACGACGCCTGCTGGCGCGCGCACAAAGCAGTGGTCCCGAGCGGTGGCCGGGCGTGCCTCAGATTAGGCGGTTTTGCGGAAGGCTTAGTAAGTCGTTGGGGGCGTCCAGCGGGTCGGCTATTGCGGCGTGCCGAGGACGCGGGCGATGGCTTCGGCGCGGTTGGAGGAGTTGGTCTTGGCGAGGATCTGCTTCACGTGCCATTTGATCGTGCCTTCGGTCACGAATAGTCGCTGGGCGATGGCTGCGTTGGTGTGGCCGTGGGCGATGAGTCGGAGGATCTCGAGCTGTCGGGCGGTGAGCGGCGCGTGCAGCGTGTCGGGTTCGGCGACGTTGAGCGCGAGTTGTTGGAGTTCGGTGGCGCGGCGCTCGAGGTCGGCCGACGCGCTTTGCAGAGCTTCCTGAGCGAGTTTGGCGTCGGTGATGTCTTGCACGATCACGACGACGCGGATCGGCTCGCCGGTCGAGTCGACGACGACTTCGCCATGGCTCCGCAGCGTGCGGACTCGGCCGTCTCCGCGCACGCCGCGATATTCGAGCGTAAAGGAGGATCGGTCAGCAATCGCTCGCTCCAGGGTTTGCCTGACGCGTTCTCGGTCTTCTGGGTACACGCGTTGGTCAGCCGCCGGGGTCGGGTCGAACTGGTCGGAGGTGAGACCGTAGATCGCGAGCAGTCCGTCTGACCACGTGGTGTGGCCGGTGATCAGGTCCCATTCCAGGCTCCCGATCCGCGCGACTCGCTCGGCCTCCGCTAGTTGCTCGCGGCTGCGGCGCAGCTCGTCCTCGACGCGCTTGCGATCGGTGATGTCACGAATCGAGCTGGAAAAGAGCGGTCCTTCCGCCGACTGGAGCGGGCCGAGCGAGACCTCGACCGGGAACTCGCTGCCGTCCTTGCGCCGTCCGAACAGCTCAAGCCCGATGCCCATGGGACGGGCCTGCGGGTCTGCTGCGTAGTCGGAGCGATGATGCTGGTGGCGGTCACGAAGCCGGTCGGGGATCAGCACCTCGATACCCCTGCCGAGGAGCTCCGCGCGGGTGTAGCCGAACAGCTGCTCGGCTTGGGCGTTGACGAGGACGATCTCGCCAGCGCCGTCTGCCTTGATGATCACCATCGCGTCCGGAGCGGATTCGAGCAGGCCCCGGAACCTGGTCTCCGCCGCCTCATGTGCCTGCTCGGCGATCCGCCGAGCGGTGACGTCGGTCAACAGCACCGCGAAGCCACGGACCTTCCCGTCACTGACGTCCGGAACGTAAGAGAACTGCATCCGGCGCGGTTCGCCGTTGCGGTCGATGACCGTCCGATCGAACAGCTGCGGCTCGCCGGCGAGGGCCCCCTCGATGTGCGGGTGGTTCTGGCCATAGAGCTCCGGCCCGACCACCTCGCTGATATGCCGGCCGAGGATCTCATCTGGCGTGACCCCAAAGAACTCGACGTACGCGCGGTTAGCGAGCCGGTTGCGCAGATCTGTACCGTAGTAACCAACCACCGCCGGCAGCGAATCGAGCACCGCTCGGGGATCCTCCACGCTGCCGGACACCTCCCCGCGCGCCCCGTCGCCAAGCGGCTCGGCCCCGGCCGCCACATCATCTCGGCGTGTCTGGTCTTGCATGTTCGCGCCCTCTCGACCGCGGTCCGCGCGCAGAACCTCCCAGTCGAGCAGTACACACTACCCCTCCGGGAAGTTGTGCGCCATCCGTCCGCAGCCCACAATTGCCTCAGGGCGCCCGGTCTCGACCAAGCCAAGCGCCGGCACCCCGCCGGCGAAGAAGGGGCAAAGCTACGCGCAAACTGATCCCACCTACGATCGTGATCGCGATCATCGCTGCACTCGGCGCAGTCGCCGCCGCCAGCAGCGGCGCGACAACCGCTACGAGGATCACGTGCAGGAGCACGGAGTACAACCCGACCCCGAACCAAGCGTCAGGCTTCGTTCTGGGCTTCACCAAATGCTCACAGCCACTCGGCACCGGTGTCATCTCCGCAACCTACAGCTCAACGTTCAACCCGACCACCGGCGCCGGAACCGCCAACGGAAAGTGGACTAAGTGGCTGTTCAACGGCACCGTCCACGGGCACTACGCCGAAACGTTCCAGTTCACCAGCAATACCAACGCGACGTACAAGCTCGCTATAACCTGGACAGGCGGATCGGGTGCCTACAGCGGCGTGAAGGGCACGGGAACCGAGCACTGCACCACAACGGACGGCGGCGCCACCCAGACCTGCCAGTCCGTCGCTGACGTAACCGGCCTCTGATTAAGAGCGACTCGGCATTTCGGGCGGAACGAAGCGTCGAAGTTGCACACCAGCAACCGCGCATGAGGCGAATCGCCAGGATCCCGTCGACAGTGGCCGCCACGTCGTGCGGCGGCCACACGGCGAACCGGCGATCACTTTCCCCGGCCAAGCGGCAGGGTCCCACCCGCTCCGAGGTGCCGGCGACCGACGCCGCACGGAACAGGAGTCACGTCACGAACACATAACGCGGCGCATCCTCGACAACGCCTCCCGCGCGGCGCTCGCGCAAGGCAACCGCGATCACTCCAGGTAGTGACTACTGACGCACTGTCTATCACGCCGAAGGAGCTAGAAATGGAAAATGAGAACTATGTCTACCGCCTCTACCAAACGATGTCCTCGGGAGCGCTCACTCCCGCAACCTACTATCGCACAGTAATGCCTGGCCAGCGCAAAGCCTCCAAGGAAGAGCGCCAAGCGTTCACTGCCAAAGCCGCTGGAAAGTACGCCTCGTCGAACGGCATTGATGTGGCCGCTGTCAAGTGGGATAAGATCAGAATCATGGGAGGCCGCCCGACTCGAGGTGAAGAGATATAAGTCGTAGACGAGGCCACGACGCGACCCCCCGCACGCGCCACGGGACCCAACTCAATCGGGAATCGGGGCGGGCTGCCGCGCTGCGCCCGCCCCCGCCAGCCATCAAGGCAGATTTCTCGATTGGCCACCGGCGCCAAGACAGCCCGCTGAGAACCTCCGACAGACCGTGCTGGCGCCTCGGCCCGCCATCAGGCAAGAGGCACGGCCCGACACATCTACGACTGCACTCGAGTGCGACGCGGACGCCGGCTCCCCGGCTTCTTGCGGACGATCGCTTCCGCTGTCAAGACCCGCCGGGCGGGCTATTGCTTTGGCGACTAGGGGCCCATCAGCAAGGACCGCGGTGCCGACGAGTGCTCCTCGCGCCAAGCGGTCGCCCTGAGAAGCCGCCGATTGGTCGGCTCTGCATATGCACAACGGGCGTAGCCACGATCTCGCCGGTGGCCGGATCAGCAAAGCAGACGTCCGCAATGGCTCCGGCAGTCGCGGCGCGCCTCGCTGCCGTCTTTAGCCCGATCCAGCAGCATGGCCGATGGCGGTACCGCGAGCTTCTGACGTATGGCGACGTTGCCTAAT
>DASPPG010000137.1:0-4639 GCA_035625625.1 Solirubrobacteraceae bacterium
CTAAGCCGTTATCCAAGCCGGCGGGCCACCGGCGCCGGTCTCACGCTCCGGTGCCCGCCGCCTTGGGGCGACGCCCCATGTCGCCCCGCCCCGTCGCCCCGTCGACGCGACCGCTACTCCGGCCAGTCGACCCGCTCGGCCAGCTCTTCGGGTCCGAGCGCGATCAGCGTGCTTCGCTTCACCGGGCGGTACTGGCCGTCGGGCTGCAGTCCCAGCCAGTCGACCTTGCGCTCCCCGGGGTCGACGATGAGCAGCTCGTCCACCCCGTGCGCGGCGTAGAAGTCGAGCTTCTCCCAAGTCTGGTCGTCTGACGAGACGATTTCGACCACCAGCGCGGCCGTCGGGAGGTACACATCTTCGGAGCCCGGACGGGCACGGTGCAGACCGCCGTCGAGAACCCGGTAGTCCCCCGGCTCGCCCAGGTTGAAGATGCTCATGGTTGGCACGAGGCCGGCGGCGCGCGCCGGCCTCGTGCCAACACGGCGAGCTGCTGGGCCACATCAGCGTGTCTGGCCGCCGGCGCCGGATTCATGTGGTAGACGCCCTCCCACACCTCGTCCAGCAGATCCTGGCCGAGGGCCCGGCGCCGCTCGAGCAGCTGCTCGAACTCAACCGGTTGCGGATCGCGCACGAGCGTCGGCATACGCCCAAGGCTACCGCGGGGTTCGTTCGGCATAACACCCTCCACCTCCATCATTGTTGCTCGTCCAGACCAGCGGCGCGCAAGGGCAGAAGCCGGGTCGGGGCCGGCACGCGGAGCGATCTTCCCCAGTGGCCCGTCTGGCGCCGCGGCCAGCCTCCACGTGCCCCCTCCCACTGTCAGCCGGCATCCGACCCCGGTCGTCGTCGGGGGCCCCTCCTCCCTTTGCCCCGCTCTTCCACGCCGCCTTCTCGTCATGTGACGGTGAAGACTGGGCGCCGGGTGACCCGGGGGCACGCCTGCTCGGTCACCATCCTGATCGCCCGCGCCCCGTGCCAGGAACGCCGCCACCCAATTCCCTGCCCGCGACACTCAAAGCGTCCGGCCCGAAGCAAGCTCATACGGCGGCTGAACTAGCGTGACTCGCTCAGTGACCTATCTGTTACTGCGAGACCCCGGCACACGGTAAGCACAATCCCGGTGCAAAAGCAGCAATCCAAGTGAACCACGCCCCTCCTCCGGTAGCAGGCACCGGATCGGGGGAAAGTGCGTGCGTTAAGGCGAATTTCGCTCGACGTGTGCATGTCCTTCCCGTCTCCGGCGACCGCCCTGATCGAGCCGGTGCGATTCGAACCGGCCACGTGCCGGAGCACGCAGGTCGAAACTCGTCGCACCTCCCGACGGTGCCCGCCTCCGCCCGCCGGCGCCGCGGCGCGGTTGTAGCTCCTACGCCGCGGCGCAGCCCCCGAGAGGTTTCCCCTGCAAGTGCCCTTCGTACGCGCTCCGCGGCCCCCTCCGGCCCGGCGTAGCTCGCCCGGGCCACGGCGTACCCCGCCCGTCACCCGACTATTCGGTCTGCGTCGCGCCCGCATCGCCGCGCGTATCGCGCCCTGCGCCCGACCACGCGAGGATCGACGCCGTCGCTCAGCGCGAGCCGCTCAACGGCCTCGGATACAAATCGGCGTACCTGGAGCTCACGCCCGTCGGGACACCCTCACGACCACGCTCGAAACCGCAGTTGGTCGACGGCGCGTGCGCCGAGTTGGACGCCGGCCTCCTGTCGGGGCCGCGGCTGACGAGCAGTCGCCTGAGGTCGCTGGGTGAAGCAGCCGGCGTTGTACGATCGCCGCTCCGCCCGCCGCTAACGAGGATGTAACTCCACATGATCGATCGCCTGCGTGAGCAGATCCAACACCGCCTTGACCAGATCGTGAGCGAGGCCGACCGGTTGCGGAAGGCGCTCGCCGCGCTTGATCCGCGGTCGTCGCTGGCACCCGCGCGCAAGGGTCCCGGGCGAAACGCTGGGGCGCGCACCCGAGCGGGGTCACCTGCGCCCACGCGGCGTGCAACCACCCGGCGGCCTCGACCGCCGGCCGAGCGCCCCGGCGCGCCGGTAGCCCGCCGGCGCACCTCTCAGCCTACCGCCGAGGGGGGAGGCGCCCCCTCGCGCCGGACGGCGCCCGGTGCGACGAGGGCCGCGGTGCTCGCGGCGCTCGCCGAAGAAGAGCCGATGACCGCCGGAGAGGTGGCCGAGAAGAGCGGTCTGGCGCGAGGCGTCGTCTCGAGCACGCTGTCGAGGCTGACCCGCAGCGGCGAGGTTCAGAAGGCGGCGCGGGGCTACCGTCTGGCGCAGGCGACGGCGCCACCCGCACCCCTGGCCGCGCCACCCGCACCCCTGGCGCCATCTGCACCCGCTGCCAGCGAACCGTCCGCCGTCCCGGCGACCGACTCCTCCGAGACGCCCCCCGACGCGACCGCCAAATCGACCGCCGATCCGGGGACCGAGACACCGGCGTCGGCGCCGGTCGCCGCGGAGTAGCCGCGCTGCGGCGCGGCGATGAACTAGAACCGGGCTTCGGCCTCCCGCCCGCCGGCTCCGGCGGGGCACCCTTTGCCGACCACGCGACCCCTGCTCTAAGAGACCGTATGGCCCTGACCGAAGAGCAAGACGAGGCCGAGGCCCTGGCCGCGATGATCGCCGCCAGCCGCCGGGCCGCCCGAGGCCGAGGGACAGTGCCAGCCCCCGGATCGACTCAGCCCGGCTCACGCCGGCCTCGGCTCTACCACGTCGGCGAAGGGCCGGCCGATCCACTCGCGCAGCTCACCGGGGTCGACTTGCTGTTCGTGCAGACCGCGGAGCAGACCCCGCAAGTCCACCAGCGGCTCGGCCATCGAACCCGCTTGGCCGCCCTCGCCCAGGCGGCGTCACGGGAGAGACGCTCGAACAGCTCGATCCGCTGTGCAACGGTCATCTCCTTCTCGCGCCGCGTCATCAGCAGCCGCGACTCGTCCATCGCTACGTCAGGAGGTCGCTGCTCGGGCCCGCTGCTCCCGCTGGGGTTGCTCTCCTGCACAAGCCGGAATTCTGTCAGTGCCGGGCCGCCGTCTGGCGCCAACCGGGAACTGGCCAGGGGCCAGGCTCCTCGGCCGGGCGGGCCGTCGCCGGCGCACCTTGGCCGGCATTCCCATCTTTCTCATCTTGTCCGCTCCTTTCTGCTGTCGTCCGCGTGTCCCATCTCCAGCCTCGCGGTCGGCGAACACTGTGGCCTGGCGGGGCGCGAGGCGGCGTCAGCCGCCGACCAGCCCGCTGCTCGTGGTCCCTGGCCCCGCGTCGCAGTGGCTGCTTCCGAGCGATCGCCCGCCCGGCGCTCTAGGCTCGACGATGACGCTTCAAGGACAGCCACGTGCTCGGCCTCTCTCTGCCGGCCATCGCCCGTCCTCCCGCGGCGCCCCCCGCTGTCAGCCCGCATCCGACCCCTGGGGCCGCGTCGACTGGAACCGGCCCTTCTATTTGCCCCGCTCCTCCACTGCGCCCTTCGTCACGTGACAGTGGAGACTGCGCGGGGGGTGAGCAGGTGGACGCCGGGTCGGCTGCGATCCTGCTCGCGAAGACGCGTCGACGCTCGCGACGAGCGCCGGCTTTACCACTGACCGGGGACGCCGGCCTCGCCCAGCCCTGCTCCTATTCGATCAAAGGGGAAGCGCCTTCATAACGTCCGGCCCATCGCGGATCCTCCGGGGCGAGTATGGCTGACGTACCCGCATAGTTAGCCGCAGTCGGCGCGATTGTGCCCGCGGCGTCCGGTCTGGCCGGTTACTGGCTTGCTGGGCGTAACGACGAAGCACGCGACGAGCGCGCCGCCGCGCGGGAAGAGCGTGCGAGGCTCGTTGGTCGGGAGGAAAGGCTTGAAGACGAGTGCCAGCAGTTCCAGCGCGATGTCCTATTGGAACTTCAAGACCGGCTGCTCGCTTTTCGCGGTCGGCCGCGGAAGCCATCTTCCAGGACCGGCGGACGTTGCGAGATACGGGCGAGATGTATCAGCTGGGGGAGGATCTCAACCAGCGTGTCTACGAGGCGCGCGTGGCGCTCCTCCGAATCAGGGAACGAGTGCTCAACGACGAGCTGCGGCATGAGCTGACAGCCCTGCAGGAGTTCGCCACGGAAATAGAGATGCTGAAACTCAAGCTTCGCGGTGCCGCTGTTGATGAGCCGTCGCAGAGCTTGACGCCGCGACTGCCGAGCTCACTGAACGACACGTACGGGCCAACGAGGTTCTGGACCGAGAACTGCGAGTGGTTCTCGGACGCTCGGCTTCCGCTTAGGCTAGAACCGGAAGCGTTGGGCTCCGCGTGCTTCTTTGTTACTTGGAGCTTCTGATACCGCTGGGCTACTGGGAAAACCGGCCCGTTCCCGGGGTCCTGCAGCTTCTCGATCATGGGGCAACGATGCGGCCGTTCAAGACGTTCTGGACGCGGGGAAACCTTGCGTCGTCTGTGTGGCGCGAAATAGAGTCGCGACAAAGGGACCAAACCAGAGAGGGGAGTCATGACCTCAACAGATGTGCACACACTCCAAGACGCTTATGAGGCCTTCAACCGTGGCGATATCGCTGCGGTGCTTGCCGTTCAGGACCCCAATGTCGAGTGGAACGAGCCTGGCGGGGGACGGGCTCCCGCGGGCACTTTCCACGGCCCGCAAAGCGTCGGCGAAGATGTATT
>DASPPG010000138.1:0-28385 GCA_035625625.1 Solirubrobacteraceae bacterium
CAACGGACGGGCGAACTCGATGAGTTCATTGCCCGCTGGGGCAACTGGCTCGCTGCCGCATACGAGGGCAACTGGGCCCACCCAACGGAATTGCCAGAACAGAGCGCGACGACGTTGCCTGTTGACTTCTGGATCCTATGAGGATGCAGAACAGTCGCGTGGTCCGGCGATCCGTCGACGGTCCGCCTGGCCGACCTCCCGTGATGTCGCCACGGGCGTCACGACCAACTCAAGCGCAGCCCGGCTCCGCGCGGAGCTCGGTCTCGCGCCAACTCGGGTGCTGGCAACATCTTTGCTGCCGGTCGGATTGAACTGGCAGTGGGCGACGGTTTCGCGGTGGCTCCCGCAGCGGCCAGGAACAGCAGTGCGGGCTGGTCCTGCTCGAGCACCACGGACCCGTCTGGCGGCGCGACGCGATTGTGTGCGCCGGTGGTCCGGATCGGCGACGGCTTCAGCAGCCCCTAGATCTGGACCAGGAGGCATGAAACGTTCGGATCGCGCACAGTTGCGCGCTGCACGTTCCTGCACGCTCCGCACCGACGCAGAACAGCGCGTGGTCTTGGCGGGACTGACGCCGATCGGGCCGAGACTAACGTTGTCCCGCAACGCCTGAGCTTTGACGATGCGGCAAACCGGCGGAGCCTGCACATCGGCGCAGGCTCCCGATTTCACGCCGCTAGGCTTCCGCCGGCGTTCCCTCACCGAAGATGATCAGACCGTGCAGGACGTATATGCACACCGCAAAGATGGCCAGCGACCACCACGGGTGCGTTCCACCGACCGACAGCAGCGACTCGAACGCGCCAATCGTGGCGGCGATGATTCCGATCACCCGGCCGTAGCCACCGCCGCTCATGAGCGAGAGCCCCGCGGTGATCTGGATGACGCCCACGATGACCGTGATCCACCCCCAGGTGTGGAGGCTCGAGAACACGAACTGCGTATTGTTGAAGAAATGAGCGTTCCCGATCGCGGCGATGCCGTAGATGACGTTGAGCACGCCGATTATCAGGAACAGGACCGCGACGAACACAGCCCGGCCTACACCTTTCATATATGCGCTTCCTTTCCACCCCGGTCTCCAGCCAGCGACGGTCGGCTGACTCGCGTGACAAGTTCGCATTCGGCACCCCGAATCCTCTATCCGCACACCCCTACCCCCGAGGCTGGGTCGCTTCCCCCCACGCGCGGATTCCGGGCTCGCGGAGCCGTCCCGCGGATCCGATCGCGCGCCCTGCGCACGATCGGATCGGCCCAATCACGAACGCCAGGGTGCTGTCAGCCGAGGCGATCGCTTTGACCTTTGCGCTGCCCCGCGTCGCGCGAGTGGTTTGGCGACCAAACGTAATCTCGCGACGACGCGGTCCTAACCGGTAGCGAGCAAGCGAACCGGGTCCGCACCGGCCATCGCCCCGACTCCTGCCTCGTAAATGCGATCGCGCGGCGGCTCGTGACGGCGTCACTGCAATGCCAGGCGAGCAGCAGTCAGGTCGCGCTGCTCCTCTCGTACGAAGCAATCATCCGATACCTCGACGACCGGATCCATGCGGAGCAGTCGCCGGACGCGGTTGCTGCTGGCGTGGCGATGCGATCGCACGGCCCTGGCGACGCGCACCCCCTTGTCGTCGCCAAGGGAATAGCGAACCGCCGCGACGCCGTAACGCCAGCGCAATAGCAGGCATGGCGCCTCACGGACACACGCTCGTCGGCGGTTCGAGCAGCGCGCGAGCCGGGCAAGCCGGATCGCTGCATTCAATGGAAGCGCCAGCGAGAAGCACGGTCCGGCGGCCGCTACGGCGTCGGCTGTCCCGATGGGACGCGCCTGCCCGCTGCATCCCCAGAGGGCAGGCCCGATTGTGTTGATTCCTTCTTCCTTCTCGGCCGCAAGCCTCAACGAGTCCGTGGCGCCTTCACGGAAATCGGCTGCGGCGAGCCTCCCGGATAGTTCAGGTCGGGCAGGTAGATGCCGAAGGCGCACTGACCGAACGCTCTCCCGGAGACGACGTTCGGCGCGCCGCCCGAGTCCCCGAACTGGATTGCGGGGCTGTTGTCGAAGCAGGCGAGGTTGCCGCTGACCGTGTTCGTGTTGACCTCGTTGGAGTCGGGTCCGAACTCACCGATGTCAACGCCCGTGACGTTGTTCACGATCATGTTTCCCGATACGCGGTTTCGCAGCGCCCCGAACCACGCGCCCTGCCACTTCTGGACGATCAGGTTCCCGCCGATCGCCATGTCCTTGATCGGGAAGTTCACGTATGGATCGAGCGTCGGTCCCGGCCCGCCTCCGATCGAGACCACATTGCCGCGCACCGCGTCGGCTGTCAGGTACATCGTCCACGGATCGATCGCGACGATGTTCCTACCGACCACGTCGTTCGTGCTTGCCGTACAAGGCGACGGCGGTGGCGGTGGCCCGACGGCGTCGAGCGCGCACCCGAGCGCGAAGATGGCGCCGGGCCCGACCAGCACGTTGCCCCGGACGGAAACGCTTCCCATCGAGAAGGCATCCAGGCACGCCCCCGGAGCGATCCTGAGGTTCCCCCACACTCTCAGCGTTCCCGTATTCGAGACGCCTCGGTTGCCAGTGATCGTCAGGTTGCCGTAGTTGCCGGAAATCAACGTCTCCGGTCCGTTGCACAGCGGCAGAACCGACGGGTCCGCGTTGGCACTGGCTGCCCACGCGCCGAGCGCGGAAAGAACGACAACGACGACGTACAAGCGCATGCGCTTCACAACACATCTCTCCTTCACCCCGGTTGAAGACGGGCCACCGCCGCCCGGCGCGGACCCACGGCGAAGCCTCTCACCCCCAGAGTGAAACGTCAACCCCTCGCACCTAAAAAGTGGCAGCTCGCGGATTCAAGACCGGCGGTGGGCCACGTCCCAGGTCCCTCCGGCGTGTCGGTGGCGATCCTCCAGACGGAAGGCCGCCGCCGGTGCCGAGCAGGGCAAAGACGCGCCGCCAGCGAGGGCAATCGCGGCGCGGCCATCCTCCGCTTACGGCCGCGCGAGCTTCCACCCGGGGTAGGTCCATTGGGACCGCTGACGCTCTCGCCTGGGACAAAACTGAGCAGCGCGGGGCGAGATGCGGACGCCCAACCTGTACCTATGCAATGGCGCCGGCGGCGCCACGAACGTCAGCGGGGAGCGTCACTTACGAGTGTCCCAACGCAGGCCCTGTTGGCAACCAGCAAACTGCACGATCTCTTGTCCTCTACCCATGCTCTGGCGGGCGCTCGCTCGACGACGCGCGGGCAGACGTCCGAGTCGACGCGAAGGTGAACGGTTGGGCCGCCAGCGACCCCGCGGCTGCGCAGCAGCAGGTGCACGAGTGCGCGACGGCAGGGAAGCGCATGGGGCGCAGGATCATCATGATCGAGTTCGTGGCGTTATATGTATGACACCGACCGCGATTGGATCACCCGGGGTTGAGCCTGACACGGCTCGGCTCGTCCGCCTCGGCAGCGAAGATAGGGGCGTGAGCTTCGAGATGGACGAGAGCGCGCAGTCGATGCTGTGGCCTGAGACGCAGGATCGCCGATTGAAGGATCCCGAGCATCAGCTGCTTGACGCGATCGCCAACGCCGTCCAGGCGCGCTGGCAGCTGCTTCACACGGTCCGTTCCGCCCGAGCGATCGCCGAGCTGTGCGTCGGTAACACGGTCATGTTCACCAACCCGATCCGGCCTCGGTACCTCGAGGACGGACTCCCGAGGTCACCGAGGTTGACGACCGCACGGTCACCGTCCGGCCCTGGCGGCCGGTGGGGCGCTTCGGCGAACGCGAGCTTCGGTGCCCGCCGCTCGCGCTGCGCAAGCTCGACCGCGGAACCTCGATCCGCCACAGCTCACTGCTGGCCGTCGGCCAGCCGGCGTCAATACGTGAGCAGGAGGGGGCGTGTCCGGTGGTCCGGAAAGAGCAGCCGGGGTCGGCCCCAGCTTGCGGTTTGCCACGGGGGCGGCGGTCAGGTCGCGCTGCTCCTCTTGTACGAAGCAATCACCGGATACTTCGACTACCGGATCCATGCGGAGCAGTCGCCGGAAGTCGTTGCTGCTGGCTGGCATAGCAATGACGGCGCGAGCGGAAGCCCAGGCGGGCGAAGCGATCGTGCCGGCGATCGAGCCGGGATCGCTATCCCGGACGCCGGGCCACCGCAGCTACAGACGTGGCGACATCGAGATGTCACCGGAGCGATCGTCCCGCAGCGAGTCGGCGCACGTTCAAAGCGATCGTTCCCAACGTTCGCGGGTTGGATGAGCGACCCGCGGACGGCTTTGGCGTGGATCCTTATTGCGCAGGTCGGAGCATGCTGGTCAGGGGCGGACAGGCTCCGGCTTGCGAGATGCTCGTGACTCGGAAGCCGTGGCGCTCATAAAACGGAACCGTTCGGGGGTTGGGCGTCTCAAGGAATGCGGGGCTGTGGTCGGCGTCGACGCGGAACAGACATTGCCGGAGTAGGTCCGACCCAAGGCCGGCTCCTTGATGCGCACAATCGACCCCGAGCCAGGGCAAATACCAATGGGGCTCCTTCGGATGGGCGGCGTCCATCTGCTCGAGAACGGCGAACGTATCAGCCTGCTTCTCCGCCGACACCGACTCGCTCAGCGTAGCGACGATCGCGTCACGATCCGCTTGAGCACCCGGAGGAAGCCATATCGCGACAGCCGCGAAGCCGTCCAAGCTCCACACCGTCGCCTTCTCGAACGCCTCGCTAGCGAAAGCAGCTACGAACGCCGGAAACTCGGTGAGGTAGGCGAACGGTTGTGGGTAGAGCCATCGCTCGACGGGATCCGCGATGAACGCGGACACCAGCGTGGCGATTACCCTGGGTTGGTCGAGCTTGGCGACCGGTTCGAGCGTCCGCGAACTCACGCTCCGAATCCTATGTCCGAGCGTCTGACGTCCAGTTTCTCGCCCCAGCGACATCCGCTCCGCAGATCTGAGGACAGCCACGCCGCCAGCGTGCGATCGTGATCCTGACGTCGCCAATCCGATGGCGGGGTGAAAACGCTCGCTGACGGCGAATGCGATGCTGCCCGCAGGCCGACCGTCGGGCCGCACGACTGCTTCCGAAGCGCCGTCGACGGATCGACGGCGGAGGCAGATCCATAGCGATCAGACGCTGGCGCTCTTCGCGGCCTCGGGCCCTAAGCGGATTGCTTCTGCGACAAGAGCCGCGCCTAGGAGGATGTGGGTGAGCGTGTCCGGAGTTGCGATCCCCGTGCCCTCCCGGTAGGCGGCTTCGCGGATCTCGTGCCTTGGATGTTCTGATCGAGGTAGCGCTGGATCGTCGGTGCGATCGCGGCGACAACCTCGTCGTCGGGCATGGTTGCGAGCGGCTCGATCTTCCAGATGTAGCGCATGAACGCCAGTCCCATGAGCTGGGAAGCGATGAGGCTGCTTCGCAGTAGGCGTTCGTCGTCGCTGAGCGCTTGGGCTGACGGGCCCATCATGGAGCGCTCGATCATGTTCCGCAGCTTCTCTCGGATGGCTGGTTCGTTGCCGGCGATCTGCATGACGGCTCGTAGCACGGGCTCGTGGTCAGGGTTTCGCCAGTTGGCCAGCATCTGGCGAACGAGTTGCTCGCCGAGTTCGTCGGGCGGCGTCTGCCAGGCGGTGATGATCTGGTCGAGGAAGGTTGGCGGCGGTGTCGTCGCGGCGTCGAGCAGATTCTCCTTGGAGCCGTAGTAGTGATGGACCAAAGCGGGGTCGACATCGGCGGCGCGGGCGATGGCCCGCACCGTGGTCCCGGCGAAGCCGTGCTCGGCAAAGGAGGTCCGGGCCTCGGTCAATATCCGGGCGGCGAGGACACCTCGTTCGTCCCGCGGACCCGGTGGGATCGCCTTACGCGCTTGGGTTCGCTGGCTGCTCACCGCCTTCTCGACCATGTTCGAAAGTTTCCTCTTGCGTTGAGACTAATTTCATCATATCATGAAACTAGTCTCAACGCAGAGTGAGACTACGGACCACTACCGGGGAGAACTGTCATGGCCAAGATGGTGTCGGGGATCGAGCCCGGACAACGCCAGCTCAACGGCACCCAGACCACCGGGCGGGAGTACCAACGCCTGTCGACCCCCGAGTACGAGATGACGCACGACTTTGACGTCGAAGCGCCGATGCGCGATGGCATCAACTTGTTGACCGATGTCTACCGTCCCGACGCCGAGGGGAGGTTCCCGGTGCTGATCGCGGCATCGCCGTATCCGCGCCAGATCCAGAACAGCGGCGCGCCGATGGGTTTCATCGAGGCCGGGGCCAGCGACTTCTGGGTCCCCCGCGGCTATGTGCACGTCATCGCCAACCTACGCGGTACCGGGGGATCGAGCGGCACCTTCGGTTTCATGGACGGCCAGGAGCGCCAGGACCTGCATGATCTGGTCGAGTGGGCTGCCGCCCAGCCCTGGTCTGACGGCAACGTGGGCATGCTCGGGATCAGCTACTTCGCTAGCACCCAGGTCCAGGCGGCCACTCAGCAGCCCGAGCACCTCAAGGCGATCTTCGCTCTGGAAGCCACCACTGACCTTTACCAGTCGGCCGTGCACCACGGCTTGATGAGCGCATCGTTTGTCACCACCTTCCTGGCCATGATCGGCATGACCTCCGGTCACACCAACAAGCTGTGGCGCAGCCGCCTCGTCAACGGGGTCAGCGACCTGCTGCGCACGCCGCACATTCACGGGAAGTTCGCCACCTCCCAGGGGGACGCCGCCATGGCCGGCTTGCGAGTGCTCCTCAAGCTGCGCCACGACCCGCATCCCTGGGATGACATTTGGCGCGAGGTCGCCGTTGAGCACCCCGTCCGCGACGAGTGGTGGGAGGACCACAGCATGGTTCCCCTGTTCGACAATATTCAGGTGCCGGCCTATCTCGGCTGTGATTGGGAGAACGTTCCGCTGCACCTGCCGGGAAGCCTCGCCATCATCAAGGCGCTGCTGGACAGCAACCCGAACGTCCGGGTTGCTCTGGTCGGGGATCTCGGCATTAGCTGGCCCTGGGAGACCATGCACATCGAAGCCTTGGCCTGGTTCGACCACTGGCTTAAAGGACGCGACACCGGAATCCTCGAAGGCCCCCGTGTCCGCTACCAGCTCCGCAAAGGCGAAACCGACGGCTGGAAGACCGCCGACCGCTGGCCCATCCCGGGAATCCAGCACCAGGAACTGGCCCTGCGCAACGACGGCAAACTCGGTGCCGACGAGGGCGACCCCGGCCAACGGACCTACATGGTGCTCGGGGCTGGACTCAACCGAGCCCGACCCAGCGAGGCCGACCCCCCATCATCGCTCGCCTGGGAGACCGACATCCTCACCAGCGACCCCGACCTGTTAGGCGAAATCGAACTGCGCCTGGACGCCACCGCCAGCGCGGCGGACACCGCATGGATCGTCACCCTGCGGGACGTGGCACCCGACGACTCCGGCGCGGACATCACCGCCGGCTACCTCCGCGCCAGCCTTCGAGCCGTCGACGAGCACTCCAGCACTCAAGGGAACCCGGTACTGCCCTGCACCACCCCCATCGCCGTCCCCATCAACCAACTGGTCAGCTACCGGATACCCATCGTCGGCACCGGCTACCGCGTCGCCGCCGGCCACCGACTGCGGCTCGCCCTCACAAGCGACGACCAAGACCCCGATTACCCCGCCATGATGACCTTCCGTCACGCCACCGTCGGCACCAGCAGCCTCAACCGGATCGCCTCCAGCTCGCGCCTGGTCCTACCCATCGCCGCTGGCAAACCGTACGGGCCAGCCGATCCCCCGCGGTACGGTTGCTGACCATGACGGACGTGACGCGCGCATCGGGCCTGCGGCCCTGCAAGGTGAACGGCTGTGAGCGACCCTCGCATGTGCGCGCTCGCGGTTTCTGCGGGGTCCATTACGGACTGCCGGGGCACACCAACGCCAACCCGTACCCGAACGATTGTCGGCCCTGCCGCTCTCCTCCTCGCCACCGCACCATCACCGGGTAGGCAAATCGCCGAGAGGCGGCGGTCTCCCCGATTGCGACGCGCCGCTCCTGTCGTCGCGTCGGTTCGATCTGACCGGCTCTTGCTCGAAGGTGTTCATCACGCCGGTCGCTGCGCCTCCAACGGAGATGACTTGCTGCTAATGGACATCGGCTGCGTTACATGATCTCGACTGGATCGACCCAGTCCTCTGGCACCTCGATCTTCGCCTCGATACCCGCGTGCTCCTGTAACAGGTACAGCAGGTTTCCACCGTCAATCAGCTCAAGGGGCTTGCCGTTCGCGAACTCGTGAGACGCCTGGCCGTAGCCGCTCGTTGTGACGAGGATGCCTTTCGTGGCGCCTTCATTCTGCATCGTGCCGAAGAGGTCACGCACGGCGCTCACACCAACCGTGTGCTTGTACCTCTTGGCTTGGATCACTACTTTGCCTCCAAAGATAGGGCGAGCGTCATAGGCAACGCAGTCGACGCCGCCGTCGCGTGACGGCTGCGTCTGCTTGGTGTCGAGTCCCATCGTCTCGAAGAGGTTTGTGATAAGTCCTTCGAATTCCGTCGGCGTAAGTTCCATCAGGTTCGGTCGCGCGTCGAGCTCGGCGAGAACGTCTGATGTACTGACAAACCTCGGATCAGCCATGTCAAAGTCGATCACGGGTTTCACAGGCACGAACTCCGCGGGACTCTTCGATACCGAGGCGCTGAGACCTCGGAGGCAATCTGCTGGCTCGACGTTTGCGAGATTCAATTCATTAAAGTGGTCGCGGGTCACTCGGACTGTGACCAGGCACGGATGGATCGGCCGTCCGGTCTTGGTGTCGATCGTCGAAACGTGCGCGTTGACGACGGCGGTTCGACGTTCGCGTCGGCGTCGGCCGTGAAGACGTCGTGGAGCGTGCGAAGCGCCAACTGCGCCACAAGTGAGGCGCAGATGCGCTTGCGCTCAGCCGCTGGGCGTGGGGTTGACGTGGTCTCGCCGCGAGTCTTGACGAATTTGTAGGCCTTCGTCTCAGGAACGACATCTACGTCGGGCAGCTCGGCTTCCACAACAAGCTGCCTTGAGTCAACCGAGTACGCGACCCTGCAGGCCGTGATGATCTCGTATCCGTACCTGTCCGACTGCAGGACGTTCGAGAAGAACTCAGTGACGGCATCGGCATCGCCCCTCGCCAGACGAGCCTGCAACTCATCGACGGCCGCCTGCTGTTGTTCTATGCCTCGGCCACTGCCTCGATTTCAGTTTCAAACTTCGCTCTCGCCTCCGCTAGCTGCCGGCGGCGCTCCGTCTCGCGCTCGGCACGCTGTGAGATAGCCTGTTGGTACTCGGCGTTCCTCTCTGCTACGGCCTCGTGATGGCGCCGCTTGGCTCCGGGCTTCAGGGAAGCCAGGCGGCTGAGTGGTGGGGGTGCGAACGCCGTCGAGTCGGGTGCCGGTTCTTCGTCTTCGAGCGATCCTGGGTTCCACGGGGGTCGTCGCGGCTGAGCCTTGAGTGAGTCGAAACAGAATTGCGCGGTTCGATCCAGAGAACTTACGAGCACTGTTTGAAGCGCCTGCATCCGCGCATTCAGCTGCTGATTTGCTTCCTCAACATCGCCTTGCGCCGCGGCGACACGAGCCTGTTGCAACGCCTTAAGATTTGCGGCGGCTTCTCTCCGTCCGGCAGCCTCGATACGAAGAAGGCGATTTCCCTCGGCGAGGCCGGCTCTCAGCCGACGCTTGTCCCAATGGCTTTTCCTACCGCACGCACCGCAGCGCACTTCAAGGGTCCCGCTGCCGCTGACCGGACCATTGATCCGCATGACGTTCCGGCACTTCGTACACCGCAGAGCCCAAACATCCCGCTGGCAGGCCTGACAGCGCGATGCCCATGCGCCCTCGGGCACGTGTTGAACAGACACACACCCAGGCATTCACGATCAGCCATGTCAATTTCTCACTAACGACACAGCAATCTCGATAACCACCGCCGGGCACCGAGACCGCCCTCGCAACCGGAGAAGCTACCCAATCCGAGCCGTGAGGGCTAGGAGCCCTGAGGTTCCCGCCCTAGCCCACCCGAAACGGGCTGACACTCAGCCGCGCAGACCGCCTCGCTCCCAAACCATCGATGGCTGCAACCGTAAGCAGGCCGTGATGCCGACAAGCCGTTGAGCTGCTGGCATCAGGCGATCTCGAGCGCTCGCGGAGCTACGGCCTCCGACGCCGGCCCGGAGTCGCACCTCGCTAAAGCCTGCCACGGGGGCAACAGCACGGTCGCCCTATCGCTCCGGCGCTGAGGAAACATCCGAAGCGTCGAGTACCGCATCCGGGAACGAAGCATTCTCGATCCGTCGTCGCTCCTGCCGTGGCATGCGTAAGCGCGGTGGGCGGCGCCTCCGTCCGAGGGCCGGCCAGCTCGAATGCAATCGCGCGGCCAGCGGCCGAGCCGCGACGATCGGCGTGATTCAGATGTCGCCGTTGCAGTCGTCCGCCCCGTGCCAGCGAGAACAGGGATGCGATCGTGCCCGCGACGGTCACCAGGGAGACCGGAAGGCGAAGCGAAGTCGGCACTGGAGGCTCGTGGCGGGTGCCGGCGCGAACCGTGCCGGCACCCGCTGCATGGAATCTGCTCAGCCGACCATGAACTGCCTTGTCTTCGGGAGCTTGGCGATGACGTCGTCGTCGAGGTTGAGGTGGGCTTTGACCAGTGCGGGCGGTAGCACTCCCATCCACTGAGCCAGTTCGACGTCCGCGTAGTGATCCGAGCGAAACAACCCCAGGAACGCGAGCGTCTCGTCCCCGGTGTTCTCGACGTAGTGACCCATGGCGCGAGGAGCGACGCCCACGTCGCCCGCTTGGTAGTCAAAGGTGCGGGACTTGCCGCCGGACGCGAACACGGTCATGCGGCCCTGGCCCTTCAGCCAGTACTGCCATTCGTCGGCGTTGGGGTGCCAGTGCATCTCGCGTAGCGCGCCGGGCTCGACCTCGACGAGCGCGGCGGCGATCGTCTTGGCAACGGTGAAGTTGCGCGAGTCGGTGATTCGCAACTGCCCGCCGGGCACCTTGATCGGCTCCTGCGCGTGCATGTGCCACGTGTAGGACTGGGGTGGCTGGACGGCCGGAGACGGCGGCGCGTCGTCGTCCTTGTTCGCCGGCGGTACCTCGCCGTCGAACACGTACCGGGTATGACCGATGTCGCCAGGCAGGTTTTCAAACGCCGACTCGGCCACGCCGAAGTTCTTGGCCAGCACCTCCTTGGGGGTGTGGGTGAACCAGTCGGTGATCAGGAACGTCTCGTTCTCGGAAAAGTCGCCGCTGTCGAACGCGAGCAGGAACTCGACGCCGTCCTTGAGCGCCTGGATCGAGTGCGGCAGCCCGGACGGGAAGTACCACAGGTCGCCGACCCCGACGTCGTCGACGAACAGGCGGCCCTCCTCATCGAGGATGCTGATCCGGCAGCCGCCGGCGATCACGTAGGCCCACTCGGCCTCCTTGTGCCAGTGCAACTCACGGATACCACCCGGTTTCAGGCGCATATTCACCCCCGCGATCTCCGTGCTGACCGGCAGCTCGCGCGTGGTCGTCTCCCGCGCCCAACCGCCGCTGAGCACGCGATTGTGCGACAGCGCGAACGGCCACTTCAGGTTCGGCACCGTGCCCGCGTCCGTCTCCGGCGCGATCAGCAGGTCCGGGTTCTCGCGCTCGACCGGAACGTTGTGCGGACCCAGGATGGTCGCGCCACGGTCGCCGACGATTGGCTCCGGATCGCTGTCGGCGCCGTTGGAGCTGCGCTTGGAGGGGGTGGATGACATGGACGAGGCTCCTTTGGTGGTGTTGTGGTTGTTTCCGGTGACGGATTCGGAGGCGGCGCTCCGTCTGCGGCGGTAGGTTGAATATTGCTGTTAGCGTTTAGGCAACACGATTTGAGGGGGAGTAGCGGTGGCTCTGACCCAGTCCCAGATGATCGCCGCGGTCGCAGATCGGGCCGAGCTGAGCAGGGCGGACGCGAAGCGGGCGCTCGATGCGCTTGACGAGATCGTCCTTGAGGAGTTAGGGAATGCCCAGAAGGTTCGTCTGGGGGGGGTCGTTCAGTTGACGGTTCGCGTTAAGCCGGCGCAGCAGAAGCGTAGGGGGCGCAACCCGGCGACCGGCGAGGAGATCGACATCGCCGCTAAGCCCGCGAGCGTCGATGTTCGAGCCCGGCCGCTGGCGAAGGCCAAGGCGGCGCTTCCGTCGGTGCAGAAGGCGCGGCGGCGGCTGGCGGCGGCGAACGGACGCGCCTCCCGGTAGCGGCACTCGCCGCGGTGCGATCGGCTGATACAGGCGCGGTGCGAGTCTTCTGTTGCCCGATCTGATCGCGGGAGCCGAATGTCTCGCCGAGGCAGCTCTCGCAGGTCGTTCTCTGGGGGAAGAGCGGCCGACCGATCTGCCGTATCGTCGGCCGGCGGGCGCCGGGTGTGGCGAGCTCAAAATTCGGCGATCACCGCCAGTCGCGGCGACCGAGCCGGCCTAGCTACCGCAAACGTGGCTAAGCGGTCGTCCCGGTCGGAGCTTTCGCGTGATCGCATTGCTCCGCTCCATCCGGTTGGCGTTTGCCGCGCGGAGCAAGCACCGGGTCCTTCTCTCGCTCAAGAGCAGTCAGGACGGCCAACTCGCACGCGCGACTCCGTCTGTCCGACAGCGGCCATCCGAGCCGCCTCTTAGCGCTCGTCGTGACGGCTACTGCGCGTCGGGAGCGGCAGCATCGACGGCGGCGTCCGGCCGAGGCGAGACTGCTCGTCCTTCGTGGAAGCAGCACTCTGCGTCTGGTCGGCACGGTGCTGTCTTGTTGGCCGTCGCAGGCCTTCATCTGCGACGCCTCCTGACCCTCGAGGAGGGCAAGGCGATCCGGGATGCGCGTGCCGAGCGAGGTGCGGCGGAGTGCGATAATCGTGCGCCACTTCGCGGGCGAATGCCTGCAGCCGTTGGGTGCTTGTACCCAAGTGCGACGGCGGCGACCCTGCTTCGCAGCGTGCGGGAGCCGGTGGGTGTGGGTGCGCGACACCCAGTGGAAGTTCCCGCTGGCGATCCCTGCTCGGAAGCTCGCGCCCGCGCTGGCGTTCGGGGCGGTCGTGTGGAAGCCGGCCGAGGCTGCCTGCGGCTTGGCGGCGCTGTTGGCCACGGCGCTGACGGACGCGGGGCTGCCGCCGGGATCCTCAACCTGATCACTGGCTCCGAGGCGTCGATCGGCGACGCGCTGATCGACATCCCGCCGCGTCGGCGGGGTTGGTGTTCACCCGCGACCTCGCAGCGGCGCTCGGGTTCTTGCGCGGATGCGGGCCGGGGTCGTCCACGTTAATGGGAGACGGCGGCACCGAGCCGCAGGTGCCGTTCGGCGGCATGAAGGCGTCGAGCTCGCGCTCGCGCGAGCTGGGCAAGGCGGCGCTCGGGTTCTTCACCGACGTCAAAGACCGTGTACCTGGAGGCAACATGAGGATCGGGGTTCCCACCGAGATCAAGTCCGACGAGCGCCGTGTCGCGCTCACTCCCGCCGGCGTGCGCGAGCTGGTCGCGCGCGGGCACCCGGTGATTGTGCAGCGAGGCGCCGGCGCGGGCAGCGGCTTCGCCGACGAGGCGTATGCCAGCGAGGGCGCCCGACTCGCGCACAGCGCCGACGAGGTGTTCGGTGAGGCGGACACGATCGTCAAGGTCAAGGAGCCCCAGAGCGGCGAGCTGCCACTGCTCGAGCCGAGGCACACCCTGTTCACCTATCTGCACCTTGCGCCCGACCCAGAGCTGACCGCGGGCCTGTGCGCCTCGGGCGCCACCTGCATCGCCTACGAGACGGTCGAAAACGCCGATGGCCGCCTCCCGCTGCTCACGCCGATGAGCCGGGTCGCGGGCCGGATCGCCGCCCAGGTCGGTGCGTCGCTGTTGAGCGCTCCCGCGGGCGGGCGTGGCGTGCTGGTGGGTGGTATCCCTGGCGTCGCGCCCGCCATGGTGGTCGTGATCGGCGGCGGTGTCGCCGGCGAGAGCGCGGCCGCGGCGGCCGTCGGGATGGGCGGCCGGGTGATCATCCTGGACCGCTCCCAGCAGCGTCTGGATGAGCTTGCCACCCGGTTCGACGGTCGGGCCACGACGCTGTTCTCAACCGATCTGGCCATCGAACAGCTGTTGCCCGAGGCGGACGTCGTGATCGGGACCGTGCTCGTGCGCGGCGCCCGTGCGCCCCGGCTGGTGCGGCGCGAGCAGCTTGCGCTTATGGCGGGCGGTTCCGTCCTCGTGGACGTCTCGATCGACCAGGGCGGCTGCTTTGAGACCTCCCGTCCGACGACGCACTCCGACCCCACCTACGTGGTCGACGGCGTCGTGCACTACTGCGTCGCCAACATGCCGGGCGCCGTGCCGGTCACCGCCACGGTTGCGCTGACCAACGCCACGCTGCCCTACGTCGTGATGCTCGCGGACCTCGGCGTGCAGGAGGCGCTGGCTCGGGATCCGGGCCTGCGTGCGGGCCTGAACGTCGCGGCCGGCCATGTCACCCACCCGGTGGTCGCCCGCGAGGTCGCGCCCGCGGTGCTGCGCGCCCGCGCCGCGGCCGCCGCCTGATCCGCCCCCCGTCAGCGAAGCGGCGCCAGCTCGGCGAGCACCTCGACCGTGTGCTCGCCGAGCAGCACGGCTCACGCTTCGTGGAAGCAGGTGTCTCTCTGCGACCGCTCGTCTAGCTCCGCTAGGTCATTGAAGGGTTCACGGACGAGTCATTTGTTCAGGCGATGATGGCCGCCTGGTCGATGCGGGCTTGGAGTGCTTTCTCGAACGCCCGCCAGGTTTGAGCAAACGGGGCGCGCTGAGGGATGTCGGCTGGGAGTGCGGGGTCGAGGTCGGCGAGGGAGGGGTTGACGATCCGCGTGTAGGTGTTGGTGAGAAAGACGGCCAGTCGGCGTCCCTCGCTGGTCAGCTCGTATCGCTGGGTGCGGGGATCCGCTGGATGAAGTGTTTGCGCCGGAGGCGGCGCAGGTCGTAGGTCATCTGGCGGGCGGTGTAGCCGGGGATGAGCCCGGCGATGAGCTCGCGCAGTCTGCCCGACCAGCTGACGCTCGGGCGCCCCGACCAGGTGTCGATCGTGTTCGGCCGGCGCGTCTCCCGCCAGACCCCGGGCGGTTTCACACCAAGATCTTCGACCGGGGGCGTGGAGCCGGCGATCTAGGTTCACTACCGCGCCTCGAAGGTCAGGCAGTACTTCAAGGAGGGCCGCGCCTCGGCCGATCCCGAAGTCGCGGGTGTCGTTGACCGTAGCGGGGCTACCGGCATGAGCCCGATCGTCACCAGCGCCTCCCAGTTCTCTTGCCCCGGCCTGCGCTTCGGCGAACCGCGCACGATGGCCCTGCTCGCCTGCCTGTGCACCTTTCAGTACCTCTTCGCAGGCCTGACGAGCCGCACACTACGACGTGCTGGAAGCGGTAGCGACCGATCTCGACCCAGAACGCGCCGGCCCCGAGCCACCCCAGACCGAGCACGAGCACGTGGCCCGCGTGCCAGGTCTCGGCGTTGTGCCGGGCCTCGACCTCCATCAACTCGCGGGCGACCAACGCGACCGCCTCCCTGGCGAAATCCTCAAGCCGACCATCCATCATCTTCGCGACGACATCGGCAACCGTCATGCTCTGACCATCGGCCATCGTGGTGTCTCCTTCACGTCGACTGCGGGAACAGCCGACGAGTTCGGCGCCGCGATGACCGACCCTCGCAACGGTCGACCTACACGACGCCCCTCACACCAGTTCTACCGACATGACCGGCGCGGCTCTCGCACGGGCGTGCCTCGCCCCAATCTCGAACAACCTGTTGCCCGGCCCGCAGGATCGCTCTCCCCTCCCGCCGTCTATGGGGCGCAATACGCTTCGGCGACGGAGGATCGCCGAATGGGCCGTGGGTCCTGTCTTTGCTCTCGCGGCGCTGGGAGCGGCGTGGCACATCTTCCGGGTTTGAGTCAAAGCCGGGGGCCGTTAGGCGGGTTTGCGCCGGGCTCCTGTCGTCTATGCCGCTGGGGTACGAGCGGACTCGCTCAGCGCGTAGAGCCGACCTCCGGATTGTTTCGGGGTGGTCTCATGGCGGTCGCCGTGTGGAGGTGTTGGCCGGGTCAGGGTCTCGATGACGGTGGGCCGCGGTGGGTATCGTGCGGGGCTGTGGAACGTTCGGCGCGCGTCAACCGTGCCAGCTGGGACGAGCGGGCGCCGGCTCACGCCGCGTCGCCCGGCTACGCACGCCAGCGGTTCATCGACGACCCGTCATTCCTAAGCGCGGTCGTGCGCTTTGACGTGCCGCGGCTGGGCGACATTCGTGGCCTGCACGCCGTGCACCTGCAGTGCCACATCGGGACCGACAGGATCTCGCTGGCGCGGCTCGGCGCGATCATGACGGGCGTCGACTTCTCGCCGGCGTCCCTGGCCGAGGCACGGCGACTGTCCGACGAGCTGGGCGCCGGGGTGAAGTTCGTGGAAGCCGACGTCTACGACGCCGTCGCGGCACTCGGCGGGCGGACGTTTGACCTCGTGTATACCGGGATCGGCGCCTTGTGCTGGCTGCCGTCGGTGTCCCGTTGGGCAACGGTGGTCGCGGAACTGCTGCGACCGGGCGGGCGTCTCTTCATCCGGGAGGGCCATCCTGTGATGTGGAGCCTGGATGAGAGCCACACCGACTCGCTGGTCGTCGACTACGACTACTTCGAGCGCTCCGAGCCGATGGTTTTCGACGAGCAGGGCACCTACGTCGAGACCGATGCCCAGTTCGAGACCACCATCACACACGTGTGGAATCACGGACTCGGAGAGATTGTGACGGCGCTGCTTGATGCCGGGATGGAGCTGACCGGCCTGGTCGAGCACGACAGCGTCCCGTGGGAGGCGCTGCCGGGCCAGATGGAGCAGACCAGCGAGAAAGAGTGGCGACTGCGAGACCGCCCGTGGCGGTTGCCGCACAGCTACACACTCCAGGCTGTCAAGCGCAAGTAGTGCGGCGACTGCGCGGACCGATACGCATCTCGGTCTCAGCGGTGACCACCGCTGCTCCGCCCACGACAGCGACTTCTCCCGGGCGATCGCATTCACCTTCCCGCCAATAGACAGCTCGCGAGCGCTTCGGCGACTTTGGATTGCAGGCTCGACTCGCCGGTGAGCCGCCGCCCAACTTCCTTTCGTGCGATCCAAGGGGCCCGCGCGAGGCCGCGACAGGTCCGCGGCCTCAACGCGCGCTGGCCTCGTCAGGACCCGCCCGCGGTCAGCGTTCGGACAGGAGTTGCCGACTGGCGGGGATCATCGGTTCGGGTCGCTGGTGGACGGCTTGGATGATCTCGGTGTTGTCGATGCTGCGAAGGTATCGGGATGTGATCGCCAGGTCGGCGTGACCCAGCTGGCGCTGGATCACGATCAGCGAGATACCTTCTCGCGACATCTCGACCGCATGCGCGTGCCTCAGCTGATGGGGGGCGAACCGGCGACGGACGCCGGCTGCGACCGCGGCGTGGTGGAGCTGTACCCGTATGGCCGCCGGAGCGCACGGGCGGCCGCGGGTTGGTCCGCGTAGGACACAGAACAGTCGTCCAACCGGCAGAGTCGTTCGCACCTCGAGCCACGGCTCCAGGTGCGACCATGCCCAGCGGTCCATTCCGACCTTGCGGCGTTTGTCCCCTTTGCCGTGGCGGATCAGCAGCGCGCCGCGGTCGCGGTCGAGGTCCGTCTCGTTGAGCGCGAGCGCCTCGCTGATCCGCAACCCGGCGCGCCAGAGCACGACGATCACGCCGCGTAGCCGGACGCCGTCGGGACCATCACCGGCGGCGCGCATCACTGCGACGATCTCCTCTACGGTTGGCGGATCCGGCGGGTACCGAAGGCCCTTGTTGTGCGGCGTAACGCCTCTGTGGAAGCTGGAGGTTTCGCTGGCGAGCGCCGGCGCCCGGCGCGATCCAGCAATGGGATGGATTCCATGGCGTCCTCCTCTGGACGATGGTTGACACGACCATCGTCTACCGGCCTCGCCGGCCCAGCGCGGGAACTCCCAGGCCCCAGCCGGGCCGTCCGGCTACTCGGTGACGCCGAATGGCTACTAGTCGATCGGGCTATCTGAGAAGTCGCCGCGGGGCTAATGAGCGTTGATCGCAGCGGCAACCAGGCGATCACTCCGTTGGACTGCTCGGTGGACGATACGTGACGAGCCGCGTGGCCGTCGCGGCGACGATTGGTTTCACGCGAAAGCGCAAGTGTCGCCGGATCACTGCGGCGACGCGATCTGCCTACGCATCGTCGGCCGCGCTGTCGAAGAGTCCAGTCCCTGCTCTCCGCGCGAAGCAGGCGGCTCGTCGCGGTGGCCGAGGTTCGCGTCGCGGCATGAAAGTAGGTCTGCGCATCCACGATCCGACACCAGCTCTTCTGCATCGACCCGGCTTTGGACGCTGCGCGGACGAGCAGCCCTCGCTCCTACTGCTCGTCCGGACCGCAAGCCTGGATCGTGGTCATCGCAGCGTTTTGGGCGCCTGCTTTGCCAGCCAACCAGTAGCGTCGGTAGCGGCGGCGCGGATTCGAGCCGATGACTGCTCGGCTGTCTCAGCGGCGCTTTCGCTGCCGCGAGCTTCGACACGGCCGGTCTTTCTCAGAACCGGCAGCGTGTTCGGTGGTGATCTGGGCTCTCGTCGGATCGGCAATACCGGGAATGGGGGTAGCCAGCACTGAGCGCTCTCGATGCTGGTGCGGATTTCGGCAGTCGAGCGCCGGGTTGACGCGTCCCGGGCGAAGTCGGAGAATCGCCCTTTCCGAGTGGAGGTGATCCTCGATGTCGTGGAGTCTCAGAGGGAGCTATGTCGAGACTTGCTCTTGCGAGCTGATGTGCCCCTGCAACCTGTCGTTAGATCACGGCGCCACGTATGACTTCTGCCGGGTGACGTTGGTCTTCAACATCCGTGAGGGCGAGATCGAAGGGACTGACATCAGCGGCTTGAAGGTCGCGGCGATCGCGGACACGCCGAAGGTGATGACGGAGGGCAACTGGCGCCTCGGGGTGTTCGTGGATGACCAGGCGACCAACGAGCAGGCCGAGAAGCTCGTTCAGGTCTTCAGCGGGCAGCTCGGAGGCCCGATGGCCGCGCTCGCGCCGCTCGTCGGCGAAATGCTCGGGGTTGAGCGTGCTCGGATCGAAGTCGACGACGACGGGCTGCGGCACACCGTTCGCGTCGGCGACGCGATCGACTTCGAAGTCGAAGACATCGTGCCGTTCGGCGTGGAGACCGGCGAGCCGGTGCGCTTTCAGGGAATGTTCCATCCGGTCGGCTCGGATCTCACGATGGCCGAAGCGAAGCGGTCGCAGATCGACGCGTTTGGCATCAAGTACGAGGGCAAGACGGGGCTTTCGAAGTCCGAGTTCGCCTGGGCGGCGTAGCGATGAGCACGGCAGTCTCCGCTGAGCGGCGCGCCCCCACCAGCGGGCTTTCCCCCGCGTTCGCGGCCACGCGCGCCCGCCTCGGCTTGGTCGCGCTCCTGTTCGTGCTCGCTGGACTGGGCTGGTGGTGGACCGTCGATCGGATGCAGGGGATGGACAACGGACCGTGGACCGACCTCGGGACGCTCGGCTGGTTCCTCGGCGTCTGGGTGGTGATGATGGCCGCGATGATGTTCCCGTCGGTGGCGCCGACGGTGGCGCTCTACTCGCGCATGACGCGGCAGCGGTCCCCGCTGGCGCCGCTCGCGTTCTGCGCGGGGTACCTCCTCGTTTGGGCCGCAGTGGGTCTGCTGGCGTTCGCGATCGCGGTGACCGGAGGGTGGGTCGCCGGCGGCGTGCTGCACTGGGGTCGGGCCGGCCGGTGGGTCGCGGGCGGGACGTTGCTCGTGGCGGCCGCATACGAGTTGACGCCGCTGAAGAACGTGTGCCTCGCGAAGTGCCGGAGCCCGCTCGGCTTCCTGGTCGGCTCGTGGCGCGAGGGTCTGCGCGGCGCGCTCGAGATGGGCGCGAAGAACGGCGCGTGGTGCGTGGGGTGCTGCTGGGCGCTGATGGCGTCGCTGTTCGCGCTTGGCATCATGAGTGTCGGCTGGATGGCCTTCGTCGCGGCTCTGATTGCGGTCGAGAAGCTGCTCCCGTGGCGGCGCGTGGCGACTAATGGGACCGCTGCGGTATTGCTCGCGCTTGGCGTGCTCGTGCTCGCCGCACCGGGCTCGACCCCGGGCCTGACGATTCCAACCCATGGCTCGATGTCCCAGATGAATCACATGGGACAGCCGCGTCATATGGCGCCGCCGGGACAGATGAAGCAGCCGGGGCAAATGGGACAGCCCAGCCAGACGGGACAGATGGGGTCCTAGCGACCCGCTGGTCCGAAGACGCCAAGTGTTCAGTACCCCGACGGCCTCGAGGGCCCGATAAGGCTAGCCCGAATAGTCGAAGGTCGTGCCGTATCCGCAGACCCCACGATAGCTAAAGGCCAGCGGGCCATCCTCAACCACAAGCTCGTCCGCGACAAGCTCCTCGCCGGCTCGGCCATGCCCGGGGATCACGCACGTCACCGTCTCCTCGCCCGCGTAGCGATCCCGGATCCGCACGCTGATGCGATCGCGGATCCTCAGGCGCTGACGGCGGCGCGTGTGGTCGACGTCGATCTCCACTGGGCGAACGGCGACGAGCTCGCTGTCCTTCCACGCCCACGGGAAATGGGAGAGGGCGTCTCCGCCGAACCGACCCGTAAAGATTGCCTCCAGCCCGTCGCGTTGCGGGTCCGATGCAGCTGCATCGAGGTACAGCACCCAGGTCCAAGGCGAGCCGGGCTCGTCGTCGCTGTAACGAGTTGCCAGTGCCACGGGAGTCCCGAAAGCTCGGTGCCGTTCGCGGCCCCGTCCTCGATGAGCCACGAGAGCACACCCATGCACACGCCGTGCGTCGAGCGACCGCCGGCGACGCCATCGATCCGGCGACACGGACAGATCGCGTCACAGTTACACGATTCAAAGTAGGTGCCGCGAATCCTCCACCCCACGCGACCACGATAACAGCGCTTCGAGGCCCTCAGCCAGCCGCGGGCGAGTCCGCGGCGACAAGACAGTCGGATCTGCAGGCGAAGCGTTAGCCGACGCTGACCACGGGCGCTCGACCAGAGACTCCGCTCGGCTGGAGCGCAGTCGTAACGAGCGACACTGCTCGTGCGGACGACCAGCAGGCGCCGGATACAGCCCCAGGCTCGTTGCTGCTCTGGGTGTGAACGGAAGCGCCGAGCTGCGCGTCGCACCGCGAAAGGAGGTCGGAGACCTGTCGCTGCATCGGTCCCGCTCGTCGCGCCGCGAGGGTTACCCCGCCGACGCGTTGAGCGCGACGCCCGGCAGCTCCAGGCCGCCATCGACGCGGTAGTCCCCGCTGGCGCGCTCGACCAGCTTGCGCACGGCCTCGCGGTCGGTCTCGGGCATTGCCTGCAGGACCATCGCGATCCCGCCCGCCAGCTCCGTGACGAACCGCCAGTACGCATCGAAGTCTTCAAAGCGCCAGCGCACCTCGACCTCGCCGAGCCGCGGTTCAGCAAAGCCCGCGTCCTGCAGGAGCGAGCGAACTCGCTCGGGGTCCGCCATCGCGAAGATGGCTGGGTCTTTCGGGTTCGCGGGCGGCGCGCCGGTGTGCTCCGTCAGCGCCTTGGCTGGCAAGGAGGCCCGGGTGGCGTTCAGCGGCGCCCCACACCGACAGCGACACCCGCCCGCCGTCGCGCAGCACGCGCCGGGTCTCCGCCAGCGCCGTCGCCGGATCGGCCATCAGCATGTAGCCCCAGCGGCAGAGCACGCCATCGACGCTGTCGTCATCGAGGTCCATACGCTCGGCGTCCATTTCGCGATGCTCGACGTCGGCGAGGCCAAGGCGCTGTGACTCGCGCCGCGCGGCCGCCACCATCTCGGGCGCGAAGTCGGTGGAGATCAGCCGCCCCTCCGGCCCGATCGCGCGGGCAGCGGCAAACCCCGTCTCGCCGGTGCCCGCCGCCAGCTCGAGGATCGTCTGGCCAGACTCGGGCCCTAATGCTTTGAGCATCTCCTCCGAGACGGCGCGCGAGGCCTCCCACATCCAACTCCGCTCGCGCTCCCAGCCCGCCGCCATCGCCTGCCAAATCTCATAGCTGGCGCTGCGGTAGTCCTCCCTTGCCATCAACGCAATCGTATTCGACCAACGACACCCCCTAGCGGAGGACTCGCGTGATGCACGTGGTGTCGTGCCGCCCGCGTTCAATCGATACGAGCGCACTCACGCGATAGCGATCGCGCGGCCGCGTCAACTCGTCGCCGCGGTCTGCCTGGGCGGCTCCAACCGCGCGGTCCCCAGGCGTGCTCTCTGAGTCCCGCGCATTGCGAGACGCTCGCAGTCCGCGACGAAAACGCCCGTCGTCGAGTGAAGGGAGGTCTGGCTGATGGTTGACGGCGGCAGTTGGCTTTCGGTTAGATCGCGGTGCGGAGTTCCTGTGCGGGTCCGATCGAGCGGGGGAGCCGCTGTCCTGGGTCGGCGCTCGTGTTGTCCGCGCTCGCGGTGGGGATGCTGGTCAGGTGACGGGGGCGCTCCGTGGAGACCGGTCCTGCGTGCAGGGGGTAGATCTCGACGCCCGCTGATAGTGGTAGCCCGGCGGCTGTGGCGGCCGCCGACGGCCGGGGCGCAGGCCCGTTCCAGTCGAGGGTCGCGGTGATCGTGTCCCCGAGCGGGTCGGCGTCGACAGAGACCGACCGCAGCGCGAAGTCGAGCGCGGGTGGTTCGGGGTCCCGACACCACGTCAAGTAGTCGCCCGCGGTGATGCCGTCGAGTCTCAGGGTAAGGATCTGAAGTGGCATGGCGTGTCCGTTCTGTCTGGCTTGGTGGCCGGGTAGCGGCGGTCAGACGGCGGTGGGCGGCGCTGGAGTGAGGCCGTGGCGGCGCATCACCTCGCCGAGCGCGGCCAGATCCGGGGGGCCGCCGGTGCTAGCGGCGAGGACCTCGCCGATCTCACGGAAGTAGGCGGGTCCGAACACGGCCGGGGTCGCGATCGCCAGGAAGGTCGCGTCGACGTCGCCGTGGTTCTGAAACCCGTGGATCTGCCCGCGCCGCACGCATACCGCCTCACCGGGTCCGACGTCGATCGTGTTGCCGTCGATCGTCCAGGTCGTGGTGCCTTCGACCCCGTAGATCGTCTCCTCGAAGCCGTCGTGGCTGTGCGGCGCCGGCATCCGCGAGTTGGCCGGGACGAAGCACTCGAACACCGACGCGGTCCCGTTCGAGTCCGCGGCCTCGACCAGGAAGCGCACGCCGAGCGCACCCATCGTGATCGTGTCGTTGTCCATGGTCTGGCACATGGTGGCTCCTTTCGCGCAAGCACATTTGAGTAAAACGACTTGACCAGTGTATACTCAGGCGGATGAGTTTGTCAAGTGGCTTTACTCAAGCCGATGGAGAGACGCCAGCTCCTCCGCCGCTGATCGGCGCGCTCCTGCGAGTCCCGTTCGAGTCCGTGCGCGACCGGATGCTCGCCGGGCTGCACGAGCGCGGCTTCACCGACCTGGTCGCAGCGCACCTGGACGTGTTTCAGTACCCCGGTCCCGAGAACCAGCGCCCCCTGCAGCTCGCGACCGAGACGCGCATGACCAAGCAGGCGCTCAACTACCTGCTGGGCCAACTGCAGCAGCTCGGATACCTGACCCGCGAAACCGACGCCACCGACCAACGCTCCAAGCGCATCCGCCTCACCCCGAGAGGACACGCCGCAACCACAGCAATCCGCGAGATCGTCCAAGACGTCGAGACCGAATGGGGACAGCAACTGGGAGCACGAAAGTTCGCGCAGCTACGCGACCTCCTCACCCAGCTCTACGCAATCGCCGCTCCCACCAACGACCGGGTCTAAACGACCAGCGCGCAAACCTGCCGATGTCCCAGCGCCCTCCCGAGGCTCCCAGAACGCTATTGGGAACTTCCGCAGCGCCCAGCGACCCAGCGATGCCTTCCCCAACACCAAACAGGACCCAACGTCCATCTCGTCCTGGTCGCGCTCCTCGCCCAGAAGCGGTTCGGTACGTGTGCGCGTTCATCGAGCGTCGCGCATAGGCAGCCCCGGCCGATCGTCGACGGGGAGGTCGACGATCCGCACGATCGGTTTGCGCGAGGAGCACTCGTCCGCACCGCGGTCGTTGCTGATTAGCCCCCGTCGCCCAAGCGATCGCTGGAGACGGGTACGCGGGAGAACAAATGCAGTTGTCCTCGACAGGCGCGCTTTTTCGTGCGGAGGGCGAGTGATCATCGCGACGCAGGTGCCCGTCGAGCGATCAAACCGCAACCGCCGGCGCTCGAGCACAGAACCTCGGTGAATCGCGGACGGCCGCGCTCGTCGAAGGACGGGCGCCGACCCCGATCGCGCTGCGCCCGGTCAATGCTCTGGTTCCCAGGATGCCTCGACGATATAACCGTCCGGATCTCGGCACTTGATGCTGACGTAGTCGGGCTCGTCCCACTCCTCGACCAGCTCGATTGCATCCCCGACAAACCGATCGCGTAGGGCCAGAACGTCTTCACGACTGCGGAGCCCTACTCCGAAGTGCATCCATGACGGCCTGGCGACTGGTTCCGTGGTGGGGCCCAGCGCGAGTGCAAAGCCCTCGGCGTTGTAGAGCATCAGGACGCCATCGTCGTAGCGTTTGGCCGGCCGTGCCCCGAACCCAAAGTAGGTCTCATAAAAGCGGCGCGAGCGCGCCTGATCCGGTACAGGAATCGCCAAGTGGTCCATCGAGGAGCACGGTACCGGCACGCTCGTCGGCTGCCTGCTTCACGATTGCGGGGCAGGGCGCGGCGGACGGCGATCGACGCGCAGCTGGCGAATACGACGGGTCCGCCCACGACGCGCAGGACACCCGTCGATTATCGCCGCGAGCAGGCGGTCCGCTGTCGACTTCCGGATTCTCGGGGACGAGCAGCGTTCTTCCGACTCACACCACGCTGCTGGTGCTCGTCCGGTCTCGGGTGCCGGGCTCGCTCTTTCTGATCCATTGGGGCGGAGTTTGGCGGCCGACCGGTGCTCAGAGGTCCGCGAGCGTCGGTGGCGGCCCGACGATGTCGCAGCCGTGGGCTCCGAAGAGCCGGATCAGCTCGGGAATCGGCGGAAGCACCTCCTCGGCTGGCTGCTCGTGCTCGGCGACCGGCAGGCCGCACTCAACAAAGAGCTGCTCCAGCCCGCCCGGAGTGATCGTGACGAGCATGCGCGCCCGCTCGGATCGGACGACGTACGCGTGCACGATGCCGCGGGGTGCATATGCGTAGTCACCAGGCCCCAGGTCGATCCGCTCTCCGCCGACGAGGACCGTGACCTCTCCATCGAGGACGTAGAACGCCTCGTCCTCATTATGGTGGATGTGCATCGGGGTCGCGGTGCCGCGCGGGTCGGCGGTCTCGAGCTGGGCGAAGTTGCCGCAGGTCTCGTTCACGCCTGCCTTGACGGTCATGCGGCCGGTCTTCCACCAAACGTCGGCAAGGCCGTGGCCGGCGGGGATGCGGTACGGCTTGGGCGGTGCGGCGGTGGTCATGGCGCCTCCTTTGCGGCGTCGGGGTTGATGCCGCTACCGTAGGCGCGCGGTGTGGCCGTGTCTCCTACGAGTCCACTACCAGGTCCTTGCCGAATCTGAAGAGTTACTTACCCGGTGCCGGCGGCGTGTGCGCTGCACGCATCGGTCCGGTGGTCGCGACCTCGGACAGCGTTGCCGGCCCCGTCATGCGGAGCTCGAGCCGCCCGCGGCCGACGCGCTCGAGCTGGATGCCGCAGCCGGCCGCAGTAAGCCGCTTGCGGAGCACCAGCAGCCTCGCCTCGAGGTTGTCGTTGCCCGCCGGTAGCCCGAGTTGCTCGTCGAGACGCAGCTCTCGGTTGGTGAATGCGATGCGGCCGGTTGCGGCGTGCTCGCGTAGGAGCTTCCACAGGATCCGCCCCGGGACGCCCTTCACGAGGTATTCGCCGTCGACCAAGACCGTGTCATCGGCCTGGTAATAGGTGACCGCGATAGGCGGTCCCGACAGCGCCGCGATCACCTGCCGTAGCTCGGCCTCCTCTGCGCCCTCCCGCCTATCGCCCTGCAGCAAGGCGAGCGAAGCGGCGAGGTGACCGCCGATGATCCGCAACAACCGCTCGTCCCCCGGACCGAACTCGCCCGCCCTCTCGCTTTCGAGGTAGAGCACGCCGGTCAGCTCCCCGCGGGCGATCAGCGGAACCGCGGCCGCGCTCTGCGCCCGGTCAAGCCCAGGCAGCGGGATCTCGCGCGCCCACGGCTCCTCGCCGCCCGGCTCCTCGATTGTCTGCGCCATCGCGGCGTGCATCGAGCGCCCACGGACGATGCTCGGCACGCACACGACACGCCGCCGGGCTGCGGCGACGCCGATCACGCCCGCGCCGACCGCGACCTCCGCGCCGGCGGCCGACTCTGCGTAGCCATCGCTGGCTACCGCGAATAGCCGGTCGCCGCGTTCGTCCGCGGAGAACAGGATCGACTGCCTGAACCCGAACAGATCGGCGAGCGCATCAAGAGCGGTTCGCGTCGCCTCCGGGTAATCGCCGCAGAGGCTGAGCCGGCGCACGAGCTCGTCGAGCGCACCGATCGCAGTGCGCCCCCAACCACGATCCAGCGCGACCGCGACCGCGTCATCGAACGGCGCGCACGTCAGGACCCGATGGATGTCGACACCCCACAAGCGGAACACGCCCGTCATCCCGGTCTGAGAGGCAATCGCGTCGAGGTTCGCCTCGACCGCGTCGAACGTGGCTCCCTCCGTCTCGGTATGCAGGAACTCGGTGTCGAGCAAATACTGCTCACCAGTGGAGGGATCGACGACGACGACCTGTGCGCGCGGGTTCTCGCGCAGGTTGGCGCTCGTCTTGTTGAAGAACTGGCGCGTCAGCCCTACGCGCTCGGGATCCACGTAGTGGACGATCGACAGAATCGTCACGTTGGGCACGCCATCCGCCGAGCACGTCGCGATCTGCGACGGGATGACGCCCCGCAGGCAATGCCGGATCGACTCCAACGGCACCGCCAGCTGCTCGCTCACAGCCGCCTCCCGGCCCCCCGGCCCGGGGTCTGGTCGAACACGTCCTCGATCGGGAACGAAACCCACACGAACTCGTCGCGCGCGAACAGCCGACGGGGCACCTCCGGCGCGATCGCGAGCTCCGCGCACTCCGCGATGAACGCGAGCAGATGCTCCTCAGCGCGAACGAGATCGGCCGCGCGAGGCTCGCGCAACTCGCGCACGACACCCTTGACCTGGAGACCGCGTGCGACCGTCGGCGGACTGAACACGACCGCAATCGCGCCGTTGCTCTCGAGATTAGCCCTCGACCTCGATCCCAGCGACGCGACAACGCACAGTGAGAGCACCGACCCCGCATGCGATACCTGCGGACCGAACGCGCGGGTGAACGCCGGCACGAGGTCGTGATCCCGCGTCGCCACACCGGTCCCCACGCCGCCATGCACGAACGCCACTTGGGCCGAATCAAGCATCGCTCGCCGCCCACTCCAGCTCGCCACGGCGCGAACGCACGCCCATCATGGCGAGAATCGTACGCGCGCTCGCGCTCCACACCACGCTCCCCCAATCCACTCGCCCAAGCCCAAGCCGACCACGCGCCCCTCGCGGCCGCCCGACACCTCGGCTACGCGGCGGCCGACCTGGGTCCGCTGTCGGCGGGTCTGTCCGGACCGGCGCCACCAGCCAGCCGGCATCACGCGATGGGCACGTACCGGCCAGAGCAGACAGTGCCGTCGTCGGTTGTCCGCATGCCGCCGATCCGGGAGCGCTTCACGTACCCGTCACGACCCAACCCTGCCATTCCCAACCCAAGGGAAGATAGGCGAGACGCAATACCAACGAGCGCTGCCTGGAGTGCCACGAGACTCCCGATGAGGTCGAACCTCGCAGCATGGCGCGACGTCGAACACCCCCGGACGCGGCAAAGCGGGCAGACGCGCGAGACCTGCATTGACACTTTGCATGGCGCACGCGGCACCCTAGGGCCTGCCCCGCTTCGCGCTCGCAGCGCGTCTCGCGGCGCCGCGACTCCTCTGGGTTCCAGCCCGCGAAAGGAGGGGCCACCGTGCTCCAGGTCGTCTCGGCCGGGCGACCTGGTTCCCGCGCACGCGCGCGGGGACGTTGACTACGAGCTCGACCGCGACACGATGACCTTCGGTTCCCGCGCACGCGGGCGGGGACGTCACCGCCCACCTGCGTAGGGACGACGACGTGCCCAGCTTGGCGACCGCGAACAGATCCGAGGCATGCTGGTATGCGACGAAACGAGCAGCCAGCCATTGCTGCTGCTCCCTTGTCGCGCTGAGCGAGCATGCACGAGCAGCTCGTCGCGGAGATCGTGCCGCCAGCGGCGGCGACCCATACGCTTGTTGAGTCCCCGAGACCGTGTGGTGCAGCGTCGCTGAGCGCGTGCGACGTGGTCAAT
>DASPPG010000139.1:0-28553 GCA_035625625.1 Solirubrobacteraceae bacterium
CGCGACCTCGTGCTCTTCTACGAGTACTTCCACGGCGATAACGGGGCAGGCCTGGGCGCCTCGCACCAGACCGGGTGGACGGGCCTCGTGGCCAAGCTGATTCAGAGCCTCGCCCAGTTCACGCCCGCGGAGGTACTGGCGGACAACCGCTGGCCGCTGGCGCACCCGTACCGCCGGCTCCAGATCCGGCCGACAGCCGATCGCGCATCGACCGCTCGATCTGAGATCGCGTAGAAGGACGGCAGTCCTGCCGGAGGGAACTCGCAGCCCTCGCAGGGTCTAGAGCCGGCTGGCACGAGGGCATGCGTCGGCGGGTCGTCGCGCCATCAGGCGGAGACGGGGACGAACCGGTTCGCCACGACCCATTCGCGGTATGTGGCGAGCTGTTCGTCGCGCCGTTCAGCGGACCATCCGAGCAGCCTTGCCATCTCGTCGGCGACGGCGTCCGCGACTGAGAGTCCGCCGTCCTCGGTCCAGTAGAAGACCGAGGCCCTGCGGGCAAAGAAGTCCGTGATCGTGAGCGCCATCTCCTCCTGTATGGCGTAGCGGACCTCGGCGAGCGTGAGATGCTTGACGCCGAGATCTTGCGCCGCTGCGGGGTCCGCCTGCGCGATGTCGGCGAGCGCGCGTCCGTTGCCACCGTAGACGCGCCAACGGTCGCGCACTCCCTGGTCGATCGCGAGTTCGGCGAGGCGCGTGTGGGCGTGGAACAGCTCACCGGGGTCACCGCCGCTGATCGGGACGGACGCGCTACGCGAGCGTGGGACGCCGCGAAGCCCGAAGTTCGCTCCCAGCCGTTCGATTGCCGCGTCTATCACCTGCCGGCCCATGACCCGTGAGGTGGTGAGCTTGCCGCCGGCGATGGTGAGCAGCCCTCGGGGGCTCGTAATGATCTGCTGCTCGCGCGAGACCGAGCTGGCGGCCATGCTGCCCTCGGGCTGGATGAGTGGACGCAGGCCGGCCCAGGTAGCCACGATGTGCGTTCGATCGAGCGCGGCGTCGGGGATGGTGAAGTTGGCGACCTCGAGCAGATAGTCGATGTCATCATCGGTTGCCGTGACGTGGTCGAGCGCGCCGGCGTAGTCGGTATCGGTCGTGCCGATGTAGACGAGTTCCTCGTCGAGCGCGGGGATCGGCCAGACGACGCGGTTGTCGCGCGGCGAGCGGACAAAAACGGCGTGCCGGAGCGGGAAGTCATGTTTGCGAACGACGATATGGATGCCTTTGGTGGGCCGCAGGAGCCGCTCGCCGACGCCGTCCTCGAGGAACCTGATCGTGTCGACCCACGGGCCCGCTGTGTTTACCACCTGGCGCGC
Source organism: Solirubrobacteraceae bacterium (assembly GCA_035625625.1). Lineage (GTDB taxonomy): Bacteria > Actinomycetota > Thermoleophilia > Solirubrobacterales > Solirubrobacteraceae > Palsa-465. Next base: position 1,317 of record DASPPG010000139.1, read on the forward strand.
TCTCACGACACCCGTCTCGGCGTTGATGTGGTCGGCCACTGAGACTCCGGCGATCTTGCCGTTCGCCTCCAGGAGGCCGGTGACCTCCATGTAGTTTGCGACCAGCGCTCCAGCGTCCGCCGCGCCCTTCAAGGTGTCGATTGTGAAGCGGGCGTCGTCGGTGAGAAAGTCGTGGTACAGCCCGCCCCCCACGAGCCCTGACGGGTTCAAGTGGGGCTCGAGCTCCCGCAGCGCTGTCGCCGAGAGCATACGATGGCGTCGCTTGAGCGGGTTGCCCGAGAACAGGTCGTAAATCGACAACCCAGCGGACAGCAGCCGCATGCTCTCCGGATAGCCCTCGTAAAGGACGTAGATGAATGGTCTGACGTTGGAGAGGTGCGGCGCGAGCTTGAGCATCAATTCACGCTCGTGACACGCCTCGCGCACCAGCTTGAACTCGTGACTCTCCAGATAGCGCAGGCCTCCGTGGAGTAGCTTGGTCGAGCGGCTGCTCGTTCCCGACGCGAAATCGCCCTTCTCGACGAGCGCGACGCTCAGACCTCGCAGCGCGGCCTCGCGGGCCGCGGCGGCGCCAGTGACGCCGCCTCCGATTATCGCGACGTCGAAGATGCGCTCCTCGATCTCATGCAGCGCGAACCGTCGCATCGCTTCTCCTTTCACTTGCCCATCCCATGCACCGGTGCACTGCCTCCGTCCAGTCGGCATACAGCTGGTCTCGCAGCTCGTGGTCCATGTGGGGCAGGAACACGCGCTCGACACCCTGTCCCTCGAGGCACGCCTCGAGGGACGGCCAGTAACCTGTCGCGAGTCCGGCCATATAGGCGGCCCCCAAGCTTGTGGCCTCGGCATTGCGCGGACGTACCACCTCGGCGTCGAGCATGTCCGCCTGGAACTGCAGGAGAAAGTCGTTGCGAGCCGCGCCGCCGTCGACCTTGATTGAGGTGATCGGCACCCCGGAGTCCTCGCGCATCGTCTCGAGGAAATCCTTGATCGCGAACACGATCCCCTCCAGCGTGGCTCTCGCGAGATGTGCGCGGGTTGTGCCGCGCGTGATCCCGATGATCATCCCGCGTGCGTAGGAGTCCCAGTACGGCGCCGAGAGACCGGTGAGCGCCGGTACGAAATAGACGCCGCCGTTATCGGGCACGCTCATCGCGAGCTCGCCGGTCTCGGCCGAGTCCGCGATCAGCCCCGCGCCGTCACGCAGCCACTGCACAGCCGATCCGGTCACCGCCGCGTACCCCTCCAGGCCATAGGTCGTCAGCCCGCCCCGCCGCCAGGCGATCAGTGTGTTTAGCCCGTGGCCGGAGATCGTGACCTCCGAGCCTATGTTCATGTCTAGGAAGGTGCCGGTGCCGTGGGTGCATTTCACACTGCCGGGCTCGACACAGCCCTGGGCGAACAGCGCAGCGTGCTGGTCGGCGATCGCGCCCGTGATCGGGATGCTCGCGCCGAGGACGTCCGGGTCCGTCGCGCCGAAATCGCCCGAGTCGTCGCGGACCTCGGGGAACAGGGACAGCGGAATCCCGAGGAAAGAGAGCCAGTCCTCATACCAGTCGTCGGCCAGCAGATCGTAGGAGCCCGTCACTGACGCGTTCGAGGCGGCGATCGCGTGTGTCCGTCCGCCTGTCAGGCGGTGGATTAGCCAGGAATCGATCGTCCCGAATGCCAGCTCTCCGGAGTCCGCTCGTGTCTGCGCGCCCGGGACGTGCTCGAGGATCCACCGCAGGCTGAGCGACGAGTACACGGGCGCCAGCGCCCACCCGGTCCGGGCGTACGCCTTCTCGGCCCAGTCGTCTCGGATCGACTCGATGTAGTCGGCAGTACGCGTGTCTTGCCACACGATCGCCGGCGTCACGGGCTCGCCCGTCGTCCGGTTCCACACCACCGTCGTCGCGCGCTGGTTGCTGATCCCGATAGCGGCGATGTCCCGCAAAGTCAGTCCGCTCTCCTGGAGCGCGCCGTCGATCACCGCCAGGCTGGCCTGCCAGATCTCTTCGGGATCGTGCTCGACGCGATCGGGCGCCGGGTTGTACTGCGTGAACTCGCGATACGCCTGCCCCTTGATCCGGCTGGCGCGATCGACGATCACCGCGCGAGTGCCCGTCGTTCCCTCATCGATTACAAGTACGTATTGCTCAGACATAACTGTCGCCTCCTTGGGCCGTCCTCAACCCGTCCAGCCCCATTGGCAGGCCGAGTTTTCCAGGATTCGAGATGCCGGCGGGATCGAGGGCAGCCTTGACTTGCCCCAGCACGGCGGCGCCGGATCCGAGCGCTCTGGCGATGTAGGGCAGGCGCACCACGCCCACTCCATGGTGATGTGAGATCGCGGCACCGTGCTCAAGCGCGACGCTCATCGCCGCCTCCCAGATCTTCCCGAGTCGTGCCTCCGCTGTGGCGTCGTCGGCGACCTCGCCCAGCAGGATCAAATACAGCGAGGTCCCCTGCGGATACACGTGTGAGAAGTGCCCGAGCACCTCGGCCGCATACGGCGCGAGCGCACCCTTCAGCGCTCGATACGTACGGAGGATGTGATCCCAAAAGTGCGCCACTTCGATCGTCTCCGCAAGCCCACCCGGCTTGGCTAGGAGGTTCTCGACGGTCGAGAAATCAAAGCGGCGGTCCATCCACGCTTCGGCGGCAGCCGGACCGAGAGGCCGACCGCCGTGCGCTTTGCATATCGTCACCGCCACCTTGAATTCCGCCTCTGCGACCGCTCGCACACCCTCCACCCCCAGGAACATCGCGCACCCTGCGAAAGCTGGGTCTCCCACGGCGTGCCGCGATTCATCGGCATCGTAGAAACGGACGAGAAACGGCCGCAGCCCGACACGCATAATCTCCCGCATCGCGCCGACGCCATCCTCGACACGCCGAAAGCGCACAGTCTCCAAGCGACGGTGCTCAGGCAATGGGAAGATCTTCAGTGTCACGTCAGTGACGATCCCGAGCGCTCCCTCGGCGCCGATGAACAGCTGCTTCAGGTCAGGACCGATCGCAGCCCGAGGAACCATCGGTGTCCGGACCTGCTCGCCGGTGGGCGTGACCAGTGTGAGCGCGACCACTAAGTCCTCGATGTTCCCGTAACGGGAGGAGAACTGCCCCGCCGCGCGCGTGCCCACCCAACCGCCGACCGAGGACCGATCGAGGGACTGGGGCGAGTGGCCAAGGGTGTACCCCCGTGCGCCGAGCTCACGCTCGAGTTCAATGCCGAGCTTGCCGGCCTCGGCCCGGACCAGCAGATTGGTCTCATCCACAGCCAGCACGCGGCGCATGGAGGACATGTCGACCACCACACCTCCGTGCGTCGGCAGCGGCGCCCCCGTAACCGATGAGCCCAGTCCCCAGGGCGTGACCGGAATGCGCTCACGCGAGGCCCACGCCAGCACACGACTCACTTGCTCAACGCTGGCTGGTCGCACTACAGCATCTGGACGGAAGGGCTGCTTGCCCTGCTGCCGCCACTTCGTGGCGACGGGCCAGACGTCGTAGCTATGCGCGAGTAGATCATCGGTACGCGCAGAAACCACCCCGGGGCCGAGCAAAGCTTCAAGCTCGGAAACCATCCGAGCCTCCGCCAACGAGGCCGCATCCGCGTTGTCCAACGGCACGCGCTCAGACCTCACTCCGCTGACCTGCCTCAGAACTTGCCACCGCGGCCTGACTCGCGTACCGCGGGTCCCACGCTCGGACCATTCTCACAAGCCATCTCGCGAACATGAAGCATGAGGCCCTCGCGCACATCCGCACACATCCGCGCCGCACGCCCAACAACCCACGGCAGCCCTCCGTAGTTGCCTCGGAGATAGCCGACGCCAAGCGCGAAGCGGTCCGCGCAGACGATCACCTGGCCGTCGAAGACGTCGATGTACGGGTGGTTTGTTGGCTGCGAGATCGGTCATCGCACGCTGCGATGTGGTCCCGCGCTCCCGCCCGCCGATGCTCGATCGCGCGGGTCATGACCCGTGCGCGTTCGCTGTCCGTTACCAGCGGCGAGGGCGAGCTGGCGGAGCGTGTCGACCTCGCGTTCGTAGTCGGCGATGATCGCGCCGGGGTCCGGGACGAGCCCCGCGTCGACCTGCAGGCCGACGGTCACGCCGCCGTTGTAGCTGAAGATGTTGATGCCCATCCCGATCGTCCCGGCGGCCGGGACCCACGGGACCACGCCGGCGATCTTGCTGCCAGCGAGATAGACCGGCTCGCTCGGGCCCTGAACGTTGGTCAGCACCGCGCTGGTCTTCTGCGCGAACACGTCGAGCAGGCTTTGTTCGATCTGGTGCGGGGTCCGGCCGACCGCTTCCAGGATTGCGTACGAGAGGCCGCCTTCGCGTGAGTGCTTGATCGCGTCCATCCGCCGATGGACCTCGGCCAGGCGGTCGGCCGGATCAGCGATCCCGACGGGGAGCGTGAGGTAGACCAAACCGAAGCGGTTGCCGAGCTCGCGCGGGAGCGGCTCGTCGGGCGCGCGCAGGTTGTAGGGAACCATCGTGCGGATCTCATCGACGAGGCTGTCGCGGCCGAGCAGGTAGCGGCGCAAGGCGCCGGTCATCGCCGTGGTCAGGACGTCGTTGACCGTCGTGCCGGTCGCGTGGCCGATCGCTTTGATGGCGTCGAGCGGCATCCGGTCAGACCAAGTGACGCGGCGCGAGACGGTGAGCTTGGCGCTGAGCACGGTCTTCGCGTCGGCCCGGGTCAGCAGCAGCTTCGCAAGCGTCGCCGCGTCGGCAGTCCCGCGCGACGCGAGTGCCGGCAGCTCAGAGGTCGGATGCGTGAGGACCTCAATGCCCTCGTGGACGCCCGCCTGGGCAACCTGCGCGCCGGCCTTGATCGGCGCAGCGATCGAGCCGAGCAGGCCCCGCCCGACGATCTCGCGCGGCGACGCGATCCCGGCGTCGGGATGGGCATCCGTCAGCGACAGCAGCACGCGCGAGAGCGCGATCCCATCAGCGATGCAATGGTGGATACGCGAGATCATCGCCATCCCCCCGCCGAAGCCGTCGACGAGGTACATATCCCACAGCGGCTTGCCGCGATCCAGCGGGCTCACGATCAGGTCGCCGACGAGCTCCTCGAGCGCTTGCTTATCGCCGGGCGCCGGAAGGCCCAGGTGGTGGACGTGACGATCGAGGTCGAAGTGCGGATCATCCTCCCACGATGGGACCCCGATGCCCAGGCGCGGCTCAGCGACCAGCTGGCGAAACCGTGGGAAGGGCTCGACCAAGCGCGATCGCAGGACCTCTTTGACACGGCCGGCATCGACAGGCTCCTCGAACCACAGCAGCGCATTAACGACCATCAGGTTCGTCGGCCGGTCCATGTGCAGCCACGCCGCATCGGCATTGCTCATTCGCTGCGCACTCATCACGGCTCCTCTGCTGGCGGATCCACCTCGACGCTACGGCGCCCACCTCCCGACGCGCATCGGGATCTCCCCGCGTCACGGTCCGTAGAAGCACGCAGCGTTCAGCGCCGAGCACGGCGCTCGGCCCAGCGGCCGTCTCGTCCCGCCCTCGAGATCGCTGCGGCGCTAGAGTGCTGCTAGGTCGAGCGTCTGCTCGCCGAAGCAGTGCCGAGCGTTTCCGCAGTTGTTGCGTCTAGCATCCTCGGCGTTTCGCAGTGCACATACCCCCGGAGGAACAAGATGGCAACAGGTACGGTGAAGTGGTTCAACGACGACAAGGGTTACGGGTTCATCACCCCCGATGATTCCGGCAAGGATCTGTTCGTGCATCACACCGCGATCCAGGGCAACGGCTTCAAGTCATTGGCTGAGGGGGCGAAGGTGAGCTACGAGACCGTGCAGGGCCCCAAGGGCCCGGCCGCCGCGAACGTCCAGACGTTGTAAGGGACGCAGATTACGGCGAGCGAGCGCGGGTTCACGTGGACCCTCGCTCGCTCGGGTGATAGCCAAGACGCGCGGCTGGCTGCATCGCGGACGAAGTGTCTGGCTGGCGCCGCGGTCGCAAAGCGAGAGGCCGGCCAAGGTTTCCTGGCCTTGCCCGGCACCAGCTCGCCGGGGTTCCAATTCAGGATGCGCGCGCCGCCGACGCGCTCCAAATCCCTCGAGAGCAGGAGGACACGCATGGCATCAAGCGGGAAGAAGAAGACCACGATGGCGAAGCTGAACCGTGAACGAAAGCTTCGCGAGCGGCGGGTCGACAAGCAGGCCAAGAAGGACGCGAGGAAGCAGGCACCCACCCATCGGCATGAGAAGTGGGGCGACGCGCTGACCAGCGCCGACGACCGGTCTATCCCTCGGGAACCCGGCAGCCCTTACACGGCGGTCTGATCCGTCAGGCGCCCGTCGAGGTGTGAGTCCGATCTCTCGCGCGCCAAGACCACGAGTCGATTCCTTCGTCGGGCAGGCGCTAGGCGCGGGCCTGCGCGAACGTCACGAGGCGGCCGCGCTGTTCGTCTCAAAGCTTCAGCCTGACGGCCCGTAGTCGATCCCAGAGCGACGCCAGGGGCCCGAGCTGTGCGTCCGAGAGACATCGAACGTCAGCCCCCGAGGCTCATGACGGACGCCGATTCCGCCGAGTTAAGGCCACATGGCAGGTTGGCCGGTCCCGTGCGTCGGGTCCGCCCGGCGACGCGGATGGTTGCCGGGCCGACGGGTCGCGGTCGCCGTTCTGGTGCTGCTGAGCGTCTGGGCGGTGACCTACGAGATTGCGCTAACGCTGCTGCCGGGCTGGCTCGACGCGCTCCCGTTCCGGGGCATCGCGGCCGACGTCATCTTCGTCCTGGCGGGGCTGCTGTTGATCGGTCGGGGCCTTGGCGGCGAGCGCGGGTGGGTGCTGATCGGGATCGGCGCGGTGTGCTGGGCGTCCGGCGACATCTATTGGACGCTCGCCCTATCGAACCTCGCCAACCCGCCGGTGCCCTCGCTGGCCGATGTCGGCTACCTCTCGTTCTGTCCGTTCGCGTTCACCGGGATCCTGTCGCTGGTGCGAAGTCGGATGCGAGCGGCGTCGAAGGCGCTCGTTGCAGACGCGTTCGCCGCCGCGCTCGCGATGAGCGCACTGGGCGCGGCGCTGGTGCTCCAGCCGGTGATGGCACACGCGGATGGGGGCAGCCTCGCGATTGCGACGAACCTCGCCTACCCGATTTTCGACCTGCTGCTCCTTGGGCTGATCGTCGGGGCGACCGCGCTGGGCAACTGGCAGCTGAACCGCACGTGGATTCTGCTCGCTTGCTCGGTGGTGGCGTTCTGGATCGCGGACAGCATCTACGTCGTGGCCGACGCCACCGGCACCTACACCCAGGGCGACTGGTACAACGCGCTCTGGTACTGGTCGCCGGTGTTCGCGGCGTGGGCCGCTTGGCTACCGCGCGGCGCCCGCCTTCCGGTCCAGAATCGCATCGGCGCCCGCGGGATCGTGATGCCCGTAGGGTTCGCCGCGGTCGCGATGGCGGTCCTCGTGTGGTCCAGCTTCGACCGGATCGGCGTGACCGCGATCGCCCTGGCGACGGCCTCATTGTCGGTGGTCATGGCCCGTCTCGTGCTGACCTGGCGCGACAATGCGCGGCTGCTCCGAGCGAGCCGGGTCGAGGCGATGGTCGATTCGCTCACGGGGCTGGGCAACCGGCGTGCGCTCATCGCCGATCTAGAGCACCGGCTGTCGACCGCGGACGCCGCTCGCCCGTTCACGCTGGTGCTGTTCGACCTCGACGGATTCAAGCAATACAACGACAACTTCGGGCACCCCGCGGGGGACACGCTGTTGCGGCGACTGGGCCGGAACCTCGAGTCGCAGCTCGGCGCCAACGGGAAGGCGTACCGGGTCGGCGGCGACGAGTTCTGCGCTCTGGTCGACGCGCCGCCCGGGGTGTCGGAGCCGGATGTCGAGCCGGTGGCCGCGGCGCTGTTCGAGAGCGGCGATGGGTTCATGATCGGCTGCTCGTACGGGTCCGCTCTCCTTCCGGGCGAGGCGCAAGACGTTAGCTCGGCGCTGAGGATCGCCGACCAGCGGATGTATGCGCAAAAGCGGGTCGGCCGCATATCGGCGGCCCAGCAGTCGAAGGATGTCCTGCTGTGCGCGCTGGCCGAGCGAAGCGCGGATCTCGGTACGCACGTGCGCGACGTCGCTGACCTGGCCGCGGTGGTGGCCGCGACATTCTCGCTGCGGCCCGACGAGGTCGAGGCGGTACGCCTGGCTGCCGAGTTGCACGACGTCGGCAAGGTGGCGATCCCGGACGCGATCCTCGACAAGCCGGCGGCGCTCGACGAGGCGGAGTGGGCTTTCATCCGTCGCCATACGCTGGTGGGCGAGCGGATCATCGCGGCCGCACCGGACCTGGTGCGCGTGGCGAAGCTCGTCCGATCGAGTCACGAGAACTACGACGGGACCGGGTATCCCGACGGACTGACGCGCCAGGAAATACCGCTTGGCGCGCGGATCATCGCGGTGTGCGACGCGTTCGACGCGATGACGACCGACCGTCCCTACCGCAAGGCCATGGACCACGAGAGCGCCGCCCAGGAGCTACGGCGCTGCGCCGGCACCCAGTTCGACCCCGTGGTCGTCGAGCGCTTCGCACTGGCTCTGACCGGCGATCGTCACGCCCTGGCGCGCGTCGCCTGACTAGTTCTTCGTGCTCCCCGTCAGCCGACGGTTCAAGTCCTCGACCTTGCTCGTCTTCACGGCTCGGATCCAGGTCCGGAAGAAGCGTGCTTTTCGTTCTCGGCGGGTGCGGGTGGGAGCGTCTTGCGAAAGTCCGCATCGCTCAACCGCCGCTTGAGCGGTGGCTTCCCGTTCGGTTTGATCGGGTACAGGTCCGATCCAGGGATCGACGCGGCGTGGAACCCTCCCGGAGCGCCTTGCGTGCGCTTCTTTCCCTCGGCGCCGACCGCCTCGAGCAAGGCATCGAACTCGTCGTCGTTCATGGTCGCCTTGAGGTCGTCGCGAGTCAGGTGTCGATCAGCGTCCTCCTTCTTGGCGATGATCTCCATCCACGCGAGCCACTTGCTGCTCTCGGCAGCGCTGATGATGCTCTTGTCGACGTAGCTCGAGAAATACGAGAAGTAGCTGAACATGCCCCGGTTCGCATACTTCGGATACGCCGCGCTGGCGTCCTTGAACGCAGCCGGATACTTCTTCTCAAGGTACGACTTGAGCTCTGTTACAGCGAGCGGACCGTTAAGAACGTGCTTCATGATGTGGTCACCAAGTTGGGTGCACGGAGCCGATCGCATGCGGTCTCTGATGCGGTGAGGCAGGGATTGATTTAACTCCATGACATTCTCAGCAGTCGGTGCCCACTGACCTAAGCTGCACGGAGAAGACTAGCGGGATCGGATCCGTGCAGCGCGGGTTTGTCCGCCTAATTAATCGACACTGACTAATAGGGCAAGCAAGCTGGCCGTCGGGGCAAGGTGCGAGCAAGGAAATGCGCTGGGCGGTGCCCCCCGATCGGAGGTGTCACACACTATGAATCGCGCCATCACAGCGGGACTCACCAGGCATGAGTCCGTGGCTCGCCGAACGGCGCTCGCGAGCTCATAAGCCGAGGTTCGCGAGTTCGAATTCCGGCCCGCCCATTCGCATCTGCGAGAAGCGGTACCGTCCAGTTCGTGCGGGAGACGGTACGCGTGATCCGAGATGGCCGTGAGGAGACCTACGTGATCGCCGAAGAGCACGGCGACGGCGCGCTCCTGCTTCGGCCGCAGGCGTCTTCCTCGGCTGCGCCATTGGAGGTCCCTTCGGCTGTCGCCTTGGATGGGGTAGCCGCGGGTGTGGCGCCGGGCGCGATCCTCGAGATCCAGGGGCTGATCGTTGCCTATGGCCCCACGGTTGCCGTCTCAGGGGTTAGCTTCAGCATCGGGCGCGGAGAGATCTTCGGGCTGCTCGGCCCGAACGGGGCCGGCAAGACGAGCACGTTGAGCGCGATCGAGGGTCTGGTCAAACCCCGCTCCGGAACGGTGCTGCTCGACGGCCTCGACATCCGCCGCCACGCGACCCAGGCGAAGTCCCGGATGGGCGTGCAGCTCCAGGCGACGAGCTTTCAGGCCGAGCTGACGATCAGGCAGATCATCCGGCTGTACGCCGGGCTGTACGGCGTGAAGCTCACGGATGACGAGATCGCGTCACGGCTCAGGGAGGTGGGTCTCGAGGGAGAAAGCGATAAGCCCTTCAAGCAGCTGTCAGGCGGACAGCAGCAGCGGCTTTCCCTACAGATCGCCGTCGTCCACGAGCCGGCCCTGCTGCTGCTTGACGAGCCGACGGCGGGTCTGGATCCGCAGTCGCGGCGTCAGCTCTGGGGCCGGATCGAGCAACTGCGCCGGGAGGGCGGGAGCATCCTCCTGACCACGCATTCGATGGAGGAGGCGCAGGCGGTGTGCGATCGGGTCGCCATCATCGACCACGGCAAGCTGTTGACCGCGGAGACCCCGCGCGACCTGATCGAGAAGCACAAGGACGATCCACGGGTCCGTCAGGTCGCCCACGGAGCCGTGACGCTCGAGGATGTGTTCATCGGACTGACCGGGAGCGAGATCCGTGACTAGCCTCGAAGCACGGGCCGGTCCGTCGGTACGGATCGTCTTCACCTCGCTGTTCCGGGCAGACTTTCTCGTGTTCCTCAAGCACCGGCGCGCGCTGGTCGTAAGCCTGCTGCTCCCGATCTTCCTGCTCCTGAGCACGAACGCCAGCAAGGCGACCCACAGCTTCGGCGGGGCGGAATTCATCATCGGGCTGGCAATCGCCTATGGGTTGGCGGCCACCTCGATCGTCGGATATGCGCTGACCGTCGCCCGGGACCGCGAGAAAGGGGTCTTCCAGCGGCTGCGGGTCACGCCGGCGCCAACCTGGACGATCATGACCAGCCGTCTGGCGATGCAGGCGGTGGCAAACCTGATCCTGGCGCTGGTCGTCGTGATCATCGGCACCCGACTTCACCACCTCTCACCCTCGATCGGTCAATACCTCCTGGTTCTGCTCGTCGCGCTGCTGGGCGGAGCTGTGTTCTTGAGCATCGCTCAGGCCATGGTCGGGCTGGTCCGCTCCGCCGACACCGTCCAGGCGATCGCGCGCGTGCTGCTCGCCGTGCTGATCTTGCTCGGCACGCTCGGCCAGAGCGGCGCCCTGGGCAACTTCTGGCAGGACGTTGCGCGCTGGAGCCCGGTCGGGGTCGTCATGACCCTGTTCGCCGGGGTTCTCAACCTCCACGCCTGGGACAGCCGCGACACGATCTCGCTCGCGGTCAGTTGCGTTTACATCGTCGTGTGCGCCGGGATCGGTATCCGCTGGTTCCAGTGGGAGGCCCGCTGACCCCCGCCACGGAGTCGGGGACGGTGAAGGACCGCGACACTGTCGCCACCGACACGCCGGCGGCACCAGCGACATCGTGGATGCTGGCGCGCACGGCTCCTCCTGGTCGGATCCGATTGAAACCGTTTGCAGGGTAGTTCAGCCAGCGGGTGGATCGGGAGCACTCACCAGTCATGAATTGCTGAGACTTACCCCTCAACCAGTAATTCACTAGTGGGTAGGATGGGAGAATGGTGAGCGCTGCCGAACGTTCGGAGCCTTACGTCGATGCCGCGGGTAACCGTGAGCTGCGCCTCGATCGGCTCCTGGAGCAAGCTACCGCGCTCGGTCTCGATGCGTACCTGGTCACCAGCGACGAGTCGATCGCCTATCTCACCGGCTTCAAGCCGAGGCAGCTGGAGCGGTTCTTTGGCGTCGTCGTTCGACCGGACCGCTCCGCGGTGATCGTGCCCGCGCTCGACCGGGGTCAGATCGACGGGGCTCCCCAGCGACTCGACCGCCTCTCCTACGGCGCCGAGTCCGACGGCATTCCCGAGCTGACGAGCGCGCTGGCCGGGGCCCGCAGGGTAGGGGTCGAGGAGGATCACTTGATCTACGCGCGCTCGAGTGCGCTCGAGCGCGCCGGGTTCGAGCTCGCCGAGGCCGGCTCAGTCGTGATGGCGCTGAGGGTCCGGAAGGACGCGACCGAGATCGAGCGGATCCGGACGGCGTGCGAGCTCGTGCAGGAGGGACTGAGGCGCGCTTTCGAGTGGTTGTCGCCGGGGGTGGCCGAGCACGCGCTCAATGCACGGGTACAGGGCTTCCTCCGTGAACAGGGCGCGAGCGACGTCCACCCGCTGATCCTCTTTGGCGAGAACGCCGCCAACCCGCACGGCAACCCCAGCTCGCGCGAGCTACGCCGGGGCGACGTCGTGTGCGCCGACCTGTCGGCGTGCCTCGATGGCTACTGGGGAGACCTGACGCGATGCGCCACGGTGGGCCCGCCGTCGGAGTGGGCGACGCGTACCTGGCAGGTCGTGCTCGACGCGCATCGGGCGGCCACCGCCGCGGCGCAGCCCGGCGCCCCTGGGCGCGACGTCGATGTGGCCCAGCGCCGGATCGTCGAGGCGGCGAGCGGGCTCGGCGCCTGCCTGCACGGGGCCGGTCACGCCATCGGGCTCTCGATCCACGAGCCGCCGTTCCTCGTCCCTCGCTGGAACGACCCGCTCGCGGAGGGCACGGTGCTGACGATCGAGCCGGGGTTGTACAAGGCCGGCGTCGGCGGGATCCGGCTCGAGGACGACGTTGTCGTCCGGCCCGGAGGCCCAGAGATTCTGTCGAATCTGCCGCTCGAGCTCGTGGAGGTGCGAGCGTGATTGGTGGCTCGGCCTCAGGACCAGGCGAATACCGGCTGCTCGAACTCGTCCACGCGCTCGCCGGCCCGACCCAGGAGTCCGACTTGCCTCAGTTGGTAGAGGACGGCAGCGGTGGGAGCGTGGAGCAGGTGGTCGTCGAGGGGTAGTTGGAGCACGGGGCGGTCGCTCTCCGGGATCGGAACGAATCGCGGTTGTGTGTTGACGAGCGCCTCGAGGCTGATGCGGTACACCGCGACGACCTCGTCGTTGGCGGGTCTCAGGGCCGGGTCGCTGCCGCCCCAGAGCACCACCGGGGTGATCACGTACCCGGAGCGGGTCGGGTAGTCGTCAAGCCAGCCGATCACGGTGTCCGGGCCGAGGCGTATTCCGAGTTCCTCGTCCAGCTCGCGAAGAGCGGCCTCGAGCGGGGTCTCATTCGGCTCGAGTCGGCCGCCGGGTAGGGCGTACTGGCCTGGATGCCGCGTCATATCCGGGGCTCGCTGGCAGAGGAGCAACGCCGCTCCGCCGGTCGCGCCCGCCATGGCGCCCGCGTGACGCAATGGGTCGCCGTCCACGATCACCACCGCGACGGCGGCATGCCGTCGCCCGTCGAGCGGCTTTGCGCGGCGCTCGTGAACCTCGAGGTTTGCGGCAAGCAAAGCACGCAGGCGATCATCGAACCGGATCATCGCGGAGGGGCGGGGGCTCCGGTGATCGCCTTAGGTCATGCCCCGGTCCGGCGCAGCATTTCGACGACCAGGAAGGCGAGTTCGAGCGCCTGTTGGGTGTTGAGCCGTGGGTCGCATGCTGTCTCGTATCGTGACGAGAGCTCGCTGTGGGAGATCATCTGGGCGCCGCCGAGGCACTCGGTGACGTCTTCGCCGGTGTGTTCGACGTGGATGCCGCCCGGGTGGGTGCCGAGTTGTTGGTGGACATCGAAGAAACCCTCGACCTCGTCCATGATCCGGTCGAAATGTCGGGTCTTGTGGCCGCTGGGAGATTCCTCGGTATTGCCGTGCATCGGGTCGCACTGCCACACGACGCGATGCCCGGAGCGGGTTATGGCTTCGACGATCGGCGGCAGGAGTTCGCGCACTAGCTGGTTGCCCATCCGTGAGATGAGGGTCACGCGGCCGTCGACGCGCTCGGGGTCGAGCGACTCGACCAGCTCCAGTGCGTCCCCCGGCGTGGCCCCCGGGCCGAGCTTTACCTGGATTGGGTTTGCGATCAGCGCGCCGAGTGCGATGTGGGCGCCCTGCGGCTGGCGGGTCCGGTCGCCGATCCACGGTTGGTGCGCCGAGAGGAGGTACAGGCGGTCCCCGCTGGGTCGCAGCAGTGCGCGCTCGTAGTCGAGCACGAGCATCTCGTGGCTTGCGTACAGCTCGACCGTACGCAGCGAATGGTCGTCGACACCGCACGCTGACATAAAGCGCAGGCTGCGGTCGATCTCGGTGGCGACGCGCTCGTAGCGCTCGCCGGCGGTGGAGCGACGCACGAAGTCCATGTTCCACTCGTGCAGGTGGTGGAGGTCGGCCAGGCCGGCCGAGGTGACCGCGCGGGCCAGGTTCATCGCCGCCGCGGCGTTGGCGTACGCACGGATGAGCCGACCCGGGTCTGGTCGCCGTGCCTGCGCCGTCGGCTCGAGCGCGTTGATCATGTCGCCGCGGTATGACGGCAGGCCCGCCAGGTCGGTCTCCGAGCTGCGTGGCTTGGCGTACTGGCCGGCGATGCGCCCGACCTTGACAACGGGCATCGAAGTGCCGTAGGTCAGGACCACGGCCATCTGCAACAGCGTCCGGATCGTCCCGCGCAGGTGCGCCTCGGTGTTATCGACGAACGTCTCGGCGCAGTCCCCGCCCTGTAGCAGGAACGCCTCGCCGCGCGCCACCATCCCGAGATGGCCCTGCAGCCTGTCGATCTCCGCCGGCACGGCAATCGGCGGAACGGCCTCGAGGACCGCGCGGACTCGGGCCACCTCTTCGGGATCGGGCCAGACCGGCTGCTGGGCGGCCGGCCGCGCCAGCGCCTCGCTCACCGCCGCCGCGGTAACGCCCGAAAGCGGGGATCCCGTGGCCGGCAAGACCTCGTCGACATCGACGCTCCACGTCATCCGGATAAGGCTATGGGACGCGAGGACGCGCCGGGGTCGCGACTAGTCCGAGTCGCTACGCCACCGTCGGTACTCGCCGAGAACCCGCATGACTCCGCGCTGCACCGTCGCCATGGCGCGTTCCTCGCTGCTCCCGACCGCCGGCATCACGCCCAGCTGGCGCGAGACGCTCATCATGTCGAACGCGACCCTGAGCTTGGCGATTCGCCCGTCGCGGTACTCCTGAAAGTCCACCCCATCGGCTTCCCAGGAGCGTCCGGTCGGCGCAAAGCCGGGCGGATCCATCGGTCCGGTGAACGTCCCGGAGCCGCGCCAGTGAAACGAGGCGCGAGGCTCGCCCGGGATCACGTACGGCCCCTCGAGCAGCTCGAACGTCATGTCGGGGATCGCGCGCCACAGCGCCTCGAGGAACTCGCGAGCGTCGTCGTGGCCGTGCATGGTCTTGGACCACGAGTCGTCGCGGATCTCGACGTCCTCCGTCAGGAATGCCAGGACCTGTTCGGCTTGGTGCGAGTTCCACGCCGCCAGCCAGCGCCCGACGAAGTCACGGATCCAATCGATAGACGGTGCGGCTTCAGCCGGGGCGGGCTCTGAAGGTGCGGCCGAATCTTCTGTTCCGGTCATCTTCGCGTCTCCGTTTTGGGATTGGTGTCGACACTACTGATGGAGACGACACGAGACGGGTGGGCCCGGGCGCGGATCAGCCCACTAAGGACCGGTCGCGAACGATCCGAATGTTGCTCGTCCGGGCTTTCAGCCGGTCGAGGGCCTCGTCGAGATCGCTCGGGGGCGGCTCGGTCGACCACCGCTTGCCCACCTGCCGGATCTCGCGTGCTTCCGCCAGTTGGCGCAGCCTTCTAAGCGTCTTCGCGTGGTTTAGCCCGGCGGCCCTGGCGATGCTCCCGGTGGTGTGCTCGCCCTTCGGCAGATCGCGCAGAACCCTCCTCACACGATCCTCGCCCTCCCGGGTGCGCCGCTCAGGTGTCCTCGAAGGCGCCTCGGCGGCAGGAGCGGGCGGGGTGTCGGGCCGCTCGGCGGCGCGCGGCGCGGGCGGAGCATCTCCGTACCGTGCTCGACAGGCGGCGCACATCACTGTCGGCTCACCGCCGTCAGGCCGGACAACCGCAAACTCGCGCCACCGGCGCCCGCTCCGGCACACCACGCAGCGGCGGCCGGCGCGTTCGATCGCAGTCAGGTCCTCGGCACTCATTGTCTTCACTCTCCTCAAGATAGAGGACCGCGGAAGGAAGCCCGCTACTGTCTGCGTCATGGCTCAGCCAGAACTCGGACGCGGAGACCCGCCGGGCCCACAGCATCTGGCGGCAACCACGTTCATTGACGCTCAGCACCCGAGTGTCCGGGCGTTTGCGGAGCGGGCGGTCGCCGGGGCCGGAACAGACCGGGAACGGATCTCGCGGCTGTTCACCGCGGTCCGCGATGGGATCCGCTACGACCCCTACCAGTTCTCCCACGAGCCGCAGGATTACGTGGCCAGCAACGTGATCACCCGCGGCGTGGCCTACTGCATCCCCAAGGCCGTCGTTCTGACCGCCGCCTCCCGGTCGCTCGGCATCCCGGCGCGCCTCGGCTTCTCGGACGTCAAGAACCATCTCCAGTCGCCGAAACTCGCCGAGCGGATGGGCACCGACGTGTTCGTATTCCACGGCTACAGCGAGCTGTACGTCCACGGCGCCTGGAGGAAGGCGACTCCTGCCTTCAACGCGGAGTTGTGCGAGCGCTTCGGCGTTGCACCGCTGACCTTCGATGGGTCCGCCGATGCGCTCCTGCACCCCTTCTCGGGGGACGGGAGCGCCTACATGGAGTACGTCCGCGACCGCGGCGTCTACGCCGACCTCCCCCTGGACCGGATCCTCGAGGTGTTCGCGGCCGCGTACCCGGGCTTCGGCACCGGCGAAGCGACGGACGACGATCCCGCCTTCGCCGCCTGACGAGCTCCCGGGCCCGCGGAAATAACTCGCGGGAGAATCCGTGCCGCTGATCCCAACCGTGCCGGCGTCAGCGGGCCGCCGCCCAGCCCCCCATCTCCGCATGGTCAGCCGTCCTCTTTCCGAGCACGGGGTGCAGGTCGATCGCGGGGGAGAAGCGGCTTGCGGGCGTCTCGCGACCCAGTGCCTCGGCCATGGCGCGAACGTGGTGCGGGCCGCCGCCGCAGCAGATGCCGATGTAGCGGACGCCGGCGCGCCCGGCCCAGGCCGCGAATTCCGCCATCTCGAACCGTGTGCAGGAGAAGGGCTCGAGCGCGATTGGGAAGGCGTGGCTGCCGTCGGTTGTGGTGAGCGACTCGAACGCCGGTGTCGCATCGGAGGTTCTGTACGGAACCGGCTGTGCGGCGATAGGGGCATCGACACCGGCGCAGATCTCGGCCAGCAGCGGCTTCATCGTCTGCGGTCCGCGCGAGCAGTTGAGCCCGACAATGGCCGCGCCCGCGTCCGCCGCTCGGCGGCAGGCCTCGAGATACGGATAGCCGTCGTAGGTGTTGGTGGGATGAACGCTGGCGAAGGTGACCATGGCCGGTAGGCCGAGCTCGTGGCAGACCTCCAGCCCGATCAGGGCCTCACCGAGATAGTCGTTGGTCTCGGCAATGACGAAGTCGACGCCCTCGTCCACCGCCCAGCTCAGTTGCTCCTCGTATTGGGCGCGCACGATGGCTCCGGTGCGACGGGGATCGGCCGGATCGTAGGACCAGGTGTTGGAGATGTTGGCGGCGACGAGCGCCTCACCCTCGCGAGCGACCTGGTTGGCGATGCGCACGGCGGTCCGGTTCATCTCTTCGAGGTCACCCTCTCGGCCGACCACCTTCAGCTTCTCCCGGTGTGCGTAATAGGTGAGTGCCACCATGACCTCAGCGCCGGCACGCAGGAACTCGCGGTGCAGCTCGATCACCGCCTCGGGCGCGTCGAGAATGACCTCGGGAACGTACGGCCCGGCCTTGATGTAGCCGCGGCGCTCGAGTTCGAAGACGTACCCCTCGGCGGCGAGAATCACGTCCTCAGCGAGGCGTTGCTCAAGCGTTCGCGGTGACGGCCGGTCCGGCATGGAAGCTTCCTTTCGTGAATCGCGCCGGGTCGAAGCGGCTGATGTCGTACGAGGTGCCCCGTTCAACTGCCAGCTCTGCCAGCACTCGCCCGACCCAGGGGGCGAACTTGTAACCAGTGCCTCGCCAGCCGACGCCGACGTAGGCGTCTGGAAAGCCGGGCACGGCGCCGAGGACGAACTCGTCGTCCGCGACGAGGTCGTAGTCGCACCCGTCGACGTCTTCAACGGGCTCGATCCGCGCATCCAGCAGCGTAGGCACACAGTGCTCGACGAACGACATGACGCTGTCGATCGCAGTGGTCGCGCGTGGCAGGTCCGGCGGGTGGTAGTAACCGATCTTGACCTTGTCGATCAGCCCGTCGATGAGGGGGTGACAGTAAATCCCGGCATCGAGATAGGCGATGACCGGCATGGCATCCGAGGCGAACCGCTCGCGGAGACCGGCCGGGGGAGTGAAGTACTTGGCTTCGATCGGCCGGTCGCGAGTGAGCGGGACCTCAAGCAGCGACCCGTTGAGGCGGGCGAGCACGTCGTTGGTCCCGTGCCCGGCGGTCACGACGAGCGAGCGCGATGCCCACTCGCCGGCATCCGTAACCACGCGGATCTCGCGACCGCGACGGACGGCGAGGCGGGTGGTGACGCCCTGCACGACGCTCACGCCGCGTTCGGCCAGCACTCGCTGCAAGGCGGCCGTGACGGCGGGCAGGTTCACCACGCCGCCGTCGAGATCGATGTAGCCGACGTCGGCCTCGAGATACGGAAAGCGCCTCTGCAGCGCCTCCCCGGCGATTGACGCGCACGGGATGCCCAGGTCCTCCAGCACACGATGGCTGCGGTACCCGTACGTGGTCGTGAGGTCCGGCGTCACCGAGCGCTTCGCGATGTTCATGCAGCCGCACCGGATGAGCGTCGCCGTGTCGGTCTGCGTCTCGAACTCCTCCCACAGCCGGAGGGCTTCACGCGCGAGCCGAGCGTAGCCGGGATCGAGGTAATCGTTGCGATAGGACCGCGTGCGCCCGAACGATGCGGTCCTCGGATCCCCGATCCGACCCCGCTCGAGCACCACAACCCGATCGACACGCTCGGACGCGTGGTAGGCGGTGAATAGGCCCATGACCCCACCACCGATGACCACGAGGTCCTCGGTCATCCGGCGGGCCGCTCCCGCGGCCGATGTTCTTTCTCGATGCGCATCCGCGTGTCAAGTGAACCGGTTCAGTGAATCGCTTCAGTATGCCTGATCCTCGATGCGTCTGCCAGCGTCGGACTTGTCCAGACGCGGACCGAGACCGATAGGGTTGGACGGCAGAATGCGAGACGACGGCGGGTGGCATTGGTAACGGTCCGTTCCGCCACTCGCGATGACGTTCCGGCAGTCGCCGAGATCTGGTACCACGGCTGGCGAGACGGCCACGACGGCCACGTCCCGGCCGAGCTGGCCGAGGCCCGATCCCACGAGTCGTTCCGGTCGCGAGCTGCTCAGCGCGTCGACGACACCACGGTGGCGACCGTGGACGGCGTGGTCGCTGGGTTCGTCATGGTTCTCGCCGGCGAAATCGAGCAGGTGTACGTGGCGCAGGAGCACCGGGGTACCGGTGTCGCGGCTCGGCTTCTCGGCGAAGGCGAGCTCCTGGTCGCGGCGAACGGCTTCGAACAGGCGTGGCTTGCCGTCGTCGCCGGAAACACGCGAGCGCGCCGGTTCTACGAGCGAAGCGGATGGATCGACGAGGGCGCCTTCGAGTATCTCGCCGCCGGCCCCGACGGGACTATCTCGGTTCCGGCGCGCCGATACGTCAAGCGCGTCATCGCCCTCCCCGACGGGGACGCTTGAGGACATGGCGATGGGCGACTCGAGCCCAATGAAAATGGGCGATCAAGTTCGCGCGATCGGGGTTGGGATGCTCGGCTACGCCTTCATGGGCAAGGCTCACGCCAACGCGTATCGGACGCTGTCCTACATGACGTGGCCGCCGCCGCTGAATCCGGAGCTCGTGACGATCGCGGGCCGGGACCCGGGTGCGGTGGGCGAAGCCGCGGCGCGCTACGGATTCGCCGAAGCGGTTACGAACTGGGAGGCGGTCGTCTCAGATCCGCGGGTCGGGCTGTTCGACAACTGCGGGCCCAACAGTCTCCACGCCGAACCGACCCTGGCCGCGGCACGCGCCGGCAAGCACGTGCTTTGCGAGAAGCCGCTCGGCCGCGACGCGCCGGAGAGCTTTGAGGTCTGGCGGGGCGTCGCGGCGACGGGCGTCGTTCACATGTGCGCCTTCAACTACCGGTTCGTCCCCGCGGTTCGCCTCGCGCGCGAGGTGATCACCGGCGGACGACTGGGAGTCATCCGCCACTTCAGGGCTCGCTATCTGCAGTCGTGGGGTGTGGACGAGGCGTTGATGACGTGGCGATTCGACCGAGTGCAGGCGGGCTCGGGCGCCCTCGGCGATCTGGGCGCGCACATCGTCGACCTGGCCCGGTACCTGGTGGGCGAGATCTCCAGCGTCAGCGGAACGGTGCGGACGTTCATCAGCGAGCGCGCCGGTCATGCCGTCGACGTCGATGACGCATTCGCTGCCTCGATCGAGTTCGAGGACGGGGCGGTGGGAACGCTTGAGGCCTCGCGGCTGTGCGTCGGCCGCCTCAACCACCTCGTCTTCGAGGTGAACGGATCGCTCGGATCGGTCGCGTTCGATCTGGAGCGGCTCAACGAGCTGCGCGTATCCACGACCGGCGGCGCCGAGGTGGCTTTCAGACCGTCAACGTCACGGATCCCCGGCATCCGTTCATGGAGTATTGGTGGCCGCCCGGCCACATCATCGGCTACGAGCACACGTTCGTCCACGAGATCCATCATCTTCTGAGTGCCATCCAGACGGACGGCCACGTCGGGCCGCATGGCGCCGATTTCGAGGACGGCTACCGCGCCGCGGAGGTCTGCGACGCGGTGAGTCGCTCGTCGCGGTCCGGCCACCGCGAGGCCGTGAGCTACCGTGGCTGACGGGGTCGCCTCGTCCTCGTGCATCACTCGTTTGGCCTCGTCGACGCCTTATAGCCGCCGGCCTACTCGCGCGCCACGAGGTCGGCGAGATCCAGATCCGCCGTCCCGATGGCCACGCCGACCCCGCCAACACGAATCTTGATCGCGGACCCAGTGGCGCTTATCGTCGTCACCGCAGTTCGAAACCGGCGAAGGCGAGGCTGGGATGGCTCACCAACACCCTCTGGATCGGCGAGGGCCGCCTGGCCGGCGGGCACCAGATCGAATACCGCATCCACCGCGTGGACTGATCGATCTCCAGTCTCTGGGCTATTGCTTCATCTGGACGGCCGTCTGCATCATCTGGTCGGCGGTCGTGATCGTTGAGGCGTTGGCCTGGTAGCCACGCTCGGCCTCGATCATGTTCGTGAACTCGGTGCCCATATCGACGTTGGACTGCTCGAGCTCGCCGCCGATCGTCTGTCCGTAGATGCCGGTACTAGGCTGACCGACGGTCTCGGCTCCGGAGGCGACGGTGGCGCTCCACAGCGAGCCGCCGTCGCGCTGCAGGCCCGCCTGGTTAGGGAACGAGGCCAGCGAGACGTAGCCGGCGGTCACGCTGGTGCCGGTCGGCGTCTCGTAGTTGACGCTGCCGTCCGGGCCGATCGCCACGTTGCTCGATCCGGGCGGGACGACGATCGCGTTGTCGGGGCCGCCGGCGGTGTTGATCGAGTAGGTGCCGTTGGCATTGGCGGTGGCGCCGTAGCCGAGCACGTACTGGCCGCTCTGCGTGCACAGGTAACCAGAGGAGTTGAACGTCAGGTCACCCGCCCGGGTGTACTGCGTGGCGTCGAACGTCGGGGGATTGTTGGCGACGTCGCCGTCGGCGACGCGCAGCCACCCGTTGCCCTGGATCGCCACGTCCGTGTTGTTGCCGGTCGTCTCGACGCCGCCGGCGCTCATGTTGTTGTCGATCGCGCCGACCTGCACGCCCAGGCCGATCTGCACCGGGTTGGTGCCTGCGGTGTAGCCGTTGGGGGCGCTTGGGGCGCTCACGAGTTGGGACAGCTCATCGGCGAACTGGACGCTCTGCGCCTTGTAGCCGGTGGTGTCCACGTTGGCCAGGTTGCTGGCCGTCACATCAAGCATCGTTTGATGCGCATCCAGGCCGCTGATCGCGGCATACATGCCCGACATCATCTGAATATCCGGTCCCTTCCGCGGCCCCTGACCTGCCACGTTCGCGTTTGGTCGTCCCGCTTCCATCCGTGATCGGCAGCTTGGTCGTCTCCTTGACCGCGGGTGATCTCGCGCCACGTGTACACCTTCGTTAGTCGGTTGAGCAGGTCCCACGCCTGCTCGCTCGGCTCGATCCTCGCCCGGGTTCGCGGCGCGGCGTAAGGGTTGAGGAAGACGTCCGGCTCGCGGGGTGCCACGAAGGAGAGGACGACGCGGGGTCGCGCCGGATGTTGCGGAGCTTCCTCCACCAGCCCATGTGGCCGCTGACGAGCTCATCGCCGTCGAGCCCGATGGGGACTGTTCATGCGCCCAGCAACAGGTCAACCACGAGCTGGTCGAGGCGCTCCACGCCGTAGCCGTGCCCGGCGAGCGCATCGAGATCGTGGTCCTCGGCGAGCAACGCCGACGCGGCCGACGACGAGTACGGCCCGACGCTGGGCTCGGCCAGCTCGTCGACTCGCGCCGCCTCGCGGGCGGCGCGAATCGCGTCGGAGGCGAGGAACTGCCGTGACTTCGCGGCCAGGGCCAGATAGGTGCGCATGCAGCCGGCGGCGAAGTCCCACACGCCCTCGGGATCCTCGCTGCGGTAGGCGTGGGCGTCGAAGTGGCGCGGGCCGTCGTAGCCGGAGGTCTCGAGCAGATGGACGAGCAGGAAGGCCTCCTTGAGGTCCTCGGCGCCGAAGCGGAAGTCCTGGTCGTAGCGGCCGATCCGCTGGCTGTTGAGGTCGATGTGGAAGAGCTTGCCGGCCCAGAGCGCCTGGGAGACGCCGTGAACGAAGCTGAGGCCGGCCATCGTGTCGTGCGCCACCTCCGGGTTGATCCCGACCATCTCCGGGTGATCGAGGGTGGTGACGAAGTGAAGCGCGTGCCCGACCGTGGGCAGGAAGATGTCACCGCGCGGCTCGTTGGGCTTGGGCTCGATCGCGAAGCGCAACTCGTAGCCCTGGTCTCGCACGTATGCGGAGAGGAAGTTGATCGCTTCGCGGTAGCGCTCGAGCGCGTCGCCCACGCGCTTGGAGGCCGCGCTCTCGGCCCCTTCGCGCCCGCCCCAGAAGACGTACACAGAGGCGCCGAGCTCGGCACCGAGGTCGATGCCGCGCATGGCCTTGGCGATCGCCGCTCGTCGCACCGCGCGGTCGTTGGAGGTGAACGCCCCGTCCTTGAACGCCGGGTGGGTGAAGAGATTGGTCGTGGCCATCGCGACGCGCATCCCCGTCCGAGTCAGGGCGTCCTGGAAGCGGGCGACGATCCGGTCGCGCTCAGTCGCGGACACCCCGTAGGGCACCAGATCGTTGTCGTGCAGGTTCACGCCGTAGGCGCCCAGCTCGGCCAAGCGCTCGACCGTCTCGACGGGGTCAAGCGGTGCGCGGGTCGGCTCGCCGAACGGGTCACGGCCGGGATTGCCAACGGTCCACAGCCCGAACGTGAAGCGGTGCTCGGGGCGCGGTGCCAGGTCCATCTCCTCAAGGCTCATCGCTCAATCTTCCTTTCGTCGCTCGGTCGCAGACTCTCAGATTCGGTGCCTCGTCATCGCGGGAGCGTGAGGTGGGATGGGTGGGTCCCGTCGCGCAGGATCTCGACGTCGACCGGCCGCAGCGCCGTGGCCGTCATCGAATCTTCGCCGGTGTCCGGGTTGCGGGCGTAGCGGGGATGCGCGCCGGAGGACACCTGCAGGCGGATGCGATGGCCGGCGGCGAACCGGTGCCCAAGCGGCCACAGCCGGAAGGCCACGCGCCACGTGCCGTCGCCGAGCTGCTCGAACCGGTCCGGACTGACGCGCGCCA
This sequence comes from Solirubrobacteraceae bacterium, assembly GCA_035625625.1. Lineage (GTDB taxonomy): Bacteria > Actinomycetota > Thermoleophilia > Solirubrobacterales > Solirubrobacteraceae > Palsa-465. Next base: position 25,082 of record DASPPG010000139.1, read on the forward strand.
GGGCGTCGCAGACATTCCAGGAAGCGCCCCGGTCGTCGACGTCGCAGACGCGCGCGAACAGATCGAAGTAGGGCGAGCTGGTGCGGGCGTACAGCTCGACGCTGGCCGGACCGATCGCCTCCACCGCCGACGGGAGCGGCGAGGTCGTATAGGTGAGGATGTCAGAGCGGCCTTCCAGCGGGCGGTTGTCGAGCACGGGCTCGCGCGTGAGCAGCACGGGTCCGCCGAGCGACGGGGTGGGGTCGGAGGGGTCGTATCGATATCGGTCGCCCGTCGTCGAGGCGCCGGTGGGCGCGTCCGGCTCCAGCCGCCGGTCAGCGGCGAGCCACAGCCGGCGCTCCGTCGTGCCCGGCAGCGGCCAGGCCGGGAGCTCGCGCCACCCGTCTCCGATGCGCTCGCCCGTGATGAAGACGCGGACCGCGGCACGTCGCAGTAGGCGGTCATCGCCCAGCAGATGTGCGCGAAGCCAGGCCAGCCCCTCGCGCATGCCGGCGGCCATACCGCCGGGCGCGGTGTGGGTCCACGGTCCGATCGTCAACTGCACCGGTCGCCCGGCCGACTGAAGGGCTTCGAAATCCTTGAGCATCCAGGGCAGGAAGATGTCGTACCAGCCGCCGAGCAACTGGACGCGCGCGGTGATCGTCGCGACGCCGGCGGTGAAGTCGCGGGACACCCAGTACGGATCGTCCCGACGCGGGCTGGCCAGCGCCTCCCGGAACCACGCGACCTCCGCGCCCGTCGCGAGCTCGTCGAGATTCGTGAGCGGAAGCTCAAGGAGGAGAGACGGCAACCGCCGCAGGGTGCGCGCGATCGCGATCGGCGCGAATCTCCGTTCCTGCTCGGCCACGATCGCGAGCCAGGCGGCAGTCGTCTCGAGGGAAACGCTGCCCCCGGCGTAAGCCTGGCCGTGGAATTCAGAGGCGCTGAACTGGATCGACAGGCCCGCAAGATCCGCTGGGTCCTCCTGCGCCACCGCCCATTGGACGAGGCCGAGGTAGCTCGGGCCGATCATCCCGATGGGCCCGGAGTGCCACGGTTGGGTGCCAAGCCAGCGCAGCGTGGCGAGCCCATCGGCTCGCTCGTCGAACGGGCTGAAGGTTCCCGCAGAGCCAAACGTGCCGCGGACGCTCTGGATCACGACTTGAAGGCCCCGCTCAGCCAGGAGCCGCCCGAAGATCAGGCCGATCAGCTGAGCTCGGCCGTAGGGCGACCGGACCAGCACCGTCGGCTGCGGGCGCTCACGCGCGCTTCGCGCGACCCATCGATCGGCCAGCAGCACCGCACCGTCGTCCATGGCGGCAGCGAGATCGGCCTCACGCACGACGTCGAGGGTCTGCGGCCGAGGCAGCCGCATCCGCCGCGCGAGGATCTCACTGCCGGCACTCATGGCTTCACCATACGGTGACGAAGCGGAGGGCTCGACGGCCGCCTCCTCACTCGGTCCCGGCGCTCCAGGCCCGAGCTACGCTTCATGCCGTGCGGCTGTGCGCAGGGAAGCCCGTTCTAGCCCTCGTCCTCGTGCTCGCCGGTCTGGGATCAGCGGCGTGCGGCGCAAGCCACACGACCACCACGACCCAGACCGTCACGCCTCAGGCACCGCCGGCGACGGGCACGAGCACGGCGTCCACCACGCCGTCCACCCCGGCGCATCGCACGTCGCCTGCGCCGTCGCTCCCGCGCGTAGGCGCGAGCCAGCGCGTGCCCGCCCGCGGGACGACAATGGTCGTGACCCTCCGCTCGGTGATCGATCCGCTGCGCGGCTCCGGCGCCCAGGTTGTTCCCGGTATGAAGGCGGTCGCGATCCTGGTCGCGGTCCGAAACGCCGGGCCGGGCGGCTACGACAGTTCGAGCACCGGCGACTTCTCGCTCGACTCCGCCGCCGGCCAGGCCTCGCCCCTGTTCGTGCCCAAGGGCGTGTGCCAGACGCCCCTGCAGGACTTCATGAACGCGATCGGGCCCGGCGAGCTGCGGACGGGATGCATCGCCTTCTCGATCCCGACCGGCCAGCAGCCCACCACCGTCGGATTCGCCCCCAACGGCGGCTCGGGCGGCCGGCGCCGGCTGTGGTCCGCTCAGGGCTAATTGATCACGTCGCGGACCCGATGCGGCTGCTCGAGCGCCGCGGTCTGGGCGAGCGTGCGCTCGTCCGGCTTCACAGCGTCTCGAGGAATTCCCGCATCCGATCCAGCGCGAGCTCGAGCTGATCCCGGGAGTTCGCGTACGAGATGCGGATGTGCCGCTCGCCCTGGGCGCCGAAGCCCTCGCCGGCGAGGAGGGCGACACCTGCCTCCTCGAGGAGACGATCGGCCAGCTGCTGGGACGGGATCGGCACCCCGGTGACGTCGGGAAACGCGTAGAAGGCCCCCTGAGGCGTGCGGCAGGAGATTCCGGGCAACGCGTTCAATCCGGCGACGACCAGGTCGCGGCGGTGACGAAACTCCTCGACCATCGCCGCCACCGAGTCCTGCGGGCCGGTGAGCGCGGCGATGCCGGCGGACTGGATGAACCCGGGGACGCACGAGACCGAGTTCGTGATCAGGCGCGTCAGCGGATCGACGAGCGGTGCCGGGACCGCGGCGTACCCGCAGCGCCAGCCCGTCATCGCGTACGTCTTGGAGAGGCCGTCGAGCAGGACACAGCGCTCGAGCACGCCCGGCACGGTGGCGATCGAGCCCGGTTCGCGGTCGTAGACGATCCGCCGGTAGACCTCGTCGCTCAGCACCCAGGCGGGGGTCCCGAGAATGAGCTCGGCGGCGGCGCGCAGGTCGTCGGCGGGGACGACGCCGCCCGTCGGGTTGTTGGGCGAGTTGACGATCACGAGCTTGGTCCGCTCGCCGAGTCGGTCGCGCAGTTCGTCCAGCGAGAAGCCGAAGTCGAGCGCGTCGTCGAGGGCCAGCGGCACGGGCACCGCGCCGGCCCAGCGGATCGCCGACTCGTAGATCGGGAAGCCGGGGTCCGGGTAGATGACCTCGTCGCCCGGGTCGCAGACCGCGAGGATGGTCAGGAACAGCAGCAGCTTGGCGCCGTTGGCGATGAGCACCCGGTCGGGGACGACGTCGATCTCGCGGGTGCGGGCGAGCTCGTCGGCCACGACCTCGCGGAACTCGGCGGTTCCGGCGCTCGGCGTGTATCCCGTCTCGCCACGCGCCATCGCGGCGGTGGCGGCCTCGACCACGTGCGCGGGCGTCGGGAAGTCCGGCTGCCCGATCTCGAGATGAACGATCGATCTGCCCAGCCGCTCGAGCTCCCGAGCCCGGGCGAGCACGGCGAACGCGGACTCGGTTCCGAGGTGCTCGATGCCCCGCGCGAGTCGCGGCGCGGTGGTCGAGGGAGTCTCGTGCGGCACGGTGGGAATTAGAACAGTTCGCTCATGCCCGCACTCGGGAGAATCGTCTCTCGACCGCGTACGACTCGGACGGCAACGACAGGAGAGCGAACTTGAAACGGAGCGATCGCCGGATCCTGACCACGC
>DASPPG010000140.1:0-4064 GCA_035625625.1 Solirubrobacteraceae bacterium
ATCGAGGTCAAAGTTCGGATCATCCTCCCACGAGGGGACCCCGATCCCGAGCCGCGGCTCCGCGACCAGTTGGCGAAACCGTGGGAAGGGCTCGACCAGCCGCGATCGCAGGACCTCTCTGACACGGCCGACATCGACGGGGTCCTCGAACCAAAGCAGCGCATTGACGACCATCAGGTTCGTCGGCCGGTCCATGTGCAGCCACGCCGCGTCGGCGTTGCTCATTCGCTGCGCACTCATCACAGCCACCCCTCTCCAACCTGGCGGATGCAGTCACGTTAGGGCGGCCGCCCTCCCACACGCATCGGGGTTTCCCCGCATCACGGTCCGTACGAGCGGCCAGCGGTCGGGACCGAGCTAGTCGACGAAACGCCGGGACCGTTGGCTTGTGGCCGAACGACACCTCGTCGCCAACGCGCGGGCGGCTTCCAGGTTTGTTCGTGGCAGGCTGGCGCACGCACGGCCGCTGATCCTCGTGCCGAAGTCGTTCGCACGGCGCCCCGGTATCGCAGGATGCCGCGTTCACGGCACACGGTGCGCGCGTGTCCGTGGGGAATTACGGATTGATGGTCGGCTGAGGCCAGGTTAGATTCCAACCTCGTCCCGATTGGACAGCGGACGCCGGCACGATCGAGCATGCTTCCCTTCAACGCGCTTGCCACTGCGAGCCTCCACGGCCGAGCTAAGCAGTCGGGGCGCACTCCGGTTGGGGGCTATGGCAACGCGCCACAGCAGCCGACGCGATAAGGAGCATCGCGCGCCCGACCGGGTGGCGACGGTCACGGCGGTGGCGCTGCCTGACGGCCGGAGGGTGAGCGTGGAGTGCTGGCCCGGGGACGGCCCACCGCTGGTACTGCTACACGGCCTGCTGGACTGCGCCGTGGGCTGGAAGCACCTGGCCGCGGTACTGCGCCGTCCGTGCTTCGCGGTCGATCTGCCGGGCTTCGGTGACTCCGATCGTCCGACGCGCAACCGCATCTCCGCCTATGCCGAGGACGTGCTGGCCGCTTTGGCGGCGCTCGACGTTCACGACTTCACGCTGGTCGGGCATTCGCTCGGTGGCGCTGTCGCCGCCGGGCTCGCCGAACGGCTGCGCGATGATGTCGCCGCGCTGGTGCTGATCGCGCCCGCCGGGTTCGGGCGCATTCACCTCGCCGAGGCGATCCAACTGCCGGGAGTCCGCGCCTTGGTCCATCGTGCGCTGCCGCTGACGCTGGCGAACCCGGTGACCGCGTTCGGGGTGTACATGGCGGTAGTCGGCAACGGGCATCTCCCCGACCCGGAACTCGCCGAGCGGCTGCGCAAGAACGCGTTCCGCTGGGCCCCCGGCGCGGCGTGCGCGAACGAGGCGATCACCGCTACGGGGCTGTCTCCCCGCGCGTTTTACCGACGCCGGCTTGAATACGCCGGACCGGTAATGGCGCTGTGGGGAGACCGCGACCGGCTCGTCCCGCTTGCGCACCGTGCCGGTGTCATGACCGCGTTCCCGCAAGCCGAGGTCAGCGTCTGGAAGAACATGGGTCATCATCCTCAGCGCGAGCGTCCGAGCGAGCTCGCCCAGTTCGTCGAAGCCGCCTGCAGCTGCGCCCGGCCGAACGAGCGCGCGACGCCCCAGGACTCCCGGAGTACACGCGTGCTCGCCGTCCGGTCCGCGCCGCAGCCGCCGGCAGCCGGCGCGGGCGATTTATCGGCGGTCGCGTAGAGACGCCTCGCCAGCCCACCACCCGGGCGCGAAATCGGCAAGCTCGCTGCGCCGGGAGCCAACCCCCCGAAGGTAGCCGCTGCGGCCAGGCCCGGACATCGAGACCACCCGCCTCCCGTGCCGGTCTAGGAGCCTGCATTTGTCCACCGAGCATCCAGGACCGGCCGCTCGGCCGGCGCGACCGCGTGGTGGAAGCCGACGGGCTTGTCGACGCCGGACTCGGCGGCCGCCTGTGACGCAGCCCAGGCTCGAGGCTCCATCGGCGACTATCTCGCGTCGGTCGCGGGACGAATTGATGGCGCCGCCGGTCGTCCGCGCACCGTACAACCAGGACCGCCGATGCTCGCGAGCGCGGGCCAGACGCCCACAGCGCGAGCTGAGCGCTCGACGCCAACCGGGACCGCATGCCCGCTGCGAGTGCCCGTGTGGAGCCTCGAATTGGGACACTAGTGCCTCTCTCCGCCAGCGATCGCGATGCCGCGCCCGGCCGAATCGCACGCGTCTCCATTGATCTATATGTCACGACCGAATAGCACCGACCGGGGCAAGACGGGCGACGCGGGTCCGGCAGAGCCACCGCGTGAGCCGAACGTGAATGAGCTTGCGCCTGGTCTGGCTGGGCTGCACGAGATCATCCTGCACGGGCATCGCGTCTTTTACCGTTCGGCTGGCAGCGGCCCGGTCGTCGTGCTGGTCCATGGGATCACGTCGACATCGGCAACGTGGGCCAACGTCCTCCCCTATCTAGCTGAGCGGTTCACCGTTATCGCTCCCGATCTACTCGGCCATGGCGCATCGGCCAAGCCGCGAGGGGACTATTCACTAGGCGCCTATGCAAGCGGGATCCGCGACTTGTTGATCGCGCTCGGGCATGACCGGGCGACGTTCGTCGGACACTCGTTGGGCGGCGGCGTGGCGATGCAACTGGCCTACCTGTTCCCGGAGCACTGTGACCGGCTGGTTCTGGTCAGCAGCGGTGGGCTGGGGCGCGACATCACAGCGCTCCTGCGGGCTGCCAGCCTTCCGGGCTCTGAACTGGTACTTCCGCTGCTGGTCAACGAGCGGATACTCGCGGCCGGCCACACGGTAGGACGCGCGCTCGGTCGCATCGGATTGCGCGTGCACACAGACCTGGGGGAAGTGCTACGCGGTCACGCCTCGCTTGCGGACCGGGAGGCGCGCGCCGCGTTTCTGACCACCCTGAGGACGATCGTCGACTTCGGGGGCCAGCGGGTGGATGCGGGTGATCGCCTCTACCTCACCCAAGCGATCCCGTTCCTGCTCGTGTGGGGCGAGCACGACCCCATCATCCCGGTCGAACACGCGCTCGCCGCCCACGAGGCGCTACCCGGAAGCCGGCTTGAGCTTTTCCCCGAGGCCGGGCACTTCCCGCACCTCGACGATCCGCTTCGATTCGTCCGAGTACTGATCGACTTCATCGACTCCACGGACCCGGCCGAGGTCCATCCCGACCGCTGGAAAGAAGTGCTGCGCAGCGGCGTCGAGTACGTCGAATCCTCGCCGTGATCGCCCCGGCGCCCGGACCGCCGCCTGACCGAGTCGGGCGCCGGTGACGGTCAAACCACTCGACCCCGAGTTGCACAGCGCCCCAAGGGCGACGAGCCACGCCACGAGAGCGCGGCGCCGCAAGCGCGGTTATGCGACACGCACCCGTCGCTCGACAGCTAACCCCTGCGGTCGCCGACAGCATCGGACTGAGCGTTCTTGTGCGTTCCCAACAGATCCTCGGCGCTCGACGTGGCCCAGAGCAGAGAATCGGTGCTGTCCGGCACGAACCTTCGATTCCCAGTCACGACCCCGATACCTACCCGACGTCTCCTCGGACCGCGCAACCCGGCGACGTCGCGCGGATCGGCGACTACCTATCGCACACTGGATCGTCGGCCGAGCGATGCAGTGCTTGCCCAGCCTCGCGCGGATTACCGGGAGCAAGCGCCGCCGCACACTCATCGCGCGCCGCGGGCGGAGCATGGGAGCAACAGTCAGGGGATGCCACGCCACGCCAATCCAATCTCGAAAGCAGGCGTCCGCCGGCCCGACACGGGACACGTGGTTTGCCACGCGAGGAGCAATGGCGTAGGGCGACCGCTCCGCGCGGACCCAATAGTCGAAGTATCCGGTCACTGCTTCGTACAAGAGCAGCGGCGCGACTTCACCGCTGCTCGCGTGGCATAGCAGCAGCCCGGTTCGAGCGGGCCCGAGAAGGAAAGCATTCGCGCCCGGCTGGGTCGCCCACTCTTGGATCCGGACGAAGCAGTCACGCGACGTCTGGTCGCCTCACTGCTGCTTCGATGAACCGGCACGCGGGCCGAGCGCTTGCTCGCGGCCCGGCTGAGGGCGT
>DASPPG010000141.1:0-16062 GCA_035625625.1 Solirubrobacteraceae bacterium
ACTCCCGCAGAAACACAAACGGCGCTCGCATGCCCGCCGGCGAGATCCACGACCGGTAGCCGGCGGCACGCCGCGCACACACGAACTCCACAAAACGCTCCGGCGTCAGCTCCTGCACCGACAGCCCCTCACGTTCAAGCCAGCGGCTCACCAGCTCCAGCTGCCACAACCGATGACCAATCGTGAACGGCGAATAACCCCGAGCGGCCAACCACGACTCAAACCCCGACGCATACGGCGCCAGCGGCCCGGACGGCGTCGAAGCCCACAGCGTTGCCCTCATCGCTGCCTCCAAACGGATCGCGGAAAACGAACCGTCGAAGCCTCGATCGCAGCAGCGGAATTATCCCCACTAGCCCAACGTCCTAAACCGCTCTAAGCACGGAAAAGCAAAACCGAATCCGGCCAAGTCCCGATAATTCGCGAGTCGGAATAATGACAGAAGCGTTCGCGGCCACTTCGACGCTCCCGTTCACGGACGACCAAGCGCGTGCGCATGGGTCAGCGGGTGCTGACGGCCGAACGTTCAGCGCCGGCGAAGGCGTCGGCGAGCGCCGCCGCCCAGCTTCCGTACAGATCGATGACGGTGGACGGCGCGGGCCATTCTCCGGCTTGTACTCGTTTGAGCGCTTCGCCGCCGCGCCGACGTGCGTGGGTGCGCGACCAGTCGTAGGAGGACGGCGCAGCGCCGTGGCGCGCTCGCCATGCGCGCAGTGCTTCACGAACCCGTGGTCGTGTCCATTCCGGCGCGATCGCGCCGGGATGGCAGCGTTTGCAATACGCGTAGGCGTCGCTCTTGCCGTTCCGTGAGGCGGTGGGCGCCCCGCAGCCCCGACATATTCCCCGGTAGCGCGCCTTGACCTGGCGCGCGTTGTCGCCGGTCGGCAGGGCCGAGCCCGCCTTGCTCGGAGCCGCCGCCAGGCTCGCGACTGACGTGACCCAGCGCCTCGCGTGAGGCCAGCGCGGTCGGGCAGGAGGCGCCACGCCCCGTCCTCGATCTTCGTGAGCGAGAGAACATGGCGCCTCACGACGAGCCTGCCCGCGATCAGGGTGTGCGGATCACCCTTCGGTAATCCTCTTGCCGTACGCGATCAGGCCATAGATCGCGACGATGTCGACCGCGAAGATGCACAGCGACCAGAACGGATACGCCGGCATCATCAGCAGCTGCGCGATCGCGTTCAGACCGAGCACGGCCACACCAGCCCAGCGCGCGAACTGGTTCTTGACGAACACGCCCAAACCGACAACCCACTGGACCACGCCGATGCACAGTGCGACCCAGCCCCAGGTGTTCAGCGAGCTGATGATGTAGTGCGCGTTACCAACGAAGAAGTGAGCGTTGCCGATCGCCGCGATCCCCTCGATGAAGTTCAACGTCCCGAGGATCAGCAGCATCACGCCCGCGAAGGTGACCCAGCCGTATCCGCGGTCTTCCGCCTCGAACGCCTCGTACCCGCCCGGCTCTCTAGTGGCCTTGGGAGTTTGGATAGCCATCGCCTACCTCCGTATTTCGTGATCCGCCAACCCTCCACGTCGCGGAGCGTCGGCCTCTTGGGTCAGGCTCCCACCGCACGATCACGACGGCATCCGTGAAGAACACGAACAGACGTTCGGGGCGAACTACGGATGGTCAGTCGTCGGCAGGCGAGAAGACCGGTTCTAAAGACCGTTAAGCTCGTCGTCACCGACCCGAGCGACAGCGACCCCGAGTCGGGTCGCTTACGCTTCGCCCGGATCGTTCGCAGCAACGTTGCAAACAACGCCGCCGGCGACACCCGGCGGAGCGGCCATCTCGTCGGCGCGGCGCAGGACGCCGCTCCGCTTGCTCAGGTGCGGCAGGGTCGTCGAGACTGCCGGTTCTCAACCCAAGGGGAAGGCGACCTCATCGTCCCGGGGCCAGCGTCTCGAAATGCGGGAGAGGGAACGAGTCACGCCTGCTTCTGGACGACCGGCCAGACCCGCGCGCGCTGAATCGCTAACGGTGAGCGCCTTGGCGGCGTCGCCACCCGGGTGGTAGTCCGGCCGGAGCGAGGCCGTCGGCGCTTGCGGATGCCAAGCGGCACCGCGTCTCAATATGCTCCGGACCGCCGGGTAGTCAAACGAGCACCGCGTGATGGCCGACACGCAATCTCCGCCCCGTCACCGCCCCGAGCATCTCGGCGGCGTCAGGCTGTTTGTGGGCGACGCGGTGATCGCGTTCCGGCTGCTGAACGAGGCCCGCCACCGCGTCGTGTCTGGCGTGCTCGGAATGCCCAGGGAGCACTCGAACCTGATGACGCTGTTCGTACTCGGCGCGTCCGTGCGAGCGCTCCAGCGCGCCGCCGCGGCGCCAGGAACCCAGGTGCGCAAAGCCCGATCCAGCCCGACCGCCGTCGGCGACACGATCATCGGGGTCACCGCGGCGAAGGAGACGGTCAACAGCATCGCCGGACATCCGGCTAGGGACACGCCCTTCGCCGTCGAGCTGATCGCGCTCGTCATGACGGTCTACGCGTTCCGCGCCGCGATCAAGCGGCTGCTCCACGCGGTCAGGCCGTCACTCCACCGGATCGCGGCCGCAGCCCACCGAGTGCGGGCCGTGATGCGTCGCTGGGGGATCTCACCGTCAGACATCCCACTGGCGCCAGGGGCGAACTCCCGCGCCGTGGGCGAGGACCACCCGCCTAAAGACGCTGTCGCTACCGGCTAAGCGAAGCGGTCTCGCGGGAGCCCGGTCGCGACGCTGGGGCCAGCGTTTGGTGTTGCTCGGTCTTCCGCGGTACGGAATCCCATGCTCGGACGCGGTCGTGCGAGGCTTGTCGGCCCTTGTCCGAGACCAAGGAACGTAGGAGCGCCGTTTCCTGCGCTGAACCAACGCCGCCGGGGCGGGGCGCGCACACGATGCGGTTCACTCAGCACCGCGGTGGGCAGACCGAACGCTCGAATCGAGTTGCTAGGAGGGACGAGTAATGCACCCGCCAACAGACCAAGCCGGGGGTGCCGGCTCCGAGGGCGAGAACCTGGATGTACTCGTGGCTCGCTACGGCACTCGCTTCCTGCGCCAGGAGGCACCGGCCGAGAAGCTTCCGGCCGTCGGGATGCCGGCGACGGATGCGATGCGTCTGGTCGCCGAGGAGCTGATCATTGAGGGGTCGCCGATGCGAAACCTCGCCACGTTCGTGACCACGTGGATGGAACCCGAAGCGCGGCAGCTGATCGCAGAGAACCTGCACCGCAACTTCATCGATCACGCCGAGTACCCGCGGACCGCCGAACTCGAGCAGCGGTGGATCCGGATGCTCGCGGACCTGTTCCACGCGCCGGGGGAGACGACGGGCGCGCGGACGCAGGGTTCCTCGGAGGCGATCATGCTCGGCGCGCTGTCGTTGAAGTGGAAGTGGCGCCAGCGGCGCGAAGCCGCCGGGAAGCCCACGAACCGCCCGAACCTGGTGTTCGGCGGGGTGTGCACGTCGTGTGGGAGAAGTTCTGCCGTTACTTCGACGTGGAACCGCGGATCGTGCCCTTGAAGCCGGACAAGTACACGATCGGACCGGAGGACATCGAGCCGCTCGTGGACGAGAACACGATCGGCGTGGCGGCCGTGCTGGGGACTACGTTCACGGGGCACGCCGATGACATCGTCGGAATCAACGACTATCTCGTCGAGCTCAAGCGCGAGCGGGGGTTCGATGTTCCGATGCACGTCGACGGAGCCAGCGGCGGATTCGTGTGGCCGTTCCTGTACCCGGACTCGGAGTGGGACTTCCGGCTCGAGCAGGTCCGCTCAATCAACGTCTCCGGCCACAAGTACGGGCTGGTGTATCCCGGCGTCGGCTGGCTCATCTTCCGCGAGCGGACCGACCTGGCCGAGGACCTCGTGTTCTACGGGAACTACCTTGGCAAGCGCGACGCCACGTTCACGCTGAACTTCTCCACCGGCTCGGCGATGGTCGTCGCCCAGTACTACAACTTCGTTCGCTTCGGCCGCGACGGCTACAGCTACATCATCCATACCATGCAGGCGAACGCCCGCAAGCTGGCCGAGGACATCGCGGCGATCGGCGAGTTCTCGATCATCGGGCGCGAGGACGCGGAGCAGCTGCCGCTGGTCGCGTTCCGGCTCGCCGAAGAGCACAGCTACGACGAGTTCGACATCGCGGCGCAGCTCGCGTCCTCGCGCGGGTGGATGGTTCCCGCCTACACCCTGCCCCCCGACGCCGATCACATCAAGATCATGCGCGCCCTCGTCAAGGAAACACTCGGGCGCTCCCTGACCACCGCGCTCGGCGACGACATCGCCCAAGCCGTCTCGACACTCAAGGAAAAGGGACGAGTCCACCACACCGAGCATGCGCGAGTACACACCAACACCGGCTACTGACCCATCACGCCGTGAACTGTCCGGCGGGAACCGCTCCGCCCCTCGTACGCAAGTTCCTGCGAGCGCCGCGCCAGTCTGAGCAGCCCGAGGGGCGACGCGTTAGCTAGGAGTTGGACAAGCGGGCCTCGTCCGGTCTAGCGCTGGCCGTAAGTCGACCGGGCTCGGAAGCGGAGTAAGCCGGTCCTGCCTGGCCGTGATGCGACCGCCCAAGATACGCTCAGTCATACGCCCTATCGACAGCGATAACTGCTCTTAGCCCGACCACCAAGGTCGCCACTCATGCGGTTCCCAGCGAGCGGAGGTCGCCGAACACCGTCGTCTCGTCAACCAATTTCACCACACGGCTACCCCCTGAGATCGGAGCAGGCGCTGAGGGCGCTGATGGCGCTGGCTGGCACCATGATCAGTCTGCTCTGCCGGCCGTGGGGTGACGGTGCGATGGCCTGTAGCGGGGCACCGCGTGTCGGTCGCGTCCCGCGGGGGGTTTCCCCCGGTGTCTCGGTGGGCTCTACGGATGGTGATGCAGTGCTTCCGGCGTAGCATCGTGGGTGACGATCCTAGGAGGCCGAGTCATGACCGCGACAACCGACAAGATCTTGGGCCGCGCGAAACAGGCCCTCGGTGCGATCACGGGCGACAGGAAGATGAAGCGCAAAGGGCAGGTCCAAGAGAGCAAGGGCGAGCTCAAGGACAAGGCCAAGACGACCATCGACAAGACGCAGGACACACTCGCGGACCTGAAGAAGACGGTGGACCGCTCCTAGGACTTCCGGATCAGAAACGCCTACGACGGCTCGATCCACGCACGGCGATCGGAAACTCATCCCGTCGGTGGCCACCCGCTCGGGTTTCAGAGTCCGATTCGGAGAGACTCCGCTCCTGTGCTGGCGCGGGTGCGTTGTCGTACGCGGCGACACATCCGCGCTGCGGGGGAAGGCAGGTACGACCGCGTGCTCGCGAGCTGCCGCTTTCGGTCCGACAGCTGCAGTTCGCGGGGCCGGGCTCGCGGCTGGCGATCGCTGGCCGGTTCAAGCCCAGAGCGGCAGTGAGACTCGCTCCATGAGGCGAAGGGCGAACGTCAGACGATGAGCGCCGGTGGCACGTGCATCGGTCTCACGGTGAAACTTCTAGGCTTCGGCTGTGACGGGTGTTCGGTCGGGTGGTGAGTGGTGAGTCACAGAGCGGTATCGAGCGCGCGGGGTGCCGCTGCGCGAGGCGCGGCTTCCCCGTCGCCAGCCGGGAGCGGATTGGCGGGTAGGCGGAGCGCGACTCCGAAGCCGACGAGTCCGAGCGCAGCGAGGACGATCATCGCGGCGACGTACGTGCCGTTGCCGGACGCGAGGTTGGAGACGAGAATCGTGCCGGCGATGGCGGTGCCGAACGACGAGCCGAGGTTGGAGATGCTCCGCGACAGCCCGGAGATCTCGCCCTGCTTCTGTTCGGGGAAGGCTCCTTGGACGAGGTTGACCGACGGGGTCAGCATCACGCCCAGCCCGAGCCCGATCAGTAGCAGCCCGGGTGCGAACGCCCACGCGCTCGAGGAGGCGGCATGGACGAGGCCGAGGAGGAGTCCGATCCCGGCTACCGTCATCGCGAATCCTGCCGCGATCAGCGTCTTCTGGAAGTACTTTTGTGCGAGGCGCCTAGCGGCGAGCGAGGAGACCAGGATGCCGACGGTCGTCGCGGTGAAGATCACGCCGGTCTTGATCGCGCTGTAGTGGCGCTCGGTCTGCAAGAACACGGACACCACGAATGTGGCGCCCATCAGCAGCAGCCACTGAAGGTTCTGGGTGACGAGGCCTAGATTCGACGTGCGGTTCTTGAACAGGTCGATCGACAGGAGCGCTTCCTTCCCGGCTCGCTCCCGCGAGCGGATGAACACGAAGAAGCCGGCCAGGAACGCCACTCCGAGCGCGATGAACACGACCAGCAGGCTGTTGTTGACTCCGGCCTGCAGGATCCCGACCACCAGGCAGAACATCCCCACCGCCGACAGGATCGCTCCGACCGTGTCGAACGGGCGCTTTGGGTCCGGCGGCACCGGATCGACGACGCGCCGCGCGAGCAGGATCACCGTCCCCACCACCAGGGCCTGGAACACGAACGCGGCCCGCCAGCTGATCCCGGACGTGATCAGACCGCCGATCAACGGTCCGGCCGCGGCGCCCAGGCCCCCCAACCCGCTGATCACCCCGAACGCCTTCGCCCGGGACTCGATCGAGGTGAATGCCATCGTCGTGAGGATGTAAACGGGCGGGATGAGGAACGCCGTACCGACGCCCTGGAACACCGAGTTCCCGAGGATCAGCACGCCCAGCCCCGGGGCGATCGCGCTCAGCACCGTGCCGATCCCGTACAGGGCGAGGCCGCCGACGAAGCACCGTTTGCGGCCGAAGCGGTCGGTCAGCTTGCTGCACGGGATCATCAGCACCGCCATGATCACCAGGAACAGGGTGATCGTCGTCTGGACGCCCTTCACGTCCGTGTGCAGGTCGTGGCTGATGTCGTTGATCATCACGTTCATGTTCGAGCCCGCGAAGCTGCAGATGAACTGCGCCAGCGCCAGCGGAGCTAAGAACGCCCCCGTGGAGCCGACCCAGCTCGCCGTCGCCGGTCCCTGCCTTGACGGTCTTGTGCTCATGCTGGCTCGCGTTTCGTGATCAAGTTCTTATGCCCGCTTGCCGCACCAGACGAAGTGGCGGCTCGCTAACGACCGTAAGCCTGACAGCCGAGCAGCACCTTACCCGAAGAAGACGAGGACCGGCCAGGTAATTTCTTCGGAAAAATACTGATGGTGGTACTGACGGTGGAGTCACTGACGGAACTGGCAAGCCAGGAAACACTTAACACTGACAGTCAAACTTTCATCTGGTAAATCGTCAATCCAGCTGCAGATGGTCCCGAGCGCCACCGATTTCGTCCGATATCCACTGCGGCGCGGCTGCCTTGGCACACCCCCTTTGCCGGGCTCGCTCGGTGTGGATCCTCAGAGGTTTGTCAGCAGCATTCTCACCGGCTCGACGGGCCACTTGACCGTCCGCAACGGCTTGCGCGATGATGGCTGGCATGATTTGCCTTCGCTCCCGTCTCCTCGTCGTGCTTGTCTTCGCCGCAGCCGCGCTTAGCGCGTGCGGGAGTTCGGGCACTTCCTCCACCTCGTCGACGACGACCTCCAGCACCGCCAGCTCGGGAACCGCCGTCGCGACCGCGAAGCAGAAGTGCCTCGATGCCACAAAGAAGATCCAGAACTCGAGCGCTCGGTCGACCGCGGAACAGGCCTGCAATCAGATCACCACGAGCAACCCGAACGTGAGCTCCGCGCTCGGCAAGGCAAAGCAGGCCTGCCTCACTGCGGCAGCGAAGATCCCGATCTCGTCGGTCAAGCAGGCGGCCGAGGCGCAGTGCAACAAGATCACGGCGCAATAGCGCGGACGCGAACCGCTCGCCCGGCCCAAAGCCAGCCGCTGACAGGCTCTGCCCGGGGCCGGGGAAGTGGCCGGCAGAATCGATCGGCCTTCAACACAAGGACCGCGCAGACCTGCGCCCCGACCGCCGCGCCAAACAAGCTTCCCGCATCCCCGGCCTGCATAGTAAGTTATCGAGCTCACGATTGAGGCGGGCTGCCGACGTCCTGTCGCCCCGCCCGAGTTAGTCGCAAACACCCGGCGCCACTTCCCCTCTGCCGGACCGGCGTTGACCAGCGACGAGCCCGGGCTGGCACCTGCGTAGACCATATGGATTGTCGGTCCATCCGGCGTGATCGGCGTCACCGGTGTTGCGAGGTCCGCTGGGGAAGCACGGCGCCCGACTAGGGGGTCGTCTGTCAGCGGCCGGTTGTTCGGAGCGCACAACTCGGCGATCGGGACCGGTCAGCGCCGCGAGGTCGACGCGGCTACCGCAATCGTGGCTAAGCGCTCGTCCCGGTCGGAGCCGTCGGGTGATCGCATTGGTCCGACGCATCCGTTGACGTTTGCCGAAGTCGAGCAAGCACCGGATCCTCCTCTCGCCGGAAAGCAGCGGCGGCGTCCGCGTCAGGTCGGTGGCTCTATCACGCCTTTATGTGGGGTCGGATTTGGCATGTCATCGACGTCTTCCAAGGAGGTCTGGGAGGGCCTGCGCCGTGCGATATGTGAGGCTTGTCGACGATGTCGGCTACGTCTTCGACGTGGCCCCAACTGGTGGGCAGCTGCGCAGCGGCGACCACCTTGCGATGCGACGTCGCCGACCGTCGTCCTCAGCCGGCCACAGCGGCCGACGGGTGCACGGCAGGGCGCGGTACCCAATACGCGCGCGACGTCGTGTGCCAGCCCGGCGACGCGCGCCGCTGCAACGATGCGCGCAGGCTGCCTTCCCCTAGTCGCGCCCTTGATGTTCGCGTCGCTCGCAGGCCGGCTTCTGTCGTTTCGGTCGTACGTCGTTAGCGCGTCACCCGGGTGTCGACGACGCCCACGTCGATGACATGTCCGCCACGTCAAACCCCAGCGAATAAAGAGTATGACGAGACCAACCCAACATAAAGGCGTAAACGGGTCACGACGGACCGGTGGCTGCTCATAGGTCATCCTGGTTGTTGCCTCGACCGCCGCCGGGGGAGGGCCCGTGTACTGCTTGCCCTTGTCGGAGGGCCCACGAAAGACCAGCCCCTCCCGGCGGTGGTGAGGTGCCGCGAAGCGGCGACAGGACGTAGCCCCGGTTGAGGGCCTGTCTATGGAAAGCGCCGGACAACCGGCATGAGGATGGGAATGAAGGAGTCCTACATCGAAGTGCTAGCGACACACGGTGGCCCCGAGCCATGCGTTGGCGACCCGCGAGGGCGCAGCGAAGCGTTGGACAGGGGTGCACGCAGGCCGGCCATTGAGCCCCGAAATGGCTTCGTCCCGGGTGCCGACGCGGTTATAGACGTCGGAAGGCAACATCGTTGGCGGCGTTTTCGCGAGCCGTCAGGGAGCCCCGCGGGGTCTGAGAACCCGCGCATGTGTGCGATCTCCTCATGCTCGAGAACCGGGAGATCCTGTGTTTGCCCGTGCTCGTTGGTAATGCCCCGTCCGGGATGGTTCGCGGGGTGGCAGATCGGCGGGTGGCGGGCCGCGAGGGGAACGCTGAGGCGGTAATCCCTCGATGAACGAGCGCAGGAAGTCGGATGGCTGCGTAGTACCGCAGAAGCTGCCGAACAATCCCGGGGGACCGGGGGCGGAGGCAGTGGAGGGAAGGCGGCCAGCCAAGGGGAACGCGGCCGGTGAAACACGTCCCGGACTCAGTGCCGGGTTGGGCGTGTCAAGTGATCTGGATCGCGTGCGCCGGGTGGCGCGCAGGGATAAGGAGGTGCGGTTCACCGCGCTCCTGCATCACGTCACGGTCGATCGTTTGCGGCTGGCGTATCGGGCGATCCGCCCGGGCGCGGCCCCGGGGGTCGATGGCGTGACGTGGCATGAGTACGGGTTAGATCTCGAAGGCAACCTTCGCGATCTGCATGCCCGTGTTCAGAGGGGCGGATATCGCGCGAGGCCGTCTCGGAGGGCGTACATACCGAAGCCGGACGGGCGGCTGCGGCCGCTCGGTGTCGCCGCGCTGGAGGACAAGGTTCTGCAGCGGGCGGTGGTCGAGGTGTTGAACGCGATCTATGAGCGCGACTTCCTCGGTTTCTCCTACGGGTTCCGGCCGGGGCGCTCCCAGCATCATGCGCTGGACGCGCTGGCGGTCGGGATTACTCGCAGGAAGGTGAACTGGGTGCTCGACGCGGACGTTCGCGACTTCTTCACCAGCCTCGATCACTCGTGGCTGTTGAAGTTTCTCGAGCACCGGATCGCGGATCCGAGGGTCCTTCGCCTGATCCAGAGATGGTTGAAGGCGGGGGTCATCGAGGACGGGAAGTGGTCGCAGACGCTGGAGGGAACGCCGCAAGGGGCGTCGATCTCGACGCTGCTAGCGAACGTGTACCTCCACTATGTCTTTGACCTGTGGGCCGACCAATGGCGCCGGCGGCACGCGCGCGGGGACGTGATCCTCGTGCGGTTCGCCGATGACTATGTGGCGGGCTTTGAGCATCGTGATGAGGCCGAACGGTTCCTGGCCGATCTCCGCGACAGGTTCGCGAAGTTCGGGTTGGAGTTGCACCCGGAGAAGACACGGCTGATCGAGTTGGGGCGCTTCGCCGCCCAGCATCGAGTCGGTCGCGGCGACCCGAAGCCTGAGACGTTCGAGTTCCTGGGCTTCACGCACCTTTGCGCGAAGGACAGGCGCGGACGGTTCAAGCTCGGTCGGATCACGAGCAAGAAGAAGATGCGGGCCAAGCTGCGCGAGGTCAAGACCGAGATGCGCAGACGCATGCATCGCCCCCTTCACGAGCAGGGGCGCTGGCTCGCGAGCGTCCTGCGCGGGCACTACAACTACTACGCGGTGCCCGACAACAGCCGGGCGCTCGGCAGCTTCCACCGACAGGTCAGATGGCAATGGCTCCACACGCTCCGGCGGCGAAGCCAACACGACCGTATGACCCGGGAGCGCATGGGGCGTCTGGCCGATCGATGGCTACCCCGGCCCCGCATCACGCACCCCTGGCCCAGCCACCGCTTTGACGCCAGAACCCAAGGCAGGAGCCCCGTGCGTTAGTTAGAAGCGCATCCGGCGATCTGTGCGGGGGGCGTCGGGTAACCGGCGTCCCTACCGCGACAGCATCCGCAACGGTACCTCTCGGTCGGGGCGCTGTCGAGTTGTCCCGAACAAGAGGTGTAGTTACAGATGGAAGGAAGTTACGCCGGCGTCGATTGGGCGTCGGACAAGCACGACGTGCTCGTCGCGGATGCGGCGGGCGAGAAGCTGCTGTCGGCTACATTCGCGCATGACGAGCAAGGGTTGCGGTCGTTGTGCCGAGCGCTGGTGCGCCTGAAGGTGCGGCTGGTAGCGGTCGAGCGGCCGGACGGGCTGATGGTCGAGCGGCTCCTGGACGCGGGCCTGCGGGTGCTGGCGCTGCACCCCAACCAGGTGAAGGCGGCACGTGATCGGTTTCGCGTGTCGGGCGGCAAGTCCGATGGGTTTGACGCGTTCGTCTTGTGCGAGCTCGCGCGCACCGATCATCACCGCTTTCGGGTGTTGGAGCCCGATTCGGATGCCACGAAGGCGATCAGGGCGCTGACCCGCGGGCGGGAAGATCTGGTCGGTGCCAGGACGGCGCTGGTCAACCAGCTGCGGGCCGAGCTGGAGCGGTTCTGGCCCGGGCCGCTGGGCCTGTTCAGCGATCTGCACAGCCGGATCTCGCTCGCGTTCCTCGAGCGGTACCCGAGCCCCGCGGACGCGCGCGGGCTTGGCGAGGCGCGCCTGCGGGCGTTTCTAGCGCGCGAGCGCTACTCCGGACGGCGGACGGCCGCGCAGCTGCTGGCCAAGCTCAGAGCAGCGCCCGCGGGCAGCGTCGGTGAGCGGGAGCTGGTCACCCGCCGCGGGCTCGTGAGCGGTCTGGTCGCGATGATCACGCAACTCAACGACCAGATCGCCGAGCTTGAGCGCGAGATCGCCACCGCGATCCGCGAGCACCCCGACGGCGCCATCTTCACCTCGCTGTTCAAGGGCGCCGTGCTCACCGCCGCCGAGCTCTTGGCCGAGATCGGCGACTGCCGCGGCCGCTACCCAACCCGCGACACACTCGCCGGCGACGCGGGCCAGGCCGCGGTCGCGATCGAATCGGGCAAGCGCAAGGCCGCCTGCTTTCGCTGGGGCTGCAACAAACGCCTTCGCCAGGCGTTCCACACGCTGGCCGATAGCAGCCGCCACCACAACCCCTGGGCGCAAGACCTCTACGCCCAAGCCATCGCCCGTGGCCACGACCACCCCCCCGCGCGCTACGCACCCTCGGCCGAGCTTGGTCACGCATCGTGTGGCAGTGCTGGCAAGACGGCGTCCCGTATGACCCAGCCCGCCACCGCGCCCTGCAGCGACACGTCACTGTCACCATCCCCACCTCGTCGGGCCCCGTGCCCGACACAGCCGCCACCCAGCGGATGGCCGGCGCCGCCGTCACTCGAAGGGCGGCCCGCAGGGCCGAGCGCCCAGCGCTTGACGGCAACCCGACGTCCGCTAAACCGGCCGCTCGACGCGGGAAACGCCAAAGGACTTGACACAGGACGTCTTCCGTGGCCAGAGCAGCGGTTGGGCGGTCGCGACCTCGCGTCGGCGGTTGCACGCGATAGCAGCGGCACGGCGCAGGCTCGGCGAGGCCGCTGCTCTTTGGGCGGTTGCGGAAGTCGTACGGTGACGCCGGCGAGCCGCGGCTGGCTGCTCGTTTCAGCATGAGTGCTTGCATTCGATAGGGTTGCGACATGCGGTCCCCCCCGTAGGGATTCCGGGAATCAGCTCCAGCCGGGCCGGTCGGCTCCCGCTTGGTGAGCGACGCAAGAACGCACGCGGTCGGAGCTCGCTAACCGTCCGTTGGTTGAGTTCGCCGAGGTTGGGTCGGCTAATCGCCGGCGAGAGGTCTTGACGGCGAAGCCGACTGGCGGTTAAGGTTGAACTCGCTAGTCCACCTTGCGGCGGGCGCTTGTGACGTTGCGCCTTTGCGCACGACGAGAGGGAGAGACGTGCCTCCGAAACCTTCCCGGCAAGCGAGAGACGGGTCGAGAGTTCGATCGCATCAGAGGATTGTCGGTTGGAGAGGAGCCCGGTGGTGCGCGGCGCCTTGGACGCTGCGTAGGGCGTTGATGCTTCTTGCGCTCGTAGTCTTGCTTGTGGCGGCAGGGTCGGCTGTGGCGTTCCAGCAGCTGCCTCCCGGAGGGCAGGTGAACGATGATCTCGCGGCCGGGATCAACAAGAACATCAGCGTTGCGAGCGAGGATCCGACGAACGCCGACGTGGTTGGCGGTTCGCTTGTCGCTGGTAAGCCGGCTGTGCCGTGGGCGATTTTTCAGCAGCGCGAGACGAACGGGTCCTCTCCGCCTGCCGACCAGGTGTTCGTTCGTTCGTTTGCGGGGGGTGTGTGGACGACCCGCGGCGACGGCACGGTGGGCGGCATCTCGAGCGCGAGTCCGCAGTTTCGCGGGTCGCTGAACTTCGATCAGGGTCAGGATGGCGAGGTGCCGTCGATCGACTTCGCCGGCGCGGGCCGCACGGTGCCGTGGGCCACGTGGTACGAGCAGACTACCGGAACGGGCTTTGGGAACAACAACGTGTTCGCCAGCCGCTTTGACAACACCGGTGACGCGAACCAGAACAAGTGGATCTTCGCTGGCCAGGATCGCGGAACGGGCGGGGGCAGCGTCCCGGTCCCGTCGCTGAACATCCACACCGATCAGGATGCCGAGAACCCGTCTGTGGCGGGCGGCTCCGCGGTCGACCCGACAAAGCCTGGGCCGTGGGTAACGTGGCAAGAGACGACGACCTCTCCGATCAGCGGGATGGATCAAATCTTCGTCGTGCGCCCGATCGGACCCGGCGCTGCGAACTGCGACGGTGTGACGCCTGCCGGTGTTCCGGTCAACGGTCACGTCCCGGCGATCGGCGGGTTCTGCTGGCAGCAGACCGGAATCCCGCGCGTCGGCCCCGGAGGCGCGGATCCGAGCCTGAACGTCGATCCGACGCGCAACGGGATCGAGCCGGACATCACCTTCACCGGCGCCAACGACAGCGTGCCATGGGTCGTGTGGTACGAGACGGGCAACTCCTCGATCAGCGGCCTACAGAACAATGAGATGGTGTTCGCCGCCAAGGGCATCAGCGACGGTGTCGCCGCGAACGGCGGCTTTCACTGGGTCGTAGTCGGCAACACGCTCAGCGGCACGCTCGATACGAGCGGCACGCATGGATTCGGAACGTGCGCATCGTCTGCTGCCAACGAGCAGGGCTGCTCGTTGAACCACGACCCGACCAGGGATGCCGAGGACCCGCAGGTTGCCGCCGGCACGATGACGCCCGGCAAGCCGACCGTTCCATGGGTCACCTGGGACGAGGACGTAGCCGGCGTGAACCAGGTATTCGTATCCCGGCTGGTCGGCACCGGCAGCGCCGCTCGTTTCCAGATCGCCAACAACGGAGCTCCGATCTCAGGCGCTGGCGGTGGCACCCGCGCAGATATCACCTTCTCGGCAAACACGCCGTACGTGTCGTGGCGCGAGCAGGTCGACGGGACGACGGAGGGCTTCATTGGGCACTTCATCAACCCAAGCGACCCGACGTTCGTGCTCGACGAATCCAGCATTCCGCTCACGCCGACCTCGCAGGCCGATGTCCGGGAGCCGATCTCGTCGAACTGCACCGCAAACCCGTTCAACGCCGACGGGGCCGCCTGCCAGGGAGGACCGGTGCCCACGCCGTTCTTCCTGTTCACCAACGGGACCAGTCCGCTTGCGCTGTTCGCCGGTGCGGTCACCCCCGGGGCGTTTGACCCGACCGCGAAGCTTCTCGCGCGCGGGCGAATGGTTCGCGTGGGCGGCCCGGCGCCCGTCTGCAAGCGCGGAGAGCGGATCGTCTTGACCGTCCGGATCAAGCAAGGCAGGACCACCGCCATGGGCGTGTGGCGCAACAAGCAGCTCTGCAACGGCAATCCGCAGGAATGGCACCTGGTGCTTGCGGTGCTGGGCCACAAGCGGCTCCAAACTGGAGGAGCCACCGGGCTAGGCTCGGCCAAGATCACCCGCCACGGCCACACGGTGAGAACCATCAACTGGAGCAGAACGGTCAGGCTCGTGAAGTAGCCGCGAGAACGGCTGCTGATTTGCGCCGACCCCGAGACACGCGCCTACCGCAACGCGTGCACCTTCGTGCCGGCCAGCAAGGACGACCAAATCGCTAGCTGGGATTCATTTGGCTGGCAAGCACGAGCGGTGAAAGGAGTTATGCGAAGCTCGCTGGTGCTGGGCTCCGACTTGCGCAAACGCCCAGGAGCAGCGGCCTCGCCCGGCACACACCGCGCCGCTGGTCCCGCGTGAACGCACTGGCCAGCATGTCGCGGACCGCGCTGCTGATCAGCGAGCAAAGCAGCCATCCAGCCGACGCTGATAGCCCAGCGGAGGACAACCGCTTCCGGACAGACGGAGCCACGCGCCCGATGCGACCGTCCCGACCGCTTCCGGCGAGAGGTGGATCCGGTGCTTGCTCGACTTCGGCAAACGTCAACGGATGCGCCGGACCAATGCGATCACCCGACGGCTCCGACCAGGACGAGCGCTTCGCCACGGAAGGAGCAGCGGGTGCTTGCTCAGGTCGAGCTAACGCTCGTGGCTCCGTCGGCCGAGAAGCAGAAGCGCGACAAGCCCCACCTGGCGCTTCTCCTTCATCGTTCGAGACGTCTGATTCAGGAGGCGCAATCGAGCGGCGAGGACCTCCCGTCCGACCGCTGCTCTGCCTTTGTCAGGAGCATCTCGCTCGCGACGCCGACTTCCCTGCTGTGCGCGCGGAAGGCGCTCACGGCGCGGCCCCGCCGCTTGCAAGTTCGCTGCACGCGGTGAACGCGGCGGGCGGTCGCGGTGGTTGCGCGTTCTGTTGCTGGCGTGGTGTGTAGCTTGCGCTGGACATGGCCAGCAATCGCGGGGACATCGATCGCCGGGTGATCCGCGCGGCCGAGGCGGCGCTTGCGAAGCGCAAGTTCGTGACCGCGATCGACGTGCTGGTCGGCGTCGGCTGGCTTGAGCCGCGTGGGGTGGATGAGTGGCGCCAGGTTCGGGTCGACCATCTCGAGCGGGTGATGGTTGCGAACCTGGGGAAGATCTCGACCGCGA
>DASPPG010000142.1:0-2378 GCA_035625625.1 Solirubrobacteraceae bacterium
TTGTTCTGGGACGTGATGCGCCAGCGAGGCAATCAGTACCGCGCGCATCAGGCCGAGACCGTTCCGCACGTGCTCGACTTCGACGCCGAGCTCGTCCTCGACGGCAGAACGCTCCCTCGGCCGGTCAACTACCTGCTCGCACGGGTCGTGCCGCCGGCGGACGTCGAGATCGACCCGACACGCCGGCCCTTCATAATTGTCGACCCCCGTGCGGGCCACGGCCCGGGCATCGGCGGCTTCAAGGCCGACAGCGAAGTCGGTGTCATCTTCAAAGCCGGCCACCCCTGCTACTTCGTTGGCTTCCTGCCCGAGCCGATGCCGGGCCAGACCATCGAAGACATCGGCGCTGCGGAGGCGGCGTTCGTCGAGAAGGTGATCGCCCTGCATCCGAACGCCGACGGCAAGCCCTGTGTCATCGGAAACTGTCAGGCCGGCTGGGCGGTGCTGATGCTCGCAGCGGTACGGCCCGAGCTGTTCGGGCCCATCATCGTCGCCGGTTCGCCGCTGTCCTACTGGGCGGGGGTACGCGGCAAGAATCCCATGCGCTACAGCGGCGGCCTGCTCGGTGGCAGCTGGCTGACCGCGTTCGCCAGCGATCTCGGCCAGGGCAAGTTCGACGGTGCCTGGCTGGTGCAGAACTTCGAGAGCCAGAATCCCGCCAACACACTGTGGAGCAAACCGTACAACCTCTATTCCAGGATCGACACAGAAGCGCCGCGCTTCTTGGGCTTTGAACGCTGGTGGGGCGGCCACGTCAATCTCAATGCCGAGGAGATCCAGTTCATCGTCGACGAGCTGTTCATCGGCAACAAGCTGGCCGCGGGGGCAATCGCCACGTCGAACGGCACGGCGGTCGACCTGCGCAACATTCGCTCGCCCATAGTGGTGTTCTGCTCGAAGGGCGACAACATTACCCCGCCCCAGCAGGCGCTCGGTTGGATCCTCGATCTCTATGACAGCGTGGATGAGATTCGCTCCTACGGCCAGACCATCGTCTACACCATCCATGAATCGATCGGCCACCTGGGCATCTTCGTTTCCGGAGGCGTCGCCAAGAAGGAGCATGCCGAGTTCGCGAGCAACATCGAACTGATCGAACTGCTGCCTTCCGGCCTGTATGAAGCCGTGTTCGAAGCCAAGACCGAAGATACGGCCAACCCGGACCTGGCGAGCGGCGAGTGGGTGATGCGCTGCGAGGCGCGCACGCTGGACGACATTCGCGCCCTCGGCGGCAACGAACCGGCCGACGAGCGCCGGTTCGCAACCGCCGCGCGCGTTTCCGACATCAATCTCGCGCTCTACCGGACCTTTGCGCAGCCCGCCGTCCGCGCCCTGGTTGGCACTCCGCTGGCGGAGTGGCTCCGTGCCATGCACCCGTTGCGAACGCAATACGAGTGGCTCTCGGACGCCAACCCGCTGATGGCCCCGGTCGCTGCCCTTGCGGAACAGGTTCGTGGCCGCCGCGAGCCCGTGAGTGATGACAATCCGTTCGTCACTCTGCAAGAGCGCGTCTCGCGGCAGATGGTCGCAGCGCTGGATGCGTGGCGGGAGGTGACCGAGACGCTCGCGGAGCGGGCCTTCCTCTCGATCTACGGCTCCCCGTCGCTGCAGGCCGCCGTCGGCATCGATCCCAAGGGCACCCGGCCGCCCCGCAAGGCGGTCAAGAATCCCTTGCAGCGCGAGCTCCTGCAGCAGCGCAACGCCAGGCTCCTGGCGGCCATCCCCGCGGGCGGCCTGGCCGCCGCCGTGGTGCGCGGGCTGCTGTACGCCGGCATGTCGCGGATGGGAGTCGACGAACGCGGGTTCAACGCGGTGCGTCTCATCCGACAGAGGCACAGCGACCTGACGCCGTCGGCATTCAAAGCTCTGGTGCACGAGCAGTACGACATCCTGCTCCTCGATGCTAAAGCGGCGCTCGCCGCCATTCCATCAATGCTGCCGCCCGAGGTCACCACACGCCGCAAGGCGCTCGAGCTGATCACCGAGGCGCTGAGCGCGCGCGGTCCGCTCTCCGCGGAGGATCGCGCGCGGCTCGATGAGGTCGCACGGCTGTTCGGCGTCGACGAGGCGGCGGCGGCAGCTGCAGTGCCCGCGCGCCCGATTCGCGGCCAACGTCCGTCCCTGGCGTCCTAGCGGATCGCCGTCCCCCTTACGAGCAGAGCTGCGGAGCGCAAGAGACCATGCCGACTGAACACTCCAGCGCCGCCGGGGCCGCCGCGGGCGGCACCGCCGCACGACCACACGCCAAGTACGAACGGCTCATGGCGCATGCCCGGGAAGTCCCGGCGGTCACCACCGTAGTGGTGCATCCGTGCGATGAGACCTCGCTGCGCGGCGCGGTCGAGGCTGCGGAGGCCGGCCTCATCGTTCCCATTCTG
>DASPPG010000143.1:0-4032 GCA_035625625.1 Solirubrobacteraceae bacterium
GAACGACTTCCCGTCGCGCAGGTGCGCCGCGACGAACGGGAGCCAGATCCCCACCTTGATCCATCCGGACATGGTCAGCCTGACACCCGGAGCGCTGGCCTCCCCAGAGGGCACGGCGTGGGTCAGATAGCGCCGAACCGGCTCGGGCAAGGTATCGCCGCTCGTCATGGGTTCGACCCTACGGATTCCCCGGCGGCCTTCGCCAGCACGGTTGCGGCCAGGCACCGGCACTTCGGTCTGGGGCTACAGGTGGTCCGCGTGACGCGGAAGCGCCACGCTCGCGTTCATTTCTGCGACACTGGGGGTGGAGTGGGCGGCGAGGGCTCGGAAAGGGGAACTGCGCGGCGGCGGGCGTGCTCGGTGATCACGTTCGCGCTGTTCGCCGCGGTACTCTTTGCCGCGGGTGCACAGGCAGGCGTGGTGACGCGACCGGAGCATGTTCGAGCGCGCGCCAGTGGGCTCAGCGCGGCCGAACGCCGCGCGATCACCGTTACGTCGCTCAGCGTTGCTGGCGACGATTCGCTCGGCGCGGTGGTTCGCGTCACCTTCCAGGGCAATGCCCAGCGCTACCTGGGCGAGCGACATCTGAGCCACGCCCTCCTCGCCCTAGTTCTCGTGCCCGCGGGCCGCGGACAGCCGAAGGTGGTGATCGATGAGGGCTCGACCCGGTTCGAGCGCGTGCTGCGGATGACGTCGGGCCGACCGGCGGGCGTCGTCCGGCACGGCAACCAAATCACGTTCTACGTCGCCGGCGCACCGCTGAGCCGATTCGCCAAGGTCGAGCTCGAGGTGTTTGCCACCAGCCCCGCCAAGGCGTCCTGGAGCAGGATCCGGGCGGCTGAGCCTGCGGAGATGCTGTCGCTGAGGGTCGACTCGAGCACGCTCACGTGCGCGCAACTCACCGCGCTGGCCAACCAGCTCCGGCAGCTCCGTTCCTCCGCGATTGCCCCCGAGATCCGCCGCGTCGTGAAGGCGCGAGCCGTGGCTTGTGCTGTGCCGCCCACGCCGGCGCCGCCCCCTCCCCCGACCACGACCACCGCCACCACGCCCCCGCCGCTCCCGGCGGTAAACGTGGTCCAGACCGACTCGGCGCTGTCGCAGCAGATGGCCGTCCAGCCGACGATCAGTTTCTCGTCCACACCGCCCACCGGAGTTGCGGTCATTGACGTCAACGATCAGGTCCGCTACCAGCGCTTCTCCGGTCTCGGAGCGGCCCTGACTGACAGCGCGGCCTGGCTCATCCACGACCAGCTCACGAGCACCGACCAGGCGACGCTGATGCAGGATCTGTTCGGCCCGGCCGGCATCCACCTCAACTTCCTACGGGTTCCGATGGCAGCCTCGGACTTCACTGTGAGCCCCGACCCCTACAGCTACGACGACATGCCCGCGGGTCAGACCGACCCGAGCTTGTCGCAGTTCTCAATCGCTCACGACCTTGCCTACATCATTCCCACGCTGCGAGCGGCGCTGGCGGTCAACCCGGGCCTTCAGATCCTTGCGAACCCATGGAGCCCGCCCGGCTGGATGAAGGCGAACGACGCGCTCGACAACAGCAACGACCAGGGAACGCTGCTTCCGTCGGCATACGGGCCGTTGGCGGACTACTTCGTCAAATTCATCCAGGCGTATGAGAGCAACGGTGTCCCGATCAGCGCGATCACACCCCAGAACGAGCCGAGGACTAGCGGCTCGGGCACGTCATACCCCGGGCTCACCCTGCCAGAGCCCGACGAGGCGACCTTCATCTCCCAATATCTGCAACCGGCGCTGGAACAGGCCGGGCTGCACCCAAAGATCTACGGCAACGATCTGAGCTGGGATCAGCTCACCTACGCAGCCTCGCTGTCGTCCGGCTCGGCCGCCAGCGACCTCAACGGGATCGCCTGGCACTGCTACTTCGGCTCCCCGACGGTGATGAGCCAGCTCCACCAGAGCGCTCCCGCGCTCGATCAGATCGCGGACGAGTGCTCGCCCGAGATCAGAAACTTCGGCACCCCCGAATACCTGATCTCGACCCTGCGCAATTGGGCGAGCGTGGTCGCGGTGTGGAACCTGGCGCTCGATCCTCAGGGCGGCCCCCACGGCACCGCCTACGGCTGCCCGGGCTGCACAGGCGTCGTCACGATCAACGAGCAGTCGCAGACCGTCAGCTTCAGCTCCGAGTACTACCAGCTAGGACAGCTCAGCGCGTTCGTGCAACCCGGTGCCGTGAGAATCGACTCACCGAACTTCGTCACCTACGGC
Organism: Solirubrobacteraceae bacterium; assembly: GCA_035625625.1. GTDB lineage: Bacteria > Actinomycetota > Thermoleophilia > Solirubrobacterales > Solirubrobacteraceae > Palsa-465. The sequence goes on from DASPPG010000143.1 coordinate 2,248, forward strand.
CTGAACAGCTCGAACATCGAAACGGTCAGCCCCGGCCTAGACGATGTCGCGTTCCTGAACCCCGACGGCTCAAGGGCGCTGATCGCCTACAACAATTCCACCGCGCCGATCTCGTTCGGTGTCAATTCGGATGGCAACTACTTCGCCTACACCATCCCGCCGCAAGCAATGACCACGTTCACGTGGCAATAGGCGACCCAGGCAGTCCACAGCGCAACGCGGATCATAGGCACGGCCGGGTTCGAACCAGCGACCTTGCGCGCATAAACGCTGATGCCGTCTCGCTACCGCTTCGGGCTATTAGCAGCCACGCTCGCCGGACTGCTCCTCCAGGCGTGACACAGCCGCTGCGCCGGCAGGACGACAGGGCAGGAATCGATCCAGCCCACCGCGTACCGTGACCGGCGGTCGGTTCTCTGTCTCGAATGGCTCGGCCGCGCGGGTTGCAGCCGCGCGCGCCTTACCCATGCTGCTCAATACGGGGAGCCGGCCTCCTTCCGGCGGCTACGCCGCCTCCGGGGGGTGCCAGCCTTCATCGCATTCCGTTGCGCACGCGGTGGATTGCCCTTCCGATCTGCGGCGGCGATCCAGAAGCGTCGCTTGAGTTCCGGTCAGCCGACGGAAGCGATCGTCTCGCGGCAACGCGCACGAAGGTTACGAGATTGCTCAGGAGGGGCATCCAGCACCTGGACTCCCATCGCTGGGGAAGGGGCGCCGAGCCGAGCAGCAGCGCGCGCCGTGCTTCCTACAGGGTCCGTCGCCGGCTTCAGCCCGGGGTGCGGCGTTCAGTTCGGGTTCGCGCGATGGCGGCGATGGCCGTGATGACAAGCCAGTCGATCATGAGCACGGGCCTATCAGCAAGAGGATGCCGTGCGTGACCGAGTGGGTTGTTCGTCGGGCCGAGTGGGGCTGGCTGCGGTCGACCGATCGCGGACCCGGTGGACCGAATCTCTGGCCGTGGCGGGGCCCGCGGATCCTCGATGAATTAGCGCGGCTTTAGCGTATTCACGAGCGAGGGGTTCGGGGTCCGCTGCCGGACGATGTCGAAGTCGTAGAACGCGCCCGGAGTGGCGCCCATGGTTCCGAATCCGATGCCCGCGGCCTGGAAGCTCTCGATCGGGCCCTCCGGGGTTGCGAAGCTGACGGTTCCGTTGCCGGGGCCGTTGGATTGGTCGATCTGGTCGTGCTTCATGAACGCGCGATCGTTCGGCTGCAGCCCCAGCGCCTGGCGGGCCAGCGCGCGATGGACGGCGCTCGTTGCCGACCAGCTTCGAGCCCACGCGAGCGAGGAACGGCGACTCGCTCCGGGCCAGATCGTGGTCGCAGCTAGATAAAGGTCGATGCAGATCTGCTCGGCGACCACGAACGTGGTGAAGAGTGCGGTCGGGCTGGCGGACACAGCGTCCGGAACCCAGATCTGGAGGGTCGCGGCCCGGCCGCCGAATTGGCGCGTGAGGATGTCGTAGTGGTCCAGCTCCTGCCTGGAGGCGGCCCCGATCGTGTCGATCGCCGCCTGCGGTAGCCGGCTGCCGAGCTTTTGAAGCGCGGTTGTGGTCACTACTGTTGTCAGCACCTCCACCTGGGAGGCGATGTCCAGAGCCTGTCGGCTGCTGCCACGCGGGCGCCCGAGGTGCGCGCTTGCGCCCGGTTCGGCGCTATCTGACCCACGCCGTGCCCTCTGGGGAGGCCAGCGCTCCGGGTGTCAGGCTGACCATGTCCGGATGGATCAAGGTGGGGATCTGGCTCCCGTTCGTCGCGGCGCACCTGCGCGACGGGAAGTCGTTC
>DASPPG010000144.1:0-2823 GCA_035625625.1 Solirubrobacteraceae bacterium
CCCGTAGCTACGCGGCGTTCATCCGCTGAACGACGGCTGCGGTCGACTACCGTGGCCGCGCTTGCGCACATCGGCGAACCTTCGAGCATGGGCGCACAACGAAGCACGGAGGCCAGCATGCAAGCCCGACCACCCACCCCCCGGCTTCCCGGCTCCCGCTCAGCCGACTTGGAACGGCCGCACACGCAGGGTCGAGGGAAGCATGTGGCGGTTCCTCAGCTCCGCGCGATAATCTTGCGCCATCACCGTAGTTAGTCCGGCTTCAACTTGTATCTGGCTCCGAGAGCTGTTTGTCTGAGGAGAAACGCCATGCCAGCACCAGACGCGACGTTCACAGCACCCATCGCTAACCTCGATTGTCGGTTCGTTAATTCGATTGAAGGTTTGGGGCTGGATCACCGGGCGGGGAAGCTGTAGCTGAGCGTGCGTCCGGCCAACCAGGGGACTTCGGTGCGGAGGTTCTCGTAGCCGGCGTCGAGCAGAGCGGGGGTGTGGGTGCGGCGCCGCAGGCAGACCTCGACGTGGCCGGGGGTGAAGCGCAGCTCGCCGATGCCGTTGATCAGGTACTCGCGGATCGTGTCGGGCGTCTGCTTGTGGTAGGCGGCGTGCAGGCCGTGCGCGAAGCGGCGGTAGACGATGTCGGCGAGCACAGTGAGCGCGACGTCGAAGTCAACCGCGAGCGGGACTTGGGAGCAGAGCGAGTCCAGATGGAAGGCGCGGATCTGTTCTGCGAGTTGGTTCTCGATTCCCCAGCGCTGGCCGTAGCGTTCGATCAGTTGCTTGACGGTGCAGTCTTGCTGGTTGGTGAGGATCAGGGTGGCCTGGTCGCGGCCGAGGCCGTTGACCGCGATCTGGCGAAACGTGCGGCCTTTGATCTGGACGGGATCTTCGTAATAGGTGGCGGTCTTGTACTTGCCGGAGCGCTCAAGCCGGGTCTTGGTCCAGGCGCTGGTGGGGAGCGCCTGGAGCTCGGCGATCAGCTTCGGGGAGCGCTGCCTGAGGGTGATGAAGCCGACGCCGAGTTCGTCGAGCTCGGCGAGATGCTCCTGAGTGGTGAGCTTCTGATCGAACACCAGCAGCTTCGGCAGCTGGCCGTGGGTGCGCTCGTAGAGGCGACAGAAGGTGATCACCTCGCCTGACTGCGCCCGGACGGTGAGCTCGGCGTTGGCATAGATGATCGTGCGCTGTTGGCCGTCTTGGGCGATGAAGGTGAGCACCGAGCGGGTCCGTTGTGAGCGGCGGGGAACGTAGTGTTTGTCGAGGATCGTGTCCTCGCCGTAGCTCATGATCGTGTGGAAGTCGAGGTTCAGCCCTTGGTCGCCCAGCAGCCCGGCGTCGCGCAGGCGGGGTTGCAGCGCCTCGAAGAACGCAAGCTGCTGGGTGCGCTTGGTGCGGTAGCTGTAGGTCTTCAGATGCCAGGTCTTGGGCACGTTCAGTCCGGCGAACAGGCCGAGCGCCGGGTCGTGCACGACTGCCTGCACATGGCTTCTCCGGCGGCGGCCTGAGAGCTTGAGCGCCATCAGCGACAGCACCGAGTGGATAGCGTCAAGCTGTGAGGTGGACGGCCAGCCGGCCTCCTTGACCAGTCCGGGAAGGTCGAGCGCGACGAGGTCCGGGATCAAGAGAAACAGCCCGGCGTGCTGGGTCTGGATGCTGCCCGTCTCGGGCCACTCGTGCTCTTCGAGCACGCGCACCTTCGCCGCCTGAAGCCGCTCGGGCTCCGGCCCGGGCTTGGGCGCGGCCGGTGGCTTGGGCATCCGTGAGAGCCCCGCCTCCCTGAGGATCTCCCACACCGCGGTGCGCGACAGCGGCGTGCCGGCCCGCTCAAGCTCGGCCACGATCTCCTCGATCCCGTGCCGTTGGCGGCGCAGCTCGATCACCCGCTCACGGGCGGCGTCCTTCTTGGGCTGGCGCTTGGGTCCCGGACGGGACTGGTCAAACAGCTCAGCGAGGTCCGCATCGCGGTAAGTGGAGATCAGCGTCTGTACGCTGGCCTTCGTGTAGCCGAAGCGCTCGGCGATCTCCCCGGGCGAGAGCTCCTGCACGAAGTACGCGCGCAGCGCCTCATACCGACGCTGCGCGGCGAGCGTCGGCGCGGTGAAGCGCTCATATCCCGGACGGGCCATCTCTCAGCGAGATTGGTGAACGAAACCGGGATTATGCTTCCAGAGGTTTCGGACGGAACTTCGCCCGAATCGCGCTCTGGCACTGCAAACACGCCAGATCTCCGGTCCGCCGCCGCAGCGCGCTCGCAAAACTACACGAAGGACTACGGCGAGATCCGTCCACCAAACCGACTAAAGCACCCGCGCGCTGCGTGCCGAACGATCAGCGCCAGCGTCTATCGGCACCTCCACGTTCGCGCCGCCCGGCCAAAATCCTTCAAGCTACGGCCGTAGCGGAATTAGTGAACAAACCCCCCGCCGACAATCCAGGCTAACGACCGCCGCGGCTCGCCCTGTCAACGCGCCAGCAAGCCCGGGCGGGCGCGTTACGAGGCCTTTGTAGCGGCTCTCCCATAACTCCGAGGCCGCTGGCTCCATCCCAACTTCGGTCACTAGCCGGGCTTGTCTGAGGGCGTCGTCTACCGCCGCGGCGAGAGTGACGAGCACCGTCTCGGACACGCTGCCGCCGCGAGGCAGGAACTTGGACCGGCGAGAAGCGACGTAAACGAAGCGGTTGGCGAACCCGTTGGCGATCTCTGTGCTGTCAAGTCGCGCTCGCAGCTCGTCGGGAGTGATGTGCGCGATCAGCGATACGAGCGCACCGGTTGTCCGCTCGGGAGAGTTCTTCGCTAGCGTCTGTGCGCTGTCTCGGTCCCAG
>DASPPG010000145.1:0-20349 GCA_035625625.1 Solirubrobacteraceae bacterium
CCGCCGGCGCTGCGCTGGGCGCTATACGAAGCCGCGCAGGCCTCCCGGCGGGGGGGCGAGCGCAGCCCCGACCGCGCCTACTACCTCGAGGTCAAGGAGCGGATCGGCGGCAACCGCGCCTGCCTCGCGCTCGCGCGCAAGCTGCTCAAGCGCTGCTACCACACCCTGCGCGAGCTCGGCGATGACGCACTAGCAACTAGCGCGACCCGCCGCGCCGACGCAATCGGGCCGAGGTAGCGCAGCCACGCGCCGCGCGTCAAGCGGCAGCCCCCGCCCGACCAACCCTCCTGCAACACCCAACGCCGCCGGTGCTCTGGCCGCTTGACCCGGGCCTCGGCTGCGCTCTGCAGCGACCAGTTCCGGGCTGCGCGAGAACCGCCAACGACCAACATCCAACCCTCCGCGCGCGCCAAGCCCTCACTCACACCGATGCGCCGCGGCCAGCTCCCGAACGACCGCTGCCGGCACGCCACCCGCGTGTACCGCCTAGAAAGATCGAGCGGCCGCAACGCTTCCCCCCGCGGGATCACCCCATCAAACACCTCGTCGCCGATCCGCAGCCAACCCGGGATCGAGGACCAAAGTAAGCCCGGGCGCCCCCGCGCAGAGCCAGACACGTACACACCCGCCGCCCCCGCGGGGTAGGCGGCACCCCGCGCTAACCCCCGAGGCACTTGACAGGCCGACGCCGGATAAGTAAGCAGACGTCCGCCGGCCCGACACGGGACGCGCCAGGAGCAAGGGCGTCCGGCGACTGCTCGGCATGGATCCGGTCGTCGGAGTATCCGATGATTGCTTCGTACGCGAGGAGCAGCGCGACCTGACCGCTGCACCCGGGCGTTGCAATAGCGCCGGCCGAGCGGGGTCGGAAGTAAAGCACTCGTGCCACTCCCAGCCCGCGCACGCTTGGATCTGGGCGGGGACAGCAGTCCGGTCCGGCCGGAGCGGGCGCTCGCATCCGTGGCAAAGCCGAGTGAGCTAACCCCGAGCCGATCCGCCGTGGCCGCTTCAGCGGCAAAGGGCGCGTCCGCGAATCGGCGCGCCAAGCCCAACGACGTGATCGAGAAACCGCGGAAGCAAGGCGGTCCAAACGCGCAGAGGCCGCGAATCCCACGCGTTTGCCGAATGAGACCGCTTGACGTTCGGCATCTGCCTGAGGGAGAGTGGCGTCATCCGACGATCGTGGAAGGAAGGAGAAGCACTATGCCGGCAATAGCAGTGCCACTGGCGGCTGACAAGCTCGATGCCTGGGAGTCTTGGACCGCCGAGTTGACTGGCCCGCGAAAGGACGCATTCGACGATATGAACGCTCGCCACGGGTTGACGGAGCACCGGGCTTACCTGCAGCCGATGCCCGACGGCAATTTCCTCGTGTTGGCGATCCACGAAGGGCCTGGCGCTGACAGCTTCTTGGCGGACATGGCGTCCTCGGACCACGAGTTTGATCAGTGGTTCATGGGAACCATCGCCGACGTCCACGCCATGGACGTAAGCGGCCCGATGCCCCCGCTGGCTAGCCGCAAGCTGTAGACCACACCTGTCCGCTACGAGCGGCACGGCCGGAGCCGCGCCGCTTTCGCGGCGGCACAGCAGCTCTGTGGCCACGGCTCGCAGCGAGGGGCTCGGCAACGCGCTGCGCTCGCTCGTAATGCAAACCAGGCACGTAGCTATGCTCGTGTCCGCCGCGGGCAGCAGGTCTCCTTCGCCGCTGAAGCAGCCACCGAGGATCGGCTCGGAGTTAGGTGACCCACCGCCAGCGAGCTAGCACTCGAGAGCGCTCGCTCGGCGCGGCTCGAGCTTGCGCTTTGTCACGAAGGGAGTCATCCCGGGTCTAGCTCCCGCACGCGTGCAATGGCCCAATCGCGGGGGCGCGCTCCTCGGCAGCTTGGGCGAACCGCCGCGTGCGGCACCCCGAGGGCGTGGGCATACCGTGCGCCCACCGCATCGGCAAGCTCTCCCCGCGTGATGGTCGCTGTGCTGACGCTCGCGATTTACACGCACCATTCGACCTCGAGCCGCGCCGTCCCCGCGAGGTCGAACGAGTCACCGCGCTGGTCCTTCACCACGCGGCAGAAACGCTCCATCGCCACCTGCGCCGCGAAGGGGTCGTTGTCGGGGAAGGGCGCCGAGCAGTCCCTGGCGCGCAGCACAAACCACGAGGCCCGTACCGCTGCTGGCCAGTGCAGTTGGAACACATGGCGGATCACCAGGGACGGCGGACCGCAGGAACGCCGTCCATTCTCGCCGTTAGTACGCCGGCCACGTGGCGCAGTCTCGCTGCGCGGCGTGCGCCGCCGATCGTGCCGTGACGGTCGACAATCGCGCGGATGACCTGTAATACGTTCTCGTCCTACGACGCCGCGAGTTGCATGTTGGCGTAACCCTATGCGGTATGACTACGTCAGTGCAGCTCGAAGTCAACGCCCGCGGGAAGCAGGGTCACCGTGTGAGTTCCGACTTCGACCGCTCCGATGCTTGCGTTGCCCACCCGTCCGACTGTGCCCGTGGTGCCCAGCCGTTTCGCTCGCGAAGGATCGAGTGGCGCCTCAGCCTGGCTCGTCTCCGGGCCTGGGGCCTAGTGTCGGGTAGTTTGCGGGTCTGCCGTAGAACCGCCGTAAGGAAGATACCGATGATCACGATCAGAACGAATCCGGCGTTGGTGCTGAACACGCCGTGCGTGTGTCCGTTGAAGCGCTGGACCAACCACACCGCGATCACGCCGATGACTCCCACGAACGCGAGCCGCTCTAGCCACGTCTTCGCGGTGCCGAGGATGCCTACGACTGCCCGCTGCTCCCCCATGATCGTCTCGACGAAATCGAGGATGCGGTCGACGCGATTGCGGTAGTCCATCACAGTGTTTACGATCTCGGCCGGCCTCACCAGATTGTGGACCTCATCCAACGTCAGCGCGCTGAAGAACCGCAGTTCATGCTCGACGAGATCGAGAGTCGGTGCAAGCTCGGCGGTGATCGAATCCATCGTGATGACCGCCTTCACGTAACCGAGGACCACTGGAGCGACCCTCATGCGATGGCGGCGAATTGCACCGAGCAAAGCCACCTGGTAGGCAGCGGCTAGAGCCTGTCTGGATTGCCGTGTCGTGCGAAGCTGGAACAGAAAGGCGAGGCCGAGTTCCTTGAGCTCGTCTAGGGCGTCGCGCTGGACGGTTCTTGCAGAGGGTGTCACCCACCGGGTGAGCTCCGACACGGCGCCATCGACGTCGCCCCGCAGCAGGCGTCTGGCAAACAGGCCGAGCGAGTCGCGGACACTGACCGGGAGACTCCCCGTGATTCCGAAGTCGACGTAGCCTATGCGATTACCGGGAAGCACGATTAGATTTGCCGGGTGCAGATCAGCGTGAAACAGACCAATCACGTACACCTGGTTGAGAAAGTTCCAGACTATGTTGGCAGCAACTCGCTCGAGATCGATGCCCTGCTCTCGCAGCCTCTCAACACATTCGCCGCGGTCGCGACGAAGATGTCGCAAGATGTCGCTCACCGGGGTTCCGTCGATGTATTCCAACGTGAGAACACGATCACCGGAATAGTCGAGCCAGACTCTCGGGTTGTACTCGATCGGATCGAAGCGGGCGTTCTCGCGAATCGTGTAGGCGTGCATCGCCTCAGTCGCGTAATCGAGCTCATCGGCGAGCCAGCTGGCAAATTCGTCGATCACATCGCGGGTAGGCGTGCCGCCGAATAGGCTCACGATGTCCGGCAGGAAGGCGATCCGATACATCAGCCGTAGGTCCATCTCGACTCGCTGCTGGATCCCAGGACGCTGCACTTTGACCGCGACAGCTTCCCCAGACGGCAGCATGGCGCGATGCACTTGGCCAATTGAGCCAGCCGCGAACGGCTCGGGATCGAACCACGCGTACACCTCCGAGACCTCGCGCCCAAATTCAGTGTGAATTATGCGTTCAACGTCGGAATACGGAAACGAAGTGACATCGTTAAACAGTTGGAAGAGCTCTTGGCAGTAACTGGCGGGAAGGAGGTCGAACCGCAAGGCAAGCGCTTGACCCAGCTTGATCCAAGTCGCACCAAGCTCCTCGAAGGCGAGGCGGAGCCGGACAGGCCGCGGCAGCTTGCGATACCGAGTTAGCCTCAGGCCCGGAAGGACACCGTACTTGAAGACGACCCCAATGATCTGGATTAGACGACGGAGCGTCTTCATTGTGCTGACGGTCCGAGAAGGTCCGGCGCAAGGGCTCCTGTAGACCTAAATGGCATCAAGCATCTAGGCAGCCCCGGCGACCATTGTCGTACCTTGAGCGTCGCACTTTGATGCGATAGCCTACCCCCAATAGGGGGTGGTGTGTCCATCGCCAGGATGTGTTGAGTTGTGACGACACGGGTAGCCAACGAAAAGCAGAAGGGATCGGGCTTGTGGCCGCTGAGCCAACGGACAAAGAAGTAGAAGAATGGGCGGAGCTTGAGAAGAAGCGACGCGAGGCCTGGCTTGCCGGGCCAAGCGACGCCGAGAAACGCGAGTGGCGTCAGCGGCAGCGGGAGATCAGAGAGCTGAGGGAGGTGTACGGCCCGATCGATGAGACCGACGCCATGCTCGAGCGTCAGCTCGAGCGGCGTCTGCGTCGCGACACCTACCTGGCTCGCGCGGGCATCGTCGACCTGCTGCTCCATTGGCCGCCCCGCCTAGGAGCGAAGCTCATCCGGAGCGGGCTTGACGCACAGTACGACTACTACACCGAACCGCCCTTCCGCCGCCGGGTCCCCCCGGATTCTGCATCCCAGGATTAGTCGCGGGCGGAGCCATCGGCTCGTCGGCGGGCGTGCTCTCGCCGCAGCTGACAGCCTTGAACGTGTCTGACAGCTGACCGCTCTGCCGCCGGTCGGTGGACGGCCGGGTGGCGAAGTGTGGTGACCGTCTAGATACGGAAGGTGCCGTGAACTTACCTTCAGCCGATCCGAAGCGGGCGACCGGCGGCGACGGCAATGCTGTCCGTCTTCTACTCGGTGGAGTCGCAGTCCTAGGTACGTTCTATTCGGGCTGCTGTTCGTGCTGATAGCACGCCGATTCATGCCTTCTTTCTCACTTTCGGGCCGAATAGCGCTCTTGCCGGGCGAACCCGCTTGTTGCCTGACCCGCAACCAGCCAGGACGCGCACTGACCGACGCTGCCCGCGCGACGTCTGTTGCGGTCTATTTCGGCATCGCCGACCTGATGGTCTGGCGATTCGTGATCGGTACACCACGCCGACGGCGGGCCGCTCGCGACTGGCGGGCCGATTGCTCTATGTCTTGCGCCGACGCAAGGCGTCTACTCGTCGCTGGTGTTGACCAACCCGAGGTATCCGTCGGCAACTACGGAGCCCTTCAGCAGCGCGATCGACTGGGCAATCGCCGCGAGCCGGTCGGCGGTCTGGTACGGCTCTTATTCGCTCTTATAGCGGCCGAATTGTTCGCGGCCGCGTGCTGCGCGACGTCGTTCGCTTCATCGAGACAACGCTGATGCCGGAATACACCCGAGGCGTGCGCAGGAAACCCAACCCTGAGTCCGCAGGATCAAGAACGCGATCTCGCGTGCCCGCACACGCGGCGATCACGCCGCGGTGTGGGAGCTGCGCAAGCAGCAACGCCGCCTCCCGGCCGTGGATCCCAACGATCCCGGCTACCGGCGCTGGAATTCGTGGTGGCAGTCGGGGCACTTGACGCGCAGCCGCTCGGGCTCGCGAACGTTGATCCGGTTGGCCGTGACCCGGGGATCCGCGATCGGCTCGAGGTCGTCGTCCCATCTCGCTGCAGCGAGCCGTCCGGACCGACGTAGCGTAGCCCACCGGAAGCGTGACGCGGAATTCCTCTGCTCCTATCTCCGGCACGGTAGAGCGTGCATCTCGGCGTGGCGGTTCCGCTGCGTCGAGCGCGGGCGCGGACACGTAGTCTGGCGTCAACCGCTCAACATTCGGTACAGCGCGGGCGAGGACAGTCGAATCGATCCTCGATGTTCTCGCGATTCGGAAACAGTGGAGTTCGATCTTGCCGGGACGTAGGTGAGCCGCTCGACGCGGTCGATTGCGCCTCTCGCGCAACCCCGCCGCGAAACCGCCGAGCGCGCGGCGCCCCCTGACCCGAGCGTTATTTCAGGCGCATGTCAGAGTCGCGGGCGATCCACGCGCCCACACGGCGGTCATCGATCGCGTCGTCGCCCATATGGAGGAGCGGGTGTCAAGCGGCAGGGTTTGACGGCCCCTGGGGTGTTGGGGTTGCGATGTGTGGTTGCGGCTGGCGGCGCCAGTGACCCCACGGGTCCATACGTTCGTCCTACAAGATGCCGAGGGTCACCTTACGCGGTGCGCCGATGCTGTCCTCCGTGACGTCCCCATCGACCCTTCTCGACGCGCCGGGCGATGCGGCCCCGCGCGACCGAGACTTACCGCACGCTGCCGTCCCGCGCGCGCGCCGTCCGATCAACTGGGCACGCATGGGCCTCGTGGTGCTGGTGCTCGGAACCGCCGCCGCGTATCTGTGGAACCTCAGCGAATCCGGCTACGCCAACAGCTTCTACGCGGCGGCGGTTCAGGCCGGGACCAAGAGCTGGAAGGCGTTCTTCTTCGGGTCGTTGGACTCCTCCAACTTCATCACGGTCGACAAGCCGCCGGCCTCATTGTGGGTGATGGCGCTGTCCGGGCGGATCTTCGGCTTCAGCAGCTGGAGCATGTTGGCCCCCCAGGCACTCGAGGGTGTGGCCGCCGTAGCGCTCCTTTACGCGTCGGTGAAACGACGCTTCGGCGCGGGCCCGGGCCTGCTCGCAGGGGCGCTGTTCGCAATGACCCCGGTCGCGGCTCTCATGTTCCGCTTCAACAACCCGGATGCCCTGCTCGTGCTCCTGCTCGTCGCGAGCGCCTACTGCCTGACCCGCGCGATCGAGCGGGCGGGAACCCGCTGGATCCTGGCCTGTGGCGCGCTGATCGGCTTCGCGTTCCTGGCCAAGATGCTCCAGGCCTTCCTGGTGCTCCCGGCCTTCGCGCTCGTCTACCTGATCGCCGCCCCCACCGGCCTTCGCCAGCGCATCGGACAGCTCCTCGCGGGAGGGGCGGCGCTGGTCCTCTCGGCGGGCTGGTGGGTGGCAATCGTCGCGCTGTGGCCGACCGGATCCCGCCCATTCATCGACGGCTCTCCAGACGACAACATTTTCAACCTGATCACCGGCTACAACGGCCTGGGCCGCCTGAGCGGCGGCACCGGCGGCGTGGGGGCCGGCAACTTCAGCGGCGCCACCGGGTTGCTCCGGCTCTTCAACGACTTGATGGGCGCCCAGGCCTCGTGGCTGCTCCCCGCGGCGCTCGTCGCCGTGGTGGTCGGGCTGTGGGCACGCCGGCGCACCCCAAGGACCGACGAGGCGCGGGCGGCGCTCCTCCTGTGGGGCGGATGGCTGGTCGTCACCGCGATCGTTTTCAGCTTCGCCCAGGGCGTCATCCACACCTACTACACCGTCGCGCTCGCCCCCGCGATCGCCGCACTGGTCGCGATAAGCGCAGCGCTCTGGTGGCCCCACCGTAACGAGCTGCGCGGCCGCGGCCTGGCTGCGCTCGTCCTCGGCGCGACGGCCACCTGGTCCTACGCGCTGCTGGACCGCGCCCCCTCGTGGGAACCATGGCTGCGCCCGGCGATCCTGATCTCGGCGATCGTAGCCGTCCTCGGTCTGCTCGCCGCTCCGGGCTTCAGACGGCTCCACCACCGGGTCTGGGCGGCGGCGCTGGCCCTCGGCGTGGCCGCCGCGCTCGCCGGTCCTGTCGCATACGCGGCGCAGACGATTGGGACCGCACACACCGGCTCGATCCCGTCCGCGGGCCCAGCCACCAGCGGCGTGGGTGGCATCGCTGGCGGTGGTGATGGCGCCTTCCCCTCCGGGCACGGCGGTACCCACGGGCGCGGTGGTTTCCCCATCTCGGGCGGCGGCACCCTCCCGTCGGGACACGGAGGCTTCCCACCCTCCGGCCGGTCGGGCCGCTCCGCCGCTGGCGCCCCGCGCGGATCGGGCGGCGGCGGCCAGGCCCAGGCCTCGACCGCGCTCATCAAGGCGCTCGAACAGAACGCCAGCCACTACCGCTGGGTCGCAGCCGTTTCGGGCTCGCAGAGCGCAGCGAGCCTCGAGCTCGCCACGGGTGGCGACCCCGTGATGGCCATCGGCGGCTTCAACAACAACGGCGGCCTCTTGACACTCAGCCAGTTCAAGCGCTACGTGGCCGCCGGCGACATCCACTACTACATAGCCGGCGGTGATCAGGGCGGCCCCGGTGGCAGCGGTAGCACCAGCGCGATCACGCAGTGGGTCGAACAGCACTTCAAGTCCGAGACGGTCGGCGGCCAGACGGTCTACGACCTAACCCAGGCCAAGAGCTGACCTACCCGGTCGGGCACGCCCACGATTTTGGTCCCTAAGTGGCGAAGCGACTGGGTGATCGACCCGGAGCAGGTTGCCTTGTCAAACGTGGGAGTTGCGTGATTGACCTTGGCGTTGATGGCAGTCAGATCGAACGTGATCGTGTCCTTCTTGAGAGTCGCCGTCGCGTACGTCTTGCCGCCGCGAGCGAACGGTCTGCTCGGATTCCTTCCGGCATACGAAGGCGGCCCCACTATTTCAACAGCCGGGAACGCGCACGTCGTTTCCCGTGCGCGGCGCTTTACGCCGCGATGGTGAACTCGACAGTAGTGTCGCTGCCCGTCGCGTCCTCCACACCTGGCGGTGCGCCGAAGCGAACGACCCGCACCGCACGGCAGCGTCGATCACGTTCTCGCGCGCCTCGTCGCGCGTCGCCCGCTGAGTGATCACCCCGGGCACTTGGGGTATCCGCGTGAGCACCCATCCATCGCCAGCGTCCTCGTAGACGATGGTCAGTCGAAGCGATTCGCTCAGGCCGACACGGTACCGGAGTCTCCGACCGCTTCGGGCGACATCGTCACACCTCCTTGGTGAATCGTCGTGTCGCGATACCGTCGCGCCGCGGCCCCGTAACGACCAAGCGCCCGCACCCCGGAGCAAAGGGACACCGACCGTTCTCGGGAAAGATCTGCGGTCGCCGGATCGTGCAGCTAAGTCGTCAGCGGCTCGACACTCGCGCTCATACGTCGTGCGTGCCATGAACTCCGACGATGCGGCGTGGCGTCGAGCCAGGCGAGCAGCCCTTGGCCCGGAATCCGGAAGCGACTCACCAGGCCGAACGTTGTTCCAGCGGTGTGACGGACACATTAAGCTCACCGGGCTTCACGAACATTGCCGTCTCGCGCCAACGCGGAGACGAGGTATGAGCACATCGCCGAAGCCGCCGACTCGCCTGGCGAGCGAGGACGTAATCATCAGCGCGCCGATGAGCTACACGGGATCGGCCCAGCGGATCATCCGGCTGCGGCGCCGTGCGGACGGCGGTCGCAAGCTCGTCGCGATCACGGCCTTGGCGATCCTCCTGATCCTCGCCGTCTGGGTGCTCGTGACCGTGTGGTACCTAATGTGGGGATTGCTGCTCGTTCCCTATCGGGTGCTGCGCCGTGGCGCGCGCAAGCGCAAGGTCGAGGCGCTCAGACACCGCGAGCTGCTGGGCACCATCCAGGGCTCGGCCGCGGCCTCCGCCGCCGCGATCGTCGCCGCCACGGCTGCTTCCGGCGCGGCGGCGCTCACCCAGACGGCTGACCCTCCCGCGGAGCTCGTCGCCGACGTCGATCGCGAGGCCGCCGTCGACGAGTTGCGCCGACACCTGCTCGCGGGCCGGCTCACCGACGACGAGTTCGAGGAGCGGGTCGGGTTGGCGCACGAGGCCAGGACGCGAGCGGACCTCGATGCGGTCTGGGTCAACCTCCCGCCGAGGACGGCGCCCCCGGCGGTCTCCGGCAATCAGGGGGCGTAGTCAGCACAGGGAGGCGCGTTCCTCAATTCCGAACTCGTGCCATTCGACAGTATCTGATCAGCCGTCGGTAGCGCAGATTAGACTCAATTGGCATGAATGCCACCTGGGACGACGAGTACCTCACGGTCAAGGAGATCGCAGAGCACCTGAAGCTGAACCAACAGACCGTGCGCAACTGGATTTTCAGCAGAGGTTCGGTTTGATTCCCTTGTTGTCGCTGGTTTCGTGGACGGTGTGTTGACGTACCGTCGAGGCGCTGGCTGCGCCTCGTCACGCAGTGACGCGATACGAAGGAACCCGAATGGAGTCGGCTGTCAGCCGAGCCGCTCGACCAGCTGGCGCGGTGTTAGGACTTCGAATGGGAGCTGCTCGGCGTCAATCGCAAGTAGGTCGAGGTCGCCGGTGACGAGTCCGTCGGCGCCGCTGGCGGTGGCGAGCGCGACGAGGTAGTCGTCGCGGGGATCGCGGCACATTGCTGGGTGAGGCCCTGGTGGGTCGATTAGTAGGGTGACCTGGCCGGCCAGGTCGGTGACGAACCGCAGGGCCTCCTCGGGAGAGAGGTACTTCCGCAGGCGGGGGCGGGCGAGCACCATCGCGACTTCTTGCAGCAGCAGGGGCGAGGTGACCAGTTCGATTCGTCCATCGAGCGCCGCGTCGAGCGTGAGCGCCGATGGTGCCTGTGGGGAGCGGGCGAGTGCGGCGGACACGAGGATGTTCGCGTCCGCGACGATGCGCATCAAGCGGCTTTGTCGCGCTCGGCGCGGGCCGCTTGCAGCTCCTCGCGGGCGAGCGCGATTGCCTGCTCCTCATCCAGGTCGCTGCGCCCGCGAATGCGGGCGATGAGCGCGCGTAGGTCATAGGCGCGGATCGCGCGGTCGACGATCTCCCCCTCGCTGACGTGCGCCTCGGCGGCGTGCGCACGCAGCATCGCCGCGACCTCCGCGTCGAGGTCGATGCTCACCTGTTCCCTGGCGGCCATAGAGCCAAGGCTATCGTCCGCGGCAGCGGGCACCCGGCGGCGCTTCGAGACCCAGTGCTGCGCCCGGAGGATCCGGTTTGGTTGTCTGGCGCTGCCGAGCGCGCCTTCGATCTCCGAGCGCGACTAGGAGCTGATCCGGATGCGCCGGCAGGGGGGCGTCGCTCTCGCAAATCGCACGCCAGTTCAACATCTCGCGCGAGCGCGTGCGCCGGATCCTGCAGCGGGATGGATAGTGATCCTGAGCGTGAGCGTGCGCTGCCAGATCTGACCGCGGTTCGATGTCGTCTATTGGACGGGTTGGAGTCGGTGGGTTAGTGCGGTGTGGCGGCGGCCAGCTCCCGGGGTGCGGACGGCTTGGGCGAGTGCGCGGCGGGATCCGGCCAGGACGATGAGTTGCTTGGCGCGGGTGACGCCGGTGTAGAGCAGGTTGCGTTGCAGCATCATCCAGGAGGAGGTTGTGAGCGGGATGACCACGGCGGGGTATTCGCTGCCTTGGGAGCGGTGGATGGTGATGGCGTAGGCGTGGGCGAGTTCGTCGAGTTCGGCGAAGTCGTAGTCGATTTGCTCGTCTTCGTCGGTGAGCACGGTGATGGTTTGCTCCTGGAGGGAGATGTCGGTGACGGTGGCGACGGTGCCGTTGAAGATGCCCGCCTTGCCTTTGGTGTAGTTGTTGCGCAGCTGGATGACCTTGTCCCCGACGCGGAACGCCCGGTCGCCGTAGCGTTTCTCCCGTGTTCCGTCGCGTTGCGGGGTGAGCGCGTTTTGTATTAGGGCGTTGAGTGCGCCAGCGCCGGCGGGTCCGCGGTGCATCGGCGTCAGGACCTGGACATCTCGGATCGGGTCGAGTCCGAATTTGGCGGGGATGCGATGGGCGACGATGTCCACCACGAGTTTGGCGGTCTCCTCGGCGGGGTGGAGACCGGAGCCTTCTGCGGGGTCGCAGGTGAACCAGTAGAAGTCGGGAAACCCGGTGAGCTGTGGGGGCTGGCCGTGGTTGATGCGGTGAGCGTTGACGACGATGCCCGACTGTTCGGCTTGGCGGAAGATGTGGGTCAGGCGAACCCGCGGGATGCGCTCGGCTGTGAGGAGGTCGCGCAGGACTTCGCCGGCGCCGACCGAGGGGAGTTGGTCGACGTCGCCGACCAGCAGCAGGTGCGCTCCCTCGGGGATCGCCTTGATCAGCTTGTTGGCCAGGATCACGTCCATCATCGAGCATTCATCGACGACGACGAGATCGGCGTCGAGGGGATGGTCGCGGTCGTATTTGGGGTCGCCGCCGGGCTGCAGCTCCAGCAGCCGGTGAACGGTTGAGGCCTCGTAGCCGGTCAGCTCGGCTAGCCGCTTGGCGGCGCGGCCAGTGGGCGCGACCAGCACGATCGCCGCTTTCTTGGCGGCAGCGAGTTCGACGACGGAGCGGACGGTGAAGCTCTTGCCGCACCCCGGGCCGCCGGTCAGCACGGCGACCTTGCTGGTGAGCGCGAGCTTGACCGCCTCTTGCTGGCCCGGCGCGAGCTCCTGCCCGGTCCGGCTCTGTAGCCAGCCCAGCGCCTTCTGCCAGTCCACGGCGGCGAACACGGGTAGCCGCTCCTGGCTTGTGTTCAGCAGGTCCCGGATCCCACCGGCGAGGGAGCGCTCGGCTCGGTAAAACGGCACCAGATAGATCGCCGCGACGCTGCTCCTGGTGACATCCGCCCGAGCCGGCACCGGTTCGCGGACGACGCCCTCCTCGGCCACGAGCTCATCCAGGCAAGGGCTGATCCGCTCCGGGCCGACCTCAAGGATCGTCGCGGCGTCGCGGACGAGGTCGGGCTCGGGGAGGTAGCAGTGCCCGTTGTCGGCGGCTTGGGAGAGCGTGTACTGCAGGCCGGCTTTGATCCGCTCCGGGCTGTCGTGCGGGATCCCGACCGCTTTGGCGATCGTGTCAGCGGTCTTGAAGCCGATCCCCCACACCTCCGAGGCCAGCCGGTAGGGCTCGCTCCGCACCACCGGGATCGAGTCGTCGGTGTACCTCTTATAGATCCGGATCGCCAGTGACGTCGACACCCCGACGTCGGACAGGAACACCATCACTTCCTTGATCGCCTTCTGCTCCTCCCACGCGTCGGCGATCCGCTTGGTGCGTCTCGGTCCGAGACCGTGCACCTCGGTCAGGCGGTCGGGCTGCTGTTCGATGATCGTCAGGATGTCGGCGCCGAAGTGCGCCACCATCCGCTCGGCCATCATCGGCCCGATCCCCTTGATCAGCCCCGAGCCGAGGTAGCGGCGGATGCCCTGGATCGTGGCCGGCAGCACGGTGGTGCAGGAGTGCACCTGGAACTGCTTGCCGTACTTGGGATGGCTGCTCCATCGACCGGTCAGGCGCAGGCTCTCCCCGACCTGGGCGCCCAACAGCGGTCCCACCACCGTTAGCAGGTCGGCGCCGCTCCGCTCGGTCGCCACCCGGGCGATCGTGTAGCCGGTCTCCTCGTTGGCGTAGGTGATCCGTTCCAGGACTCCCTCCAACACCGAGTGGCTGTGCGACGAAACGGCCGAAGACGGCGCCAGCGTGCTCACCCGCGGCGTACCGAACGATCGCGCTTCAGCTCCCGCAGACCTCCGTGCGCGAGCGCCAGCACGACTCCGCCTCCGGGCCTATGCACGGCGGCCTGATCGACGACTGCGAGGAACGCGCTCACGTACCGGTGTTGCGCTCGCGGATCGTCTTGCGCAGCCAGTCGCGCAGCGCGAGGATCTCCCGCTCGCGCTCATCAAGCTGCGCCTGCAGCTCGCCGACGCGGACTTCGAGCTCAAGCGCGCGCTGGGAGGCGCGCTCAGCCTGCTCGATCAGCGACCCGGGCGGCCGCGGAAGTTCGGCCTCGAGCTCCCGTCCGGCCTGCTGGGAGAGCTTGCGCTCCAGCACCGCGAGCTGCTGGTCCTTGCGCCTGAGCTGCGCGCGCAGGTTGAGCAACTCGGCGCGCAGCGAGGCAATCGTGACCCGGTCCTCGGCCACCTGGCGCTCGGCCTGACGATCGGCCTGACTGGCGATCATCTCCGCGACCTGCGCCTTGATGTCGGCGTGCTTTTTGTCGTGGATGAACTTCTCCGAGACCCCGGCTCGGCGAGCGAGCGCGGCCCACTCGATCTGTATCCCAGCGCCGATCATCGCCCGCGCTGCCTGCAGCACCGCCTGGCGCTTCTGCTCCGAGCGCAGACTGTGATGAGCGCGCAGGTGCTCGGTCGAGAACATCAGCCCGCCACCCCGTCGAACGTCGCGCCGACGTTCAGCACGCTCAGCTCGTGGCGGCTGGGCAGCCGCTCGAGGATCGCCGAGCGGTTGATGCGCTCGGTGCAAAGAAGCGCCCCGAGCTCGACGCGCTCCTCGGGCTCGAGCTCGCCCATCGCCTCGCGAATCCGCCCGATCAAGAAGCGGACCCGATCGATCTCCTCCTGCGAGGGCAGCGCAGCCTGACGCGCCCAGCGCTCAAGCCCATCCACCTCGGCCTCAGCCGACAGCCCGCCGATCCACTCCCGCATCTTCGCCGCCAGCATCGCGGGCTCGAACGGCCGCCGGCCATCCCGGTTGCACTTGTAGCGCGGCAACAGCGGCAGCCGGCCCGGGTCCGCGTCGGGAAACCGCTCGCGCGCCAACGCCTGCATACGCCTGATCAACCTGCGCTCCTCGACGAAGACCGGCAGCTCCTTGCGCGTCTTGGGCCGCTTCTCCGGCCGGTAGACGAACACCGGCAGCGACTCCAGCCTCCCGTCCTCCCGCACGCGCTGCTCGTGCTCCAGACAGCTGAACGGCGCGTGCGCGATCTCCTGGGGCCGGCGTCCGGTGCGCATCTGCAGCTCGATCGCACACGCCGTCACCTCACCGGCGCGCTCGCGCAAGAGCGCAATCGCTTCGGGCGCCAGCAGCTGGTCGATCACCGCCTGCGGCAGCGCTCGCTCAGGCTCGCCCTCAACGTCCCGCGCGAGCTTGCGCGGCACGTCCGCGTCGACCAGCGCGAACTCTTCGGCCAGCCCGGCCAGCGGCCCGGGCCGACGGTGCAGCCCACGTTCACGCGCGTCACGCAACATCGCCCGAAGGCGGGTGACGCAGTTGCGCTGATATGCGTTGGTGATCTCGCCCCGCAGCTGACGAGCCCGCAGATGCACCACGACGTCCACCACGTCCTGACGCGCCAGCAAGCTCGGATCCTCGCCCCCGTCGGCCCGCAGCCCAAGCAACTTCGAGAGCTCGATCGCGACCTGCGCGTCGAGCCGCAGCAACCCGACGCTGTGCGACACCAGCCGCTGCCGGTTCCACTGCTTGACCAGCTCCCGCAGCCATGGCTGCGTGACCGCGGTGTAGTCGATCGTCCGCCCACCCACGTCCGGGCGCAACATCCCAAGCCGCCACACGTCCTGCTCGAGCTCTCCGTCCGCATCGGCCAGCAGCCGCTCGACCGGCGCGCGCAGCCGCCGGTAAAGCACAGCGACCATCTGGCCTCCCACCGACGGATGCTCCAGCAGCGACCCGGCGCCGCAGCGCGCGAGCGCGTCGACCAGCCCCTGCAAGCGACGCGTGCCCTCCCACACATAGCCACCATCCAGCCAGGTCACCTGGAACGCGTAAAGGATCTCCAGCCGCAGCCGCTCCGGAAGAGCCGCCAGCTCGACCTCGATGCCACGACTTGCCGCCCGCGACCGACGCAGCGGAATCGCCGCGAACTCCTCGAGCGCCGGCCGCCCAAGCCAGACCCAGTGAGAACGACAAGCCGCGCACAACCGAGGGGCGTTGAAGGCGGCCCAGCGCTCGCAACGAGCGCACCGCCCATACGAAGGTCGCGGCACCGCGCTCGCTGCGTACTCGGCGACGGTCTGGCCGCGCGTCCTGCGACTGGAATCGCAGCTCAGGCACAGTCCGTTGCGCCCCGCGGCCGGGCGCTCGTGCCCAGCCGTGCGACACACGATGCACAACCGCTCCTCGCCCCGCCGCGACAGCGCGAACACGCGCGGGATCGCGATGAACTGCTCGAAGCTGCCGTCAAAGCGCCGGAAGCGCTGCCGACAGCCGTAACACAGCCTGCCCGCCACCAGCGCCGCCATACACCCCGCCACCGGGCAGAGCCCGTAGCCGAGCACCGGATGATCAGCCGGCGGGCGGATCACCTCAGCACACTGCTCATAACCCGCCTCGATCAGTCGCGGCAGATCGAGCGCCCGCCGCAGCCGCGACAGCTCATCCTCGTCCACCACCGGGACCCGCAGGGGGAGGACCGGCGCTAGCTCAGCCATCGACACTCGCGGCCCCTCCCCGTCCGGCTCCGCCGATCGCCCGCGTGCGGGAATACGCGCGCTCGACCGCGGCGCGCAACGCCGCCGCGCCCGGCTGCACATACACCTGGGTGCTCGTGATGTGACGATGCCCGAGCAGCTCCTGGATCAAGATCAACCCGGCGCCGGAAGCCTCAAGCTCGCTCGCGAAGCTGTGACGCAGCCGGTGCGGAGTGACCACCTCGTCCAGTCCGGCGCGACGACTCAACGAGCCAACCAGCGCCCCAAGCCCGTCCGGGCGCATCCCCCGGCCCCGATAGTCACTCGCCAGGTTAACCAGCACACGATCGCAACCAGCGGCCTCGCTCACTCCCGCGCGCTCGAGCAAATACTGATCCAGGCAGAACACCACCAGATCGTCAGCCGGCACGATCCTCGGATCGACGCTCTTCGCAGCACCACCGTCGAGATCCTCGCGCCGGCGCACGTGAAGATGCGGCCCCCGCTCCGCGCAGCCCACCTCCCGCGAGGAGTCGGCCAGGTGCACATCCTCCATGCGCAGCGAGACCGCCTCGCCGCGACGCAGCCCCGCCCGCCCCAACAACGCAACGATGCTCCGGTCCCGCCACGTACGGCACGCCACCATCAGCCCGGCGAACTGCTCAAACGACACCGTCCCAGGCCGCCCCCGCCTCGGCACCCGCAGCCGGTGGCGCAGCCGCTCATCCAGCGTCACCCGCTGATCCTCCACGATCCCGACCGGCAGCCTGTAGCCCCGCTCGGCCCGAAACAGCGCGCAGAGCACCCCGCCGTCAAGCAGCCCGCGCGCGACCAGCCTCCCGGTAGACCTCGCGCACCGAGCTAAGGATGTGGTTGACCCGCTCCGGTGAGCGAAGCTGTCCCTGACCGCGGCCACGGCGCTCGATCGGCGTCACCGCCAGGTAGTGCACGAAACGATCGAACTCGAGCGCCGCCCGTCCAAGCGAGCGACCACTCGCAACACAGAACTCAAAGAACAGCGCCAGGTTGCTCGCATACACGCGCGTCGTGCCGAGCGCTTTGCCGCTGCCGAACCGAAGGCGGCGAAGGTAAACGTCAGCGACCACCACCGGCTCATACGCGCCGTCGTACACGGTCCAGTACGCCGAAGACTCGCCCCGGATCAAGAACGGACGGAACCCCGGCTCGTGAAGGGCGCCAAGATCGAGATCGACCACCGCACGAAGGTAAGCCACGATCCGGACGGAAACCCGCCCTGTAAAGACACACCCAGGCGCGAAAAACCCCGCTCTCCGTAAGGGCAAGAGCGCCATCTGCGCGGGCTGAAAAACTGGACAGACGACGGCCGACTGCCTGCCGTGCGCATCGGCCACCGCGTCCGCGTCCTCGCTCAGGGCGCGACCGTCGCCATCGAGCCGGAGGCCTCGACCGTCACACCGGCCGAAGCCATCGGCGAGCTGACTCGAGCACTGGAATGCGCGCGCCAACTCCTCGGCCGCCTCAGCGGCGCCCGCCGTGCCGAGCTGGCCCGAGGCCTGCAGGAGCTCACCGACGCGGTCGCCGCTGCCCTCGAAACGCTCACGGCCACCCCGGGTCCGTCAACGGCCTCAGACGTTCCTTCTGGCGAGACGTAGCGGCCTGGCAGGACCAGAATTGCACTCAGATCCGCCCCGTCGACATCGGCACGTCGAGCGTCCCGGCTTTGAGTCCGCAGGGAATACCTTGGGCCCGTGCCGGACTCCCACCCTGGTACAAACAGCAGCGAGGCAGTCAGCATGGTGGCAACGGGTACGCTCGGTCGCGGAGGTTCAGCGTGATGCTGCTGCCGTTGGTCATCGCCGGGGCGATCGCGCTCGCGTTGCTCGCGCTCGCGGGCGTGCGTCTCCGCGCGGCGCGCTCGCACCGTGGGCTGGCGCCGCCGGTCACCGAAGCCGAAGCGCGGGCACACGCGCTGCCCCTGACCAAGAGCGTGCTGTCCGTCGGTCCATCGTCACACGAGGACGTCACCCGTGACGTGTCGGCGAGCTCGGGAAACTCCGGCCCGTGACGCGGGCGATGCCCTCAGCGAGCAAGCCGATCACCGCGACGAGTCCGCTGCCGGTACCAGAGCCAGGTCGACGCTCCCGTCGCCGAAGCGACAACCCGCAACGCCGCCACCGTAGCGCCCGGCGCGCAGGGCGGTACGCGTCGGGCCGATGAGCGTTTTCACCGACGCCGAGCTTCGCTACCTCACCGGCGGGCATCAGCTCGGCCGGGTCGCGACGGTCGGGGTCGACGGCACCCCGCACGTGGTGCCGGTCGGCTGGATCTACAACGCGGCCAGGGACACGATCGACATCGGCGGGCACGAGCTGGAACGGACCAAGAAGTTCCGCGACGTGGCCCGCACCGGACGAGCGGCGATCGTGATCGACGACCTCGAGAGCACAGACCCCTGGCGCCCGCGCGGAGTCGAGATCCGCGGACGCGCCGAGGCAATCGCGCTACCCACGCCGTTGATCAGGATCCACCCCGAGCGGATCGTCAGCTGGGGGCTTGAGGCTGCCCGGAGCGCACGCACCGTCACGAGCTAGCACGCTCGCCGCCGCCGCAAGACCCGAAGCACCCTAGCGAACGGCGCAAGCCCGCGAACCGGTTTCCGACGATCCGACCGCCGCCGGCGGCAGAGCCGGACATCGGGAGCGCCGCGCCGTCCGGCGCGACGCTCCCGCGTGACCTTCCGCCGCCGCTTAGACGACCGCCACCCAGCCGACCATATTGCCGTCGTCGTTGAGGGTCGTGCTGCTCGTGTTCTTGACGCAGAACCCGACCTTCCAGGTCCCCGCTCCGGGAGAGCCGGCCGAGGACATGGCGTACGGGGCCACGTAGTTGGTTGGGTTGACCGTTTCGATCGCGCCGGAGGATGGCATTGGCGTGGTCGCCCCGCCCGCCGCCGGTTGGGTGCAGATCGCCACGTTCACTGGGATGGGCGTCCCTACCAGGGTCTGGCCAAGCGCCGCGGACTCCGACGCCACGATCGTCTGGGTCGCGGTGGTGGTCATCGTGATCGGCGATCCGGCGAACACGTAAGAGCTCGACGAGCCTGCGATGTTCCCCACCTGGCTTCCGCCCGCGATGACCACCAGGACCTTCTGCTCCCAACCGCTCGGCTGGATGCCGTCCAGGTTGAGGGCATTCGCGGCGGAGCTCGCGTCGCCCGCCTCGCTGGCGAAACTGGCGTTGGTGGCGTGCGGGACGTTCAACCCGTTGAGTTTGAGCTTCACCGCGCCAACGGAGTGGTTGGCAAGCTTGTCGGCAGTGACCGCGCCGTTTTTCAGCTGGCGCGTCCCCACACTGCTCGCGGGCAGACTGAACGCGGCGTAGCTCGTCCCGCCGAGCGCGACGAACAGCGCCACCATCGCAATCACTAGTGACGCACTGGGTCTTCTCATGTTGTCCTCCTACGACTTGGCCGGGCCGGCCACCGTACCGGCGAAGGCGGCGGACGCCGAACCGGCCCGCGGTCACGCCGCCAGCGACCCGTGGTGATCGTCGAGCGCGCGATTGACCTGGTGGATGATCCGCGCGCTCGACTCGAGCCGGCTGGGGCGGGGGCGCGTGTAGGTCACGCGGCGCCCGTACGGGACACGGCGATGAGGGCGTGATCGGCTCTCGTGGCAAGTCGCCCGGCGCCGCGCTGCTCCCCGCCCTTCACCGGCTGCCAACGAGAACACCCGGGGGCGGCCCCAGGCGGGCGACCGTCCGGGCCGTCCAGATGTGGGTGCCCGCTAGCGGGCTACCCGCTCATGCCGAAGAGGGCGAACGCGCCGCTGTCGGCAGCGCTTCCGGCTCGACCAGCGGCCCGCGACGGGCTACTGCCGCGGCCATGCCGCTGATTCCTCCTTGCTTGACGCCTCTTGCGCCCGGCGCCCGCCGGGGTCATCATCAACCGGTCGACCAGAGGAGGTCTCGCCGTGTGCGAAGAGTGGTGGTTCAGACGCCGGCATCAGGAGGCCGAGGCGAGCCGCCGGATGTGGGATGAGTTCGAGCGGACCCGTCCGCTGAGCGATCCCGAGGTGCCCGACGAGGAGCCCGAGGTCACGCTCGAGCAGCCCGAGACGGCACCGCTCGCGGCCAAGGACTAAGCCGTTATCCAAGCCGGCGGGCCACCGGCGCCGGTCTCACGCTCCGGTGCCCGCCGCCTTGGGGCGACGCCCCATGTCGCCCCGCCCCGTCGCCCCGTCGACGCGACCGCTACTCCGGCCAGTCGACCCGCTCGGCC
>DASPPG010000146.1:0-26542 GCA_035625625.1 Solirubrobacteraceae bacterium
CGCGACGGTGTCGCCGGCGCCGCCACCGCGGAGGTCGCGAACGCCTGGGAGATCACGTCGCGCGCGCCCGAGTGGCCTGGTACACGGGCTTGGCGTCCAGCGCTTCGTCCACGCAGCACAGGACGTATCCCCAGCGCAAGAACGTCTCGACGCGCTCGCGACCCAGGCGCTGCCACGGCAGCGTCGGCGAGGTGAACCGGCTCTGCTGCGTCATCGTCGCGATCGCCACGTAGGCGGTCCACACCTCGGGAGGGAGCGTCATGAGCGACTCGAACTCGTCGCGCGCGATCGTCCGGACACGGTCATCGAGGGCGTCGTCCCGAGGTGGTGCCGGTTTCAGAGCCGGCTGCTCGGTCGGACCCACGACCACGGCGCGCGTCGAGTACCCGGCGACCAGCGTGAGGAACAGCGCTCGGTGGATCTCCTCGCCCTCCAACCGGTGCTCCTTCATGTACTCGTTGACCAGCCTCGTCCCGACGGGGCTGGTGACCGGGCTCAGACGGGCCAGTCGCAGCGAGTAGCGCTCGGCTGCCTGCCACACCCCCTTGACCCACTTGCGGCCGCCGGCCGAGAGCGATTGGCGCAGCTCGCGCCGGGTGAAGCGGGGCGACTGTCGACGCTCGCTCGGCAGGGCGGGCCGCTTAGGGCGCAGCGGTCTCATCGCGTCCGACCCTACCAACCGGAGCCGAGGCTGCGCACGAGGTAGCTCCACAGCGCCGCCAGCTGTTGCTCGGACCACACGGTCCGGCGCTTTCGCAGGGCCTCCTCGTCGGAGGACCAGCGCGGTTCGCCGCCGAAGGCGTGGACGAGCAGCTGCTGGTGGGCGGCCTTCTCGAGCAGGACCGCGCGGATGACGGCGTCGCGGACGTCTTTGCCGGCGGTGACGATGCCGTGGTTGACGAGGAACAGCGCGTGTCGGACGCCGAGCGTGGTGGCGACGTCGTCGCCCATGCGCTCGGTCGTGATCAGCTCAGCCGTCCTCATGTACCGCGGGACGTCGGGCGGGACGAACATCGTGCCCGCGTGCGAGACCGGTCGGAGCGGCTGTCCACTGGCGCCGATCGCGATCTCTCCTTGAATCCGAAGGTCGAGGCCTTCATCCACGCGCCCCGGCCCGCGGGATCGCGCGCCGAGACGTGTCCCCAGACGAAGTCGTCGTGCCCGGTGGCCGCGAGGATGCGGCACCCGACAGCGACCTGCTCGCGGAGCTCCTGCGCGGTCAAGGCATGCCTTCTTGGGTGGCACGACCGCGCGCGTCGGCGCGGTCACTTCCTCCGAGCACCGCGCGGCGCTCGAGGGCCAGCGCCGGGCGGTCGGTGATCACTCCCTCGACCGCGGGGTGACCGAGGTAGCGATCGAGCGCCCTTGCCCCGTTCACGGTCCAGATCATGCACGGAACGCCGGCCGCGGCCGCCCTCGCGAGGGCGGTGGCGTCGGCCAGCCGGCGATGGAGTCCCAGGGTGTCGGCGTTCGATGCCGGGACGCGGGTAGTGAGCGCGCGGCGCAGCCCGGTCGCGATCAGCAGCCCGGTGCGCAGCTCGGGCGCCAGCGTCTTAGCCTCGAGCACGACGTCGTCGAGGAACGAGGTGAGCACGCAGCGTTCGAAGGCATGACGCCGCAGGAGGGCGACCGTCTCCTCCACGTATCCCGACTCCTTGACCTCGAGATCGAGCGCAATGCGGCCCTTGGTCAGCGCCAGGACATCGGCCAGCAGCGGTGGGCGTGAGCGCGTCCCCTTCACGGTCAGCGCCGCGTGGTGAAGCGAGCTGACCGGCAGTGTTCTCACCCGCGCGTCGTGGTAGACGACCAGCTGGCCGTCGCGTGTCCGGCGCACGTCCAGCTCGATCATGTCCGCGCCGAGGGCGATCGCCGCCTCGAACGCCTCGAGCGTGTTCTCGGCCGGCGCGCCGCGCGCTGCCGACCCCCAGGCGCCGCGATGGGCGATGACCAGCGTCACTTAGTTCAAACTATTCCGCGTCATGCGGACCGAAACCGGCGGCGTGGGCATCCACTACGAGATAACCGGCGAGGGGCGGCCCGTCGTGCTGCTGCACGGCTTCCCCGACACGGGTCGGCTGTGGCGCCACCAGGTGGGTGCGCTGGCGCAGGCGGGATTCAAGGTGATCGTCCCCGACCTGCGCGGGTACGGCCGCTCGGACAAGCCGGACGCGGTCGATGCGTACGGGATCCAGGCGCTGGCGGGGGACGTGTTGGCGGTCATGAGCGATGCCGGCGTGGAGCGGGCGCATATCGTCGGGCACGACTGGGGCGCGGCGGTGGCGTGGGGGCTGGCGGGGCTCGTGAGTGACCGCGTCGATCGCCTGGTCGTGCTTGCGGTGGGCCACCCGGCCACGTTTCGGGCAGGTCCTGGATTCGAGCAGCACCAGAAATCCTGGTACATGCTGCTGTTCCAGTTCACCGGCGTCGCCGAGGAGTGGCTGTCGGCCAACGGGTGGGCGAACTTCCGCGCCTGGAGCCGACATCCGGACGCCGACGCGGTCATCGCCGAGCTCGAGGCGAACGGATCGCTGACGCCGGCGTTGAACTACTACCGGGCCAACCTACCGCCGGAGGTGTGGCTCTCGGCCGGGAGACCGCTGCCGCCGATCCAGGCTCCGACGATGGGGCTGTGGAGCTCCGGCGACTTCGCCCTCACCGAGCGGCAGATGACGGACTCGGCCCAGAACGTGGCGGGTACATGGCGCTACGAAAGACTCGAGGGGCCCGGGCATTGGATGCAGCTAGAGGCCCCGGATGACGTCAACCGCCTGCTGATCGACTTTCTGCCCGCATGAGTTAAGGTCGCGCGGTTGCCAGGTCGAGGGGTCGGCAGTACCGTTGCCGACGTCGAGGGGCGCCGGCGTTAGAAAGCAATTTGGGGTGATGTCGATGGCGAGGATCGTCGTGTTGGGTGCCGGGGTGTGTGGGCTTGCCGCAGGAATGTTGCTGCGGCGGGACGGCCACGACGTAACGGTGCTGGAGCGCGACCCGGCGCCCGTGCCCGACTCCGTCGAGGAAGCCTGGGAGGGATGGTCGCGGGACGGAGTGACGCAATTCCGCCTGCCTCATTTCGTTCTGTCGCGCGGCCGCCTGGTGCTCGAGCAGGAGCTCCCGGACGTCTACAACGCGCTCGACGCGGCCGGCGGCCGGCGGTTCAACATGCTCGTCTTGCCTCCGCCGATCACCGACCGCACCCCGCGGGAGGGAGATGAGCAGTTTTGGACGATCACCGCGCGCCGGCCGGTGCTCGAGCAGGTCATCGGGCGCGCAGCCGAGGGCGAGCCGGGGCTGGAGATCCGCCGGGGCGTGGCCGTGCGGGAGCTGGTCATGGGTGCGTATGACGGCACGCCGCACATTGGCGGTGTGCGCACCGGGTCGGGCGAGGAGCTCCGCGCCGACCTGGTGGTCGACGCGATGGGCCGGCGCTCGCAGCTTCCGCGCTGGCTCGAGGCAGCGGGCACGCGGCCGGTCCACGAGGAGGCCGAAGACTCGGGCTTCATCTACTACGGACGCCATTTCCGCGCGCGAAACGGAGCCCTGCCCGAGCTGCGGGCTCCGGCGGTCACGCGCATCGGCACGTTCTCAGTGCTGACCCTGGTGGCCGACAACGACACCTGGTCGGTGACGGTGGTGACATCGTCCGGCGATCAGCCTCTCAAGCAGTTGCGCCACGAGGCGACGTGGACCGAGCTGGTGTCGGCGTGTCCGCTGCACGCGCACTGGCTCGACGGGGAGGCGCTCACGGGCGTTCAGGCGATGGGCGGCGTGCTCGACCGTTACCGTCGTTTCTGGGTCGACGGGGAGCCTGTGGCGACTGGAATCGCGCCGGTGGCGGACGCCTGGGCCTGCTCGAATCCGACCCTAGGGCGCGGCATCTCGCTGGGGTTGTGGCACGTGAGCTTGCTGCGTGATGTGGTCCGCGAGCACCTGGAGGACCCGCGCGGATTCGCCGAGGCTTGGGGCGCTGCTACGGAGGCCGAGATCGCCCCGTGGTATCGCGAGACGGTTGATGAGGATCGAGCCCGCGTCGCCGAGATCGAGGCGCTTCGGAACGGGCTGGCGCCGCCGCCGGCGCCGAGTGGATCGTGGTTGGCGCTGCTGCCGGCCGTGTTTGGCGCATGTGCACTCGATCCGGACGTGTTTCGCGCCTTCGTCGCGTCGCGCGGAGGCTTGAGGCTGCTGGGGGAGACGTGTGCGGATGAGAGCTTCGTCGAACGCATCCGTGAGCTCACGCGTGACGGCGCGCCGCCGCCCCTGCCGGGCCCCGATCGCGCCCAGCTGCTGGCCCTGCTCGGGGGCGCGCCGGCCGTGGTCTGAGCTCGACCGGCTAAATCTGAGCGTCCGATAACCATGCGAACATGCGTTCGCATGAGATCGCCACCCTACGTCGAGCTGCACTGCCATTCGGCGTTCTCGTTCCTGGATGGGGCCTCGCTTCCGGACGAGCTGGTGGCGACGGCGCTCGAGCTGGGCTACGAGGCGGTGGCGCTGACCGACCACAACACTGTCTCTGGTTCGATGGAGTTCGCGGTCGCGGCGCGCGCGCTCGGTTTGCGGCCGATCCACGGCGCCGAGATCGACCTGGCCGACGGTCGCCACCTGACGCTGCTCGTGGAGGATGCGTGCGGCTGGTCGAATCTGTGTCGCCTCCTGACGAGCGCGCACGCACACACGCGCGAGAAAAAGCCAGGGCCACCGTCACAGGCGTTCGTCGAGCTGACCGATGTCCTGGAGCACGCCGGCGGGCTGGTCTGTCTGAGCGGCTGCGCGCTGCGCGGGGTGCACGACGAGTTCTCGCTTAATCGTCTGCTCGCGGCATTCGGATCAGATCGCCTGAGGATCGAGCTCCAGCGGCCGTTCCTGCGTGACGACCGCGCCCGCAACCGGCGGCTCGAGCGGATTGCCGCGCGGCTCGGCGTGCTGTGCGTGGCAACCGGGAACGTACATGCCCACGCGCGCATCCGGGCTCCGCTGCAGGACGCCTTCGTCGCCGTGCGTCTGCACACCACGCTCGACGCCTCCGAGCCCCAGCGCCGTGGCAACTTCAGTCACGTGCTCGCCTCGCCGGTGGCGATGGCCGGTCGCTTCTCCGAGCACACGGACGCGGTGGCGGAGACCGTGCGACTGGCTGAGCGGCTTCGGTTCGATCTGAGCAGCGATCTCGGGTACCGCTATCCGGGGGCCGAGGACGCGGAGGCGATGCGCAAGCTGACCGAGCTGTGTCAGGCTCGGCTGGAGGACCGCTACCGGGGAACGGGCTCCGTGCAAGGGGAGGCACAGGCCCGGCTCGAGCAGGAGCTCCGGATCATCGAGCGACTCGAGCTGCCCGGGTTCTTCCTGCTCCACCACGACCTGCTCGAGCTGGCGCGAGAGGTGGCGGTCGAGGTGCGCGGGCCGGACAGTGTCAGGAGGCTGCTGCCGCCCGGACGGGGCCGCGGTTCGAGCGTCTCATCGATCGTGTGCTACCTGACCGGCCTCTCGCACGTCGACCCGATCGCCAACGACCTGCTGATCGGGCGCTTCCTGAACGACGAGTTGACCTCGCTGCCCGACATCGACCTCGACTTCCCGCGCGACATCAGGGAGAAGCTGATCCCGCGGGTGCACGACCGCTACGGCCACGAGCGCTCGGCGCTGGTCGCTGCGTTTCCCACGTATCGCGCGCGCGGAGCGATCCGCGAGCTGGGCAAGGCGCTGGGGCTGCCGCCGGGAGAGATCGAGCGGGTGGCGAGAGGCAGCGAGGGCTGGGACGCGCGGGAGGTGGGCGAGGACATCGCCTCGGCGTTCGGGGTGGCACCGGATCCGGATCGTGGCGACGGCCGGCGTGGATCCACCGGGCGCTGGGCATGGCTGGCGCGGCTGGCGGCACAGGCCCACGGCCTGCCGCGACATCTGAGCCAGCACTCGGGCGGGATGATCGTCGCCACCCGCCCGCTGATCGACTGCTGCCCGATCGTGCCAGCGGCGATGGAGGGACGCCAGATCGTGCAGTGGGACAAGGACTCCTGCTCGGACGCGGGCTTTCTGAAGATCGACCTGCTGGGGCTCGGCATGCTGTCGGCGGTCGAGCGCGCGGTCGAGCTGATCGACCGCACACGCGGCGAGCAGATCGACCTCAGCCGGATCCCCTACGACGACCCGGCCACCTACGAGTGCATCCAAAACGCCGAGACGACCGGAGTCTTCCAGATCGAGAGCCGGGCGCAGATGCAGTCGCTGTACCGCACCCGGCCGGAGAATCTGAAGGACATCACCGTGCAGGTCGCGATCGTCCGGCCGGGGCCGATCCAGGGAGGCGCGGTCAACCCGTACATCGAGCGCCGGCAGCGGTTGCGCGTCGATCCCGACTACCAGGTCCCTTACGAGCATCCATCGCTCGAGCCCGCCCTACGCGAGACGCTGGGTGCGATCATCTTCCAGGACCAGGTGATCGAGGTGGCGATCGCGTTCGCGGGCTTCTCGCCCGGCGAGGCGGAGGGTCTGCGGCGGGCAATGAGCCGCAAGCGCTCCGATGCGGCGATCGAGGCCTACCACAAGCGGTTTGTCGCCGGCGCGATCCGCCGGCACGGCGTGGACGAGGAGACGGCGGAGCGGGTGTTCGCGATGGTCCGGGGCTTCTCGGGCTTTGGCTTCCCCAAGGCCCACGGCGCCGCGTTCGGCCTGCTCGCGTATCAGTCGACGTGGCTGCGCGTCCACTACAGCCCAGAGTTCCTGTGCTCGCTGCTGAACGAGCAGCCGATGGGGTTCTACCCGCCCGACGCGCTCGTCCACGAGGCCCAGCGGCGGGGGATCGATGTGCTGCCGCCCGACGTCAACGAGAGCGACGCCGACTGCAGCATCGAGATTTCGGGAGAGGCGATTCGCGTCCGCATCGGGCTGGGCTATGTCCGGGGAGTCGCCGAGCAGGAGGTCAAGGAGCTGGTCGCCGCGCGCCAGGCGGTCGGGCGGTTCAGGAGCCTGGCCGATCTTGCCTCGCGGGCGGGCTCGAGCGCGGGCGCGCTGGAGCTGCTGGCCTGGTCGGGGGCCTGTGACTCGCTCGTCGAGGACGCGGAGAATTGGGATGATCGGCGGCGCCTAGCGGCGGCGCCTCATTGGGATGATCGGCGGCGCCTGACGGCGGCGCCTCGTGGCTCGGCACGGCGGATCGCGCTGTGGCAGCTGGGCGTGGCGACGCCGGGTCGCCGGGTACCCGGCGGGATGCAGCTCGCGCTGCCCCTCGACCTGCCTGCCCCCCCCGAGCTGCGAACGCTCAGCCCGTGGGAGTCGATGCTCGCCGACTACGGCACGACGGGTCTGACGGCCCACTCGCATCCGATGGCGCTGATGCGCGACCGGCTGCCCGAAGGGCTGGTGATGAGCCCTGAGCTTGCGACCCTGCGTCACGGCACTCGCGTGCGGGTCGGAGGGCTGGTGGTGGCAAGGCAACGCCCCGGCACCGCCAACGGCATCGTGTTCGTGCTGTTGGAGGACGAGCACGGGACGATCAACCTGA
This sequence comes from Solirubrobacteraceae bacterium, assembly GCA_035625625.1. GTDB lineage: Bacteria > Actinomycetota > Thermoleophilia > Solirubrobacterales > Solirubrobacteraceae > Palsa-465. The sequence goes on from DASPPG010000146.1 coordinate 7,493, forward strand.
TCGTCCCGGCCGAGGTCTATGAACGGCACCGCCTGACGGTGAGGACCGAGCCACTGATCTTGGCCGCGGGCAAGCTGGAGCGGCTGCCGGCCGCCGGTGGCGCCATCAACGTGCTGGTGGATCGGGTCGAGCCGATCGACGCGCCTGATCAAATCGCTGCCGAGGTCAAGGACTTCTCGATGCTCGACGAGCAGGTGCGCCGAGGTCTGGCGGAGCAGCGAGCCCAGCGCGACCGAACCTCGCGGGAAAACGAGGCCGAGGACTTCCGCGCTGTCGCTCCGCCGGTCATGAGCTTCGCGTCGGGGCGGCGACGATGAGGCCCGCCGTGAGGCGCCGCCGCATAGGGCATCAAGAGCCGTTCGCCGGGAGAGCACGGTAAGGTGCCGCTCCGTGCTAGCCGTCCTGCTGTTCGCCGCGTTTTGGGTCGTGCTTGGTCTCGGCGTGTTCTTCTTAGCCGTCCGCGGCGGCCCGGCAAAAGCAGCGGACGTCTCGGGTCGCCGGCGTTCGTTCGCGGCCCGCCGGGCGACGGGGTGGGTGTTCGCCGCCATCTTCATCGTCTTCGGCGTCGTGATCCCGGTCGTGTTCCAGGTCGGCAACCGCAATCGGGCCAGCGCCCAGGTGGGCGGGATCAGGCTGACGCTCGGCGAGAAGCAGGGGCGGGAGGTCTTCGGGGACCACTGTGCCGTGTGCCACACGCTTGCGGCGGCGAACGCCGTGGGCAAGGTGGGGCCGAACCTCGACGTGCTCCAGCCAACTGAACAGCTGGTGCTCCACACCATCGAGTACGGATGCCTCCAAGACCCGCCGCCCGGAAGCCAGGAGGGGTGCCTGGGCTACGGGACGATGCCGGCGGACGTGGTCCAGGGGGTGGATGCCCTGCACGTGGCCCAGTTCGTGGCCGCGGTGGCGGGCAAGGAGTAGCTCCTTCCGCAGCGTACGCTTGGGCCGTGCCACTGCCCCGGTTCCGCAGATCGGCCAGGACGAAAGATCCGGCCGTCTCCATCGGTGATCCCCGCCTGGACGGGTGGGAGACGGTTAGTACGTTCGCGGAGCAGGCGACCGCGGTGGCATGGCGCGATCGGCTCCGCGAGCTGGGCGTGGACGCCTACTGCAGCGCTGATCAGCCACTCGATCAGTTCGGCCGCGGTGACATCTATCTCGTCGTCCCGCCCGAGCAGTGGTCGCGCGCCAACGAGATCGTCGAGAACCTGGACGACTAGCTCTTAGCCTGGATCCAGGCGTAGCGCCTGCGATGGTCTTGGCGGTGCGACGAAGCGAGAAGCGGCAATCAAGCCGGACCTTGCGGGGGAATCGTCCGTTATTCAGATCTGCATCCGTCCGGAGCAGTTGTTAGAATCGCCGACCGAAAGCTGAAATCCCGCGCCGCCCGCACCAGGCCGGGCGGCGGGAGCGGGGGACCCAAGTTGTTGGGGCGAATCGCCCGAGTTGCGTAGCGCCGCTCTTTCGGCGCGAGCCCGTCAGCTAACCCCGTAAGCATTAGAAAGAGGTCGGTGATATGCCGGGAGCACGCGGTTCTACGCGTGCCGCGCGTCGCTATGCGGCACCGTGGTGGGAGGAGCTCGACACGGAGGCGTTCCGAGACTTTCCGGCTGCTCGGCGGCCACGAATCGTTCCGGCCTCCACGCCGGCGCGTTCAACGCAACCCCGAAATTCGACCGCGCGGGCTCGCCCGACACGGGCCCGCAGCTCGGCCACGCCGGCTCGGAGCTCGGCCACGCCGGCTCGGAGCTCTGCCGCGCGCGCCCGGAGCTCGGCCGCACCGGCCGCCCGCGCCACAGCAGCTCCCAATGGCGGCGCGGACGCCAGGGATGGCGCCCCACAGACCACCGGTGGCCCTGCCCCCGCCACCGGTGGCGCCGCCAGGGCCATCGGTGGCCCCGCCCCCGCCACCGATGGCCCCATCGCCGCCACCAACGACCGGCGCACCGTGACGATCCGTGGCTATGGTGCCCACCCGCCCGAGCGCAACCTACCCATGGCGCGACCCACGCTGCGGCGTCACGAACGGGCGGGCTTCCAGCCTGACCGTGCGGCGTTGTGGGCGGTGATCCTCGGCCTGGTCCTGATCTTTGTCGCGGCGGCGAGTGCGCACGCCGCCGTCGCGCACCAGCTGGTGCACTGACGGCGTCGCCGGCGCCTGTCGGCGCCGCTTACACAGCTTGCATCCGTCGCTGATCCGGCGTTTATCCGCCTTCGTATAAGGAGATTAGGCGTGTTCCGCCGGCGGCGGACATGCGGTTTCACGAGGCGGCCGTGCATTCCCAAAATGCGTCCGCGGCCCCTTGTGCACTCGTGGCCGCCGAATTACACTTATCAAGCGTAAGCAGGTCTCGAAAGTGAAGGACAGACGCCCTTCCCAGCCCCCGGACCTACTGGTGGTCAACTATGAAGATTTCGATGAGCAGATTTCAGATCCATGACGACCTGACCGCGCCGGAAGGGTCAGTGCCCGTTCTGCGCGGCGCGCTCGCGACCGGCGGCCAGCTGCCGAACTTTCTCGGTGTGCTTGCGGGCTCGCCGGCGGCGCTGCGGGCGTACGCGCGCTTCCGCTCCGAGCTGCGGCACGGCAAGCTGACACTTGCCACCCTCGAGCGGATTGCGCTGGCGGTCGCCGAGTACTACCAGTCCGAGCCGGGGATCGCGATGCACTCGCGTACCGCTCGTGCCGCCGGGCTGGCCATCGACGAGGTTGCGCTGGCGCGGCAGTTCAACTCCAAGGATCCGCGCGAGGCTGCGCTGCTGCGATACCTCAAGGCGCTGTTGGAGGAGCGCGGCCGGGCGCCGATGCACCTCCACGAGGAGGCGCGCGAGGCTGGGTGGGACGACCAGCAGATCCTCGAGGCGATCGCCAGCGTTGCCCTGGAGGGCTTCACCGCGATGGTCAACGTGGCCGGTGAGGTGCCGGTCGACGGCTCCAGTGAGGCGTCCCGCGCGTTGCAAGCGGCCTAAGGCGTCGCGAGGGTTGCGAGCAGCGTAAGCTTTCCAGCGGCGATGGGAGCGCCCGAAGAAACGGCTACGAAGGCTGAAGGCGGCGTATCGCCGCACTGCTGCCCCCTCTACCACGAGGCGGTGGAGCTGGTCGGGCGGCGCTGGACCGGCGCAATCCTCAGGGTGCTTATGGACGGCCCGCTGCGCTTCTCTGAGATCGCGCAGGCGGTGCCGGAGTTGTCGGACCGGCTCCTGTCCGAGCGCATGAAAGAGCTCGAGCGCCGCGGGATGGTCGAGCGGACGGTCATCTCGGGCCCACCCCTGCGGGTCGAGTACTCGCTCTCGCAGATGGGGCGGGAACTCGAGCCCGCCCTCTCCGAGCTCCAGCGCTGGGCCAACCGCTGGCTCGGCGAGCGCCGCGTCTCGACGCGCATCTGACGAGCCGGGCCAGCAAGTAACGTTCGCGGCGCCATGGCAACCACCGCCTCGCCGCTGACCCCCGATGATGTGATGGCGCTCGTGGAGGAGCGCGACATCAGGTTCGTCCGCCTGTGGTTCACGGACATTCTCGGACAGCTGAAGGCGTTCTCGATCAACGCCACCGAGCTGGGCGACGCGTTCGAGGGCGGGATGGGCTTCGACGGCTCCTCGATCACGGGCTTCAACCCGATCGAGGAGTCCGACATGATCGCGATGCCGGACGCGACGACGTTCACGACACTCCCATGGCGGCCGGCGGAGCAGGGGGTGGCGCGGATGTTCTGCGACATCCACACCCCCGAGAAGACGCCGTACGAGGGTGACCCGAGGCACGTCCTGCGTCGCGCGCTCGAGCGCGCCAAGGCTATGGGCTTCGATCACTTCTACGTGGGGCCCGAGCTCGAGTACTTCTACTTCCGCACTCCGACCTCGACCGAGGTGCTCGACGAGGGCGGCTACTTCGACCTGACCACGCTCGACGCAGGATCGGACCTGCGCCGCGAGACCGTGCTGGCGCTCGACCAGTTGGGCATCCACACCGAGTACGCCCATCACGAGGTCGGCCCGAGCCAGCACGAGATCGACATGCGCTACAAGGACGCGTTGGAGATGGCCGACGACTGCATGACCTACCGGATCACGGTCAAGGAATACGCGATGAAATACGGCCTGCACGCGACGTTCATGCCCAAGCCGCTATTCGGGAAGAACGGCTCGGGCATGCACACGCACCAGTCGCTGTTCCGGGGTGAGGAGAACGCGTTCTTCGATCCGGGCGACCAGTACTTCTTGTCGGACGTGGGCAAGGCGTTCATCGCCGGCCAGCTCCGGCACGCTCGCGAGATCTGCTCGATCTTCGCCCAGTGGGTCAACTCGTACAAGCGCCTGGTCCCGGGCTACGAGGCGCCGGTGTACCTGGCCTGGTCGCGGCGGAACCGCTCGGCGCTCGTGCGCGTGCCGATGTACCACCCGGGCAAGGAGCGCGCCACCCGGATGGAGCTGCGGTGTCCGGACCCGGCGTGCAACCCGTATCTCACGTTCGCGGTGCTGCTCCAGGCGGGTCTCGAGGGGATCGAGCATCGCTACGAGCTCCCCGACCCGATGGAGACCAACCTCTACCACCTGTCCTCCGAGGAACGCCGCCGGCTCGGGATCGAGCAGCTGCCGGCCACGCTCGGTGAGGCGATCGAGCTGACCGCCGAGTCCGAGCTCGTCCTGCGCACGCTCGGCGAGCACATGTTCAACCGCTACATCGAGATCAAGCGCCAGGAGTGGGACGACTACCGGGTACAGGTGACGCCGTGGGAGCTCGAGCGTTACCTACCTGTGCTGTAGTAAGGAAAGTTACTGCATAGAAATGGTGCAGATGCGGTTGACGATGGGTTTACATCTCCGTCGCTAGGAATCCAGAGCGTGCGTTGTGACTGCGCGAGCGCTCACCTGTGGCTGTAACTGATCGCACGCGCCGCGGCGGCCTAACGCGGCGTCAGTTGCTGCGGGGAGCCGGTGGCGCGGCCCTCCTGGTCGCGGCCGGCGGCGGAATCGCTGAACTCTCGGGCGGCTCCAAACCCTTGCCCGTGATCCGCTCGTACGCGGTCAGGGAGGAGGGTCCGACCGGGGCATTTCACTCCCAACCCGGCCTGCGCCCGCCCGCGGTCACGGCCACTCCGGCTGCGGCAGCCGAGCGCTGGGGGGCCGCCGATCGTGAATTCCTGTTCCTGGGACCGGGGCCGGTTTCGCTGAGTGGGTCCGACCAGTACGGGCCGCTGATCATCGATCGCAACGGCGCCCCGGTGTGGTTCAGGCCCGTGGCGACGGGACTGCAGGTGACGAACTTCGCCGCGGCGACGTATCGCGGCGAACCGGTGCTGGTGTGGTGGGAGGGGAAGATCCTCGAGTCTGGCTACGGTCAGGGCGAGGCCGTGGTGCTCGACCGCTCCTACCGCGAGGTGGCGCGGGTCCGCGCCGCCGGCGGTCGGTGGATGGATCTGCATGCCCTGACGCTGACCCCTCAAGGGACGGCGCTGTTCAGTTGTTACCCCGAGACGGTGCCGATGGACCTCTCCTCGATCGGCGGGCCGCGTGATCGTCAGGTCCTCGGGTCGATCGTCCAGGAGGTGGATGTCGCCACCGGCCGCCTGTTGTTCGAGTGGCGAGCCCTCGAGCACATACCCGTGTCCGTCTCGCAGGAGCCGATGGGCGAGCCGTACGACTATCTGCACGTGAACTCGATCCAGCAGCTGTCGGACGGAAACCTGCTCGTGTCCGGGCGCCACACATGGGCCATCTACAAGCTCGAGCGCGGCACCGGCAATGTGATCTGGACCCTCGGGGGCAAGGGCAGTGACTTTCAGATGGGCCCGGGGGCGCAGTTCGCCTGGCAGCACGATGCCTCCCAGTTCTCCGACCGGTTGCTCACGGTGTTCGACAACGGCACCAACGGCCCGATCAAGAGCGAGCAACAGGCGCGCGGGCTGGTGCTCGAGGTCGATGAGGCACGCGGGCAGGTGACCGTTCGTCACGCGTACACGACCTCGCAGAGTTTCCTGCCGGGAGCGATGGGGTCGGTCCAGATTCTCCCCTCCGGCCGAGTGGTCGTCGGGTGGGGGGTGGCCTCGTACACCAGCGAATTCACCGCGGGCGGTGAACTCCTGTTCGAGGTCGCTCTCCCCGCAGGCGTGTACTCATACCGTGGGATGCGGTTTCCATGGAGAGGCATGCCTCACCATCAGCCTGCCGTCGCCGCAGGGCGAGAGCGGGAGGACGGGGCATCGGTCGTGTACGCAAGCTGGAACGGCGCCACCAACGTCATCGGCTGGCAGGTGGAGGCCGGAACCACGCACGACCAGGTGCGTCCGCTCGGGCTCGCGCGGCGACACGGGTTCGAGACGGCGATCCCGCTTCACCCCCAGTACCGGTTCGCGTCGGTCACCGCGGTCGACCGCTGCGGGGGGCGCCTCAGGCGCAGTCCCGTCATCCGGCTTTAGCGTCGGTCGTGGGTCATCCCCGGCGCGCCTCTGGGCGTCTCGTCACATCTTCTGGGCGTTCGGGGTCATGGCTGGTAGAACCGCCCAAGCAACCGACGTGACGGAGGTGCTCGATGGCACGCATCCAAGGAGTTCCGCGAAGCCAGGCCAGTCCGATGGTCAAGCTCGCCTACCGGTTCGGCCCCCGCATGATGAAGAAGCTCACTGGCCGCGGGCCCGCGCACGGCAGCGGCATCGAGCCGATGGAGATCTGGGCCTATCAGCCGAAGATGATGATGGGCATGGGCCGGTTCAACCAGGCGGTCCGGAAGGGCAAGACCGTCGATGAGCGACTAAAGAACCTGGTCGAGCTGAAGGGCGCGCAGATGATCGGCTGTGAGTTCTGCGTCGATCTCGGGTCGCAGATCTGCCGCAACTCCGGCTTCTCGGACGACGAGCTGCTGGCGTTCCCTCACTACCGGCAGAGCGAATTGTTCACCGAGCGCGAGAAAACGGCGCTCGACTTCACGGTCGCGGTCATGCGGACGCCGGTGGAGGTGACCGACGAGCTGTTCGCGCGGATGAAGGAGCATTTCAGCGACGAGCAGATCGTCGAGATCACGGCGCTGCTGACTCTCGTCAACCTCGACCGGTTCAACGCGGCCTTCGCAATCGGATCCTCCGGGTTCAGCGAGGGGATGGTCTGCGTGCTGCCGGACCGCCCCACAGTCGCCGGTGAGACGGCGCAGACCGGTATTGAGGTGGTCGGCGGCGCCTGACGGCGGCGCCGCGCCTACAACGCTGCGGCCCCCCGGGCGGTGGTGACGGCCACCGGCACGACGATCGGGACGCCCGCCTGCAGCCGGCGGTAACGCGCCTCGAACAGCGAGTAGAGGGCGAACACGAGCAGCCCCACCGCCACCAGCCCCAGAAGCTCGAACGGCCGCGAGCGCTCGACCTGCAGTGCTTCGCTCTCGACTGCCCTACATGGCATCTACCGGGTCTCATCGATCGCCTACAAGGCCGCGGCGAGCGCCTCCGGGCTCGTCACCGGCGCCTGGCAGACGAAGTGCTCGCACACGTAGGCGGCGGCGTGGCCGTCGACGGGCTCGCGCCCCTGGAGCAGCGGGACCCCGTCGGCGGCCCCCGCGGCCAGCACCAGGTGAGGACGGTAGGCGCCGCGAACCACCCGCACGAGCTCACCGGCCTCGGGCTCCGGGCCGACGATCGCCACCTCCTTGGCCGGCGCCAGGTACAGGTCGGCCGCCTGGAGCAGGTGCCCGAACGCGTGCGGGTGGCGCGCGGCGAGTCCGGACAGCAGCCGGAGCACGCCCAGCGCGTGGCGCTCGTAGGAGCCCTCCCCGGTCAGCAGCCCGAGCCGGAGCAGCCCGAGCGCCGCCGCCGAGTTGCCCGAAGGAATCGGCGTGTCCTCGAGGTCCTTGCGCCGGGCTGCCAGGCTCTCGTGATCTGAAGCCGTGGTGAAGAAGCCGCCGCGCCCGGGGTCGGAGAAGCGCTCGATCATCGTGTCGGCCAGACCCACGGCCTCGGCGAACCAGCGCGGTTCGCCGCTCGCCTCGTAGCACCCGACCAGCGCCTCGAGTAGAAAGGCGTGATCCTCGAGATAGGCGGGGATCCGCCCCCGCCCGTCCTTCCAGGTCCTGAGCAGGCGCCCGTCGGCATCGCGCAGCTCGCTCAGCACGAACGAGGCGCAGCGGGCCGCGGCATCCAGGTATTCGGAGCGGTCGAGCACCGCCCCGGCCTCGGCCAGCGCGGCGATCATCAGCGCGTTCCACGAGGTCAGGCGCTTGTCGTCGAGCCCCGGGCGCGCGCGGCCCGACCGAACCGACAGCAGACGAGCCTTGATCTCGGCCAGCACCTCCGGCGGGGGCTCGGGACCGCGCGCCTCGAGAATCAGACCGTGCTCGAACCGGCGCGGCCGGAAGTAGTCGAGAGCTGCGTCGGCGAGCGCGTCCGAGCCGAGCGCATCGCGGATCTCGGCCTCGGTCCACACGTAGAACTTCCCCTCGACGCCCTCTGAGTCGGCGTCGAGCGCCGAGCAGAAGCCGCCCTCGGGCCCCCGCATCTCGCGCAGTGCCCAGTCGAGCGTCTCGCGGCACACGCGCTGGAAACGCTCCTCGCCCGACACCTGCCAGCCGTGCAGATACGCCCGGGCCAGCAGGGCGTTGTCGTAGAGCATCTTCTCGAAGTGCGGCACGGTCCAGGTGGCGTCGACCGAGTAGCGGGCAAAGCCGCCGCCGACCTGGTCATAGATCCCGCCCCGGGCCATCGCCGCGAGCGTGCCCAGCGACATCTCGCGCTCCCCACGCGCGAGCAGGAACTCGATCACCGAGGCGGGCGGGAACTTCGGCGCGCCACCAAATCCGCCATTCACCTGGTCGTACGAGGCCCGCAGCGAGTCGACGGCCTGCCGCAGGAGTTCGTCGCGGATCGGCTCGGCGGAGGGCTCGATCCGCTGGCTGGCGCTGAGCGCCTGGACGATCCGGCCGCCCTGCTCGCGGATCTCCTCGCGCCGGTTCGCCCACGCCTCGGCCACGCCGTCGAGCACCATCCGCCAGCTGGGCAGGCCGTGACGCGGCTCGGGCGGGAAGTACGTGCCGGCGTAGAACGGGACGCCCTCGGGGGTGAGGAACGCGTTCAGCGGCCAGCCGCCCTGGCCGGTCATCGCCTGGCAGGCCTCCATGCAGATCGCGTCGACGTCGGGGCGCTCCTCGCGGTCGACCTTCGCGCACACGAACCGCTCGTTCATGATCGCGGCGATCGCCGGGTCCTCGAACGACTCGTGTGCCATCACGTGGCACCAGTGGCAGGCCGAGTAGCCGATCGAGACGAGCAGCGGGCGGTCCTCGTCTCGCGCCCGCCTCAGCGCCTCCTCGCCCCACGGATACCAGTCGACGGGGTTGTCCTTGTGCTGGCGGAGGTACGGCGAGCTTTCGGCCGCGAGGCGATTGGCCACGAACCCGAGGCTAGCGGGGTTAGGACGCGTGGCGGGCACACGAGCAATACGCTGTGAATCCCGCCCGACACGCTGTGAATCCCGCCCGACGAGCAGGAGGAGATCAGTTGCCAGCACATCGCGAGTCGATCATCGCGCCCGGCGCTCCCGAGGCCGTCGGCCCCTACGTGCACGCCGTGCGCGTCGACGGCCTGCTGTTCTGCTCGGGCCAGATCCCGCTTGACCCGAAGAGCGGCGAGATCGTCGGCACGACGGCCGCCGACCAAGCGGGGCGGTGCCTCGAGAATTTGGCCGCGGTGTGCGACGCAGCCGGCGCCACGCTCGGTGACGCGGTCCGCCTCACTGTGTACCTGACCGACATGAGCTCGTTCGCGTCGGTCAACGAGGTGTACGAGTCGTTCTTTGAGTCCGACCCGCCGGCGCGGGTGGCGATCGCGGTCGCAGGGCTGCCGCGCGGCGCGCTGGTGGAGATCGACGCGGTGGTGGCGGTCCCTGACTGACACGGCCCGAGCCGCGCCCCTCGCCCCCGAGGATTTCCGCCGGGCGGCCGAGACCGTCGCCGGCGTCGTCCGCGAGACGCCGGTACTGAGCTCGAGGACGCTCAGCGAGCGCACCGGAGGGACGGTGGTGCTGAAGACGGAGAACCTCCAGCGAACGGGGTCGTTCAAGATCCGCGGCGCGCTGACCAAGGTCGCCGCACTCGGCGATGCCTGCGCCGACGGCGTGGTGACGGGCAGCGCCGGCAATCACGCTCAGGCCGTCGCCTACGCCGCCCGCGCGCGGGGCGTGCGCTGTGTCGTATTCATGCCCGAGCCGGCCCCGATCGCCAAGGTCGAGGCGGCCGAGGCGCTCGGCGCCGACGTCCGGATGATCGGCGCGAGCGTCGACGACGCGCTCGAGGCCGCCCACCAACTGGCCGCCGAGGAGGACCGGATGGCGTTCGTCCACCCGTTCGACGACCGGGACGTGATCGCCGGGCAGGGCACGATCGGGCTCGAGCTGCTCGAACAGGTGCCCGATCTGGCGCGCGTCATCGTCCCCGTCGGTGGCGGCGGGCTGATCAGCGGCGTCGCCATCGCGCTCAAGTCCGCGCGCCCCGACATCCACGTCGCCGGCGTGCAGGCGGCTAGCTGCGCTCCGGTGCCGGGGTCGCTGGCCGCGGGCAAGCCGGTCCCGGTCAGCTCCGCGCTGACGATCGCGGACGGGATCGCGGTCAAGCGCCCGGGTGAGCTGACCCTGTCGCTGATCGCCCAATGGGTCGATGACATGGTGTGCGTCGAGGAGGACGAGGTCGCCGAGGCGATGGTGTTCCTGCTCGAGCGCGCCAAGCTCGTGGTCGAGGGCGCCGGCGCGGTGGGGGCGGCGGCGCTGCTGTCCCGCCGGCTGTCCGCGGCGGCAGAGGGGACCACGGTCGTGCTGCTGTCGGGCGGTAACGTCGACGCGGGGCTGCTCGGTGAGGTGGCGCGCCGCCACGAGAGCCAGGCGGGCCGGCGGCTCGTGCTGCTGGCCTCGCTGCCCGACCGGCCCGGGTCGCTGGCGCGGCTGCTGACGCTCGTGGGGGAGCTCCGCGCCAACCTGCTCGACGTCGAGCACATCCGCGAGGGGTTCGACCTACACGTGCGCGAGACCGCGGTCCAGCTGGTGCTCGAGACGCGGGGTCCGGCGCACGCCCGGCGGGTGACGGAAGTGGTGCGGGCCGCCGGCTACTCGGAGCCGCGGGCGCTCCGCTAAGGCGCCGCCGTCAGGCGCCGCCGACCATCCGACTGAGCCCGCGCGTCTTCTAATTTGAACTCGCGCGCGGCCTCGACCAGCGTGCCCAGGATGCGGCTGCGCTCGTCCGCCTCCGGGTGCCACTGGACGCCGAGCACGAAGCGCCGGTCGGGTGCCTCGATCGCCTCCGGCAGGTCGTCGAGCACGGAGTGGCCGGTGACCTCGAGCCCGGACCCGAGCGCGTCGACCCCCTGGTGGTGATGGGACTTGGTGGTGTGCAGCTCCTCGCCGGCGGCGCGGGCGGCGAGCGAACCGGGGATGAGGGCCACGTCGTGGTCGGCGCCCTCGAAGCTGCCGGGCGTGCGGCGGTGCTCCTCGTGGCCGAGCTGCTCGGGCAGGTGCTGGCTGAGCGTGCCGCCGAAGGCGACGTTGATCACCTGCATCCCGCGGCAGATCCCGAGCACCGGCATGTCGCGGGCGACCGCGCGCCGGGCCAGCGCGAGCTCGGCCGCGTCGCGCTCGGGCACGGTGTGGAGCGTCTCCGGGTGCGCCTTCGCGCCGTAGCAGGCGGGGTCGATGTCGTTGCCGCCGGCCAGGATCAGCCCGTCGAGCAGGTCGAGCACCTCGTCGGGGTCCTGCTCGAAGTGGCCGTCCGGCGGCAGCATCAGCGCCAGGCCGCCGGCGCGCTGGATCGCCGCGATGTAGCTGACGGCGAGCAGCGCGGCGTCGCGCTCCCACACGCCCCAGCGGGCACGGGCGAGCGCGGTGCAGATCCCAATCACGGGCCGCCGGTCCGTCAGCACGTCCCGGTCGTTCGTCACGCCCTTAACTTAGCCCGCTGGATCTTTCCTGAAGCAGTCTTGGGTAGCTCGTCGGCGAAGTCGACGATGCGCGGGTACTTGTACGGGGCGGTCTCGTGCTTGACGTGCTCCTGGAGCTCGGCGACGAGGTCCTGTCCCGGGACGAAGCCCTCGCGCAGGACGACCACGGCGCGGACCACGGCGCCGCGCTCCTCGTCGGGCGCGGCCACGACCGCGGCCTCGGCCACGGCGGCGTGAGAGACGAGAGCGGACTCGACCTCGAACGGGCCGATCCGGTAGCCGGCGGAGATGATCAGGTCGTCGGTCCGCCCCTCGAAATAGAGGTAGCCATCCTCGTCCCGGGCGACGCGGTCGCCCGTGTGCCACGGCCGGTCCGCCGGCGCCGGCGTGCCGTCCACGTAGCCGACGAAGAACGTCGGATCGGTGGCGGGATCGGCCAGCACGAGCTCACCGTCCTCGACGCGGAGGTCGACCCCCGGGAGCGGGCGACCCATCGAGCCCGGGCGGACGGGCTCGCCGAGCGGGTTGCCGGTCAGCTGCCCGGTCTCGGTCTGGCCGTAGCCGTCGCGGATATCGAGGCCAGTCGCCTCGCGGAAGGCGCGGATCACCTCCGGGTTGAGCGGCTCGCCGGCGGCCGCCAGCGAGCGCAGCTCGGGCAGCGGACGCACCTCCACGCGCTTGGCGATCACCCGGTACTCGGTCGGGGCCATGCACAGCACGTTCACCCGCTCGGAGGCGAGCAGCTCGAGCCGCTGCGCCGGATCGAACCGATCGTCGTGCACGAGCGCCGCCGCGCCGCGCAGCCAGGGGGCGATGAACACGTTGCGTGCCGACTTCGACCACCCGGTCGCGGCGGTGCACCAGACGAGCTCGCCGGGCCGCGCGTCGAGCCAGTGCTCGGCCTGGAGGCGCTGGCCCGGCAGATAGCGCTGGCCGTGGACGACGCCGCTGGGTTGGCCCGTGGTGCCGCTCGTGAAGGTGATCAGGCACGGGTCGTGGGGCTCGAGCTCGACCGCCGGCGCGCGCTCGACGGCCTCGTCGAACAGCCGGTCGTCGGGGATCGTCAGCACGTCGCACGCGGGGTTCGCCGTGGTCAACTCGGCGACGTTCCGCTCGTCGGCCACGATCAGCTTCGGGCCCGCTGCGGCGAGCCGGTGCGCCAGGTCGTGCGCGCGCAGCTGCTCGTTGCAGGCCAGCGCCACCGCGCCGAGGCGGAAGCACGCCACCATCGTCAGGACCCACTCGGGGCGGTTGCCGATCAGCGTCATCACGACGTCGCCCCGGCCGACGCCGCGCGCGGCGAGCGCGGTCGCGAGCCGCGCGCTCCGGTCGGCCACCTGCCCGAAGCTCCACTCACGCCGGCTGCCGTCGCGGGCCAGCTCGACCAGGGCCCGGCGCTCCGGCGGGGCCGCCTCGACGACGTCAGTAGCAAAGTTCATGGAGGCGGCCAGTGTGCCAGCCTTCAATCCCCGCCCGCGCGAGCGACTGGATCCGGCGTCCAGGCGCTTGTTTGGATCCGCTCAAACATTCGTCGACTTTGATGAACTTTGATGAGGTTTCGGGCAGAATCGGCGCCGTGCCGCCGGCGCAAGGGGGCCTAGACCGACAACATGCGGGTTCGGCTCCGTTTGGAGCTCGCCGGCAGGATGCGGGCGATCGGTCTGGTTGCGGCCGGCGGCTATCTTTTTAATCCAGATGGGTCTCATGACGGGCACCGGGCCGCTGGGGCGCAATCCGGCAGGGACGTTCAACTTCGAGCCGCCGCCGCCCGGCAGCGCGCTGTACATGGAGCCGTGCGAGAAGTGGATCCGGGTCGTGGTCGGCGGCGAGACGATCGCCGACAGCCGGCGTGTGCTGTTGCTCTCGGAATCTGGCCACCAGCCCGTCTACTACTTCCCGCCCGAGGACGTCCGCTCCGACGTGCTCGAGCCCTCCGACCGCCACACCCGGTGCCCCAAGAAGGGCGAGGCGTCCTACCACACGATCCGCGTCGGCGACACCGTTGTCGAGGCCGGCGCCTGGTACTACCCCGAGCCACTCGAGGCCGCGGCGCCGATTAAGGGCATGGTCGCGTTCTACTTCGACCGGATGGATCACTGGTACGAGGAGGACGAGGAGGTGCTCGTCCACCCGCGCGATCCCTACCACCGAGTCGACGTGATGCCGACCTCGCGCCACATCCGGGTCTCGCTCGACGGCCAGCTGCTGGCCGAGACCGACCACGCGGTGGCGCTGTTCGAGTCGAATCTCCCGCCGCGCTGGTACCTGCCGCGGGAGGACGTCGCGGCCGAGCTCGAGCCGACCGACACCGTGACCCGTTGCCCGTACAAGGGCACCGCCGGCTACTACGCCGTCAGCGTTCCCGGCGGCGAAACCGTCAAGGACCTGATCTGGTACTACGAGCAGCCGCTCCGCGCCGTCGATCTCATCGCCGGCCGCCTGTGCTTCTTCAACGAGCGCGTGGACGTCGAGATCGACGGCGAGCCTGAGCGCCGGCCCGAGACGGCCTGGAAGCACGGGGTCAAGTCCGCGGCCCCCGCCGCCGCGCGCTAAAGGACGGGGTTTTCACTGAAGGTGGAGCCCCGGGCGCCGGGTATCCTCGGCTGGGCGGGTGGGCCCCAATTATCTGAGGAGTACGTAACGACCATGGCGATCGCGATCCCCTATACCGACAAGACCGACGAGCAGAAGGCGATCTGCGAGATGGTGCACCAGTTCGCCGACGAGCAGATCATCCCCAACGCCGAGCACTACGACCACGAGGACGAGTTCCCCGAGCCGATCGTTGAGCAGATGAAGGAGCTCGGCCTGTTCGGGGTCACGATCCCCGAGGAGTACGGCGGCATGGGGCTCGACCTGACGACCTACGCGATGATCGTCGAGGAGCTCTCGCGCGGATGGATCTCGATCAGCGGCATCGTCAACACCCACTTCATCGGCTCCTACCTGCTGATGAAGTTCGGTACCGAAGAGCAGAAGCAGAAGTACCTGCCGAAGATGGCCACCGGGGAGATGCGCGCGGCCTTCAGCCTGTCCGAGCCCGAGCTCGGCTCCGACGTGGCGGCGATCAAGACCTCGGCCAAGAAGCTTCCCGACGGCGACGCCTACGAGATCAACGGGACCAAGATGTGGGTGACCAACGGCTTGCTCTCGTCGCTCGTGTTCGTCCTGGTGAGGACCGATCCGAACGCCCAGCCCAAGCACCGAGGCCTCACCTGCTTCATCGCCGAGAAGGAGCCGGGCGCGTCCGAGAACACCGGCGAGTACAAGGGCTTCAACGTCCCGCCCAAGATCAAGAAGATGGGCTACAAGGGCGTCGAGTCGACCGAGCTCGTGTTCGACGGCTATCGCTGCCCCGCCGAGAACATCCTGGGCGGCGAGCAGGCCGGGCTGAACAAGGGCTTCGGGCAGATGATGGACGCGCTCGAGCTGGGGCGCGTGAACGTGGCCGCCCGGGGCGTGGGCCTGGCCCAGCGCTGCCTGGAGCTGGCGCTGAAGTACTCGCAGGAGCGCCGCGCGTTCGGTAAGCCGATCGCCCAGCATCAGGCGATCCAGTTCAAGCTGGCCGACATGGGCACCCAGGTCGACGCCGCGCGGCTGCTCACCCACCGGGCGGCGCGGATGAAGGACGCCGGCGAGCGGTCGGACATCGAGGCCGGGATGGCCAAGCTGTTCGCCTCGGAGGCCGCCCGCTTCTGCGCCGAGGAGTGCCTACGCATCCACGGCGGCTACGGCTACTCCAAGGAGTACGAGATCGAGCGGATCTACCGGGACGCACCGCTGCTGTTGATCGGCGAGGGCACGAGCGAGATCCAGCGGATGGTGATCGGGCGCAAGCTGCTCGAGCGTCACAAGATCTAGAGTTGGAGGCCGCATGGCCTCCGACACCAAATCCCTGATCGAGACTGCGGTCAAGCGGTTCCTGGACGAGGTGCCGGCGCTCGCGAACCTGAAGCTGGTGGCGGGGCTCGAGCTGCGCGGCCGCGGCGACATGCAGATCTACCGCGTGGAGCTCCCGGGACCGAAGGTCTCGCGCGACGTCCCCGCGGACGCCAAGGTGACCCTCACCGTAAACCGTTCGCTCTTCAACGAGCTCGCCACCAAGGGCCACATCCGCGACTGGCGCGAGGCGTTTGCCCACGGCGACGCCAACGCGACGGGCATCGATCAGGTGATGAAGCTGATCGTCAACGTGGTCGAGCGCCAGGAGGAGCGCAACCGCACCCGGCGGGCGTCACACCGCTGAGCGCTAGCGGCGCGCGGCGAGTTCCTCGGCCTCGCTCAGCTGCTGCTCGACCAGCGCCAGCCCGGCGTCCCAGAAACCCGGGTCGGTCAGGTCGATGCCGACGATGTCGGCCAGCTGCTCGGGGCTGCGCGAGCCGCCGGCGGAGAGCAGCTCGAGGTAGCGGGGCACGAACGACTCGCCCTCGTCCAGGTAGCGGCTGTACACCGATAGCGCCAGCAGCAGCCCGTAGGCATAGGCGTACACGTAGCCCGGCGTGTTGATGAAGTGCGGCACGTAGGACCACCACATCCGGTAGCCCTCCGTGATCTCGACCGAGTCGCCGAACAGTTCGCGCTGGGACTCCACCCACAGCTCGCCGATCCGGTCGGCCGACAGCTCGCCCTCGCTCCGGCGCCTCGTGTGCACGAGGTGCTCGAAGCGGTTCATCGCCATTTGCCGGAAAACGGTGGCGATCGCGCCGTCGATCCGCTCAGCGAGCAGCCCGAGGCGCTGCTCCTCGTCGGAGGTGTCCGCCAACAGGCGCCCGAACACGAGCGCCTCGCCGAACACCGACGCGGTCTCGGCGAGCGTCAGCGGCGTCGACTGGTGGAAGACGCCCTGGGGCTGGGCCAGCGCGGCGTGCAGGCCGTGGCCCAGCTCGTGGGCCATCGTCAGCACGTCGCGGCGCTGGGCGGTGAAGTTGAGCATCACGTACGGGTGCACGCTGGGGACGGTGTAGGCGCAGAAGGCGCCGCCGCGCTTGTGCGGGCGGGGTGGGGCGTCGATCCAGCGCTCGTCGAAGAAGCGGCGGGTCACATCGCCGGCGACCGGCGCGAACGACTGGTAGGTGTCGAGCACCAGCTCGCGCGCCTCGCCGAAGGAGTAGGTGATGTCGGTCGCGAGCACCGGGGCCGAACGGTCGTAATCGGCCAGCTTCTCGACGCCGATCAGCTTGGCCTTGAGCCGGTACCAGCGCTGGGGGATGTCGTAGCGCGCGCGCACCGCCTGAATCAGCGCCATCACCGACTCGTCGGAGGCCTCGTTGGCCAGGTTGCGGCTGGCCAGCCAGTGCGGATAGCGCCGCAGGCGGTCCTCGACCGACTTGTCGTAGACGAGCGTGTTGTAGATGAAGGCGCGCGTGCGCAGCCCGGGCTCGAGCGCGGCGGACACGGCCCCGGCCGCGCCCCGACGGATGTCGCGGTCGGCCCACTGCAGGCGGCTGAGGGCCACGTCGAGGGTCAGCTCGTCATCGTCGAGTCCCACCCGCAGTGCCGCCACGACCTCGCCGAACAGACGAGCCCATGCGCTGTTGCTCGAGATCGACTTCTCGGTGAGGACCTTCTCCTCTGACTCGGAGAGCAGATGCGGCCGGTAGCGCCGGACGCTCTCGAGGTGGTGGCGGTAGCGGTCGAGGTCGGCGGAGGCCAGCAGCTCGCGCGCCCGGTCGTCATCGAGCTTGGCCCAGTCGAGCTCGAAGAACAAGAGCAGCGTCTCGATCTCGGTGGCGCGCTCCTGAACGAGCTGGAGCAGCGCGCCGCGCGCCGGATCGGCGGTGTCGGTGGCGAAGCGCAGGCTCGCGTACGAACCGACTCGGCCGATCAGCTCGTTGATCACCTCGAGCTCGTACATGGCCGTGCGCAGGCCCTCGGCGTCGAGCTCGGCGACCTTGCCCGCGTAGGTCTCGGAGAAGCGCGTCGCGCGCTCCTTCGCTTCGTCGAGCATGCTCTCGGCGCGGGCGCGGTCCTCCTCGCCCTCGAGGAGCGGGGCGAGGTCCCACTCGGTGGCGAGCAGCTCGGGATCGGAGAGATGGTCAGCGATGGTCGACACTCGTCGTTGAGGTTACTCACACCCGCTGGGGTCGAGCGGGCCGCGGATCCGGTAGAGGACGATCGGCTGGCCCAGAGCGGTCTCGCGGTACACGGGTTCAGCCGCGGGGTCGGAGGCGGTCCACGCGTTCTCGGGGGAGTAGCTGAGCACCTTCGAGTGCCACGGGTCGCGTGCGGGTGTGGTGAGGAGATAGTTCAAGTGCGCGGAGTTCACCTGGGCACGCCATCGAGCGCAGGTGGTGATGGGCGTAAACGACCCGTGGGGTCCCCGCTCGGCCACGTACTGCACCCGGTTGGAGAGATCCAGGCCGTACAGCGGGTAGGCGAAGAACCCGCCGAATGTCCCGACCACGCCCACGCGCGCGTCGTGGATCGTGCGGAACAGCGCCCACACGGGCGCGAGGTAGGACACCCCGGGCTGGTAGGCGTAGCGCCCGCGCAGGTAGTGGCGCTGCAGGCCGTAGCCGGCGGCGCCGCCGGCGAGCGCGATGACGGTGGCGAGCGCGATCGCGATCGGCGCGCGGGCCATGCGGGCGAGCGCGACGAGCGCGCCGACGACGAGCGTCGCCGCCACGGCGATCAGGACGGCGCCGGGGACGTGCGCCGGCCACAGCTGCGGCTCGGCGACGGTGGCGACGAGCGCGGCGGCCAGCGCGACGGTGAGGGTTGCTCGGACCGCCGGCGCGGAGAAGGCCGGCGCGAGCGGGAGCACCACCAGCGACAGGGTCAGCGCCGGGGCGAGGTAGCGCAGGTTGAACGCGAAGCCGAGCGGATCGCCCGCCGGGCCGGCGGCGGTCTCGGGCGTGACGAGGTAGGCCAGAAGCGAGAACAGAGCCACCGCGCCGAGCATCCGAACGGTTGCTCGGGAAGAAACTCCGACTATTTCGTAGTTTCTTCCCGAGCGACGTTGGAGGAGACAGAGCGCCGGGCCGATGACGGCGCCGGCCACCACCGCCCACCACCAGCCGCCGAGCCCCGACGCCAGCGCCGGCTGGGCGAACGCGCTCCAGAAGTGTCCAGTCGTCAGGTAGTGCGCCACCGAGAATCCGGTGCTCTGCTGAAGCGGTGGCGCCGGCGTCGGCAGCAGGCCCCCGAGGCT
>DASPPG010000147.1:0-7869 GCA_035625625.1 Solirubrobacteraceae bacterium
TGTCAAACAGCGCCAACCCCGGACGAGCAGCCCAAACGTCTCGCGCCGGACGCCCACATCGAGGCGCTGCTTGATCAGACGACGACGGCCGCGCTACCCAGCGACCGCGCTCACCTCACCCACGGAACATGCAGAAGCGCCGTTTAATCGCCCTTGCCGCAAGGGCGATGGAGGAGAAGCGCGGGTCGGGGTTCGTCGCGCTTCTGCTTCCGTCCGAAGGAGGGTTCGACGTTAGCTGGACCCGAGCAAGCGCGCGCTACTCCTTCCGTGGCGAACGAGTAGTCAGATGCTCTACAGCAATAGCGCGGCGTCCGACGTCGACCTCGCGCGGTTCGACTTGCGCATCGTTAGGGCTATGCAGTCGTCCGCCCGCCCGCGGCCCGACGGCTGAGTGCGTGGCATTGCAGCGACGCCGTCACGAGAGGCCGCGGGATCGCATTCACGCGGCAGACGTCGGGGCGACGGCGGGTGCGGGACCGGTCCGCTTGCTCGCTGCCGGTTAGCACCGCGTCGTCGCGAGATTGCGTTTGGTCGCCATTGCGGTAGCGCGCTCTGCGCCTGTGCGGCTGTCAAAAGCGATCGCCGACCAACCCCGATCGCTGACGACTGGGGTTCGCGCATTGCACTCGTGCGCTCGACCTGTTCGCACCCGGTGGCGTACATATGCACACGGCCGTTGCTTGACCGGATCGTGAGAGTCCGTTCGGCGCCCCAACCAGCGTGGCTCATCTTGTTGGTCGGTTGCGGCGGCGCGGGTGGCCGCGGCGGCCACCTGGAACCGTCGCTGCTTCCATGCCGGAGCGGTCGTTTCGGATCGATGCCGGTATTGCTTGCTTAATCTGGCGGAGCAGGCGCCCGTCTCGGTCGAGGGCGCGCCCTTGCCGCAGGGCCGCAATTCGCGGTCTTCCAGACTTCGGGTCGCGACCGAACGGAGACGGAGTGACGCGACACCTGTGTTCTTCTATCGGCACGACTCGTTGCCCGGCTGGCACGAGAGGTGGCTTGTGCGGACGGCAGGCAAGCCGCCGCGTGGTGGCGACCGTTGGCCTACCCGCCGTGTTCGGGGCGACGGGCAGGTGCGTCGCGATGTGCGGTTGAGTCCGGGAGTCGTGCTCGTGCGGGCATCGGACGCGGGCATGACGTCATGCCCGGGCGTGTCCGAGAGCGGGAGCTGCGTCCGCGGTCCGCCGGGCTACGACGTCGCAAAGCCCACAAGCGTTGTGGCCGCTTTCGGCGGTGGTAGCCGTTGCCTTTAGGCGACGAATCGCGGAAGCGCTCGCCGCGTGGGCGCCTGGCCGATCCGGTCTGTCACGAACCGAGCGAGAAGGCGTAGGCGCTGCGGTCCGACGCAGCGGCCTTATCCGGTGAAGCTAGCGGTAAGGCTCGTCTGGGCGCCCGGCTGGGTGTAGAGGCTGCCGAACACCTGCGCCTGTCCGCTGATGGCCTGGGGGGTTTGCCCGGGTGCCTGGATCGTGGCCGTATAGGTGGCGGTCGTGTTCACGCTGAGGCCCACGACGGTGGCCCCGGCGCAAAGGAACCCGAAGCCGTTCAAGTTGGGGTAGCGGGAGAATTGGGAGTGGCTGATTGTGCCCGTGATCGTGGTGGCGCCCGTTGTGATCGTGAACGGGACCGAGATGCTGTCCGCCGAGAGCTGGTTATGCATCACGGTCTCGGACAGGCTCGCAGAACCTTGGTTCTCCACGAACGAGCCGGGATAGGGGCCGGTGGCCTCGCCGGAGGCGTTGAAAGTCGCGCTGGCGCCGGCCAGACCGTGGTTGATGCAGCTCGGGATTGCGCGTCCACCTCCGTTGGTGGTCGTGGCGGTGCCGGCCAGCGTCTCCCCGGTGAGTGGCGATGCGGCCGAGGCCGACGCCGCGGGTGCGGCCAAGACGGCAACCGCCGCTAACGCGGGGATCAGCGCGAATCCGTTACGCCGGGGGGTCAGGAGATGAGAAAGGCGGCACACCATGGCTTGCCTCCAGCAGTTCGGTCTTGTGGCGCGAGGTCCGGGCTCATGTTTAGCGAGGACATGTTGCGCGGGGGGCGTTGCAGATCGGTTGCAAACCGGCGACAATGGGTTGCCGGACGGGCGATCGGGCGCCGCGGGCCAGGGCCGAGGTGGACTTCTCGCCCCGGCGTGGGAGTACGGGACAGAGCGCAATGGACTACCGGATCCTCGGCCGGCTTGAGGTCTACGACGATGGTAGGGACGTGGGTCTGGGGGGCGAGAAGCCGCGGGCGCTTTTGGCGATCTTGCTGTTGCATCGCAATGAGGTCGTCTCGGCGGACCGGCTGATCGACGAGCTGTGGGGAGAGTCACCGCCGGCGAGCGCGGTGCGGACGTTGCAGGCCTATGTCTCGCGGCTGCGCAAGGCGCTGGGCGGCAACGGCTCGGGGCCGGCCGGCGGCGTGGTGACGCAGGGGCATGGGTACGTGCTGCGCGTCGGCCCGGGGGAACTTGACCTCGAGCGGTTCTCGGAGCTGGCGGAGCGGGGCCGCGAGACGCTGGCGGCCGGGGAGCCCGGCGAGGCGGCGGAACTCCTGCGCGAGGCGCTGGGATTGTGGCGAGGCCCGCCGCTGGCCGATTTCGCCTACGCGCCGTTCGCGCAGGCGGCGATCGCCCAGCTCGAGGAGCGTCGCCTCGCCGCGGTCGAGGAGCGCGTGCTGGCCGACCTGGCGCTCGGCCAGTCACGCGAGCTCGTGGCTGAGCTACGCGATCTGATCGAGCGCTACCCGCTGCGGGAGCGGCTGCGCGGCCAGCTGATGCTCGCGCTGTACCGGTCGGGGCGGCAGGCCGAGGCGCTGGAGGTCTACCAGGAGTTCCGCCGGCGCCTGTCCGAGGAGCTGGGGCTCGAGCCCGGCCGGGGCCTCAGGCAGCTCGAGCTCGCTGTCCTCGCCCGCGACCCCGCGCTGGATCTGGCCGGCGCGCGCCCGGCTTCCGTCCCGCCAGAGGCCGTCTCGCCCGCGCCGTCCCGTGAGGCCGTGCGCGCTGGCCGTCGCTCGCTTGCCGTGGCGGTCGGCGCGCTGATCGTGGCGCTCGTGGTCGCGGGTGTGGTGGTGGCCTCCAGCGGGGGTCGCGCCCGGCCATCGGTCATCCCGGGCGACGCGGTCGGTGCGATCAGCCTGTCGGGCGGCGCGATCCGCGCGGTGGTGCCGCTGGGAGCCTCGCCCTCGGTGCTCGCGGCCGGCGACGGAGCGGTGTGGGTGGCCGACTACAACCAGGGCACGGTGTCGCGGGTCGACCCGTCCACCGGCGCGGTGGCCCAGACCATCCAGGCCGGGACGACGCCCAGCGGGATCGCGGTCGGGGCCGGCGCGGTGTGGGTGACCAACAACTACGGGCAGAGCGTGGCCCGGATCGACCCGACGGTCAACCGAGTCGTCGAGACGATCCCCGTCGGCAACGCGCCCGTCGGAGTGGCCGTGGGCTACGGCTCGGTGTGGGTCGCCAACTCGAGCGACGGCACGCTCAGTCGGATCGACGCGGTCACGGGCGCGGTGACCGACACGGTCAGCCTGGGCGGCGCTGGCGCGACCGACGTCGCTGTCGGTGCAGGCAGCGTGTGGGTCAGCGACGAGGCCGGCGACCGGGTGCTGCGCGTGGACCCCACGGCCGACCAGGTCATCGAAACGATCAATGTCGGCAGCGGGCCGAGCGCGATCGCCGTCGGCTTCGGGTCTGTGTGGGTTACCAACAGTCTGGACGGGACGGTCTCGCGGATCGACCCAGCGGCCGACGCCGTGGACGCGACGATCGAGGTCGGGAATGGCGCCGGCGCGATCACGCTCGGCCGCGGCTCCTTGTGGGTCGCGAGCCCGTACGCGGGCGCGGTCTCGCGGATCGATCCCGCCACCGACGCGGTGGCGCAGAGGGTCACGGTCGGCAACCAGCCGCAGGGACTCGCCTTTGCGCGCGGCCTGGTGTGGGTCGGCTCCCAGCCGACGGCTGCGAGCCACCGGGGCGGAACCCTGACCGTGCTGGTTCAGGCCTGGGTCACGTCGCTTGACCCCGTCTTCTCGGTTGGTATCCCCGGGCTCGACTTGACCAACGACGGCCTGACCGCATACCAGCGGGTGGGCGGCAGCGGGTCGCTCGAGGTGGTGCCGGACCTGGCGGTCTCGCTGCCGACACCGACCGACGGCGGCCTCACCTACACGTTCCAGCTGCGACGCGGGATCCGCTACTCAAACGGCGAGCTGGTCAGGCCGGAGGACTTCCGTCGCGCGCTCCAGCGCGAGCTCACCTTCTTCAGCGCCGGCGCGCCCGGCGGCGAGTTGGTGTGGCCGTCCGGCCCGTTCGCCGACGTCGTCGGCGGAGCCGCGTGCGCCGCTCACCCCAGCCACTGCGACCTGTCCAGGGGCGTGGTCGTCGACGACGCCGCGAACACGGTCACCTTTCACCTGGTCGCGCCTGACCCCGAGTTTCTCGCCCGGCTCTCGCTCCAGGACGCTGAGGCGGTGCCGGACGGCACGCCCGATCATGACGTTGGCCTTCACCCGATTCCCGCCACGGGCCCGTACGAGTGGGCGAGCTTTACCCCGCTTGAGGGTGTGCTCGTGCGCAACCCTTACTTTCACCAGTGGTCGCACGCGGCGCGGCCCGATGGCTACCCCGACCGGATCGTCTTCCGCCGAACCCTCAGCCCGGAGGCCGAGATCACCGACGTCGAGAACGGCAGCGCCGACTACGAGTACGACGGCGTCCCGCCCGACCGCCTCGCGGAGGTGCAGACACGGTTCGCCAGCCAGCTCTACGTCAACCCGTCGGTCGGCATGGACGGCCTCATCCTCAACACGAGGGTCGCCCCATTCAACGACGTCCGGGTTCGCCAGGCGATCAACTACGCCGTCGGCCGAGGGGAAATCGCACGGCTCCTCGGCCAGGGAACCCAGCCGACCTGCCAGCTGCTCCCACCCGGCCTCCCCGGCTATCGCCGCTACTGCCCGTACACGCTCGACCCCAACGCGGCCGGCGTCTGGAACGCGCCCGACCTCGCCAAGGCTGAGCGCCTGATCGCCGCCTCCTCCACCCGCGGGACGCCGATCACGATCTGGGACCTCGGGCCATCCCAAACGGACTACACCACGGCGTACGCGTACCTCACCTCACTATTCGACCGGCTCGGATATCCCACCCGAGTGGTCAATCTCGGGAACAGCATCACGGCCGGCGGGCGGTTCGCGGACTCGCGCACGAGGGTGCAGGCCGCAATCGGCGAGCTCTTTCCGACCTACCCGTCCGCTTCCCAAATCCTCGAATCAAACTTCGGCTGCCAGTATTTCGTGGCGCACTCACCGGCCAACCCAAACGGATCGGAGTTCTGCGACCCCAAGCTCGACGCCCAGATGAACAGCGCGCTGGCCGCCGAGAGCAACAACTCTCCCGACGCGGCCGTGCTATGGGCGCAAGCCGATCGCACCGCGACCGATGACGCGCCGGCCGTCCCGCTGACCACGCCGAGCGAGATCGACTTCGTCTCAGCGCGCGTCGGCGACTACCAGTACAGCTTCCAGCAGGGCGTCTTGCTCGACCAGCTCTGGGTCCGCTAGGGACCGGTGCTGGACGAGACCCGTCCAGCCCAACCTTGTTGCCGACTTGCAACCGCTTTGCAACAACCTGCGGGCACATTCCTGCGCGTCGAGCGGGTCGCATCGTAGCGGTGCCGCTCGCTCGGTATCGATTATTCGCGCGCTCCACCGCGCGCAAAGCGAAGCCGAGGAGGGATCGAGATGGGGTTGACAATGATGTCGCCGATGAGACCGCGCCGCCGGCATCCGGCCTGGCGTTGGCTTGGCGCGCGTGGCGGAACCTGGCTGGCCAGCGGACTCGTCCTCCTTGCGATCGCGGCGGCCTGCCCCGCAACGGCCGCAGCGGGAGCCAGCACGCCATCGGGCTACGCCGTGACCATTCTGGACACGCTGAGCCCAAACCCCAACCTGAGCTCGATCGCCGCCGCCGGCATCAACGAAGCGGCAACAACGAGGCGGGATTCGGCGGCGCCAACGACAAGGGCCAGATGGCCGGCATGGCCGAGACCCGCAACCCAGACCCAAACACAACTTGCCTAACGAGCAAGTTCTACGACAGCCTCACCGACCAGACCATCACCCTGAACCAGGTCACCGACTGGAAGCCCGTCCTCTGGGGACCAACTTACAGCGAAGTGCACCAGCTGCCGGTGTGGCCCGGCGACACCGTCGGACTCGCCAGCGCGATCAACGACCAAGGCCAGGTAGTCGGCGGTTCTGGGTTCTGCACGACCCCGGCAACCGGCCCCCTCGAGCACGCCCTGCTGTGGCAGAACGAGAACGCTCCGCCGATCAACCTGGGGAGCCTGGGGGGAACCTACGACAACCTCGCCACCGCGATAAACGACCGAGGCCAAGTCGTCGGGTGGTCCGACCTCCCGCATGACTCATTCGACCCGCAAACCGGCAACTTCACCGGGACCACGCATAGCTTCCTGTGGCAGGACGGCATCATGACCGACCTCGGCACTCTGCCCGGTGACGGCTGCCCGGCGATGTGTTCGGCCTACGCCTACGGCATCAACAACGCCGGGCAGGTGGTCGGGGAGTCATGCGACGAGAACAACACCTGCGACGCCTTCCTCTGGCAGAACGGAACGATGACCGACCTGAACAACCCCGCGATCGAGCGCCTGACCACCCCCGGCTCGTTCGCCATCCTCCAAGCCGAAGGCATCAACTCGCAAGGAGAGATCGTCGGGGCTGCGATCGACACTAACCCGGGCTCGCCGTTCTTCGGCGACCTCCTGGCCTTCTCCGCGGTGCCGTGCGGCACCTCGCCCGCAACCGACCGAAGCTGCAGCCAGTCTGCTCACGGCACGATCACGACCGCCGGGCCGTCAATCCTGACCCCGGGCACCGACCTCGCGCCGGACCGCAGCCGGATGCGGCCTGGCTCCTTCGCTGGCCTGCCGTGAGCTTCGCGGCCATGCGAGGCACTCAAGACCTTGAGGCACACGATGAACTCCGCCTGCAGGCAGGATCAATTCTCAACCGGCGTCACAGGGGGGTACAGCTTCGACCGGCGTCATAGGGCGATGCCGCTCGTGACGCCCCGGCGATTTAGCATAGGTAACGTCGCGCGGTCGCGGACCTATTCTCCACGAGCGCTTAGCGCGAGATCCGACCTTGTGCCGTTTGGACGTCGTGACGACCGCTTACTTATCCGGCGTTGGCCTGTCAAGTGCCTCCCGGGGTTAACGTCGGCCCCGCGTGGGCGGCGGGTGTGTGCGCGTTTGGCTTTGCGCGCGGGCGCCCGGGCTTACTTTGGTCCTCGATCCGGGTTGGCTCCGGATCGGCGACGAGATGTTTGATGGGGTGATCCCGCGGGGGGAAGCGTTGCGGCCGCTCGATCTTTCTAGGCGGTACACGCGGGTGGCGTGCCGGCAGCGGTCGTTCGGGAGCTGGCCGCGGCGCATCGGTGTGAGTGAGGGCTTGGCGCGCGCGAAGGGTTGGAAGTTGGTCGTTGGCGGTTCCGGCCTGCCCGGAACTGGTCGCTGCACAGCGCAGCCGAAGCCCGGGTCAAGCGGCCAGAGCACCGGCGGCGTCGGGTGTTGCAGGAGGGTTGGTCGGGCGAGGGCTGCCGCTTGACGCGCGGCGCGTGGCTGCGCTACCTCGACCCGGCTGCGTTGGCGCGGCGGGTGGCGCTAGTGCGTCATCGCCGAGCTCGCGCAGGGTGTGGTAGCAGCGCTTGAGCATCTTGCGCGCGAGCGCGAGGCAGGCGCGGTTGCCGCCGATCCGCTCCTTGACCTCGAGGTAGTAGGCGCGGTCGGGGCTGCGCTCGCCCCCCCGCCGGGAGGCCTGCGCGGCTTCGTATAGCGCCCAGCGCAGCGCCGGCGG
>DASPPG010000148.1:0-3194 GCA_035625625.1 Solirubrobacteraceae bacterium
TGTGGCGGGCCTTAGGACGATGGCCAGGCCGGATGGCGGTGGCTGCCGGATCAACGGGGTGAAGACGTGGTGCACGTTTGCGGCGCGCGCGGAGGTGTTGATGATGCTGGCCCGCACCGACCCTGATCGTTCGAAGGGGCACTGTGGCCTTTCGCTGTTTGTTGTTCCCAAAGAGCGAGGCGGGGCCATGGGTTCGAGCTGATCCAACCTGAGGGCGGCAAGATGGATGGCCGCGCGATCGACACGATCGGGTACCGCGGCATGCACTCCTACGAGGTCGCGTTCGACAACTGGTATGTGCCTGGTGAGCGCCTGATCGGAGGTGAGGGCGGCGTGGGGCGCGGTTTCCAGCTCCAGATGCACGGGTTTGAGAACGGGCGACTCCAGACCGCCGCGCGGGCGGTGGGTCTGATGCAGGCTGCCTACGAGGCGGCCTATGACTATCTCGCCAACCGCAAGCTATGGGAGAAACCCCTTACTCGACTATCAGCTGACACGGGCAAAGCTCGCGCGGATGGCCGTCGTCATCCTGGCCAGCCGCCAGTTCGACTACCGGGTCGCGCGGCAGATGGCCAAAGGCCCAGGACGCATAAAGGCGGCGATGGTCAAGGCGTACGTCTGTCAGGCGGCTGAGTGGGTCACTCGCGAGGCGATGCAGATCCAGGGCGGGATGGGCTATGCCGAGGAGTTCCCCGTAAGCCGCTACTTCGTGGACGCCCGCGTGCTGTCGATCTTCGAAGGCGTCGACGAGATACTCGCCCTCAAGGTCATCTCCCGCCACCTCGTGGCCAACGCCCGCTGATCCCGGACAGTCCCGCGCCTATCACGGCACAAGCATGATGGTGCGATCCGCGAGCACCCTCCCTTGCGCGGATTCCGCGACCGCCGCGCGTCCAGCCGCCGCTGCGAAATGGACGCGGCCGCGTCAGTTGCCCTTCCCGCGTTAAGGGGAGCGCGGGCGGTGATCGGCGAGATACGCGCGGCTCTAGCGAAGCGAAGCCGGCCGACTGGACCTCCGCAACTACCCTAATGCGTCCTGGACGGCAACACGGTCAACTAGTCCGGGATTCGCTCGTATCGCGTGGCGTTCTCAAAATGTGGTGCCCACGGCTGTGCCGAGCGCGTCCAGATCTCGACCGCTGGTTCGAACCAAGACGTGTCGTCGATCGTCCCAACCTTTAGAAAGGCGAGCTGCGGCATTGATTCGATCGTGCTGAATATCGGAGACCCGCAGGCCGAGCAGAACCGCCGCTCCGTTGTGCTGTGGTACCCCTCGCTCGGAGTCTTGAAGGAGGCAAGTGTGCTGCCCTCAACCGTCAGCGCCTTGCTCGGCACGCCCACGATCGCCGAGAACGCCGTGGCGGTCTGGCGCTGGCAGTTCGAGCAGTAGCAAATCCCTTGCCAGACTGGGTCCGCGTCGACGCTATAGGTCACGGCACCGCACAGGCAGCGACCGGTGATGGGTCTGGGTACATCGGCCACGCACGTGCGACTCTACTAAGAAGGCTTCTGCGGGGAGCGAACGCCGAAGTGAGGGCCGAGCAGGCATGCAATGGTGGGCGCCAGCTAGTCGGAAGTTCTTGGTCTTGAGATGGGGAATCCCGCGTGTTTGCGCGGGATTCGGTGTTCGGGGGCTGGTGTGGCTTTGGCTACGCGGCGAGTTTGATGTCGAGTAGTTCGAGCGCTTTGGCTTGGATCTGGTTGGCGGTGGTGAGGCGAGGGAAGGTGTGCTCGCTGTCACCGGTGCGGAGTTGGTTGCGGCAGACGGTGCCGAGCTCGGCGATGAGGTCGGGGAGGCTGAAGGCGGGTAGGCCGTCGGGGGTGTGGTGGCTTGCGGCTTTGGTGTTGGCGGCGGGGGAGCGCCGGGCGGGCGCGACAGGGTCTGCCGGGGTCAGTGGCGTGTCGTCGGTGAGCAGCATCGGCGCGAGCCGGGTTTGCAGCTCGAACAGGAGGTGGTAGGCGAGCAGGAAGAGGAAGAAGTGCGCCTTGACGTGGTCTTCGAGGTGGTGGCGGATGAGGCGCACGTCGAGCGCGTCTTTGATCGTGCGGTACGCGCGTTCGGCCATCTTCAGCTGCTTGTAGACGCGCACGACCGCTTGGCTGGTGAGCGTGTCGCTGGGGCAGGTGGTGCGCAGCACGGAGATCCCGTCGAGCGCGGCCTCGCTGTTGATCTGCTCGGTCTTGCGCTCGTATGAGAACGAGCCGTCGGCGATCTCGAGCTCGAAGTGCTTGGCGACCTTGTACTTGTTGACCACGCGGCCGGCGCGCTGCCCGATCTTTCCGGCGTCGGCGTTGCGCAGCGATCCGCGTGGCCCTGTGACCATGTGGGAGACCTTGTCGAGCTCGCGCTCGGTCGCGGTGAGCAGGTCCTCGCGTTTGTGGGCGCGCTCTGAGGCCAGGTGCGGGTTGCGGCAGACCACCAGTCGCTCGCCGGGGAACTCCTGGCTGGTGATCTCGGCCAGGTTGGTCTGGTCAAACAGCGATAGCTGCAGGTCACCGGCACTCATCAGCTTGCGGATCTGCGCCGTCTTGAGCGCGGATACGAACCCGGCGCCCAGCTGCTTGAGGGTGGCGGCGTGCGCGTCGGTGATCATCGCCCGATCACCGACCAGGATCACCCGCTCGATTCCGAACTTCTGCCTGATCGTGTCGATCGCGCCGGGAACAGTGACCGGGTCGGCGGTGTTCCCCGGGTGCACTTGCACGGACACCGGCCGGCCCTCGGACGAGCAGACCAACCCCCAGTTGATCTGGAGCTTGCCGTGCTTGCCGTCACGGTTGTGACCGAGCGCGGCCAGCTCACAGCAGCGCCCCTCCACATACGAGGAGGACAGGTCGTAGAGCGCGAACCCACCCTCGTGAAGGTGCCGGCGGGCGAGCGTCTTCTCGATCCGCTCCTGGCGGTCCGCCAGCCAATCCATCGCCCCGGGCAGCTCGGGCTCGGACACCTCGCCCAACGCCAGCTCGTCTGACAGCGTGGTCTGCGAGAAGCGCCGCGTCATCGACAGCTTCGAGCCCGCCGCGATCACCAGCTGGCAGACCATCGCGACCGCCAGGTCCCGCTCGCGGCAGCGCTCTCGGGAGATCAGTCGCTCGAGATCCAGCTGCCTGAGCACGCCGAGCGCTGCGGCGACGTGCCCGTGCGGCAGTGAGCGTTCGATCTCGAACGAGTCATCGAGGTCGACCAGCGTCCG
>DASPPG010000149.1:0-63065 GCA_035625625.1 Solirubrobacteraceae bacterium
GCACCTGAGGAGCCGGCGGTGCCCGAGCCGGTGGCCGAAGCGCCCGTAGCTGAGGAGCCGGCGGTGCCCGAGCCGGTGGCCGAAGCGCCCGCGCCGCCCGAGCCGGTGGCCGAAGCGCCCGCGGCCGAGCAGGAGCCCGAGCCCGCGGACGAAGACGAGGGCCTGGTCATCGAGGCGGTCCAATCCCCCGTCGAGGACGACGAGCTCGCCGAGGAGGATGAGGAAATCGAGCTGAAGCCCCGTGTGAGGCCCGAGATCCCCGGCGCGGACCTGATTCCCGACATCATCCCCGAGGGCGATCAGTTCCTCGACGCGGAGGCCCAGGCAGCGGCCGAGGCCGAGGCGGAGGCGGAGGCGCTCGCCCGTCAGCGCGAGGAGGCCGAGGAGGAAGTCCGGCCGATCGCCGACGCCGCCATCGACCTCGCCGCCGGCGCCCGCTACACCGCCACCGGCAAGCGCAAGACCGCGGTGGCGCGGGTGATCATCAAGCCCGGCACCGGCACGTACGTCATAAACGGCAAGACGCTCGAGGAGTTCTTCCCGCGCGCGACGCTCACGCGGATAATCCGTCAGCCGCTCGAGACCGTCGGCTACGAGTCGCGGATGGACGTGGTCGCGCGGATGCACGGCGGCGGCGTGTCGGCCCAGGCCGGTGCGCTGCGCCACGGGATCTCGCGCGCGCTGATCGTGGCCGACCCCAACCTGCGCGGCGAGCTCAAGCGACGCGGATTCCTGACGCGCGACCCTCGGGTCAAGGAGCGCAAGAAGGCCGGGCTCAAGAAGGCTCGCAAGCGGCCTCAGTTCTCCAAACGCTAGTCGCAATGGCGCGACAGCTATTCGGCACGGACGGCGTCCGCGGCCGCGCGGGTCACTTCCTGACGGCCGAACTCGCCCTGAAGCTGGCGCGGACCGCGGTGGCGCGGCTCGACGCGGAGCGGCCCCAGGTCCTCATCGTCCGCGATACCCGCGAGTCGGGCGAGATGCTCGAATCCGCGATCGCCGCCGGCGTGGCGGCGTCCGGCGGGGACGCTTGGCTGGGCGGGGTACTGCCCACGCCGGCCGCGCCACTGCTTGTGCGCGGGCACGGCCTGGATCTGGCCGCGGTGATCTCGGCCTCCCACAACCCATACGAAGACAACGGGATCAAGCTGTTCGCCTCGGACGGGTTCAAGCTGCACGACGACACCGAGCACGCGATCGAGGCCGAACTCGAGCAGCCGCCCCCGCCGCCGCCGCACATCGGTCGAGTCAGGCCGTTCGAGGGTGCGCTGCAGGACTACGTCGGCCGCCTCGAGGATCGCTTCTCCGGCCTGGCCCTCGGCGGCATACGAGTGCTGCTGGACTGCGCCAACGGCGCCACCTTCGAGGCCGCGCCGGAGATCTTCCGCCGGCTGGGGGCGACCGTCGAGGTCATCGCCGACCGGCCCGACGGGATCAACATCAACCTGCAGTGTGGGTCCACGCACCTCGACGGGCTGATCGAGCGGATGTCGAGCGGCGGCTACGACGTCGGATTTGCCTTCGACGGCGACGGTGATCGCGTGCTGGCCGTCGACCGCAACGCATCCGTGGTCGACGGCGACGAACTGGTGGCGCTGGCCGCCGCGCACCTCCGAGCGCGCGGCCGGCTCCCCGGAAACGGCGTCGCCGTCACCGTGATGACGAACTACGGCTTTCACAGGGCCATGAAGGCGGCCGGGATCGAGGTCGCGACCACCGCGGTCGGGGACCGCTACGTGCTCGACGAGCTTCGCCAGCGCGGCTGGGCGCTCGGAGGCGAGCAATCCGGCCACATCATCGATCTCGGCTTCGGCCCGTCCGGCGACGGAATCGCCAGCGCGCTGCTGACGCTCGAGGCGCTCGGAGGCCGCGACCTGGCCCAACGCGACGCGATGGAAAAGCTCCCGCAGCGCCTGGTCAACATCCGGGCGGCCGACCGGGCCCAGTTGGCGGCCGCGATGGCCGATCCCGGGGTGGAGGAGGCGATCGCCCGCGAGGGTGCCGCCCTGACCGGCCGCGGCCGCGTACTGGTCCGCGCCTCAGGCACGGAGCCGCTGATCCGGGTGATGGTCGAGGCGCCCGGCCAGGAGGAGACCGACGGGATCTGCGACCGCCTGCGCTCCGTGGTCGAGACGGCAATCGACGCGGTGAACGGCGACTCCCGGGGATAGGAGACGGCCTCGTCCCCGCGAACTTCCGCGTGAACGAAGCGTTATTCGGTCAGAGGCGCGACGGCTAACATCACCTGCTGCCTGCGCCGCCGGGTGCTATGCGTCCGGTTTGCCCGCCACGAAAGGGGAAGTAGAGACGGATGTGTGGAATCGTCGGGTACGTGGGGCCGCGCAAGGCGCGTCCGATCCTGCTGGCGGGACTCGAGAAGCTCGAGTACCGCGGCTATGACAGCGCCGGCATCTCGGTCCTCGAGGCGGACCGGATCAATGCCGTCCGCGCGGTGGGCAACCTGAACGCGCTGCGCGGCGCGATCCAGGCCTGCGGCGGGGACCGGCACGCCGCTCACACGGGGGCCGTGGCCCTGGCCGAGCGTCCCCAGCCGGGCACCGGCATCGGCCACACCCGCTGGGCCACCCACGGGCGGGTAACCCAGGAGAACGCCCACCCACACTTCGACAACACCGACCGCATCCACATCGTCGTCAACGGCATCGTCGAGAACTACATCGCCCTCAAGGCGCGGTTGGTGTCCGAGGGAGCGCAGTTCACGTCCGAGACCGACGCCGAGGTCATCGCTCACCTGGTCGCGTCCTACCACGACGGCGATCTGGTCCAGGCCGTCCGCCGGGCCTACGGCGAACTGCGCGGCCACTACGCGTTCGTCGCGATGAGCGCGGACGAGCCGGGCTTGCTCGTCGGCGCGCGGAAGGAGTGCCCGCTGATCATCGGCCGTGGCGAGGAGGAGCAGTTCATCGCCTCGGCAATCCCCGCCTTCCTGCGCCACACCCGCTCGGTGCAGTACATCGAGAACGACGAGATCGTCGTCGTCAGGCCCGACGGGGTGGAGTTCATGACCGCGGACGGCGTGCCCGTCGAGCGCGACGTGGTGGAGATCGAGTGGGATGCCGATACGGCCGAGAAGCAGGGCTACGAGACGTTCATGCTCAAGGAGATCTACGAGCAGGCGGACGCCGTCGCCGAGACGATCGGCGAGCGGGCCGCGCGCGGGATCGGGATCGACCTGGGCGATCTCGGGGCCGTAGATGACGAACTCCTGCGCACCGCCCGGCGGATCGTGATCGTCGCGTGCGGCACCTCCTACCACGCCGGTCTGATCGGGCGTTACGCGATCGAGGAGTTCTCGCGCGTGCCGGTGGAGGTCGAGATCGCCTCCGAGTATCGCTATCGCAACCCGATCGTCGGCCCCGGAGACCTGGTGATCGGCATCTCGCAGTCCGGCGAGACCGCCGACACGCTGGCGGCGATGCGCACCGCTCGTGCGGCCGGCGCCAAGGTGCTTGCGATCACC
This sequence comes from Solirubrobacteraceae bacterium, assembly GCA_035625625.1. Classification (GTDB taxonomy): domain Bacteria; phylum Actinomycetota; class Thermoleophilia; order Solirubrobacterales; family Solirubrobacteraceae; genus Palsa-465. The sequence continues at coordinate 3,482 of DASPPG010000149.1, forward strand.
AACATCATGGGCTCCCAGGCAACGCGTGACGCCGACGCGGTGCTCTACACCCGGGCCGGCCTCGAGATCGGCGTCGCGGCGACGAAGACGTTCGTCAGCCAGGTGGTGGCGCTCCACCTGTTCGCGCTTCGCCTGGCCGAACTTCGCGGGACGCTGGAGCGGGCGGTTCTGAAGGCCACGATCAGCGAGGTCAAGCGGCTCCCCCACCGGATCGCGGAGCTGTTCGAGCGCGACGTCGCGGGCGTGAAGCGGATCGCCGACGGGGTCAGCGACGCCGAGTTCTTCCTGTACCTGGGGCGCCACGTCGGGCTGCCGGCGGCGCTCGAGGGCGCGCTCAAGCTCAAGGAGATCTCCTACATCGCGACCGACGCCTACGCGGCCGGCGAGATGAAGCACGGCCCGATCGCCCTGCTCGACCAGAGCACCCCGGTGGTCGTGGTCGCCACCGAGTCGCCCGTGCTCGAGAAGGTGATCTCCAACATCCAGGAGGTGCGGGCGCGGGGGGCGCGGGTGATCGCGGTGGCGAGCGAGGGCGACGAGCAGATCGCGGAGCACGCCGACGAGGTGATCGAGGTCCCGCGCACGCACTGGATGCTGGCGCCGCTGCTGGCCGTGATCCCGCTTCAGCTGCTGGCCTACTACATCGCCCGCCGCCGCGGACTGAACGTCGACCAGCCGCGCAACCTGGCGAAGACCGTCACGGTTGAGTGAGGCCCGGTCCCCGATAAGGATCGGGATCGATCTGCTCGAGATCGAGCGGCTCGAGCGCGCGCTGGAGCGCACGCCACGGCTGGCCCAGCGGCTTTTCACCGACGCGGAGCTCGCCTACGCGGCGGCCCGGGCGCGTCCCGGGCAACATCTGGCCGCGCGCTTCTGCGCGAAGGAGGCGGTGGCCAAGGCGCTTGACCTGAGCTCGTGGAACTTCCACGAGGTGGAGGTGATCGGCACGGGGGGACCGCCGGAGCTCCGGCTGTCCGGCACCGCGGCGGCGCGGGCGGCCGAGCTCGGCGTGCGGGTCGAGGTGTCGCTGACCCACAGCGGCCGCGACGCGGCGGCGGTGGCGGTGGCGGCCTGAGGGCCATTTCTGGGCTCAGGAGGGAGCGACCATCTACGCTCCCGGCGATGGCGATCCTCCATGACTGGCTCGACCCGCTGCCCGACGCGCGCGAGCAGCGCGCGCTCGACGAGTGGGCGATCGGCGAGCGCCGCATCTCCGGCGTCGAGCTGATGGAGCGCGCCGGCGCGGGACTGGCCGACCTGGTCGACGAGCTGGCGCCCGCGGGGCGCGTCGCGGTCGTGTGCGGCAAGGGCAACAACGGCGGCGACGGCCTCGTCACGGCGCGCGTCTTGCGCGACCGGGGACGTGAGGTGTCCGTGCTGCTGCTCGGCGCAGGCGAGGAGCTGCGCGGGGACGCCAAGGTCAATCTTGATCGGCTGCCGGGTGCGGCGCCGGTTCCGTTCGCGGCGGACCAGCTGGCCGGCGCGGCCGCGATCGTGGACGCGATTCTCGGAACCGGGTTCGCGGGTGAGGCGCGCGAGCCGGCGTCCGGGGCGATCGAGGCGATCAACGCAGCGGGCGGTGACGGTTCCGTCGTCGTCGCCTGCGACGTGCCGAGCGGCGTCGACGCGTCGACGGGCGAGGTGTCGGGCGCAGCGGTGCTCGCCGGCGCGACCGCCACCTTCCACGCGGCCAAGCCCGGCCTGTGGATCGCGCCGGGCAAGGAACAAGCCGGCGAGGTCCGGGTGATCGACATCGGGATTCCCCCCGGCGGGCCCGGCGATCCGCAGATCGGGCTGATCTCAGACCGGGTCCGCGACGAGATCCCACGCCGCGGCCGGGAGTCGACCAAGTTCGCGGCCGGCAACGTGATCGTGTGCGGGGGGTCGCTCGGGCTGACCGGCGCGCCGTGCATGGCGTCGGAGTCGGCGATGCGCGCCGGCGCCGGATACGTCACGGCGTGTGTGCCGGGGTCGTTGAACGTGATCTTCGCGTCCAAGCTGCTCGAGGTGATGACGGTTCCGCTGCCCGACGCCGACGGTTCGCTCGAGCCGGCCTCGGTGGAGCAGTTGGTTGAGCGCGCCGCGCGGGCTGACGCGTTCGTGCTCGGCCCGGGGCTAGGACGGACCGAGGGCACCCGCGAGTTCGCGCGCATGGCCGCGGCGAGCGTGAAGCTGCCGATGCTGCTCGATGCCGATGGTCTGAACGCTCACGCCGGCGCGCTCGCCTCGCTGGCCGACCGCGAGGCCCCGACGGTCATGACGCCCCACGCCGGCGAGCTCGCCCGCGTGCTCGAGACCGACAGTGCCGCAATCGGCACGCGGCGGCTGGCCAGCGTGCGGGAGGCCGCGCGGACGGCCGGCGCGATTGTCGTCCTGAAGGGCGACGACACGCTCGTCGCGACGCCCGACGGATTGGTTGGCGTGAACCGAGGCGGGGCGCCGGCACTGGCTACGGCCGGTACCGGCGACGTCCTCTCGGGAGTGATCGGCGCATACCTGGCCAAGTCGATGGACCCGTTCGTGGCGGCCTGCGCGGGCGTCCTCGTGCATGCCCGGGCCGGCCAGCTGGCCGCGCGTGAGATCGGGCCCGAAGGCGTGATCGCCGGCGACGTGATCGCGGCGCTGCCCCGCGCGCTGTCGGCGTCGGCGGACTGACCGTGGCGATCCGTTCCCTGGCCCGGATCAATCTGGCGGCGGTCGAGCGCAACGTCGCGCGGCTGCGCGGCGGGCTGGCCGACGGGGCGGGGCTGTGCGCGGTGGTCAAGGCGAACGGATACGGGCACGGCGCGGTGCCGGTGGCGCGGGCCGCCCTGGCTGCGGGCGCGCAGTTGCTGGCGGTGGCGACGGCTGCGGAGGCGGCTGAGCTGCGCGTCGGCGGGATCGACGCGCCGGTGCTCGTGATGGGGGCGATCAGCGACGAGGAGCTGCCGGTGGCGCTGGGCGCGCGCGCCGAGCTGGTGGCCTGGAGCGAGCGGTTCGCTTCCGAGTTGGTCTCGCGAGCTCGACGGTGCGACGGCGTGTTGCCCGTGCGCGTGCACGTGAAGCTCGACACCGGGATGGGCCGCTTAGGGACACGCTCACCCGAGCAGGCGATCCGCGTCGCCGAGCTGGTTGCCGCCGCGGCGCCGGCGCTCGAACTCGCTGGCGCGATGACCCACTTCGCGAGCGCCGACGAGGATCCCGAGTTCACGGGGGAGCAGCTCGAGCGCTTCGAGCCGTTTGTACGCGAGGTGCGCGATCGGTATCCGGGCATCCTCGTGCATGCGGCGAACAGCGCCGCCACGCTCCGCACGCCGGCCAGCCATTTCGACCTCGTGCGCTGCGGGATCGCGATTTACGGGTGCGATCCGATGAACAACGATTCGTTTTCGCACGGGCTCGAGCCGGCGCTCGAGCTGACCTCGTACGTCGCCGCGGTCAAGCCGGCCGCGCGCGGTCAGAGCACCGGCTACGGCCGTCGCTTCATCGCCGACGCCGATACCTGGATCGCCACCATTCCGATCGGATACGGCGATGGCATCCGGCGGGCGCTGACCAACAACTGCGACGTGCTGATCCGCGGCCGCCGCTACCCGCTCGTGGGAACGGTGAGCATGGACAACGTCACGGTCGACGTCGGCTCCAGAGGGGCCGTGGCGACCGGCGATCGGGTGACGATCATCGGGGTCGATGGGGATGAGCGAGTCAGCGCGGAGGAGCTGGCACGGCGGATCGGCACGATCAACTACGAGGTCGTGTGCGGGATCTCGGCGAGGGTGCCGCGGGTCTACCACCGCGACGGGACGCTGGCGTGAGCGACCCCGATGTCGACCCGCTGGCCGCGCTCGCGGCGATCGTCGGCGATCCCGCCTGGCTGGTGGGAGGCGCCGTCCGCGACCGTCTGCTGGGGAGGGGGACCGACGATTACGACATCGCCGTCGACGGCCATGCGCGCGAGGTGGCGCGGCGGCTTGGCCGCGCCGCGAACGCTCACGCGTTCGCGCTGTCGGAGGCTTTCGAGGTGTGGCGCGTGGTCGCCCACGACCACAGCTGGCAGGTCGACGTGCTGCCGGTCCTGGGCGGCTCGATCGAGAACGATCTGGCCGGCCGCGACTTCACCGTCAACGCGATCGCCGAGCCGCTCAGCGGCGGCCCGTACGTCGACCCGTTCGGCGGCCTGGAGGATTTGAGGCGCCGGCGGCTGCGCATGGTCTCCCCGCGCGCATTCGCGGAGGACCCGTTGCGGACGCTGCGCCTGGCTCGCCTGGCCTGCGAGCTCGACTTCGAGGCCGACCCCGAGACGGTCGTCGCCGCCGCCGCAAGCGCCCCGGCGCTCGCCGGGGTGGCGCCAGAGCGGGTGTTCATCGAGCTCAAGCGGATCCTGATCTCCGACCGGGCGCTGCTCGGGCTCGAGCTGATGGATGCCGCGAGGGCGATGGAGGTGGTGCTGCCGGAGGTGAGCCGCATGCAAGGGGTGGAGCAGAGCGTCTACCACCACCTCGACGTCTACGACCACACGCGGTCGGTCCTCGCCGGCGTCATCGAGCTGGAGCGCAGCCCGGAGCCTTGGGTGGGCGAACACGCCGAGGCGGTCTCGCGGTTCCTGGCCGAGCCGCTGGCCAACGAGCTCAGCCGTGGCCAGGCGCTGCGCTTCGGCGCCCTCCTGCACGACGTGGCCAAGCCAGTGACACGGAACGTCACCGACGAGGGACGCGTGACGTTCATCGGACACGACGTCGCCGGCGCCGAGCTGGCGGCCGCCGTGCTCACGCGCCTGCGCGCCAGCGACCGACTACGTGAGCACGTAGCCGCGCTCACGCGCCACCACCTCCGCCTCGGGTTCCTGGTCCACGATGTGCCGCTCGACCGCCGGGCGGTCTACCGCTACCTCCGCGCCTGCGAGCCCGTCCAGGTGGACGTGACGCTCCTGAGCGTGGCCGACCGCCTGGCCACCCGCGGGAAGGTCGCCGAGGACGCCGTCGCCCGTCACCTGGAGCTGGCGCGCCGGCTGCTGGGTGAGGCGCTGGCCTGGCGTTCGGACCGTCCGCGGCCGCCTCTGCGGGGCGACGAGCTGGCCGGCGCGATCGGGCTGAGACCGGGGCGCCAACTCGGCGAGATCCTCGACGAGCTCGAGGAGGCAAGGTTCGCGGGCGAGATCACCTCGCGCGAGGAGGCGATCGAGCGGGCGCGAGAGCTGGCGGGGGGCAGCCGCCTGCCGTCGGCGAGGTAGGGTGCCGACGGCGACCCGCTGCAGCCGCCCTGGGCGCCCGCCGAGGCCGATCCGGACGAGATCGCAGCCGCGGCGCAGCAGCTTCCCTGACGCGTCCCGCCTCTGGTTTGCTGCAAGAGAACGTGCAGCGAATCACACCGGAAACCCATGTGCTGCAGTTCCTTGCTACCTTCCCCGGGTTGGTCGGGGCCCTCGGGCACCGTAACCGGCGTGTCCGAACGAAGCATCTAAGGGGAGTACATGGCAACGGGTACCGTCAAGTGGTTCAGCGACGACAAGGGGTTTGGCTTCATCACGCCCGACGACGGCGGGCGGGACCTCTTTGTTCATTTCACTGGCATCGTGGGGGACGGCTATCGCTCGCTGTCCGAGGGTGTGAAGGTTTCCTACGAGGAGGAGGCCGGTCCCAAGGGACCGAAGGCAGTAAACGTCACCAAGATCTGAGCGCCGGCTCGACCGGTCCGCGCGGATCAAACGGCTTGGCGGCCCACGCTACGGCGTGGCCGCCATCGGGTCGTGGCGCAACTGGCGCCCTGGTGTCGTGTTGAATCTGGATATGAAACGTTCTCTGATGGCCACCGCTGGCGCCGTCGCGCTGTGCGGCCTCCTTCCAGCCTCCGCAATCGCGACGATCACGGAGCTCGGCGCAACCACCTCGCCGCTCGTCGCCCCGACCTGCCCCAAGGGCGTGTCGGCGTCGCAGTGCACGATCATCCTGACCCGCGCCACCGCGCTCGAGACGATCAGGGACAACATCGCCTACCCCTCCACTGTCAAGCAGGCCGGGCGCCTAGCCGCCTTCACGGTGGGCCTGTCGGGTCTGTCGACCGACCCCACCACGGCGAAGAGCGACGTCACCTTCCTCGACAAGACCTACGGCGGCGATCCCCAGGTCGAGATCACCGTGCTCAAGCGGGTCGGCAAGAAGAGCACTTGGACCTGGCAGGTCGTGGAGTCGAGCCCGCTGATCGACGTATCGACCTACCTGGGCCAGGTCGCGCAGTTCCCGCTGACGACGACCTTACCGGTCGTACGCGGGGAGACGATCGCGCTGACGACCCCCACCTGGGCGCCGGTCCTCTCGATCGACCTGCCGACGTCGCACTTTGCGTACCGGCAGAGCCGCAGTCGCAACTGCAACAACCCGCCGTCGACATCACAGGCGCAGGTGACAATCGGCACTAGTGCGACCTACTCGTGCGACTACCCGGGCACCCGGGTCGAGTACAGCGCCACCGAGGTCACGAATCCGGTGCCGACGCCGACTACCACCACCACCACCACAACCACGACCCCCGGCACCGCGAAGTAGAGGTGAGCTGTGGGCCGCGGTGGTGGAGCCGGGGCTAAGGCTACGGAAGGCGTGGGGCCGCGGTGGTGGAGCCGGGGCTAAGGCTACGGAAGGCTAGGGGCCGCGGTGGCAGCGCTGCGGCGAAGGCTACGGAAGCCTAGGGGCCGCGGTGGTAGCGCCGCGGTGAAGACTACGGAAGGCCGCCCCCGCCGCTGCCCGAGCCCGAGCCCGCGCCCGAGCCCGAGCCCGACGAGTTGCCACCCGAGTTCGACGTCCCGCCGCTCAGACCCGCGCCCCCGTTCGCGCCGGTCTGTCCGCCGGTGCCCGATCCGGTCGTGCCGCCGGAGGTCCCGCCCGACGTCCCGCCGCTCGTTCCGGAGGACGCCGGCGTCGTCGAGCCCGAGCTCGCGCCCGACCCCGACGAGGCCCCCGGCGACGAGGAGGAGGATCCGCCGGCTACGGTCGAGCCGCCCGTCGTGGTCGTGGTTGACGTAGTCGAGGTGGTCGAGATCGTGGACTGGTTGGCCGCTGCCGTCGCCGTGGGCACCGTCAGCGGTGGCGCGCCGGAGGTGTCGGTCGCCGGGGAGCCGCCGCCGCCGCACGCAGCTAGGCCGGCGCAGAGCGCGAGGCCGGCAAGCATCTTGCCAAGGGGAACACGACGGAGGACAGCTGGACAGCCGGGCACGACTAGGCTCAGACTTCGAGCGGCTCCATGCGCCGCCCGCAGTGCGGGCAATCGTTGAGGTCCTTCTGGCAGAGCTGATCGCACCAGTTGCAGAAGCGCAGATTCTCGACCGCCCACGGGAGGTCGGACGGGGTCGGCGCGAGCGGAAGGAGCTGGCCGACGATCTCGAGCGGCTCGCCGGTCTCGCGGTCGATGTATGTGCGCCCAGGCTCGGCCTCGACTACGACCTCCCGCCCGGTAGATGGGGTCCTCATCCGGTACCGCTGACGCGTACTCATCCTCAGCCATCGTATAGCAGGAGTCTTCGGTATGTCGCCGGCGCCTGACGGCGGCGCCTGAGCAACGATGTCGGCGGCACCGGACGGCGACGCCTGAGGAAATGATGTCGCCGGTACCGGACGGCAGCACCTGGGCGGATCCCCGTACCGCGGCGCCCCCCTGCCGACCGCTTGGGTAGAGTGCCGCCCGTCGCCGTATGCTCAAGCCGCTCGGACGCATCGCCACGTTCATCACGGGAGCTCTGATTGTGGTCAGCCTGGGTGGTTGCGCGCTCAAGCATCCGACGGCGAATCTGGTCACGGGCAAGCAGCTGTTCGCCACCAACTGCGGGGCGTGCCACACGCTCTCCCATGCCGACACGACCGGCGATGTCGGACCGAACCTCGACGACGCGTTCCGGCAGGACCGGGCCGACGGCGTGAAGAGCACCTCGATCGAGGGTCTCGTCGACTACTGGATCCAGTACCCGAACACGCAGGGCCGGATGCCGGCGATGCTGCTCAAGGGCCAGGACGCACAGGACGTGGCGGCCTACGTGGCGGCCGTGGCGGCCGAGCCGGGTCAGGACACGGGGGCGCTGGCCACGGCGATCCAGGCCAAGGTGGCTCCGACGGCGGCGGTCGGCAAGACGATCTTCACCGGCGTCGGCGGCTGCGGCTCGTGCCACACGCTCGCCGCCGCCGGTACCACCGGGACGGTCGGCCCGAATCTCGACCAGCGGCTGAAGAGCGACTGCGCCACGCCGCAGTCGCAGAAGATCCGCGGTGCGACGCTCGACAAGTGCATCTATACGGCGATCACCGACCCCTACGCCTACATTCCGTCGGGTTACAGCGCCGGCATCATGCCCGACACGTTCGAGAAGACGCTGAGCCCGTCGCAGATCCAGGCGCTGGTGGCGTTCTTATCGACGTCGGTCAAGTAGAGATCCGCGCCCGGACCCCCCACAGTGCCCGGGACGGCGTGCATGGCTGGACATCCGACCGGTCCGAGCCGGGCCGTGGCATCTCGTGCACGCACCACGTGCATCAACGGTCACGGTCAGCCAGGAGCAGGCCGAGTGGCGCTTTATGCATGTACGCAAACTATTTGCGTATAAAGACGGCCTGGGTGGCCGTTGGCGGGGAGGAACGGTGGCGGGGAGGAACGGTGGCGGGGGCGCTCAGGCATCCGCGACGGTCGTGGGCTGCGCGGGGGTGCCGTTCTCCACGCCGATCACGCGGTCCAATAGCTCCTGGCCCCGGCCCGCCGCCACCGCGCGAGCCGCTCGCCGCTCGTCGAGCTCCACGCCGTGCTCTGCGGCGGCGTCGAGCAGGCGCTGGCGCTCGTCGACCTCGGCGGCAACCTTCATGAACAGCCAGCAGAAGAGGCCGATCGTAAGCAGGCTCTCCTCGACCATCATCAGCCCGGCGGCGGCGATCTGGTCGCCCATCGGGCTGATGTGCCAGCGGGCGTCGCCGGCGCGGTAAATCGGGTACAGCACGGTGCCGGAAAAGATCAGGACGTTGGCGAGCACCGTCCCCGCGAGGCGGACGATGATGATGTAGACCAGCTTGGCGGCATTCGTGAACCAGGCGGGCTTGGGGAGCGGCCCGAACAGGGGCATCCAGACTGCGATCCCGAAGGCGAGGAAGCAGGCGTGCTGGAGGCCGTGGAGCAGGTCGTGGCGAAGGGCCGCCTGGTAGAGCACCGGCAGGTGCCAGACGTAGAAGCTGATCATCCACGCGGGGAGGGCGACGAGCGGGTGGGCGAAGACCCGGAGCGGCGACAGCCAGCGCTTGCGCAGCAGGGGCGCCAGGAGCGGCCCGGTGAACCCGAGCACGATCAGTAGGGCCGAGATGTCACCGATCACCAGGTGCTCGGCCATGTGGGCGAGCAGGAGCTGGTCGGCAAGCGAGTCGACGGGTGCGCTCAACGCGATGGCGAGCGTGATCAGGCCGGCGGCAAAGCAGGCCTGGCGCCATTGGGGCACCGCCCGCCGCTCGTGGGACAGCGTCCGCACGCGGGCCCGGTAGGGAAGCCAGCACAGAAGAACGACGACCGAGGGGACGATGCCGTTGATCGGGCCCGCGCTGGCGAGCGGAAGCGCGCTCAAGGACACGTCCTCAATGGTGGCGCACCGGTGCCGAGCCTGCTAGGTCAGCGCGCGAACGATCAACACGATCGCAACGATGACGGCGAGCGCGGCGACCACGCGCAACAGCACGCGAAACGCGAAGGCTTCGGTCAGCGGGGACTCGGGTGGGCGGGGGTCGGTGGGCGGGATCAGGTGGCGGGGTCGGTGGGCGGGTCTACAACACGTAGACCGCCGTGTAGACGACGATCCACATGATGTCGACGAAGTGCCAGTAGATACCCGGCACTTCCATGCCCTCATGATGCTCCGCGGAGTAGTGCCCCCGGAAGGACCGGATCGTGACGATCAAGAGCGCGCACAGACCGATGAACACGTGCGCGCCGTGCAGCCCGGTAAGCGAGTAGAAGACGGTCGCTTGGGCCGAGTCGTGCGCCGCCCAGCCGAGGTGGATGTACTCGTTGATCTGCACGAACAGGAAGGTCAAGCCGAGGCAGAAGGTCGAGACCATCCCCGCCTTAAGCCCGAAGCGGTTGCCGTTCCGGACCGACACCAGCGCCCAGTGCAGGGTCAGCGAGGAGGACAGCAGGATCGCGGTGTTGACCCCGGCCACCGCCTCCGGAACGACGGTGCCGTGAGCCGGCCAGGGGTTGTGGCTGACGATCCGGATGAAGAAGTAGGCGGTGAAGAACGCGCCGAAGATCATGATCTCGGACATGATGAAAAGCAGCATTCCGAGGGTCGGCGCGTGGACGCGCGAGGAGCGGTGGGCCGGGGGCGGCCCGTGGTGCTCGTGGGTGATCGAGGCGGCTTCCATGCTCGGCGGCTAGGCGGCGGACGACGTCGAGTCTTCGTGGACCACGTGCTCGACCGGCTTGCCGCTGGCGCGCTGGACACGTTCGATCAGGTCCGACCGCATCCAGCCTGATTTCGTCTCCGCAAAGGTCGAGATCACGATGTCGTCGACCCGGAAGTACTGCAGTGCGTTCATGATCGCCGTGAACGGGTCGGGGTCGCTGACCATGCCGGATGCGTGAAGGCCACGGACGTGCAGGCGGTCGAGCACGAGCTTCAGGCGGGTCCGCGCGCGCTGCACGGCCTGTCCCGATCCGCCCTCCGGCGGGATGATCACGATGAACAGCGGCGCGCGACCGGGTTCGCTGAACGCCTTGGCCTTGGCCTGGAGCGCCTCGAGCAGCTCGTCTCCGGACGCAGTGCGGTTGGCGACGGCGAGAGTCACGTGGTACGGCAGGCCCTCGGTGTCGACGTCGTTGACGATATGGGTGACGGGCAGTCCGGTCGCGTCCCCTACCCGCTCGATCAGATCGCGCCGCATCCAGCCCGACCGCGTCTCCGGATAGGTCGAGACGATGATCTCGACGGGGTGGTACTCGCGGACGGCGTCGATCGTGGCCGTGAACGGATCTTGGTCGCCGACCTCGCCGATGGCGCGGATGCCCATGTCGCGGACCACGTCGAGCGCCAGGTCGAGCCGCACCTGCGCCGCGTCGAAGACCGCTTCGTTGTAGACGACCAGCCCCGCGCGCGGCTTGTTCTGGGGCACGCACAGGATGAAGCGCGTGTCGATGTCGGCGCGCTCACGGACGGCGTCGAGCAGCGGCTGGCCGCCGAGCGTCTCGTTGGCCACCACCAGGATGGTTCGCGCGGCGATGTTGGGTGCGTCGCCCGAGCTCATTCGTGCACCTGCTGGCTCGGTGGCGTCGCGAAGGTGCCGGCGGTCACCGTCCGGGCCTCGGCGGGCGACTTGAAGATGCCGTGCACGGCGCCGGGCACGCCGTACTCATACGGTCCGCCGACGACCGTCGGTACCGCGTCGAAGTTGAACACCGGCGGCGGGGAGGAGACCTGCCACTCGAGCGTCAGGGCTCGCCACGGGTTGCTCGCCGCCCGCGGGCCGCCGCGCCAGCTGACCACCATGTTGTAGAGGAAGATCAGCGTGCTGGCCCCGAGGATCCAGGCGCAGATCGAGATGAACAGGTTCCAGTCCGCAAACTTGGCTGCGTACTCGGCCACGCGCCGGGGCATCCCCTGAAGCCCGATCAGGTGCATCGGCCCGAAGGTCAGGTTGAAGAAGATGAACGTCGACCAGAAGTGCCACTTGCCCAACCGGTCGTCGAACATGCGACCGGTCATCTTCGGGAACCAGTAATAGACGCCGGCGAAGATCGTGAACAGCGAGCCGCCGAACAGCACGTAGTGGATGTGGGCGACGATGAAGTAGGTCTGGCTGACGTGGATGTCAAACGGGATCATGGCCAGCATCACGCCGCTGATCCCGCCGAGCGTGAAACTGGTCAGGAAGCCGAGCGCGAAGAGCATCGGCGTGTCGAGATGAAGCACGCCGCGCCACAGCGTGGCCAGCCAGGAGAAGATCTTGATGCCGGTGGGGATCGCGATGATCGCGGTGGTGATCATCATCGGGATCCGGATCCACGGCGCCATCCCGGACACGAACATATGGTGCGCCCACACCGTGAAGCCGAGCACCACGATGGCCAGCAAGGAGAACGCCATCATCCGGTAGCCGAAGATCGGTTTTCGCGACTTCACCGCGATGACCTCGGAGATGATCCCGAACCCGGGCAACATCATGATGTACACAGCCGGGTGGGAGTAGAACCAGAACACGTGCTGGTACATGAGGACGTTGCCGTTCTGGTTCGGCCCGACGAACGCGTCGAAGAAGTGGAAGTGCATGGCGGCGTCGAGCAGGATGAAGAACTGCGAGGCGGCGACGAACGGCGTCGCGATCACGACCAGCAACGAGGTCGAGAAGTTCGCCCACACGAGCAGCGGCATGCGGAAGAAGCTCATCCCGGGCGCTCGCATCGTGATGATCGTCACGAGGAAGTTGAGCGCGGTGAAGATCGACGAGAAGCCCGCGAACTGCACCCCGATCGAGAAGAACAGCTGACCGATCGGCATCGTCGTCGACAGCGGCGCGTACGCCGTCCAGCCCGACGCGAACGAGCCTCCCGGCGCCAGGAAGCTCATCATCATGATCACGCCGCCGAGCGGGAGCAGCCAGAAGGACAGGGCGTTGAGTCTCGGGAAGGCCATGTCCGGCGCGCCGATCATCAGCGGCAGCACGAAGTTCGCCAGCCCGGCGAACACCGGGATCACGAATAGGAAGATGAGCACGGTGGCGTGGACCGAGAACACGCCGTTGTACTCCTCGGGGGTGAGGAACTGCATCCCGGGCTTGGCCAGCTGGGCACGGATCAGCATGGCCAGCATGCCGCCCACGAGCAGGAAGAAGAAGGAGGTGACCGTGTACTGGATACCGATCACCTTGTGGTCGGTGTTGACGCGGAAGTAGTCCCGCCAGCTGTAGGCGCCGTGGCCGGAGTGGTCCTCGGGACGGGTCGGCCGCCCGGCCGCCCAGTACAGCCAGTAGTCGCAGGTGCCGATGCCGAGCAGGAAGGCGAGCGGAACCGCGAACAGGGCAATGATCGTGATCGCGTGTCCGTCGACGACCGGGTGGTTGTGCATGAGCGCCCGGATCAGCACGCTGAGGCCGAAGGCGAAGGCGAAGCCCAGCACCTCGAACAGGGCCGCGCGATACCAGCCGGGGGCTCTCAGCTTCGGGGGGAGAGGGACGCGCGTGCGGCGCGCGACCGGAGCCTCATGAGCTGTCGTTGCCGTGACTGCCATCAGTCCACCTCCTGATCAGTCCAAACGCCGCCCAACTGACCTCGAACTGCTCGAGCTCCCTCGCGAGCGGGACCGCCGTCCATTGCCTGCACGATACCTCCTCGGCTACCCATGTTCGCCCCTCATTTGGCCGCGCTCGCCAGGAAGTTGACCAGCCCCGCGATCTGAGCGGAGGTGAGCCGCTGGGCGAAGTCGGGGGGCATGATGCCGGAGCTGTAGCCCGACGGGATGTAGGCGTAGGGCTTGGTGATCGCGGTATAGATGCACTGCTTCAAGGCGGCGCCGCGGACCTTCTGAGATGCGGGGTTGGCGCAGTCGCTGCGCAGACGCGTGTCGAGATCGGGCCCCACCGTGCCCGTCGCGGAGGCCGCCGCGAGGGTGTGGCAGCCGCTGCAGCCGGCCGAGGTGAACAGCGCCGCGGCCGCCGCGGGGCTGATCGCCGCGCTCGAAGAGCTGGTGCTCGAGGAGCTTGGGGCGGGGGTGCTGCTCGACGAAGACGACGAGGAGCCGTACCCCGGGATGACGTTGTATCCCGGGACGTCGGCGTGGACCACGTTCGGCGGCACGGTGCCGACCGGCGGCGGCGCGTTGGCCGGCTGGGCGCGCACCCAGGCCTGGAAGGCGGTCTCGGTGACCACGTGCGCGCTCGAGCGCATCAACGAGTGGCCGGCGCCGCATAGCTCGGTGCACTCGACCGGGTAGACGCCCAGTGCGCTCGGCGTGACGCGCAGGGTGGTGACGAGGCCGGGGACGGCGTCGAGCTTCTCGGAGAAGTTCGGCACGAAGAAGCTGTGGATCACGTCGAGCGAGCGGATCTTGAACACGACCGGCTGGTGGATCGGTAGGTAGAGCTCAGAGGAGACAACCTGCTTGCCCGCATCGGGATAGGAGAACTCGAAGGCGAACTGACGCGTGGTCACGTTCACCGTCATCTCGTTCTTCTTGGTGGCCTCGTTCGCGCGCAGAACGCTGTAGGCGTAGCCGCACAGGCTCAGGATCAAAAGCGCCGGCAGCGCGGTCCAGACGACCTCGAGGCGGGTGTTCCCGTGGATCGGTGGACCGTCCATCTCCTCCTGACCGGGGCGCATCCGGAACTTCCACACCGAAAACAGGATCACGGTCCCGACGAGCACGAAAATCGGGACCGTGCAGATGAGCAGGACGTCGTAGAGGGTGTGGACTCTGCCGGCCTGGACCGAGCCCTGGCTCGGGAACCACGGGATGATCAGCGCGACGAAGATCCCGATCGCCGCGACGACGACCCCGAACACGACCATCTGTAGGACCGGCCGATTACGCACGGCAGTAATGAATCTGCGAACCCTCTAGCGTCACTCCGATCCGGCATCCTAAGCGTTCTGGACGACGAAGGAAGTCAGCCCCGACGCTACTCGCTTGGTCTTAACAGTGCGGAGTAAATAGTCCGAGGGCTGACCGGATGCGGTTATGATTGAGTCAATTGTTGCAAGCCAGTCCGGAGGCGTTATGCAGGTACGTGAGGGGATGTCCGAAACGGTCCTGACAATCGGCCCGCGGCACACGCTTCGCGAAGCCGCCGAGGCGATGTGTCGCCGCAACGTCGGCGCTGCGGTCGTGCTCGACCCGGAGGCGCCCGGCCCCGGCGTGATCACCGAGCGCGACATCCTGAAGGCGATCGGCTCGGGTGAGGATCCCGACCGAGAGCTGGTCGCCGAGCACCTGACGACGAACCTCACCTTCGCCTCGCCCGACTGGTCGCTCGAGCAGGCTGCCGCCGCGATGGTGCGCGGCCGCTTCCGCCACCTCGTCGTCGTCAGCGGCGGCGAGCTCGCCGGCATCCTGTCGATGCGCGACATCGTGCGCTGCTGGACCGGGGACGGCGCCAGCTGCGAGGTGCCGGCCGGCGAGACGTACGAGAGGGCGGCTACGTAGCGCTCGATCGCCGGGGCGGGACGCGCGGCCGCTCGCGCTCGCTAATGCACGTGCTCTTCCGGGAGCTCGGCCACGTCGCGTCGGGTGTCGGCGACCCACCTGATGACGATGATCACAAACGCCACCAGGCCGATGGCGCTGAGGATCAGGTTGATCGTGGTACCGATCACCATCAGCGTGAGCGCGATCGCGCAAGCGAACGGAAGCAGACTGGGTCCGGGGAGGTGGATCTCCTCTCCGGCCGGCGGGGCGGGAACCGGATGATCGCTCTCGATCACGGGTGGACGTAGATCGCGGCTGCCGCGAACGTGATCCCGAACATGACGGCGCACAAGGCGCCCGCGATCAGACCGGAGCGGATGTTCTTGCGTGCAAGCTTTCGGTCCATAGTTCTGGGAGGCTACAGCTTCACGTCGGCGACCATCGTCCCGAACAGCAGCGCCAGATAGGCGAGCGAGAACAGGTAAAGCCGCAGGGCGGTCCGGCGGTCCGCCCGCCGGTAGAGGAGCACCGCGCCGGCGATGAAGGCGAGCCCGAGCAGGATCGATCCGAACAGGTACGCGACCCCGAACTCGCCGGCGCAGAAGGGCAGCTGCGAGATCGCGTACAGGAGCAGCGTGTAGAGGAGGATCTGCCGGCGGGTCTCGTGCTCGCCGCGGACCACCGGCATCATCGGCACGCCCACGCGCCGGTAATCATCCTTCATGAGCAGGCTGAGCGACCAGAAGTGGGGTGGGGTCCAGTAGAACACGATCGCGAACAGGTAGACCGCGGTCCACGACAGTGAGCCGCGCGTCGCCGCCCAGCCGACCAGGGGCGGCACGGCGCCGGCGGCGCCACCGATGACGATGTTCTGGGCGGTGCGCCGCTTGAGCCATACGGTGTACACGCCGACGTAGCCGACGAACCCGCCCAGGGCCAGTCCGGCCGCCAGCAGGTTGACGGTCAGCGACAGGAGCGCGAACGACATCGCGCACAGCGCGAAGCCGAAGATCAGCGCGGCCCGGGGCGAGATCCGTCCCGCCGGGATTGGCCGCGACGCGGTGCGCTTCATCTGGGCGTCGATGTCGCGGTCGTAGTAGTGGTTGACCGCACCGGCTCCGCCGGCCGAGAGATATCCGCCAAGGCAGGTGAGCGCGATCAGGGACACCGGCGGGTTGCCGGCGATCTCCATCGTGGTGATCGTCGTGAACAGCAGCAGCGTCTGAACCTTCGGCTTGGTCAGCTCGAAGTAGTCGGACAGCAGTTGGCGGGCGCCGGCGGCGACCGGCGCCGACCGGACCGAGCTCACAGACGAGGCATCCATGCGGCCAGACCGGTCAGACCCGCGCGAACCGCTCGCTGCCGCCGGTCTTCTGCGTCACCCCGGTGGCACGCTCGACCTGGCGGCGGATGTCGCGCATCGGCTCGACCGACCGTACGCGCGGGATCTCGTCGAAATTGTTGACCGGCGGGGGAGAGGGCACGAACCACTCGAGGGTGTTCCCCTTCCACGGATCCGGTCCCGCCAGCGGCCCCCGTTTGTAGTTGAGCGCAACGTTGATCACGGTGAGGATGATTCCCACGGCGAGTATGAAGCTGCCGATCGTCGAGATCAAGTTGTACGTCGACCACCCGAGGCCCGGCTGGTAGGTGTAGATCCGCCGCGGCATGCCCGAAAGGCCAAGCGCGTGCTGGACGAAGAAGGTCGCGTTAAAGCCGATGAACGTGATCCAGAACGAGATCTTCCCCAGGCGCTCGTTGAGCAGACGCCCGGTCATCTTCGGGAACCAGTAATAGAGGCCGGCCAGCACCGGGAACACGGCGCCGCCGAAGATCGTGTAGTGGAAGTGGGCGACGACGAAGTACGTGTCGTTGAGCTGCCAGTCGACCGGGAAGGTCGCCAGGAAGATCCCGGTGATCCCGCCGACCACGAAGATCGCGATCATCCCGATCGCGTAGTAGAGCGCGGTGGTCATCACGAGCGATCCGCGCCACAGGGTGGAGATCCAGTTGAAGATCTTCACCCCTGTCGGTATTCCGATCAGGAACGAACTCAGCATGAAGAATCCGAGCACGACGATCGGGACCGGCGAGGCGAACATGTGGTGGGCCCAGACCAGCGTGGCCAGGAACGCGATCACCGCGGTCGAGGCGGCGATCGCCTTGTAGCCGAAGATCGGCTTGCGCGAGAACACCGGGATGACCTCGGAGATGATCCCGAAGCCGGGCAGCACCATGATGTAGACCTCGGGATGGCCAAAGAACCAGAACAGGTGCTGCCAGAGGATGGGCGAGCCGTGGGCGGTGGGGTCGAACCAGTGCGTCCCGAAGTGGCGGTCGGTGAGCAGCATCGTGACCGCCGCGGCGACGACCGGGAGGGCGATGATCAGCAGGATCGCGTAGACGAGGATCGCCCAGATGAACAGCGGCAGGCGTCCCCAGCTCATCCCGGGAGCGCGCATGTTGACGATCGTGGCGTAGAAGTTGATCGCGCCGAGCAGCGAGGAGATGCCGGTCAGGTGGATCAGGAAGATCCAGGCGTCCTGGCCGCCGCTCGGGGAGTACTCGATGCTCGACAGCGGCGGGTAGCTCCACCACCCGGCCTCGGGCGGGTGCCAGAAGAGCGTGGCGTAGAACACGATCCCGCCGGCCAGGAGCAGCCAGTAGGAGAGCGCGTTGAGCCGCGGGAACGCCATGTCCCGAGCGCCGATCATCAGCGGCACGAAGTAGTTGCCGAACCCGGCCATCACCGGCACCACGAACAGGAAGACCATCGTCGTGCCGTGCAGCGTCAGCAGCTCGTTGTAGCGCTCGCCGCTCAGCAGCGTGTTGCTCGGCTCCGCCAGCTGGACGCGCATCAACAGCGCCTCCACCCCGCCCAGCATGAAGAACACGAACGTGGTGACGAGGTACAGGATCCCGATCTTCTTGTGATCGGTGGTCGTGACCCAGTCGATCCAGCGCTTGGTCTGACGCGGGGTGCTCACCGACCGGGTGAGCAACTGGGGCGCCGATCTGGTCACCTGAGCCGTCGTCACTGACATCTGTAGTCTCCTAGAGGTTTCCAGTCTTGGTGAGGTAGGCCCGCAGCGGGGTCACCTGCGCGTTGGCGGTCTCGATGTTGTGCCGCTGCTGGACCAGCCAGGCCTGATACTGGCTGGGTGACATCACGTTCACGAGTGCGGTCATGAACGCGTGCTGGCGCCCGCACAGCTGCGCGCATTGCCCGTGGTAGAGCGCCGGACCCTTCGCCTTGAACCACGTGTAGACCGTGTAACCCGGCACCGCGTCCACCTTGCCGCCCAGCGACGGCACCCACCAGGAGTGGATCACGTCGGTCGAGGTGATGCTGAGCACGACGGTCGTGTTCTCGGGCACGTACATCTCCTGGTAGGAGTAGGGCAGCTTGGCGGCGAACGGGTTGTTCTGGCACGCAGCGCCGTAGACGTAGCGCCAGATGTACTGCCGGCCCTGGACGCAGATCACCAGGCGCTGGCCGTTGGGCGGGGTGGGCTCGGTCAGGGACGACTCGAGGAACGGGGCGCTCGAGTTCGGTGGGTTGATGATGCTGGGAAGCTTGACGAAGGTCACCACGGTCAGGATCACGAGGATCACCGCGGCGCCGATCGTCCAGCCGATCTCGAGCCGGGTGTTGCCGTGGATCTGGGCCGCCACCCGGTTCTTCTTGGCGCGGAAGCGGTACACCGAGTAGACCAGCGCGCCCTCCACGAGCACGAACACCACCGCCGCGATGTACAGGATGATCATGTACAGCGAGTGGATCTGGTTGGCGTTCGGCGAGCCCCCCGATTTGGGAGTGATGAAGTTCGCGAACGCGCTCGGCGCGAGCACGAGCGGGAGAGCCGAGGTCGCCAGCGCTGCGCACAGGAGCCGGAGGGTCCGGCGGCGGCGCTGGGCGTCGGAGGCGGCGGATCGCAAGGCGCGGGATTCTAACCACGCCGCCCCCGCCTTGATCTGCTCGATGCCCCCGTCCCGAGGTCGTGCAGAAGAGCACACGCGCGCGGGCGTCCGGACGGCGCCAGGCAGTCCTTATACACTCGCCGCCCTTGCGCGCACGCCGGGGCATTCGAGCGACGGCCTGGGTCCTCGTCGCGACCGGGGTCGCCCTGCCCGTCCTGCGGCGGCGGGCGAGGATCCCGCGACCGGTGGTGCTCGGCGGTGCCGGACTCGCCTTGCCGGCCCTATGCGTCGCGATGCCGCGCTCCCGGTCCCGCGACGTCGCCCTGGGCGTGCTCAACATGTGGGCGTACCTGGCGGCCTACGAGATGCCGAACGACGATCCGGAGGGCCTCCAGTCGCGCGTGCTGGTCGGCTACCCGATCGCGATCGACCGCGCCCTCGGGCTTGGGACCCCGCCCACGCTGCGCTTGCAACGACGGTTCTCGGCGCCCGGGGCCGTCAAGCGCTACGAGCGCGTACTGGTCTGGTGCCACTGGATGTGGTTCGCGGTTCCGCACGCCACCCTCGCCTACGTGCTGTGGCGCAAACCGGACCGATTCCCCAGCGCCGCCGTGCGGATGTACGCCGTGTTCGACCTCGGCGCGGTGTTCTACTGGGCGATCCCGACCGCGCCGCCGTGGTGGGCGGCTGAGCGGGGGCGCCTCGACGACGGCCGGCCGCTACGGGTTCGGCGGATGATGCTCGAATACGGTCAGCAGTTCTGGGGCGACCGCTGGAGCGGCCTTTACGATGTTCTCGGAGGAAATCCGCTTGCTGCCATGCCGTCGCTGCATTTCGCCACGTCGCTCATGGGCGCGCACCTGCTGGCTGAAGTCGGACCGGTGTCCGGCGCGGTCGGCTGGACGTACGCGGGGACGCTGGGGCTCGCGCTCGTCTACCTCGGGGAGCACTACGCCGTGGACCTGATCGGCGGCGCCGCCCTGGCCGAGGCGGTCCGGAGCGGATTGCCGCGGCTGGCCCCGATGTACCGGCGCGTCTCGGCTGCGCTTCAGGCCCTCGAATCGCGCGCGGCGCAGTCGTGAAAGGACCGCCGCCCACCCCACCCACGCCGCCCATCCGACCCAACCCGACGAGCGCATCGTCGAGTAAGGCGAGCCGGGGGTCGGAGCCGGCCCGCACGCGCGGGAACACGGACGACCTTCCCCGCATCCGGCTGACCAGGGGGAGGGTGCTGGCGACGCTCGTCTTCGTCGCCTCCGCGGTGGCGTTCCTCTACTTCGTCCTGCCCAAGCTGCTCGGCCTGAACGAGACGTGGAACCGCATCCAGCACGGGAACGCGTGGTGGCTGGGGCTGGCGGCGGTGCTCGAGGTCTGCTCGTTCTGCGGCTACATCGCGCTGTTCCGCGGCGTGTTCATCCGTGATCTTCCGGCCGCGTACGCCGCGCCTGACGGCGGCGCGTCGGCGCGGATCGGGTGGACCGAGAGCTACCAGATCACGATGGCAAGCCTGGCGGCCACGCGCCTGTTCGCGGCGGCGGGCGCCGGCGGGATCGCGCTCACGGCCTGGGCTCTCCGGCGCTCCGGGATGAGGCGGCGGACAGTCGCCAGCCGGATGATCGCCTTCCTGGCGCTGCTCTACGGCGTCTATATGGTCGCGATGGTGCTGGACGGTGTCGGGCTCTATATCGGCCTGATCCCGGGTCCGGCCCCGTTCGCCATCACGATCGTGCCGGCGATCTTCGGCGCGGTGGTGATCGCGCTGTTCCTCGGTATCTCGACGCTGCCGGCGGACGTCAGCCGCGTGATGGTGCCGCTCACCTCCGGCCGGCACCGGCTCGCGCGGCTGGTCGTGCGCCTGTCCGCGGCCTCGGCGACGGCGGCGGCCGGCGTCCGGACCGCGATAGACCTGCTGCACGACCGCAACCCCAGCGTGCTCGGGGCGGTGGCCTGGTGGGGGTTCGACATCGCGGTGCTGTGGGCGTGCTTCCACGCGTTCGGCGGCTCTCCGCCCAAGGGCGTGATCGTGATGTCGTACTTCGTTGGGATGCTCGCGAACACGCTGCCGCTGCCGGGTGGCATCGGCGGCGTCGACGGCGGCATGATCGGCGCCTTCACCGCGTTCGGCGTCAACGTCGAGCTGTCGGTCGTCGCGGTCCTGGCCTACCGCGCGTTCGCTTTCTGGCTGCCCACGCTGCCGGGAGCGGTTGCCTACCTGCAGCTGCGGCGGACCGTCCACCGGTGGAACGCCGAGGTGGGGGGCGTGATGCGGACCGCACCCGACGCCGTCTCGTGAATCCGCGACTATACTTTATGAAGTGACAGATCATCCCGAGCAAACAGTCGAGAACGTGATCATCGTCGGGAGCGGACCGGCGGGTTACACCGCCGCGCTCTACACCGCGCGCGCGAACCTCGAGCCGCTAGTCGTCGAGGGATTTGCCTGGGGCGGGCTGCTCCAGCAGACCACCGACGTGGAGAACTACCCGGGCTTCCCCGAGGGGATCATGGGCCCGGAGATGATGCAGCACTTCCGCGACCAGGCGGAGCGCTTCGGCGCACGCCTCGAGACCGACGACGCGACGCGGATCGAGATCTCGCACGAGGGGGGCCTCCACAAGGTGTGGATGGGCGACCAGATGCACGTGACGCGGGCGCTGATTCTGGCGATGGGCGCACAACACCGCAAGCTGGACGTGCCCGGCGAGGCCGAGCTGGCCGGGCGTGGCGTGAGCTACTGCGCGACCTGCGACGCCGCCTTCTTCCGGGAGGCCCCGACGCTGATCGTCGGCGGCGGCGATTCCGCCATGGAGGAGGCGATGTTTCTGTCCAAGTTCGCCGGCAAGGTGGCGATCGTCCATCGCCGCGACGAGTTCCGGGCGTCGAAGATCATGCTCGAGCGTGCCCGCGCGATCCCGAACATCGAGTGGATCACGCCGTTCGTCGTCGAGGAGTTCACCGGCGAGAACGGATCGCTGAGCGTCGCGCGGCTGCGCAATACCGTCGACGGCTCGATCCGAGAGCTCCCGGTCACCGGCGCCTTCATCGCGGTCGGCCACGTGCCCCAGTCACAGCTGGTCGAGGGGCAAATCGAGACCGACCCCGCCGGCTACGTCGTGACCAAGGCCAAGTCGACCCTGACCGGCGTGCCGGGCGTGTTCGCGGCCGGCGACCTCGTCGACCACACCTACCGCCAGGCCGTGACCGCCGCCGGGTCGGGCTGTCAGGCCGCGCTCGATGCCGAGTGGTACCTGCGCGACACGCCGTTCCCGCTCGAGGACACGGCTGGCGCCACCGCGAAAGCCTCGGCCTAGTGTCCGGAAGGACACTGGTCGCGACTCAGTAGGGGCAGCCGTTCGCCGGGCCGAAGTTGTTCGACGGCGCCGACTGGTTCATGCCCAGCGCGAAGTCCTGCGTCCAGGTGCCGGCGCCGGTCGCGAATCCGGCGACCGCGCGGTTGCTGACCCCGGTACCGACGTTGCGGTAGTTGGGGTCGAGGATGTTCTCGCAGTGCCCGGTGCTGGTCATCCAGGCGCGAACGACGCCGCCCGGGGTGGCGTAACCGGTGGCGATGTTCTCGCCGGCCATGCGCCAGTCATAGCCGACGGCGGTGATCCGGGAGGCGAAGTCCGTCCCGTGCGTGAACTGGTCGCTTGAGACCATCACGTTGGTCCAACCCTGCGCGGAGCGGTTCAGCAGGGGGGAGGCCGCCAGCGGCGGGAGGTGGTGCGCCGCGCGCTGCTGGTTGAGCAGGCAGACCACGGCCGACCGCAGCACCTGCGGGGGCGTGCTTCCGACGCGGTCGTTGGCGCCGGCACAGCCGGACGCCGCGCGGGCGGGGTGAGGGCGGCGGTGGTGCTTGCGGCGCGCGGTGGTCGCCGTCGCAGCCGGAACGACGGCGAGCAGCGAGGTGGCAACGACGGTCACGGCCGTCAGCACGAGATGAGGCAGACGGGGATGCCGAGACGCGCGGATGGAAACCCAGCCGTGGCGAGCAATCGGCATGGATTGAGATTCGGCAGCCGAGCCGTGACCTTCACGCTCGCGGAGCTTAAATGGCCGATTGGACACCAAAATGATGGGAATGTGATGCGGAGGGCTAAGTCGAAGAAAATCGGCGGCGCCCGACGACGACGCCTTGGTCGTGATCCGGGTCTCCCGCGACCCGGCGGGCTACTTACCCCGGATGCGCCCGGCTTAGTCCTCGTGAACGAAGAATCCTTCACCGGTCTGATGGCCGACCCGTCCGGACATCACGAGCGAGCGGAGCAGCGGCGCCGCGCGGTAGCGCTCCTCGCGCCGTTCCTCGTACAGGCCGTCGAGTACAGCCAGGACATGGTCGAGGCCGATCTCGTCGGCCCAGTGGAGGATCCCGCGCGGGTAGTTCAGTCCATGGACCATTCCGGCGTCGACGTCGGCGGCGCTGCCCACGCCCTCGGCGACCGCGAACGCCGCCTCGTTGATCACCTGGCAGACGATGCGGCCCAGCACGAGCCCGGGGGCGTCGGCGACCCAGACGGTGTGCTTGCCGATGGTGGCGAAGAACCGCTCGAGGGCGGTGGCCGCGGATTCGGCCGTGTCTGGGCCGCGGGTGAGCTCGACTAGGCTCACCTCCTCGAGCGGCACCAGCGCGTGGAAGCCGGCCGCGGCGCCACCCGGATCGAGCATCCCGAGCGAGCCCGGAACGCAGCAGATCGCCTGCGGGCCGCCCTGAAGCGGCCCGTCAAAGTCCTCGCCGAACCCGACGTCGAGGATCAGGAAGGGCGGCTCCCGCTCCTGCGCGGACTCGGGAGAGGCCACGTCCCAGCCCGCCTCGGATGCCGCGTCGGCGAGCGCGTGCGCCAGCCGCGAGTGGCCGGCGATCACGATCAGCCCGTCTCCCCCGCCGGGGGTGAGCGGCTCGGGATCGGGCGGCCGGTGCCGGCCGGGTGGGTGGGATTCGTCGTTGTAGTCGTAGTAGCCGCGGCCGGACTTCCGCCCGAACCGTCCAGCTGCGACCGTCCGGACGGTGATCGGCGATGGGCGCCACCGCGGCTCGCCGAAGCTTTGCTCATAGAACGAACGCGACACGTCGAGCCCGGTGTCCACCCCGACCAGGTCCATCAGCTCGAAGGGGCCCATGCGAAACCCGCCTCCCAGGCGGCAGATCCGGTCGATCTCCTCTAGCGGCGCCACGCGCTCCTGAAGGAGCTTGAGCGCCTCGAGCCCGAATGGCCGGTTGCACCGGTTGACCAAAAAGCCAGGGCCGTCCAGTACGACGATCACGTGCTTGCCCATCGCCTCGCCGGCGGCGCGAGCGCGCGCCACCGCGGCGTCCGAGGACTGCTCGCCGGCGACCACCTCGAGCAGGCGCATCACTGGGGGCGGGTTGAAGAAATGCATCCCCACCACGCGCTCGGGGCGCTTCGCTCCCCGGGCGACGGCCGTGACCAGCAGCGACGAGGTGTTCGTGGCCAACACGCATTCCTCGCTGACGATCCCCTCGGACAGGCGCGCAAACAGCTCGCGCTTGAGCTCCAGCCGCTCCGGCGCGGCCTCGATCACGAGCTCGGCGGGGGCGAGGTCTTCGAGCGCGGGAGCCGGCGCGAGCCGATCACTCGCCGCCTTGGCCTGCTCGGCGCTCAGGCGCCCCCGCTCGACACCTCGCTCGAGCTGAGCCCTGATCCGCTCGAGGCCGGCGTCGAGCGCGTCGCGGATCGGATCGTGGAGGAGCGTGCGCGCCCCGGAGAGGCAGCCGAGCTGCGCGATCCCGGCACCCATCGTGCCGGCGCCGGCGACCCCGATCGTCTTCGGAGGATCGACGCCGGGGCTCACGCAGGCACGAGCGCGTTCACACCGGTGAGCGCGCGCCCGATGATGAGCTTCTGGATCTGCGAGGTGCCCTCGTAGAGGGTGGTCACGCGCGCATCCCGCAGGTAGCGCTCGACCGGGTAATCATCGACGTATCCCGAGCCGCCGTGGACCTGGATCGCGGCGTTGGCGCAGCGCACCGCAGCCTCGGTGGCGAACAGCTTCGCGATCGACGTCTCGGTCGTGTTCGGCTTGCCTTGATCCTTGAGATAGCCGGCGCGCCACACCAGCATCCGAGCCGCGTCCGTCTCGAGCGCCATGTCGGCGATCATCTCCTGGACCAGTTGAAAGGCCGCGATCGGGCGGCCGAACTGCTGGCGCTCCTTGGAGTAGCGGATCGAGGCGTCGAGGCAGCCCTGGCAGATCCCGACGCAGCCCGCCGCGACGCTGTAGCGACCGGAATCGAGCGAGCTCATCGCGACCTTGAAGCCGTCGCCGATCTCGCCCAGCATGGCCTCGTCGGGCGCCTCGACATCGTCCAGCGAGATGGCCGCGGTGTCCGAGCCGCGCAGGCCGAGCTTGTGGTGAACCTCCTGGGGCTGGAAGCCGGGCTGATCGGTGTCGACCAGGAAGCAGGCGAGGCCACGATGGGCTTGCTCGGGATCGGTCTGGGCGAAGATCAGGGCGAGCTTGGCGTGGTTGCCCATCGAGATGAACATCTTGGCCCCGTTGATGACCCAGCCGCCACCGGTCCTCCTGGCCCGGGTGCGCTGGTTCGCCGCATCCGAGCCGGTGTCGGGCTCGGTCAAGGCGAAGCAGCCCAACCACTCGCCCGAGCACAGCTTGGGTAGGTAGCGCTGCTTCTGCTCCTCGGTGCCCCAGCGCAGGAGCGCCGAGCAGACGAGCGAGGTCTGCACGGACACCACGGTTCGCATGGCGGAGTCGCCCCGGCCGATCTGCTCCACGATCAGGCCATAGGTCAGATAGTCGAGACCGGCGCCGCCGTACTCGTGCGGCACGATCGCCCCGAGGTAACCCTGCGCGGCGATTTTGGCCACGAGCTCGAGGTCGAAGTGCTCGTTGCGGTCGTTCTCTCGCGCACGCTCGACGATCTCGTTGTCGGTGAAAGCACGCGCCGTCTCCTGGACCAAGCGCTGCTCGTCGGTGAGCTCGAAGTCCATGGCCGGGGACGCTACCAGCCCCCGTCGCGCGGCGGCGACGGGGGCCGGCAGGTCCGACGTACCTCTAGCCTAGGAGGCTGGGGGCAGCGTCGAGGGGCTCGTCGTCGCCGGCGAGACCTGGATCGTCACCGGCGTCGAGGCTCCGCCGACATTGCCGCGATCTTCGGTGATGCGCGCGCGGAACTGGTACGCGCCCGCCTTACCGAATGTCCAGCCGAACTGGAACGTGGAGGAGCCGGTGACGAACCGGACCTCCTCGTTGTGCCAGTGCCCGTCCGTGCCGAGGAGCTGCAGGTAGATCACGTGACCGGCCTTGTCGGGAAGCACGGTGCCGGTGAACGTGACGGTCCCCCCGATCTGCGACGTGGTCGAGCTCGGGGTCATCGTCAGCACGTCCTGAACGCCCTCAAACAGCGCGGCGCTGTGGCGGTGCGGAGCGAGGGTGGTCTGGACCCGGTAGACCGTGTTGTATGCAGGCATCTGAGGCGCGAACGTGTAACTGCCGCCCGATCCCGTGGTGGTGTCGGCCACCGGAGTGAACTGACTCTGGTAGGCGTTCCGGGCCCACAGGGTGACCGGCGTGCTCGCGGGCGCATTGGCGAGCACACCCGAGATCGTGACCGACCCTCCGTAGGAGATCAGCTGATCCGAGCTGTTGATCGTGAATCCGGGGACCTGCTTTTGCTGCACGGCCACGACGACCGAGTCGGACGCTCCCTCAATGTTCCGGATATCACCGGGGAACAGAACCCGGACGGTGTGATCGCCAGCGAATCGCCAGCGGTACGTGATCGCGTAGTTCGAACCGCCATCGAGGCGACCGACCTTGAGATCGCTCCAGCCACCGGAGTTCGTCTCCTCCTGGAGGACGACGCGCTCACCCGCGTGATTCGGGGTGACGGACCCGGTGAACACCACTGGCTGGCCGGTCACCGCGCTTGTCGTGCTTGCGCTGAGGCCGACCAGCGCGGATACGCGCTCGAACACGGTGCGGCTGTGAATCTGGTGGATGCCTGCCTCACGCACAAACCAGCTGCGGTTGGTCAGCACTACGTCCTCAGCACGAGTGAACTCGTAGAACCCACGCGGATCAGTCGTGGTCACACCGATGCGGGTATAGCCGAGGCCGGAACCGGCCAGGTGGTGGTACAGAACGATTGTTTGACCACCTACGGGAGCAACGTTCAGGTGACCGTAGATGAACACCCCCTGTCCGGCGTCGATCGGATTGGGGATGGCGTTGATGGTGAGGCCTCGATTGTGCACGGGCGCAGCAACGGCGATGCTCGGTGCTGCGACAGCCACGAGCGTCGTCACCACTGATGCGAGCACGGCAAGGCGAAGGCGCATAGCGCTCCTTTCCCAGCGTGTTTATATGTGGCGCCGCCGCTGGACTCCCGGCTCCCGGTCAGGCGGTGGCGAATGAGACGGCCCTGAAAACACACCACCCCACCGAAAAGTTGCGGTACGAACAGTGGTCGGCCCCGGCCACTAGACTCACGACGGGTGGATCCGTTTACCCTCGCCGTCATCGGGGGCCTGGGCGTCCTGTTGCTCGTGTTCTGGCTGCTGGGCTCCTACTACCCGGGCTCGGGGCTCGAGCAGCTGGGGCTCAAGTCCGCCCGCGAGCTGACCGAGCGGCGCGAGGAACTGGACGCGGAGGATCTCGATCAGCTGCTGCGCGCCCACAACGCGCGGAGGCGGGCGCGGGGCGAGCCGGAGGTGACCGCCGAGCAGCTCGAAGCGCGCGTGCTGCATGAGCCGTCCGAGCAACGCCGGCGTGAGGACCCGAGGCGCCGCCGTCCGGCGCCGCCGACCAACCCTTAGTCCCGGCCCGGTTTGGCTCGCTGCCTGATCATCGGATGCGGCTGCCGGGGACGGTTGCTCGCGCGTGAGCTGATCGTGCGCGGGCACGCGGTCCGCGGCACGACCCGCGATCGGCGACGCGCGTCCGAGATCGAGGCGGTGGGCGCCGAGGCGGTGGTCGGAGATCCGAACGTGATCGCGACGCTGGCCGGAACGCTCGAGCACGTGGCCGTCGCCTGCATCCTGTTGGGCTCGGCGGCCGGGACGCCGGAGCAGCTGTCCGCGCTGCACGGTTCGCGATTGGACATGCTGCTCACGCGAATGGTCGACACGACGGTCCGGGGCGTGGTGTACGAGGCGGCCGGTTCGGTCGATCCGGAGGTTCTCCGAGACGGCGCGGCGCGCGTGCGAACCTGCTGCGAGGACTCGCGTATCCCGTACGTGCTGCTCCGGGCGAATCCGCGCGAGCACCGCGTGTGGGGCGCCGAAGCGGTGCTCGCGGTCGAGCGTGCGCTCGATGGCGGCCCCATTGGCTAACGGTAAACTCGAAAAAAATAGATAAAAGGTGATTGGAATTCGGAGGGCGTGATGGCTGACTATGCGAACGACGTGCTCGTCGAGCCGGACTGGCTCGAGCAGCACCTGAACGACGACTCGGTCAGGATCGTCGAGGTCGACGAGAACCCGGCTCTGTACAAGGAGGCGCACATCCCCGGTGCGATCGGGCTCGACTGGCGGCTGGACCTCCAGGATCAGGTCAAGCGCGACTTCCTCGGCCCTGAGGAGTTCGGCGCGCTGTTCGGCAGCCGCGGGGTCTCGAACGACCATCAGATCGTCCTGTACGGCGACCGCAACAACTGGTTCGCCGCCTACACCTACTGGTATCTCAAGTACTACGGGCACGACAACGTCAAGCTCCTGAACGGTCCGCGGGAGCGCTGGATCGCCGAGGGGCACCCGACGACGATCGATGTGCCGAACTATCCCGGGGCGAGCTTTACCGCCCGCTCCGGCGACGATTCGATCCGGGCCAAGCGCGACGACGTCATGGGCGCCTTGGAGGATTCGCACCAGTTGGTGGACGTGCGCTCGCCGCAGGAGTACTCGGGTGAGCTGATCGCGATGCCGGGCTACGAGAGCGAGGGCGCCCAGCGCGCCGGCCATATCCCGGGCGCCAAGTCGATTCCCTGGGCGCAAGCGGTCAAGGAGGACGGGACCTTCAAATCGGCCGACCAGCTGCGCGACCTGTACGGCGGCAAGGGCGTGTTGTCGGGCGACCCGATCATCGCCTACTGCCGAATCGGGGAGCGCTCGGCGCACACCTGGTTCGTGCTCCACGAGTTGCTCGGCGAGCCCGACGTCAAGAACTACGACGGGTCGTGGACCGAGTGGGGGAACCTGGTCAACGTCCCGATCGAGAAGGGCTGACCTTAGCGCCGTTCTTGTGGGTCAGGAGCGGCCCGATCCGGTCGAACAGGTCGGCCAGGATCCGGGCCGTTGCCCCCCAGATCAGGTGCTCGCCCACGACGTAGGTGTCGGTCCGGATCGGGATGCCGCGGCGGATCAGCCGCCGGCGGCCATAGCCGGCTAGGAGCGCGTCGAGCGGCAGCTCGAGCACCTCGGCCACCTCGCCGGCGCTGGGTTTCCACGTCCGGCCCGCCTCGATCAGCCCCACGAACGGGTACACCGCGTACCCGGTGGCGATCGTGGGCGTGGGCTGAAGCGCGCCCACGATCTCGACCGCCTCGGCGGGAAGTCCGATCTCCTCGTGGGCCTCCCGCAGCGCGGTCACACTGAGGTCTGGCTCCCCCTCCTCATAGCGCCCGCCCGGGAACGAGATCTCGCCCGGATGCCGGCGCAGGTCGTCCTGGCGCTTGGTGAACACGGCGTGCAGCCGCCCGCGGTCGCGATACAGGGGGACGAGGACGGCCGCGTTGGTCGCGCCGCGGACGTCGAGCGTCAGCGCGTCCGGCACGGTCAGGAGCACCCGACGCAGATCATCGGCGAGGTGGTCGTTCCGGGGCGGCATCGCGTGACTATATTCGCGAGGGATGCGCGCGCTAATCGTCGTCGACGTGCAAAACGACTTCTGCCCCGGCGGCGCACTGGCCGTGGCGGACGGCGACGCCGTCGTGGAGCCGGTGAATCGGTTGGCCTCGGAAGCCTCGTTCGTCGTGGCCACGCGTGACTGGCATCCGCGTGATCACGGCTCGTTTGCCGCACAGGGCGGCCCCTGGCCGGAGCACTGCGTGCAGGGCACTCCCGGGGCGGAGCTGAACCCCGGGATCGATCGCGGCCGGATCGACGTCGTCGTCGACAAGGGCCAGCTGCGCGACACCGAGGGGTACTCGGGGTTCGAGGGGACCGGACTCGCGGAGCTGCTGCGCTCGCGAGGGGTTGACACGGTCGACGTGGCCGGCCTTGCGCTTGATTACTGCGTTCGCGCAACTGCGCTGGACGCCAAGCGGGCCGGCTTCGACGTGGTCGTCCATCGCGGCGCGACGCGCGCGGTGGAGGTCGAGCCGGGGGACGCCGAGCGCGCGGTGGCGGAGCTGCGCGCCGCCGGAGTGTCCGTGGTGGATTAGTCGTCCAGCGGATTGAAGAGCAGGCCGGTGGGGACCTTGGGGAAGAAGTAGGTCGACTTGGGGGGCATGCTCTCGCCGGCGGCGGCGACCTCGCGCACCTGCTCGATCGGGGTCGCCGCGACGAAGAAGGCGGCGTCGTAGCCGCCGGTCATCACGGCACTGAGCGCCTCGTCGAAGTTCCGCGCGTAGCCGAGCCCGCTGAGGTGGTCGATGTCGTCGTTGGTCATCCCAAGGGCTCCCTTGAGGACCAGCGCTTCGAGCACCGCGGTGTCGAGCCGGCGGTAGGGCTCGGCGTGGTCGGCCAGCGCCGCGTCCGCGATCGCCTGATCCTTGAGCGTGAGCATGAACGGCTGCCGGCCGTGGGAGTCGATGTAGCCCATGGAGACCGGCTGTCCATACAAGGGGGCGAGCTCGGCGGTGCTGCCGAGCCGGCGAATGTCGAAGTCGCGCCGGATCGCCTCGGTGAGCGCGTCGGTTTGGTCGGGGCGCAGGTCGCGCAGCAGCCTGTGGGTCGGGAACACGGTCAGCCCGGGGTCCTCGAGCGATACCAGGCACATGAGGACGTACCGCTGGGGGCCGTCGCCACCGACCTCGTCGGCGTAGACGCGGGCGGTCTCGTAGCGGTGGTGGCCGTCGGCGATGAGCAGTTCCGTGCTCTGGAGGGCTTCGGTGATCGCCGCGATCGCGTCTGCGTCCCCGATCCGCCACATGCGGTTGACGGTGCCGTCCTCGTCGGTGGCGCTGCCCCACGGCTCGCCGGTCGTGGCGCTGGTGAGCGCTTTCTCGACGGTGCCGACGGGGTCGTCGAACAGCGAAAAGATCGGGGACAGGTTGGTTCTGGTGGCGCGAGTCAGCCTGAGCCGGTCCTCCTTCGGGCCCGGATGCGTGCGCTCGTGCGGGCGGATCCGGCCGGGCCCATACTCTTCCACGCGCACGCGCGCGAGGAAGCCCCGCCGCCCTCGCACCCGGCCGTCCGGGCCGGTGTAGGTCTGCTCGAGCGCCCACAGCGCGGGCTCTGCGTCGCGGACGATCACGCCGTCGCTCTGCCACGCCGCGAACTGGCTTGCCGCCGCCTCGTACGGATGATCGCCGACCGGCAGGTCGATTCGCACCACGTTATACGGCGACCTGGCCTCGAGCTCGGCGCGCTCCTCGGCGTCGATGACGTCGTACGGAGGCGCGACCACGTCCTGGAGGCCCCCGGTGCGTTCGAGGTCGTAGTGCAGCGCTTGCAGCGGTTCGACATCGGCCATGCCGGCGCCGGAGGCTACTCGACGATGGCGATCAACGGCCGGCGGCCCGGGGCGAGCCCGGGCACGAAGGGCACTAAACTCGGCCGTCACCCTCGGGGCGTAGCGCAGCCTGGTTAGCGCGCAAGCTTTGGGTGCTTGAGGTCCCCGGTTCGAATCCGGGCGCCCCGATTAGACGGCAGGCGGCCGGCCAGCGAGGACCCGCCGGTCGGGGCACAGGTCAGGATGCCCGTGCCCCGACGGAAGGCCCGCGGCGGTCAGCTACACGCAGACGAGCTCGTCGTGTTGAAAGTCGAGCCGTCCACGTATGTGAAGTGCGACTTGACGACGAACTTGTGCGCGCTGCACTTGCCCGCGGTGATCAGCGCCGTCTTGCCGCTGCCCTTGGCGGGGACGTTCAGCTTCAGCGATACGAGCACGATCTTGATCGTCGATACGACCGGCGTCGGCACCGGGATCGTCAGCTTGGCGCCCGACACCGTCGCAGGAATGATGGTCCGCATCGTCTCACCGAAGACGGTGGCGGTGGCGACCATCACCATGCTCTTGGAGCTCGAGACGTACGCCTTCACAGTGGCCGGCACCGCGGGCGCGAGCGGATACGCGTTGGCGACCGCAGATCCCGTGCCGATCAAACTCTTGGCTGGGCACGCCGTGCCGGCGGCGAGTTGCGTGCCTGACAGCTTGCAGGTGGTGACGAGGGGCGTTCCGAGGTTGAACTTAGTGCCCGAGGGGAATGTCACCACCAGCACCTTGGCGGCCTTCGGCTGCGGCACGCTCGGGTCGCTGGATGAGACATTGGCCTTGATCCCCGTCGTCTGTCCGGCTTTGTGAGCGGTGAGGGTGATAGCGCTCGTCTGGGTGAACGCAGCCAGCGCAGCGCCGGCCAGCACGAGTGAAAGTAAACCGACTACTACGGAGACCGTCACTAACTTACGCATGGAAATGCTCCTTCGATATTGGTTTGCTTAGGCGCTGGCGTCGTCACGGATGCACTTCTCCTCGACGTCGGAACCACGGCGTGTGAGGCCGCCGCGAGGCTTTGACGTCCGACGGCCCGGCGCCCGCGCGATGTGTGGGCCACCATCCCAAGTGGCCGAGCAGCGCTTCGGCGGCGGGCAGCAGCACCGGTCGAAGGATGAGAATGTCGAGCAGCACCGCGACCGCGACGCCGATCCCGAACTCGCGGATGTCGATGAAGTCCGTCGTCGAGAACGTGATCAGCGCCGCCACCATCACGAATCCTGTGCCGGTGGCGGCCGCGGCGGTCTGACGGAGTCCCATGGGCACGTAGCGCTGCCTGTGCTGGCCGGCGACGAACCCCTCGCGTGTGCGCATGAGCAACAGTGCGACGTACACGACGGTGACGCCGAGCACGATGGTGAAGATTCCGATGATCGTCATCGGGTCCATCCATCCAGGACCGCCGAGCGGCGGATTGGATCCGCCGAACAGCAGCTGCAGTACGCCGAAGGTGGCGGCGGCGATGAGCAGGCTGAACGCCGTCGCGACCAGCGGCAGCAGCACCGCACGCAGCGCCAGACCGAGCACCAGCGCGATCGCCACCGTCAGCACCGCGATGTCGAGCCAGATGCGGGACTTGGTGACGCTGGTCAGATCACCGGTGGTGCCGGCCGGACCCCCGACGGCAACCTCGACGCCCGCGGCGTTCGCCCACCGGCGCCCCATGTTCACGAGCCAGCTGCCAAGGGCAACGCTGCGTGAGTCGCTGAACGGGTACTTGGACGTCACCACGATCTGGCCCGCCCCGCCGCCGCGCAGGGTGTTGATCGTGAAGGTCGAGTCGATCAGCTGGGTCGTCGGTGCCCCGGCGACCGCGGCGAGCACAAAGTAACCGGAGCTGAACAATCCTGGAGACTGCGCTTCGAGTTGCTTCAGCTGCGCGGTCGACGGGATCTGACCGCGCGCGGTGATCACGGCCGCCTTCATCTGACCGAGCCCAGAGGTCAGCTGGCCGGCCGGTCCGACGCCACCGGCGAGGCCCGAGGCAAGCTGTCCTGCGCCGGTCGTCAGTTGAGAGAGCCCGCTCTCGAGTTGGCCGGCGCCGGTCGTCAGCTCGCTCAGCCCGGTCGCCAGCTGGCCGTTGCCGTTGCGCAGCTGCGCGATGCCGTTGGCAAGCTGGCCGGAGCCGTTTGCGGCCGCCTTGAGCTGGTTGACGAGGCCCGGCGCCTGACCGGCGAGCACGCTCGCCAGGGACTTCGCCTGCGTAGCCACCGGGGACGCGGCGGTGATGTCGCCCGAGGCGCCGGCGACCGCGCCGCTGGCGTTCTGCAGCGCGCTCGCAAGCGCCCCGTAGCGTGGATCGCTCTTGCCCGTCGTCATCGATCCGAGTGCGGCGAGCGCGGCGCTGATGTCATTCGATGCGGCACCCAGGTTGCTCTGGGCGCCCGAGACGTTCGCGCTTGTGGTCGCGGTCAGCGACCTCATGGAACGCAGCGCAGCGACGCTCTGAGTCGCCTGGCCGGGAGCCGGAGCGAGTCCTGATGCGAGCTGCTCAGCCCCGCTCAGGGCTTCGTTTGCTCCCGTGTGCAGCGCCTCGGCGCCCGACAGCGCCTGGGAAAGGCCGGCATGGAGCTGGCCGGCGCCGGACTGGGCCCGTCCGGACCCGGCCTGCAGCTCACCGGCGCCGGTGGACGCGGTGGCGAGCCCCGACCGCAGCTGCGCTGACCCCGCGCCGGCCTTGCCGAGCCCGTTGATCAGCGTGAGCAGGTTCTTCTTGCTCTGGTCGGAGATCGCCATCGAGTGGTTCAGCGACGGCTCAAACGACTGAAGCTGACTGGCGGTCGACGCGATGCTGCCCGGCCCGGTGACCGAGTAGACGGTGGGGTTGTGGGCGATCTCGGTCTGGAAGCGATGGATGCTCGTCATCAGCGACGGCGTCGTGATCGGCTCGTTACGGGCGACGACGATCAGGTTGTATGGCGTCGCCATCCCGGGTCCCATCACGCGGGAGACCTCCTCGAACGCGATCCTTGCCTTGGAGTTCTTCGGCAGCTGAGTGATCGCCTGAGGCCCGGAGCTCAGCGCAAAGGCAGGCACTGCGAGCACCGCCAGGAGCAGCGTTGCGAAGAACCCGGCGAACACCGGGCGCTGCGCGACCCGGTTGCCCTCGTTCACGAGCCGCGACCACGTGCGCGCCAGCGGCGCCGGCGCATCGAAGCTGAAAGCCTCGACGCGCCGGCCGAGCAGAACCAGCGCGGCGGGCATGACGACCACGGCGCCACCGATCGCGAACATCGCGCAGGTCAGCATCCCCGCCCCGAGCGAGACCATCAGCTGCGTCGGCCCGACCACCGCCACGAGAGCGAGGCCCAACACCACGGCGCTGCCTCCGACGAGGACCGCCCGCCCGGTCGTCTGGAGTTCCGCGACCGCCGCCTCGACGGCGTCCATGTGATGGACGTGCTCCTCCCGGCGGAAGCGGTCGACGATCAGTAACGCGAACCCGACCCCGAGCGCCAGCCCGGTCATTGAGCCCAGTGCCACGGCCACCGAGTTGACGGTCATCAGGTGCCCGAGGATCGCGACCGCGCCGAATCCGGCAAAGGTGCTGATCGCCCCGACCGCGGTCACGAGTGCGGCCGCGATCGGGGCGCGCAGTCCGGCCAGCAGGAGCAGGAACAGGATCCCGATCGCGATCAGCTCGGTGTGCTTCAAGTTATCGAGCGAGGCGCTGTTGATCGCACGGTCGATCGAGGGTTGTCCGGTGACGTACGACTTCACCGGTGCCTTGATCGTGCGCGAGACGAGGCTTTCGATCTGCGGCTCGTCGTACTTGACCGCGTCGGCCTCGCTGCGGTCCACCGACACCACCAACATCGCCGCCGTGGCGCTCTTGCGCAGCTCCGCCGTCGCGGCGCCGCCATCCCACGCCGACAGCACGCGCGTGTATGCGCGTTTGTCGAGCGCCCGGACGAGCGCTGGGCCCTGCCGGTCAAGCTGCGCCTTGGGGCCTTCCAGCAGGATGGGAATGAGTTGCGTGGGACCGAACTGGGCGTTCGCGAGCTGCTGCGCGCGCGAGGACTGGGTGCCAGGGACCACCGTCACCGAGGGCGACATCGAGCTCGACACACCGAGGCCGATGAGCGTCAAAGCAACGCCGACTGCAAGCCAACCCGCGAGCGCAAGCTTCGGCCGCCGGATCGAGAACCTCGCTAGCGAAACCATGGTCGCACTCCTCTAGGTGAGCGCCTCCGTGCAGCCGCCTAGCTGCACCTGACGCTACGGGCGCCTTGCGGACCTGCCATCCGCGCCGACCCACAGGCTGCTGTGGATCACTACGTAACCGGTATCCGCTGCGCCGCAGGCGAGCCGTTGATCGCGCTGCTCGGCCCACGGCGCATCTGCTCCAAAGCGGCGGTCGTGCGCTCGTAGCCGGTGCGGATCAGCTCCGGCCAGCGGCTGCGGTCGATGAACAGGTCCATCAGCCAGCCGCCTCGGCACAGGCTTGGATCGGCGGCGTCGATGATCGTCAATGCGTCGCCGAGCTCGCGCTTTGCCCGTCGTGCGAACTCGACGTGGTAGGCCTGCTGCAGCTCGCGGCTGGCCCGCACGATCCCCATCGGCTTTGTCTGCCATCCCGTGATGTCGTCCGGCGTGAGCCCCTCGGGCAGCATGAAGTTGAGGCCGAAGACATGGTCGAAGGGACCGTAATCGAGCACCGGCTGCATCGGCAGCAACTCCACGACGCCGCCGTCGACGTACAGGTGACCGCGTACATCAACGGCTTCGATGAACGGAGGCAACGCGATCGTGATTCGCACGACCCGTCCGATCGAAACCTCAGGGGTGGTGTGCGTGCCGAGGTACTCGATCAGTCCGAGATCGGTGTTGTAGACGATCGTCGCCAGCGGGATCGCAAGCTCGCCGATGGCGAGGCTGCCGAACCGATCGTTGAACAGGCGCTCCACCGCTTCGCCCTTCATCACGCCCGAGAACCCGCGCAGGGCCGTCAGTACGAAGCGCGGAAAGCGCAGCCACTGCGGGTCCAGGTAGCGCTCCGGCTCCCAGGACAGAACGAAGTCGGCCATCTCTTGCGCTGAGAGTCCGGCCGCCCACAGGGAGCTGAAGAGCCCGCCCCCTGAGCAGCCGCAGATCAGCTCCGGCTTGAGGCCCGCCTCCTCGAACGCGCGCGCCGCGCCGATCACCGCGACGGCGGCTCCGCCACCCCCAGACACCACCACCGCCACCCGCTTCCCCGCGAACGCCGGGGCCGGATGCTTACGAGGAGGCGGAAACACATCTCCCGAGGGCTGCGGCCTTCGGTCGATCAGCGGCAGCGGGAGCAGGGCACGTCGCGCGTGCCGCAGCAACTCGAGGTCCACCGAGTTGCGCAGCTGGCGCCCGACCACGTCCAGGCGCTCAAAGCCGTGTTTGATGTTGTAGATGTCGGGGTCCGGGCCCATCCGGACCAACGTTGCAGACCAGCGGGCACCTGCCATCGCCGCAAACCCCTCTCCCGGCTGCGGCAAGCACGCCGCCTCGAGGTGGAAAGCCCGCGCCGAGGAGCCCTCAACCCTCGGCAGCGGGCCTCGAGTGCGCACGCGGCGAATCGAGCTTGAAGACACTGATCGGAGTCGCGACGCCGCGAAGCGTCCGCTCGCCGGTCGGTGTCCACGCATGCGCGTCACCGCATGCCGCTACCACCTCGGCTGTAGCCAGCAGCTCATCGCGCCGAGCGAGTGCGAGCAGCCGCGCCGCCAGGTTGACCGCGCCTCCGAAGTAATCGCCCGACCGCGCGATCGCGGTGCCCCGATGGACGCTCGCATGCACTCCGGGAAGGCCGGGTGCGCGCATCGCGGCGATCACGCGTGACCCGTCCGTCACGGCTTCAACCGGGTCCCGATACGCGAGCATCGCGCCGTCGCCGAGCGACTTGACGAACTGTCCGCTCTCCCCACGCTCGCGCGCGACCACCTCGAAGAAACGGTCGATCGCCTCGATTGCGGCCGCGTCGCCGCTGGTCTCGGCGTACGCGGTGAAGTCCTTCAGGTCACAGAACAGGAATGTCACCTCGACCGCGCCCGGCAGCCCCACTGGGCTTAGCTGAAGTTCGGCCGCGCTCACCGCTCCCTGGGCGATCTGATGCTCGAGCCATCGGCGGTGCACGCCCAGGAGCAGGGGATCCGCGAGCGGCAGCAGCCGGCGGAAAGCGGCCTGAATCGCCCGGAGCTGCCCAGCCGGACCGCCTCCACGCGCCCGGGCCCGAGGCTCGGTGTACATCTGAAACGCGTGCAGTTCCGCACGGGCGATGTCACTGAGCATCGCGCCGTACGCGCGAGCCACCTGCAGGCGGACCTTGGCCGGCCAGAGTTCATCCAGTCCTGCCAGCGCGACGAGCACCTCCGCCTCCTCGGGCGTGAACGTCGGATCGCCCGGTCCCGGCCGGGGTAGACCAAACGCCTCCATCAACTCGGCGATCTCGTCGATGTCGAGCCCGCCCTTCCCCTCAATAGCCGCCGGCGTGACCGTCCGCTCAAGTCTGCCCGGAAGGAGCGCAGCCTCGAACACCGCTCCCTGAGGGTCGCCGCGACGGAGGTAAGAGACGGCGGTCTCGGGAGCGACCCCCAGCCTGACGAGCGCCGCGACAGCCTCGTCGTCGACGGCAACCTCGTCCGCCGGCGCTCGGTCTGGCAACAGAGGACCATCCGCCTCTGCCATGCGTCCATCATCATCCATCTATCGAGCTCCCGGGGGTCGGATTTGGGTCGATGTCCCTTCGGTGTTCCCGTCGGTTGGTGACGAGGTCGGCGCGTCGTCCCTACTGTTCCGGTAACGGGCCCCCGTAGCTCAGCTGGATAGAGCGATGGCCTTCTAAGCCATGGGTCGCAGGTTCGAATCCTGCCGGGGGCGCTGTGTCGTTCTCCCCGTCTATCCGGCCTTCGTGATCGCGGGGAGGGTGTATTCGCCGTTGAGGATCTCCGCGCGTGGCTCGTACATGCGCATTAGCGGGCGGAAGCGGCCGTCCGGCGTCGGCAGCCAGTTCGATTGCCTGTCACCGTCAGGCGCGTCGCGTTGGATGTAGATCGTCACCGATCCGTCGTCGTCGGATAAGAGTCCTGCGGTCCGGTCTCCGATCGAGTAACGGTCGATCGCGTTGGCGACGAGGTAGAAGTCGGAGGCGTCGTACATCGTCAGCGACCAGAACGCGTCGACCGGCGGGGGCGGCGAGAGTCGCAGCTCGTAGCGGTTATGGGCGCCATCAAGCGGGGCGCCGTCGGCGTCCGTCCACGCCATCGCGTAAGTGGCCTCGTAGCCGTGGTTGCCCCACAGTCCTCCGCGTGCCGCGGCGGCGCGCGTCGCGTACGCCCGTGCGCGGTCTTGGATCTTCCAGTCCGGGCGGTCGAGCGTTCCTAGGCCGAGGTGATCGAGGTTGTAGTCGAATGAGTGCATCGCGCTGTTCCAGCCGTTGATCGCCTCTTGGCCTGCTCCCTGCATGAGCTCCTCGATCTTCTGCTGTCCCGCGGCCACCCCCGCCACCAGGACTTCGGCGAGGGCCGGATCCGGGTTCACGTACGGCGACTCGGCCGCGGTGGCGCCGAAACTCGCCGCGAGCTCGACAAACCGGGCGTCTGCCTGGGGTGGCGGAAACGCGATCAGGGCCACTCGGAGCCGCTCCCACCACTGCAAGTCCTCCCGCGCGCGCGGATCCGGCCTGGGAGCGCCGGGGGCGGCTGGAGCTGGTCCGCCGTCGTCAACGCTCAGGGGCGTGATCGTGAACTGGTCCTGTAGGGCGTGCACCGCCGGAAGGTCTGGCTCGCCGTCAACCTGAAGGCGACCGACGATCATGAAGATCCCGGTGGGCGCCGAAACAAGCCGCATGTCGGCGGGTGCGTCTCCGGCCCAGCCGTCGCCCGCGAGCAGAAACTCGTCCTCAGTCGTCCCCGTCGCACGCCGCCCGATGTAGGCGAAGTTGTTCGTCCAAGCGTCGACGAACTGAAGCACGTAGTAGCGGCCGCCCGTGTCGGGCACGTGCAGCACGAGCGGTCCCTGTCGGACATCACACGCGGCCGCGACGTACAGCGTGTCGTTGTTGGGCGATACGAACTCGGTCTCAGGCCCGAGCAACGCTCGCGCGTAGCCGAACCGGTTATAAGGAGCGCTAAATGGGACCGATCCGATGTTGCTCGTGAACCCATCGATCTCGTGCAGGTTGTAGACGAGCGGGTAGCCGTAGATGTAGACCTCCGCCGCCAGCCGCACACGCTCGACACCATCCGCGGACTCTGTCGTGCCCACGCTCCCCTCCTACCGGTCGCTCTTCGGGCGCCCCCAATGGGAACTCGCTACGCACGATTATGGCCGGTCGATACCGGGGGTGCGCCGGCGCGGCCTTCTAAACCATGGGTCGCGGGTTCGAATCCTGCCGGGAGCGCTCCTCAGCCAGCGCGAGGTCCACCGCCTTCTGGGCGTGCAGGCGCGTCGTGTCGAACATCGGCACAGGCGCGTCCTCGGGACCGACGAGGAGATCGATCTCCGTGCAGCCGAGCAGGATTCCCTCGGCGCCACCGTGGGCGAGTTCGCGCATGATTCGCCGGTACTCATCGCGAGAGCGCTCCGGACGATCCCGACGCACAGCTCGTCATAGATCACGTCGTGGACGAGGTGGAGATCCTCCGGGCCGGGCACCAGCACGTCGAGCCCGTGCATGTCGCGGAGCCGGCCGACGTAGAAGTCCTGTTCCATCGTGTAGGACGTGCAGCTCAGCGCCTGCCTCGACCAGCGCCAGAGCCTCGGCGGTAAGGCGGCTCCCGGCCTCATCCCACCGGCCGGCCCGCTGAAGCGGCTCGATGTCGGCGAAATCGACGGATCTGAGCAGGCAGTCTGCCGAGTGCAGGCCGCCGGACCGATCGCGGATCTCCTGATTGATGAACCGGTAGTACTCGGCCGAGGACTCCCAGCTCATTCCCCCCAACAGGCCGATCCGCTTCATGGTGCCCCTCAGCGTGGACGGTCGAGGACGTACACGTGGCTCGGACCCTCGTCGCTGGGATCGCCGGAGTCGATGACCCCCGACCAGAGGCGCCGGTACCCGGCCTTCTCGAGCGCGCGCCAAGACCGGCGATTGCCGACCTGTACGGCCACCACGATCGCCGTGATCTCGGGATACGCCGACCATGCGCCGGCCGATCCCGCGGCGATCATCATCGGGCCGAGGCCACGCCCGATCAGGTCCGGGTCGCCGATCAGGTAGTCGAGGCCGGCCGCTGAGCTGGGCACGCCGGCCGGCCCGAGCGCCCGCTGGTACTCGGGGTTCTCAGCCAGCCGATAGCGCTGGAGCATGCCGATCGGGCGGCCGTCGAGCTCCGCTACCAGCAGCTCCGTCGGGTCGGCGCCGTCGATCGCCGGGCGGTAGGCCGCGTCGATCGCGTCGGCGTCGCCGGGCTCGCGCCACCACAGCTGCACGTGCGGGGTGGAGAGCCAGCGCGACAGCAGCGGAAGGTCCTCTCGGCCCAACTGTCGAAGCGTCAATTTCACGGTTCAGCCCGTCGATGGAAGATAATTCGCCCCCGGGTGAGCCGGGAAGTCTGGTCGGCGCTTCGTCGCTGCATGCCTCGTCCGATGCCCGCCTCCACCCACCTCCGATGATGTTCCCGCTTCCGTTGCGCTGGGAGTGGCGTCGCGAGGCGCTGCGGACGAACCTGTGGCTCGTCCCGAGCCTGGAGGTGCTCGGCGCGGTCGCGCTGTACGCCCTGACGCACGTGATCGATCGCGCGGCCTATGAAGGCAGGATCAGTTTGCCGTCCTGGATGGTCTTCGGCTCGGCGGATGCCGCTCGCCAGATCCTGACCGCGCTCGCCGCCGCCGTGATCACGGTGGTGGGTGTGGTGTTCTCGATCACGATCGTCGCGCTGACGCTGGCCTCGACCCAGTTCGGGCCGCGCATGCTGCGCAACTTCATCCGGGACCGCGGCACCCAGCTGACGCTCGGCACGTTCGTGGCGACGTTCGTCTACGCAACGCTCGTGCTGATCTCGATCGGCCCCGGAAGTCATGGAGGCGACTTCGTTCCGCACCTCTCGATCACGGTGTCGGTCGGGCTGGTCACGTTGTCGATGGGCGTCCTCATCTACTTCATCCACCACATCGCCACCACCATCCAGCTTCCGCAAGTGATCGCGAGCATCGCCGGAGAGCTCTCGCGCGCGATCGACGCCGAGTCGACCGAGACTGACAGAGGACTCGAAGCCGGTCCGTCCGTCGAGGAGCTGCGCAGGCGGATGGACGAGTCCGGCGGGACGGTGCTGGCGCCGGCCAGCGGCTACCTGCAATTCGTCCGCCACGAGACGCTCGTCTCGCTGGCGGTCGAGAAGGGCGCCGTCATCCGCCTCCTGCACCGTCCCGGCCACTTCATCGTCGAAGGCCACCCGATCGCGACGGTGTGGCCTCCGGCCGCGGTCACCTCGGTGGGCACGTCACTCCGGCGGGCGCACATCACCGGTCCGAACCGAACCCTGGCGCAGGACCTGCCGTTCGCGGTCGATCAGCTCGTCGAGATCGCGATCAGGGCGCTGTCGCCTGCGGTGAACGACACGTTCACGGCGATGACGTGCATCGACTGGCTGGGGGACAGCCTGTGCCGGGTCACTGACCGCTGGCGACCGGCACGCATCCACCGTGACAGCCACGGCTATGTCCGCGTGATCACCGCCCACGTCGGTTACACGCGGCTGGTCGAGCGCGCGTTCGAGAAGATCCGTCAGGCGGGGCGGGGGATGCCGGCGGTCCTGATTCGCCAACTCGAGGCGATCACCCGGATCCTCGACCACGCCAGAACCGAGGACCAGCGCTACCTGCTGCTGGAGCAGGCCGCGATGATCCTGCAGGCGAGCGAGGAGTCGATCCCCGAGCCGGCGGACCGGGCAAAGGTGCGGCGCGAGCACGAGAAGGTGCTCGCGGTGGCCGATGCCGGGACCTTCACGAAACCTTCACGCCTGTAAGCCGTTCCTGCACGGCGTCTGCACGTCGGCGTGCCAATGATGATGACGTGGCAGCAGAATCGGAGCCGAGTCCGGGATCCTTAGCCGGGTCCCCGGGTGGGATGGGGGCAAGAAAGGCGGGACTGGAGGACCGCCTGATCGCCCGCATGCTCGCGCCGTGGCTCGACCGCGAGCTCGCCGCCGGTATGCGGCCGTCGCTCTCCGAGGCACACGCGGCGCGCGCCGAGCAGCTGGCCGGCGAGCGCGTCCGGTCCGCGGTGGCGCGGTCGCTCGAGAAGCTCCTCGCCCGGGCGCAGAGGCCGACACCGGCGGCGCCGAAGGCGACCATCCCGCTCTGCCGCGAGCAGGTCCTCGCGGCGGCGCCGCTGATCGCATCGACCGCCTCCCGCCTGCGCTCGCGCGAGCCCATGGATCCCTGTGCGGTGGCGCGTCTGAAGATCCTCGCCGGCGACCGCCGCGGCCCGTGCTACGTGCGCAGCCGTCCCGATGCGCTGATGGTCGCGCTGCGGGAGATCTCCGAGCCACCTCGGCCGGCATAGGGCCCGCGATGACCGGGCCGCACTTGCGTCAGCCGCGACACGCGAGCCGAGGGCGAGTGCGATGACCCTCACCGGCTGGATCCAGATCGTCGTGCTGGTCGCTGTGCTGACCGGCCTGACCCCGTTACTCGGCGGTTACATGGCGCGGGTCTACCAGGGGGACCGGGTGGCGCTCACCGCGCTCGTATCGCCGATCGAGCGAGCCTTCTACCGGATTTTCCGGGTCGATCGCGACGAGGAGCACGGGTGGAAGGAGTACGCCCGCTCGCTGCTGCTGTTCAGCGCG
The DNA here is from genome assembly GCA_035625625.1 of Solirubrobacteraceae bacterium. GTDB lineage: Bacteria > Actinomycetota > Thermoleophilia > Solirubrobacterales > Solirubrobacteraceae > Palsa-465. Next base: position 46,904 of record DASPPG010000149.1, read on the forward strand.
GCAAGCTGGCTGGTGCTCTACGTCGTCCTGCGTACGCAGGCGATCCAGCCGTTCAACCCGCAGGGGTTCACTCACTCGGGTCCGTGGGATTTGTCCTTCAACACCGCGTCCTCGTTCGTGTCGAACACCAGCTGGCAGTTCTACGCCGGCGAGACGACGCTGTCGGACTTCGCGCAGATGGCGGGGATCACCGTGGCGAGCTTCACGTCGATGGCGACCGGGATGGCCGTGGCGGCGGCGATGATCCGCGGGTTGGCGCGCCGGGGCAGCGATCGGCTGGGGAACTTCTGGGTCGACCTCACCCGCTCGCTTCTGTACGTGGTGATGCCGATCGCGTTCGTTGCGTCGATCGTGCTCGTCGCCACCGGCGTGCCCCAGACGCTTGAGCACTACCTGAACGCGCGCGGGCCGACCGGGCTGAGACAGACGATCGCGATCGGGCCGGTCGCATCCCAGGAGGCGATCAAGCTGATGTCGGGCGACGGAGGCGGGTTCTTCAACACGAACTCGGCGCACCCGTTCGAGAACCCCAACGGCGTCTCGAACCTGATCGAGATCCTGCTGATGCTGCTGGTGCCGGCGGCGTTCACCGCGACGTTCGGACGGATGATCGGGCGCCGGCGGCAGGGGTGGGCGCTGTACGCGGCGATGCTCGTCATGTTCATCGGCGGGACCGTCGTGCTGTACGCGGCCGAGGCGCACGGGACTCCGGCCCAGCACGCAGCGGGTCTTCACCACGTGGTGAACATGGAGGGTAAGGAGCAGCGTTTCGGTACCGCAGGCTCGGCGCTGTTCGTGGACGCGGGCACGGCGAGCGGCGACGGTGCGGTCAACAGCGGCGTGGAGTCCTACACCGGGCTCGGGGGGGCGGTGGCGATGTCCAACATGATGACCGGCGAGGTCATCTTCGGGGGTCCCGGCTCGGGCCTGTACGGCATGTTGCTGCTCGTCGTGCTGGCCGTGTTCATCGCGGGGCTGATGGTCGGCCGGACACCCGAGTACCTCGGCAAGCAGATCCAGGCCCGCGAGGTCAAGCTCGCGTCGATCGGCTCGCTGTTCGTGCCGTTCCTGGTTCTCGTTTCAGTCGCGCTGGCGGTCACCCTTCATGCCGGGCGTCAGTCGATGTCGACCGGAGGGCCGCAGGGGATGGCCGAGTCCGTCTACGCGTATCTGAGCCAGGCGCAGAACAACGGCTCGGCGTTCGCCGGCTACGGCGGCTTCGTCCAGCCGGTGGCTGGAAACGTCGGCTCTCACGGCATCGCGTACGCGGACATCGCCGGCGGCTGGGTGATGATGCTCGGGCGGTTCGTGCCGATTCTCGCGGCACTCGCCCTGGCGGGCTCGCTTGGCCCGCGCCGGATCGCCCCGCCCGGCCTCGGCACGCTGCGCACCGACACGCCGACCTTCGTCGTCTTCCTGATCGGCTTCGTCGCGATCTTCGCCGTTCTGACCTTCCTCACCGTGCTCATACTGGCGCCGTTTGCCCAGGCGCTCACCCCGCACCTGTTCGGATGAGCTCACCCGCGTTTCACAAGGAGTCCAGACATGACTGACGCAAGATGTACACCCGTCCCCGCCCCCCTGACCGTGTGGGAGCGCGAGCAACGTGCCGACCGGATGGCGGACCTGCTCGAGTGTCTGGCGGACCTCCTGGTCCAGACGGACGAGCAGAGGTTGGCGATCGAGCGGGCGACTGACCGGGCCGATGCGCCCGCGCAGCGCGCCGTCGAGCGGCTCGCGGAGCTCCAGCGGACACTGCGGCAGATCGGCCTCGAAGCCGCCGCCGTCCACCAGCTGCTCCAGCACGAGCATCTGATCTGACCTCTGCGTAAACGATCCGTAGAAGCTGCGGCGCCGACCGTAAACAAAGCGCTAAATCCCTTCTCTCGCGACCGCCGGCGTCATATACACCATGGAGTGCAGTTGACACTCACCTGCAATCTCGATGAGGACTGACCCATGGCGGATTTGCTTTATGTAGTCCTGTTGTTCGTGCTGACCGCGATCGGTGTCGGTTTCGTGGTCGGCTGCGACAAGATTGTCGGCCCGGATGAACTCGCGCTCGTGGAGGACACGGGTCCGCGTCACGAGCCGTTCCAGGAGCAGCCCGAGAGGCTGGCGGCGTGATGCACCCGCTGACGGCCTCTCTCATCCCTGCGGTCATCAAGACCAGCGACATCGCCGCGATCGTGATCGCGTGCCTGATCGGCGCATATCTCGTCTACATCCTGCTGACCGCGGAGCGGTTGTAACGCAATGACTTCGTACGGCTGGCTAACCCTCCTGTTCCTGGGCGCGCTGCTCGCGCTGAGCACGCCGCTGCTCGGCAACTACATGGCGAAGGTCTACAGCAACGGGCCGGCGCCGGGCGATCGCTTCTTCCTGCCGGTCGAGCGGTTCGTGTACCGCGTGTGCCGCATCGACCCAGAGTCGGAGCAGCGGTGGCGCACGTATGTGACCTCACTGCTCATCTTCACGCTCTTCGGGATGCTCTTGACCTACGTCATCCTGAGGATCCAGCAGATCCTGCCGGGTAACCCTGACAACCTGCCCGCCGTGACCCCGGGCTTGGCGTTCAACACGGCGGTCAGCTTCGGCACGAACACCAACTGGACGAACTACACCGGCGAGGCCACGATGAGCCAGCTGAGCCAGATCATCGGTCTGGTGTGGCACCAGTTCATCTCGGCCGCGGTGGGCATGGCGCTGGCGGCAGCCTTCATTCGCGCGATCGCGCGGCGGCGCGGCCGGACGCTCGGCAACTTCTGGGCCGACACGGTGCGCTCGACCACGCGCATCCTGATCCCGCTCAGCTTCGTGTTCGCGATCGTCCTTATGAGCCAGGGCGTGATCGACAACTTCCATGCCTCGACCACGGTCACCACGGTGGCGGCGCAGGCCACGCACAGCAAGGCCGCGGCGCTCCAGCAGACGATCCCGGGCGGTCCGGTGGCGAGCATGACACCGATCGAGATGCTCGGCGACAACGGCGGTGGCTACTTCGGGGCCAACGCCGGACACCCGCTCGAGAACCCCAGCGGCTTCGTGAACATCATCCTGCTGTGGCTGACAGCGATGATCCCGTTCGCCTTCTGCTGGACGTACGGGAGGATGGTCGGCTCGATGCGCCAGGGCCGCATGGTGCTGACGGTGATGACGGTCATGTTCGCCGTCTCCGTGCTCATCGTGGTACCACTTGAGCAGCGCGGCAACGTCAAGCTGAACGTCGCCGGGGTCACCCAGAAGGCCACCGCGACCAACCCGGGCGGCAACCTCGAGGGCAAGGACCTGCGCCTCGGAGCGGTCGGATCGGCACTGAACGCGGCGGACGTTACCGCTACCTCCACCGGAGGTACGGCGTCCGCTCACGAGAGCTACACGCCGCTCGGCGGCTCGATCCCACTGTTCAACATGATGCTCGGCGAGGTGATCCCGGGCGGTACGGGCACCGGGCTGTTCGGACTGCTGATCTTCGTGATGATCACGGTGTTCATCGCCGGGCTGATGGTGGGACGAACGCCGTCGTATCTGGGCAAGCAGATCCTCGCCCCGGACATGAAATTGGCGGCGATCTACATCCTCGTGCTGCCCACCACGGTCCTGATCCTCGCCGGGATAGCCGTCCTGTTACCCAGCGGACTCAGTCAGGTGTCGACGTCACCGCCGCACGGCCTGACCGAGGTGGTGTACGCCTTCACCTCCGCTGCGCACAACAACGGTTCCGCATTCGGCGGCCTGGCCGGCAACGTGCCCTTCTACAACATCACCCTCGCGATCGCGATGTTCTTCGGACGGTTCTTCGAGATCATCCCGGCGCTCGCGCTCGCCGGATCGCTGGTGCGCAAGCGTACGTTCGCGGCGACCGCCGGCACCCTGCGCACTGACACGCCTCTGTTCACGTTCATGGTGATGGCGGTGGTGTTCGTGCTGGTCGGACTCACTTACTTCCCAGCGCTCGCGCTCGGGCCGCTGGTCGAGCACCTGCAAGGTCACTTCGGGATCTAGGAAAGATTGATGAGCGACACCGTTACACCCATCGAGGTCCCGGACGTCCCGCCGCCCGCGGGCCCAGCTCCCCGCCGGCGCAAGCAGTCGGCGTTCGACGGGGCCATCGTCCGGCGGGCAATTGTCGAATCGTTCGTGAAGCTCGATCCACGCGAGCAATGGCGCAAGCCGGTCATCTTCGTGGTCTACGTGGGGACGATCTGGGCAACGATCCTGTTCTTCCGCGACCTCGGCTCCTCGAGCGGCTCGGAGAACGTGTTTGCCGCGCTGATCCTGGTGTGGCTGTGGTTCACCGTGCTGTTCGCCAACTTCGCCGACGCGATCGCCGAGGGGCGCGGAAAGGCGCAGGCCAACTCGCTTCGCCAGATGCGCAAGATGACCGTCGCCCACGTGCTCGGAGCCGATGGGTCGCTGGTCGAGAAGCCATCCTCTGAGCTGAAGGTCGGCGATCGCTGCGTGGTCGAGGCCGGCGAGCTGATCCCCGGCGACGGGGACGTGGTCGAGGGCGTGGCGCTCGTCGACGAGTCGGTGATCACGGGCGAATCGGCCCCCGTCATCCGCGAGTCGGGTGGCGACCGGTCCGCCGTCACCGGCTCGACCCGAGTCCTGTCCGACCGGATCGTCGTGCAGATCACGACCGCGCCGGGGGAGACCTTCCTGGACCGGATGATCGCGCTGGTCGAAGGCGCCAACCGGCAGAAGACGCCGAACGAGATCGCGCTCACCGTAGTACTGGTCAGCCTGACGTTCATCTTCCTGATCGCGGTGACCACCCTGCAGCCGTTCGCGATCTACTCGGGCGACAAGCAGCCAATCCTGCTGCTGGTGGCGCTGCTGGTCGCGCTGGCGCCGACCACGATCGGAGCGCTGTTGTCGGCGATCGGGATCGCCGGCATGGACCGCATGGTCCAGGCCAACGTGCTGGCAACCTCGGGACGTGCGGTGGAGGCGGCCGGCGACGTCACCACCCTGCTGCTCGACAAGACCGGCACGATCACCTACGGCAACCGCATGGCCTACGAGATGATTCCGGTGGCCGGCTCGAGCGAGGCGACCCTGGCTGACGCTGCGCTCCTCTCGTCGCTGGCCGACGAGACCCCCGAGGGCCGGTCGATCGTCGAGCTCGCGAAGACTCGCTACGGACTCACCCCCGAAGAGCTGGACGGAGCCACGCTTGTACCGTTCACCGCTCAGACTCGCATGTCCGGTGTCGAGTGGCACAGGCGCTCGATCCGCAAAGGCGCCGCGGACGCGGTGGCCGCGTGGGTCGAGGAGCAGGGCGGCGGGCTACCGACGGACTTGCGTCCGGCCGTCGATCGAATCGCCGGCGAGGGCGGTACGCCCCTGGTGGTGGCCGACGGCCGCAAGGTGCTCGGTGTGATCTACCTCAAGGACACGGTCAAGGAGGGCATCTCCGAGCGCTTTGCCGAGATGCGGGCGCTCGGGATCCGGACGGTCATGGTCACCGGTGACAACAAGCTCACCGCGGAGACGATCGCTCGCGAAGCCGGCGTCGACGAGTTCATTGCCGAGGTCACCCCGGAGGAGAAGCTCGAGCGGATCAAGGCCGAGCAGGCTGAGGGTCAGCTGGTGGCGATGACCGGCGACGGCACCAACGATGCGCCGGCGCTGGCGCAGGCCGACGTCGGGGTGGCGATGAACACCGGCACTCAGGCCGCCCGTGAGGCCGGCAACCTGGTCGATCTCGACTCGGACCCGACGAAGCTGATGAGCATCGTCGAGATCGGCAAGCAGCTGCTGATCACCCGAGGCTCGCTGACGACCTTCTCGATTACCAATGACATCGCCAAGTACTTCGTGGTGGTCCCGGCCATGTTCCACAGTGTCTATCCGAAGCTGACCGAGCTGGACATCCTGCATCTGCACAACCCGAACTCGGCGATCCTGTCGGCGATCATCTTCAACGCGATCATCATCCTGTTCCTCATCCCGCTGGCGCTGAAGGGCGTTTCCGTCAAGGCGGTGGGGGCCACAGCGCAGCTGCGCCGCAACGTCCTGCTGTTCGGCGTGGGCGGCTTCATCACACCATTCATCCTGATCAAGCTGATCGATCTCGCGATCGTCGGCCCACTGGGGATCCACTGATGCCAATCGAAGCACTCAGACGCCATTTCGTGCCGTCGCTCGTCCTTACCGGATTCGTCGTCGTCTTCCTGGTCCTCTACTGCGCAGTCGTGTACGGCATCGGTCAGGTGGCGTTCAAGAACGCCGCCAACGGGTCGTTCATCAGCCGTGATGGCCAGGTGGTCGGCTCGAGCCTGATCGGTCAGGTCTTCACCGACGCCAAGGGCAACCCGTTGCCGCAGTACTTCCAGCCGCGGCCCTCGGCGACGAGCCCCAACCCCTATACGGCAAACGCCAGTGCCGCCAGCAACCTCGGCCCGAGCGATCCGCGGCTCGTGGGCTTCATCCCGGGCTTCAACACGGTGGGACTGAACGGGAAGTCGTCCGCGACCAACCCGTTCGCGACCAAGGCCGACCCCTACTGCGTGCCGCTGGACGCGAAGACCGGCGATCCGGTCACCAGCCCGACGCCGGGCGAGAAGTTCCAGATGTCAGGGGGCACGTACGCGTGTGATCCGAACACCGTGCCCGAGCGGACGTTCGCCTACCGCCAGCTCAACGGACTCGCCCCGAGCGTGAAGGTGCCGGTCGACGCGGTGACCGCATCCGCGTCCGGCCTGGATCCTCAGATCTCGATCATGAACGCGGACCTGCAGGCCCCCCGAGTCGCGCGGGTGCGACACCTTCCGGTGGCCACAGTGCTGGCGCTGGTCAAGAAGTACACCGCCGGGCGTTCGCTCGGGTTCCTCGGAGAGCCGGGCGTCAACGTTCTGAAGCTCAACCTCGCGTTGGACCGGACGGGATAGGCCGGCGCGCGGTCGACGTAGCCGGGAGCAGAACATCGTGAGTCGGGGTCAGCTGCGGATCTACCTGGGAGCGGCCCCTGGCGTGGGCAAGACCTACGCGATGCTCGGCGAGGGCGATCGTCGTCGCGATCGGGGAACGGACGTGGTCATCGGCTTCGTCGAGACCTACGGCCGCGCCGCGACCGAGGCGCAGATCCGCGACCTCCCGGTCATCCCGCGCAAGCAGGTCGAGTACCGCGGCCGGCTGCTCGAAGAGATGGATCTCGATGCGATCCTCGCCCGGCGTCCGGCGGTGGCGCTGGTCGACGAACTGGCCCACACCAACGTCCCCGGCGCCGGCAACGAGAAGCGCTGGCAGGATGTCGAGGCGCTGCTCGGCGCCGGCATCAACGTCATCTCGACGCTCAATATCCAGCACCTGGAGTCGATGAACGACGTTGTCGCGCGCGTCACCGGCGTGCCGCAGCGGGAAACCGTGCCGGACCGGATCGTGCGCGCCGCCGACCAGGTCGAACTGGTCGACATGACGCCGGAGGCATTGCGCCGGCGGATGGCGCACGGCAACATCTACCCGGCCGAGAAGGTCGACACGGCGCTGGCCAACTACTTCCGCCAGGGCAACCTCGCGGCCCTCAGGGAGCTCGCGCTCCTGTGGGTGGCCGGCCAAGCCGACGAGGAATTGGCCGCCTACCGCGCGCTCCACGGCATCAGCGAACTGTGGGAGACCAGGGAGCGGATCGTGGTCGGCCTGGCCGGCCGGCGGGGCGAGGAGAACCTGATCCGGCGAGCGGCGCGGATGGGCGCGCGCCTCGACGGGAGCGTGAGGGGCGTGCACGTCCGCACGGCCGAAGGGCTGATCCAGCGCGAGCCCGAGGCGCTCGAGTCCCACCGCCGGCTGCTCTCCGAGCTCGGCGGCACCTATACCGAGGTCACCGGCACCGATGTTGGGAATGCGTTGTTGGGCTTCGCGCGGGCCGAGAACGCCACTCAGCTGGTGCTTGGCGGCAGCCACCGCTCGGCGTGGCGCCAGCTGCTGCGTCCGCCCGCGATCAACCGGGTAGTGCGCGACTCGGGCCCGATCGACGTGCATGTGATCTCGCTGGCCGGAGGAACGGAAGACGAGCTTCCCGCGTCGCCTCGCCGGTTCCGGCCCGCCGCGGTGCCCCCGCGGCGGCAGGCTGCGGGATGGTTCCTCGGCACGGTCGGGATGGTGCTGCTCGCCTTCGCGCTGTCGCCCCTGCGCAGTGCGTTCGGGCTACCGGGCGCGCTGCTCTGCCTGCTGCTCGCTGTGGTCGCCGTGGCGACGCTTGGCGGCGCCGCGCCGGCCGTCGCGGCCACCGTCGTCGCGGCCCTGGCCGCCGACTACTTCTTCGTCCCCCCGATTCACGCCCTGTGGATCAACGACGCGGCCAACGCGGTCGCGCTCGTGGTGTTCTTCGCGGTCGCCGCCTCGGTCAGCGCGCTGGTCGATCAGCTGATCCGCCGCGGGTTGCAGATGACGCGGGCTCGAGCCGAGAGCGAGGCGTTGGCCAGGCTGGCCACCGGATCGGAGCCGCTGAGCGTCGCGCGGCTGCCCAAGCTGGTGGGTGAGCTGCGCCGCACCTTCAACCTCGAGATGGTCGCGGTCCTCTCGCGCGAGAACGGATTCTGGCGTCCACTGGCCGGGTCGGGCCGGCCGGTTCCAAGCCGGCCCGAGAACGCTCCCTTCTCGGTCGAGCTCGACCGGAAGACGGTGCTTGTGTTCGCCGGCAGGACGCTCAGCGGCGAGGACACGCGGCTGCTTCGGGCGTTCGTCGGTCAGCTTCGCCAGGCGCAGGAAGAGATCGGTCTTGAACGGCGGGCAGCCAAGGCCGCAGCGCTCGCCCAGGCCAACCGGCTGCGGACGGCGCTGCTGGCGGCGGTATCGCATGATCTGCGGACCCCTCTGCACGCGATCAAGACCGCGGCCACGAGCATGCTGAGCGACGACGTCACGTGGCCCCCGGAGCAGATCCGCGAGTTCTCGGCCACTATCGACAGCGAGACCGACCGGCTGACGGCGTTGGTCGACAACTTGCTCGACCTCAGTCGTCTGCAAACCGGCGCGATGCCGATCTCGACGCGTCCGACTCGAGTCGAGAACATCGTTCACGCGATCGTGGCCGGCCTGCCTGCCGACGGGCCGGAGATCGTCGTCGCATTCGACAGCGTCCTCCCACCGGTGGTGTCCGATCCAGGCCTGCTCGAGCGGGCAATAGCCAACGTGCTCGTCAACGCCCTCGAATTCTCGCCCCCGGGCGGGCGGGTGCGCGTCGAGGCCGGACCCGTTGGAGATCGCGTCGAGGTTCGCATCGTCGACCAGGGGCCGGGGATCGCGCCGGATCGCCGGGATCAGCTGTTCAAGCCGTTTCAGCGGCTCGGCGATCGCCCAGAACGAGCGCGGCATGGGCTCGGTCTCGGCTTGGCGATCGCCAAAGGGTTCCTCGAAGCAATGGGGGGCGAGCTGACGCTGGAGGACACGCCCGGGGGGGGTGCGACGTTCGTGTTCAGCCTCGCCGCCGCCGACCGCGACGCCGCCCTGAAACCCGCGCCTCTCGCGAGCGGCAGATGACGGCCAACCTGGTCGTCATCTGCGATCCAAATCCACAGGCGCAGCGCGCCTTGCAGACGATTCTGCGCCGGGCCGGGTACAGGGTTCTCCTCACCACAACCGGTGCCGCCGCGCTCGAGGGGGTCGCCGAGTACGAGCCGTGCGCGATCATCCTCGAGCTCGAGCTGCCGGACGTTTCGGGGATCGAGCTGTGCCGGTGTTTGCGAGGCCACGGTCACATCGCGATCCTCGTCCTGTCCACGATCGACGCCGAGGGCGCCAAGATCGCGGCGCTCGAGGCCGGCGCCGACGACTACATGACCAAGCCGTTCAGCCCCGGCGAGCTCGTGGCACGGCTGGCCGCGAGGCTCAGGACCGCACCGAGCGAGCTTCGACTCGAGTTGGACGGGCTCGTCATCGACCTGTCCGCGCACGTGGTGACTCTCGACGGTCAGGAGATCCATCTCACGCCGATCGAGTTCGCGCTGCTCCGCGTCCTGGCTACGAGCCACGGGGCGGTCACGTACGGAACGCTGTCGAGCGCGGTGTGGGGATCGCTGCAGAGCGACGTGGCTCCCAGGGTGCGGACACACATCGCGAACCTGCGGGCAAAGCTCGAAGGCGATCACCAGCGCTGCCTGATCCGCACCGAGGCGGGCATCGGCTATCGCTGGGCCGGGAGAGGGCAGCCGGCGGCCTCCTCTCGCAACGGGACCGCGCTGGGCGCACCTTGACGAAATCTTCACGCCGGGGACCGGATCATTCATGGGGGCTTCACGGCGCGAGGTCTAATGTCGTGACTCGCAATGGGAGTAACTGCTGTGGGGCCCACGAACGACGGCCTCGCGGGGCCGGGGCCCGCTGGGCAGGAGCCGCGCGCGGGCGCTCGGGTGCTGGTCGTCGACGATGACCGGGCGATCCTGCGGACCATGGAGGTCAACCTGCGTGCGCGGGGTTACGACGTGCTGCTAGCCGCCGACGGCCGCCTGGCCTTGGCGCTCGCCGCGCGCCGCCATCCCGACATCGTCGTGCTCGATCTCGGCCTGCCCGACCTCGACGGCCTCGCGGTGATCGCCGGCCTGCGGGGCTGGACCTCGCTGCCGATCATCGTCCTATCGGCCCGCAGCACCGAGGATGAGACCGTGGCCGCGCTCGATGCCGGCGCCAACGATTACATGACCAAGCCGTTCGGCATCGCCGAGTTCATGGCGCGCCTGCGCGTCGCGCTGCGCGTGAACGGCCGCCCGGCCGACGAGTCGCCGGTGCTGGAGACGGCGGACTTCACCCTCGACCTCGCGGCCCGGCGCGCGCAGCGAGGCGGACGCGACGTCCACCTGACGGCGACCGAGTGGCAGATCGTCAGCCTCCTGGCCCGCCATCCGGGTCGCCTCGTCACCCAGGCGCACCTGCTCGAGCAGGTGTGGGGCCTGACGGACACCAAGAACAACTACGTCCGGGTGTACCTGGCCTCGATCCGGCGCAAGCTCGAGCCCGATCCCGCCCGCCCCCGTTACTTCCTCACCGAGCCGCGCTCGGGGATCCGCTTCGAGCCCTCGTCCTGGTCCTGGAAAGATGATGGCCGGGACGTACAGCCGTGTCGTCCCGGCCATCCCGCGTGAGCGGGCGCGGAGGGTCGTGCGCGCCCTATGCGGCGATCGGCGAATCGACCGGTGTCGGATCCAGTTCCGACTTGGCCACGAGCAGCTGACGGCTGAGCGTCCCGGGCTCGGACCGGTTGTAGAGAGGACTCGAGATGCCGTCGGTGACAATCCGCTCCAGCATCGCCATTCCCTTGGCGGCGACGGGGTCTGGGCTGGCCAGCCGGGCGATCGTCGCCTGGATGGCGTCTTTGGCCTCGAGCACCGCGTAGCGGTCGATGATCGAGACGAGCGCTCGGGTGAGCGGGGGCTGACGCGCTTCGCTGATCATGCGTCGCAGGCTACGGGCCATCTGCCGGCGGCCGCGCTCTGTGGTGAGCTGGCTCGCGCGCAGCGCGAGCTCCGGGCTCGAGGTCGGGTCGGCACCTTCGGCCAGCTGCTCGGTGAGCGCGGCGCGCGTTCTGGCGACCCGCATCCGCAGCCTGATCGACGAGCCGCCAGCTGCGAGGTCGTCGCCACGCGGCTCGAGGTATTCAATCTTGCGGGGACTTGCAATCGTGGGCATGTTCACTCCTAGCTCACTGCGCCCGACGCTCGCGGGGTAGGCGCGCGGCCACGCGCGGAACGCAGTGCCGATGCCGGTGCTCGGGCCTGGCGCCCGGAGGCGCCGGCTGCCTACCGACCGGTTACTACTTCGATTCTGGTCCGCGAGCCGTGAAGGAAACGTGCAGGGTGCTCTGGCTGGTCTAAAGGTTCTGTGAAGCTCGGAGCGGACCGACCATCGCGAACTGCTCGCCGATCCCCGACGACCCTCCGGTGACGGGCGTCGGCGGGGGAGGCTCGTATCGTCCACGCTCCAATCGTCGGCTTTGGCCCAATTTCGATGGGCGGCAATGCTAGATTGGGCAGCCCGCGGTGGGCGTAGCTCAGCTGGTAGAGCTCCTGGTTGTGGTCCAGGCGGTCGTGGGTTCGAATCCCATCGCTCACCCTAGGAAAGAGCCTGGAAAATGGCGACTTCGGGGACAGCGCAAGAGCACCAACCGGGCCCGAGGGCGCCATTAATTAAGGGCGCCAAACTCTGTCCGATCCAGCGCCTTACCCGCGACACCTGCGGATCTCGTCCGAACGATGCGCCATACGGCCGCGTGGCGGCGGGCGCAGGCGCAGCGGTTCGACGATCGGATTGCGCGGCACCGATCGCACCGCGCGATGGTGGCCATCTCGATCGCAGCGAAGTGGGTCGAGCAGCTCGATCCGAACGATCGCGATCTGGCCTGGCTCCGGTACGTTGGCGCGGAGGGTGGTGGCGTTGAGCTGTGCGAGTCGTCGCGCGAGATCCTCGGGCGATTCGGAATGGACCGGGGTGCATGGCAGGACGGACCGCCGGACGAGCGTCAGATCCGAAACCTGCTGCGCCGCATGGCCGGAGCCGAGGCAGCCGAACGCGGCGCTGAGCGTCGCGACAGCGCCTGACGGTTAGAGTCGCCAGGCCGGCCACGAGCGAGGCCAGGTGTTCGGACGGAATTCGCGGCCGACCAAAGACGAGAAGCGACGAGAAAGTCTCCCGGGGCCAAATTCGAGCGGCTCGTCCCGGCTGAGGGGGGGCGGTCGCAGGTTCAGATCATGTCTCTCCGACCTACAAAAGCACTGCTAATGGTGCAATTCCTTAGCATCGCTCGTGGCGCGGGGAGCGGCCGGAGGTTGACAAAGGGCGACAAACGCGAGCGGTCCGTGCCGAGCTCCGCGAAGCCGTACGCGATTCCCCGGGCTCCGGAATACCTATGGTGAACGTGCCGAAGGCCGACCGAGGAATGAGGGAGCTACCTTGGCGACAGCTCCCAGGGATCGACTTGCACGCTCCAGCGCGGCGCCGGCCACTGCTCCCTAGCCCAAGTGAAGAAGTCCATGCCGTCCGGCAGCTTGATCGTTCGGTGTTCGCTCGAGAGAACCATCCACGGGCGATCCGTGTCGTGCTCGGTGATGGTGAAGCCGTACTCGCGCATCGGAACCGAACATATGTTCGCAGCTCCGTCAAGAGGCATGGCGGGCCATGAGACGGCGCCAGCAGGCTCTGTCGGGCCTTGAGGCCGTCCAGGTCGGCACGGCAATCACGCTGCGGACGAGATGCCAGCTGGTAGCGCTATCCAGATAGGTCCGAGACCGTCGCCGTGGTGACGCCGCGTGGCGGGGTCGAGGTAGCCCATCAGGAGGTGCGCGGCGCGAGGCGAGGCACCTCTTGGACGTGGTTCTGGCTCGCGCGCAGAAAGGGCAGCAGCGGCTGGAGCGAGGCATCGACCGCACGTGAGGCGATCACGAAAGCGATCCTGCTGCCGCCCCGCAAGCTCCCCGGTTGGCTGAACGACGCTGCCGCTGAGGCCGAGCGCGAGTTGACTGCCGTAGAAACCGAGGACGGCAGGGCGAAGTCACCCGAGCCGCTCGAGGCTCCTCCGGTCGACGAATGGCTGTGACCGACGTCTACGGCCGTGCCGGGCGGCGTGTCGGCTGCCTGAAGAGCCCGACACTGCGTCCCGAGGTGCGCAGTCGCGGCGGCACAGCTCGTGAGGCGACCGCAGCGGTTGCACTGTAGGAGATTTGCGAGTCCGGCGTGAACCGCGGGACGGCACCTGGCTTCGGCGGCGTGCCGTTGGCCGCTCGACGCGACCACACACGCGACTCCTGTTGTCCCAGAGTCGCAAAGCAGCTCACGACCGACGCGGGCCGTCAGGGCGGTCGCTGGCCACGGAGTCGGCGGCTAGCGCCGCCTTGTTACGGACTGGCGTTTCGTTGCCGAACCACTCGTGCCGTCCGCGGCGAAACGAGACGAGAAGCGATCGTCAGAGTCGATGTGGGCGCGCCGCCGCCTTCCGCGCAAACCGATCACGCGGACGCCGGAGGCGGGACGATCGCTCCGGCCCGGACCGGTCCACCAATGCCGCAGAGAAGCGATAACGCGCGGATGCCGCCGCCCTCGAGCGGCTCGACTTGTGTATCGCCGGACTGAAGCAGCCGTGCCACAGCCGCCACGAGACGACTGAGGCGAAGCAATAGCGTCCCGCGCCGCCTCCGAGCGTGAAAGCGATCCCGCCGAGCGCGCCGAGCGCGGGCGGCGCAGAATCGCTTGCCGTCGATTGCGATCGTCTCAATGCGGTCCCGGTAGCCGCCGGAATGGGGGGATGGCGACTGCTCAAGCAGGATCGTTAGCTACTTGCCGCGGAGGGTCGGCGGATGCAAGCGGCCGACGCCCCCCCTCGCCGATCGCGTCCGTCGGAGGACGGCTGATAACGCGCTCTCCCTGGACCTGGTCCGGCCCAGACCTCTTTCGTGTCGGCGGTGGCCGAAGCTCGTCTATGGTTTGTTTGTGCGGTGCGAGGTTTGGTCTGGGGGTTGTGCGTGACCACCCCGCGCAGCGCGCAACCCGCCGGCAGACGAGACACTTCCCAACGCCCACGGGTTGGGGTTGGCGGGTTGGTGGAGCGCGAGGCTGAGTTGGCGCGGGTGGGTCGGGTGTTCGATCGGGTGGGTGCTGGGGTTGGGGCGGTGGTTGTGGTGCAGGGTCCTGCTGGGATTGGGAAGAGTGAGTTGTTGGCGGCGGTGCGGGCGGCTGCTGTGGCGCGTGGGTTTGGGGTGTTGTGGGCGCGGGGGTCGGAGTTTGAGGCTGAGATTGGGTTCGGGGTCGCGCGTCAGTTGTTTGAGCCGGTGTTGCGGTCGGCGTCTGGTGGGGAGTTGCGGCGGTTGCTTGGTGGGGTTGCGCGGGTTGGTGGGAGGGCGTTGGGTGTGGTTGGGGGGGAGCCGCCAGCGGATCGGTTTGCGGCGATTCATGGGCTGTTTTGGTTGTGCGCGAATCTGGCTGAGCGTGGTCCGCTGGTGGTGGGCGTGGATGATGTGCAGTGGGTTGATGATCCGTCGTTGGCGTGGCTTGAGTATGTGGCGCGGCGTGTGGGGGATCTGGCGTTGGTGGTGATCGTGGGGTTGCGCTCGGCCGATCCGGGGGGCGAGCGGGGTGAGTTGGCGCGGCTGGTGGGCGATGGCAGCGTTGAGCGGATCGTGCTGGGGCCGTTGAGCGCAGCGGGGGTTGGCGCGATCGTGCGCGCGGTGTTGGGCGAGGATGCGGATGAGTCGTTTTGCGCGGCGTGTTGGGAGTTGTGTGGCGGGAATCCGTTGTTCGTGCGGGAATTGTTGGCGGCGGCGCGCGCTGAGGGGTTGGCGGCTCGGGTCGCGAGCGTCCTGGCGCTGCGGTTGGTCGCGCCGGCGGCGGTTGGGACTTCGGTGCTCGCGCGGCTTTCCCGGTTGGGTGGGGAGGCGGTCGCGTTGGCGCGTGCGGTGGCGGTGCTCGGTGCGGGCGTGGAGGTCGCGGTCGCGGCTGAGTTGGCGGGGCTTGATCCGGTGGTTGGGGAGTTGACCGCGGATCGGCTGGCGGCGGCGCAGATCTTCGCGGCCGTGCGGCCGCTGGAGTTCTTTCATCCGGTGATCGGCGCGGCGGTCCTGGAGGACATCGCGCCGGGTGCGCGCCGGATCGCGCGTCGCCGCGCCGCTGAGCTCGTGGATGGAGCGGGGGAGCGGTCACTGGCGCGGGTTGCCGCGCACCTGCTTGGGTGCGGCCCGGCGGGGGACGGGTGGGTGGTCGCGCGGCTGCGCGACGCGGCGCGCGAGGCGCTCGAGAGCGGCGCGCCTGGGATCGCTGCGAGCTATGTGCGTCGTGCGCTCTCGGAGCCGCCGACGGTGGGTGAGCGCCCGAGGCTGCTGTACTTGCTCGGGACCGCCGAGTTGCGCGCGGGGCAGACCGAGGCGATCGTGCATCTCGAGCAGGCACTCGCCGGGGCCGACGCGGATCTCGGCACGCTGTTCGGTGCAGCCGCTGTGTTGGCGACTGCGTATTACGTAAGCGATCGAGGGGAGCGCGCGGTCGAGGTGTTCGAGCGAGCGCTGGCAGCGATCGGCCATATGAACGCTGGCCAGATCGCCGCGGTCATCGAGTCCGCTCCCGAGAGGGGACCACAGAGCATCGCGAAGCTGGCGTTAACGCTCGAGGCCGGGATCGCCGCGATGGGGATGATGAACGAGCGCACAGCGCTGACGGCGTTGCGTCGTGCCGAGGGGCT
>DASPPG010000150.1:0-61853 GCA_035625625.1 Solirubrobacteraceae bacterium
GGGTAGCTTCTTCAGCGCCTGTTGCTCGATGCGCTGGGTCCGGTCGGGGCTCAACCGGAATATGTCGGCCACTTCGCCGAGCGTGTGCGGGTCCTCGCCCCACAACCCGTAGCGCAACTCAAGCACCCGCCGCTCACGGTAGCTGAGCTTCCCGACCGCGTCGCTCAGTGCCGCTCGCTCCTCAGGAGTCAGCCCAGGCAGCTGCCGCTTCGCCCGCACGCCCAATTCGTCAAGAAGACGTCTCATCACTCCAACCGCTAGGAACTATCCGTTAGGTGGCGCAGAAACCCGTCACAATGCTCTCGCCCTTACGCCGGAACTTCATCCGGTGAAACGCGCTCTCCGATTTCGGCGAAATACGGCACCATCGCCTTGGTTCTCGGTGACGCGCCGAAGTAGGGCGAAGCGTTTCAGGGCGTCACGCGGGATGCAGGAGGCACGGTCCAGGATCGCGCTCGGTTCACGTCCCGGCCCGAAGGGTCCTTGGAAGAGATCCGCCAGCGTCGGCACGACATTTCGCTCCCACAACGGACGGCTCCTTTGGGCTAGCAGCATCGGCGTCGACACGCGCGTGACGCCGCTGGATCCGGCCGACAATCCGGAAGCCGCCGCGACCGGCCACCGCGACTCGCTGCGACCCGAGGTTCAGCCAGAGTGCCGCTCCGCCACTCCAAGCAGCAGTCGTCCTCGAAGCGGTGCGTCAGGCGAGCAACGGTGAGCAAGCTCGATGCCTCACTGTCGCGTTCGGTAGGACGCGGCGGTCCGTTGGGTCCAGCCACGCCGCCGGTCGTGACTTCTGCTTTCGCGATCGGGCCGGTCCACGACGGACAGCTGCTTCGCCTACGCACTCAGTCGTCTTCCCCGCGGGCGGCGGACTACTGGTTCGCCCCGGCTGAGCGGTAGTCATTAGCTCGAGGCCGGCCGGATCCGCCGCGCTATTGCTTCCCGAGGGCATCGGCCGAGCCCTCAAGCCAAGAGCGATCGTCACGCCTCGGCCATGCTTGTGATCGCAACGCGCGGAAACCACCGGCCTGCCGGCGCCGCTCGGCGGCTGGTCTCGGACGACTGCTTCCACCTCGGCGACGCCGACGAGCCCGCTATGCCTATGGCGGGCACAAGACCAATTCGGAGTTCGCGACCGTGGGCGTGTCGCCGTGGTGCGGCGCCGTGACGCTCACGACCGTCGGCTACGAGGACATCGTGCCCAATGCCTCTGTTGGGCGGTTCCGCGGGGTCGCGATCATGTTCACGGGTATCGCTGTGCTCCGCATGCTCGCCGGGTCGCCCGCGTCGCTGTCCAACGTCGAATCGCCCTCAGAGGAGGAGCCCGCGACGGCTGCGGCACCGTTCGCGCGGTGGATGCGCGCTCCGCATCCGTGGAGTCGGCCGTGTTACCAGCCCGGCAACGGGAGGTGGGTCAACCGCGTTCTGGGACGCTGGTCCGGGGTGGATGGTCGCCCGGCTCGCGCGCCTCAAGCGAGCGTGTGGAGCTCTTGTGCCATGGGAGGATCCCGTCGATCTCGATGTCGATCGCAAAGCTGAGAATGGTTCGCACGACTACGATCAGTCCGAGCACGCCGACGCTCTCGAGCGTCGGTTCCACCGCGACAGTGCGGACGAGATCGGCTGCGACGAGAATCTCGAGGCCGACCAGAATCCCTCGTCCGAATACCTCGCGGCCGCGCCGGTAGGCGAGGCGGGCGTCGCGGTCGCCGGCGAGGACGCGGACGACGGCGACTACGGCGAGCAGGAGGGCGGCGATCAGCACCGCGACCGCGATCCACTCGAACGCGCGTGAGATGTGTTCCATCGCGTGCACGTATGAAGTGTGAGCGCCGGGAGCAGGAGGGGTTCATCCCGATCGGGTGATCCACAAGGGACGGCGTAGCCAGATACTCGTCTGATGGCGACGGTGCCGCCAGCGTTTCATCTGCTTGCGAAGCCCACCGGTGCGGTGTGCAACCTGGACTGCGCGTACTGCTTCTTTCTCTCCAAGGAGATGCTGTACCCGGGCAGCCGGTTCCGGATGGCCGACGAGCTGCTCGAGACCTACGTCCGTCAGCTCATCGAAGCCCATTCGCATGTCCCGGTCGTGGACGTCGCCTGGCAGGGCGGCGAACCGACGCTGATGGGACTCGATTTCTTCCGGCGGTCGATCGAGATCGTCGATCGGTACCTCCAACCGGGCCAGCGCGCCGCGTACACGATCCAGACCAACGGTACGAAGCTCGATGTGGACTGGGCTGCGTTTTTGCGCCAGCACGATTTTCTGGTCGGCATTTCGATCGACGGCCCGCGCGAGATCCACGACACCTTCCGGGTCACCAAGGGGGTCGCGGCAGCTTCGACCAGGTCATGCGCGGGCTTGGGGAGCTGCGGCGCGCGGGGGTCGAGTACAACGTCCTCACGACGGTGCACCCCGCGAACGTGGACCGCGGGGTTGAGGTCTACCGGTTCCTACGCGACGAGTGCGACGCGCGGTTCATGCAGTTGATCCCGGTGATCGAGCGGACCGACGAGACGGCTGAGAACGCCGATGCGGGGTGGTCCTCGTGGCGCGATCGACCTCTGTACGTGCAGTCAGGCAGCTACGTCAGCAGCCGCTCGGTGTCCCCGGAGGGGTACGGGAGGTTCCTGACCGACATCTTCGAGGAGTGGGTGCGGCACGACGTTGGGGAGGTGTTCGTGCAAATCTTCGACGCGACGCTGGCGAACTTCGTCGGCGAGCGGGCGGGTATGTGCGTCCACTGCGACTACCCCTGCCACTAACGTTCGTCGGGGCGGTATAGCCCGTTGCTCATCCCGGTACGTCCGTAGGCTCGATCGCTTGCTGGTGACGTGGCGGCGCGGCGAGCCACTGTTCCGCTTCGTGGTGAGCTGTGAGCGTCGACTGGAGGATCGAGTCGGACGCAAGAATGACGGTCACCTCGTGGTTGATCTCGTTGCTTGGCTGAGCGGCGGCTTCCGCAGCTCGCGGCGCATGCGCACCGCCGGGCCGAACCTCGTCTGCGCGGTTCCGGTGACGGTGAAGCCGAGCCGTTCATAGAAGGGCTGGGCAGGCCCGACGGTCACCTCCAGGCCGACTGCGCCTGCGGCCCGGGCACGCGAGGCGGCGTCCTCAATCAACGCTGTGCCAACGCCCTTGCGCATTTCCTTGGGCTCGACGAAGAGCCCGTCGAGCTCGTGTGTCCCGGTGTCGGACGGGATCACCGCCGAGAAGCCGATCGGTATTCCGTCGGCTGTGACGGCGACGCGCACCCAGCCGTTGTCGATGAACGCCTCGGGCAGCTCGATTGCATCGGGATGGGCCGCCAGCTGCTCGCGGTATTGCTCCCAGATGTTGGACGAGCGCCGCTGCAGTGCCTCGAGCGTCGTGACTTCCGTCGGCGCGGCGTCCCGGATCCTAGGCGATTCAGACACGTCAACCCAACTGACGACGACCGAGATCAACAATATCCCTCCCGGGTGGGCGAGCGTCGGGGCGCGCTCGTCGGCACCCCAAGGCGCGTCGGGTCGCCCCCGAGGTTCTTAGTAGCAACCGCGCAGCGTGCTGGAGGTCAGCTGCGCTCGTGGCGACGGATGGGTGCTTCGAGTCGCGCGAGCCGAGGGAAACTCGTGTTGAGCTTGCGGCGTTGCGCCGCGGTGCGCGGGGCTCAGGCGTACCGAATCGGCAACGGTCGGGGTGGAGCTGGCGGACCGCGACGTTCGTGTCAGTCTGGCGCCGTTGATGGGGCGAGCCCGGTGCCTCCGCGGAGGCCACGGACAGTTTCACGGTCATGAGTCAGGCCGGAGAAGCGCGTGCGACTACTCGCTCATCTTCAACGCGCGCGTCCGACCGTTCAACGACATCTGGGTCCGCCGAGCGCTCAACTACGCGGTCGACCGCGCGCCTCGTCGGGACCGGCGCCCAGCCCACCTGCCAGACGCTGACGCCCTGGTTCACCGGGTACAAGCGCTACCGCCCGTACACGCCAGACCCGACCGAGAGCGGGGTCTGGAGCGCCCCCGACCTGGCCACCGCGCGGCGGCTGATCACGGCCTCCCACAAGTGCGGCACTTCAGTGACGATTTGGCTCACCGCCGGAACACCACCCCCCGTAGCTCGCTACCTCGTGACGCTACTCGACCAACTCGGCTACCAAGCCCGGCTACGCGACGTCTCGACGGAGCCCTACAGCCAGGAGTATGCGCAAATCGCCGATTCGCGGACCAGAGCCCAGGCGTTCACCTTCGAGGACGGGGCGGTCTACCCGGCCGCGTCCCAGCTCATCGAAACCTACTTCGGCTGCAATTACTTCATCCCGAACTCTCCAGTCAATGGCAACATCGCGGAGCTCTGCGATCCGCGCCTTGACGCGCGGATCAGCAACGCACTGGCCGCCGAGGCGGGCAACTCGCCGGACGCACAACCTTGGGCCCGGGCCGACCGCGCCGTCGTCGACGACGCGCCGCAGGTTCCACTCGTGATCTCCGGCTACGTCATCTTCGTGTCCAACCGCGTCGGCAACTTCCAAGCGAGCGCCGAGCAAGGCGTCCTGCCAGACCAGCTCTGGATCCGCTGAGCCTGATAAGGGTTCATGCCATCGATCCCGGAATGTCCAGCTTGCGTCCGCCAGCGGGGCGCTCGCGTCGGCCGCCCGCCCCGGTGCGATCCGGCTGCCTCTCTGCAATCAGTCCAAGCGACTCGCCGCGGCCGGCAAGCGCTGGCCGTGCCGCGTCTCCAAGAAGGCGGAAGCGCCGCACGTCGAGGCGGCTGCGAGCAAGTACCCGTCAGGTGGGCGTGCCCTGGGCCAGTTGGCGATCCCATACGGACGTGGTGAGCGCTTACAGCAGCTCGTCGAGCGAGGCGCGCAACAGCTGGGCTCGGCGGCGCAGGATGCCCCGACGGGGCCCGTGGAGAACGAGTTCGATTCGACCCGCGTGCAGTTCAGCCCCGTCCGGATACGCGATCTGCAGCGAGTCGAGGTCGTAGTAGCGGACGGTGCGGGCGGCTACCTGCGCGCGCTCGAGCGGCCCCGACAGTCCCACCGCTCCCGTCACTAGCGAGGGGCGCAAGGCGAGCATCTCGGCGTCTCCGCCCCAGTGCTCGAACACGACCTCCGGGCTGTGTTCGCCGGCCCGACTGCTTGCTAGGACCGACCCCGACCCCGGCTCGGTTACCTGCACGCGGTACTGATCGGCCGATGCGGAGCACTGCCCGCGGCGGGCGCGAACGGTCGCAGCGCGAGAGAGCCGGCCACACGTGACGGCCGCGAGTGCGACGACCACACGGTCCTGCTGCGCTCGCGCCGACATGACGAGCACGATATCTGGCGCCGCTCGCCGACGGACCGTCTCCGGATGCAAGCGGCGTGGCTTGGTCCGCGGCGTCTTTACTTGGGCAGCCGCCCGGCGCCTTTGGCTTCGAGCTTGCGGCGCTCTCGCCGCGCGCCGTGAATCTGACCAACCGCGTAGCCGCCGCCGAGAGCGATGACGGCCGGGACGAACGCGAGGACAAGCGCGCTGACCGTGGCGATGACCTTCAGCACGACGATCACAGCGATGACAGCCGCGACGACGACGAGAACTGCTTTCATGTCGCTGACTATAGGACCCCGCCGGGACCGGGAGTCGTGAACCTGCCAGCGCTCTAGCGCCAATAGTCTCCGCGATGCCTTCCGCTTGAGCGCGACCGAGGAGTGAACGCGCGGCCGCGAGCGCCAACCTTACGCCGGCGTTCACACGATCTGAATGCCGCGAGGCCAGTTCTGCACGCCCCCATCACACGCCGGAGAGCACACTGGCGTGTATCGGTACCCGAAATTGCGGGGGGACGAAATGAGCACAGCGATTACGTCAGCAGGTTTGGTTACGGCCGTAGAGCTTGCCCTGCTCGAAGGCAGGAACCTGGAACAGATCGAGACCGAGATTCTCGCGGTCAGCGACGTTGACGAGGAGACGCGGGCAGTGACGTGGCTGTATGCCTGGTCCTGTCAGGATGGGGTTCCCGGCGGGACAGGCTCGCCCGCCGCGAGACCGTCCCCCCGGTAAGGTCGTCGGGCGCTATCGGTTGGCGGCTCCCGCCAACCGGCTGTCTTTACCGAGGACGTGGTGCACGGGAAGCCCGAACGCCTGCGCCTTGGAAACGAGGTCGTGCTTCAACCAGCGAGAGACGCCCAGCGGCAGCGTCGAGATGATGATCTCGTCGTAGTGGCCGATGTTGAGAGCATCCTGGATCGCCATCAGCGGCTCAGTGTCGCCGATGTCGCCGGTGACTTCGGTGCCGGCGGCCTCGCTGAGCCGAGGTAAGGCGTCGCGGAGTACCTCGCGCGCCTCGTGTGCGCCGATCTCTTGCGGGTCGGCCATCCTGTCCCCGCCGTGCCGGCGGCGCGGAACCAGGAGATAGAACGTCGAGGGACGGTTGTGCGCGCTCGCGAACGGCCTCAATCAGAGCGGGCGTCGCGGCGGTCTGATGCGCGACGACGAGCACGTCGCTCGATGCTTCGCCGGGATCGGCGCGATCAGCGTCATGTTGGCAGTGAACTCGTTCCCATCGGTGACGGCCACCGAGAGGTAGGCAGCGAGGCTACGGCCCTCGGCAGTGGCGAGCGCCTGGCGTCTGACCGGCGTCGGCTTGAACCTCAATCGTCGCGCGGCGGCCGGCCGTCAGCGCGTAGCGCACGCTGCCGAGCGTGATCGCCTCCTTCTTGATCACCATCCGGTGCACCATGAGCGCCGAAGACGTCGACGTTGCCCTGGACTGGACGCTGATCAGGCCGCTTCGCGAGTGATCGGCGGCGACGGTGCATACCTCAGGCGCCCTGGCATCCGTGGTTCGTGGCGGCCCAAACGCGTAGTAACCCGCGCTTCGGTCCGGGTTGGCCGCTGACGGTGACCACGCGGTGGGTGACGATCCTAGTCATATGGGTCGCGGTCATGCATGTGATCGAGCGTCTCTCGGCGGTACGAGACCAGCCCGCAACCTACGAACGAGGGACCGGAGGCCGGCGCATGCCCCGGCGCGGCGCCCCGTGCCACGAGTCGCGGCGGGCGAAAGGGTCGCCGCGGACACGCGACCCGTGCTCGACCCAAGGCTATGGACGCGCATCGTCCTGATCGCCGATCTGTTGGCGCTCGCGCTCGGCTCGAGCGCGGCGGCGCTCGCCGCGCCGGCGCGTGCGACCGGTCTCGGCTGCGCGACGGCTGTCCTATTCCCCCTCGTCGCGATCGGGCTGCTCCACCTACGCGGCGGGGCGGGAGACCGGTTCTACGCCCCGGGCCTTGACCTCATGATCCAGGCCGCAGGCGCTGTGTCGTCGGCGGCCATGCTGACACTGGCCGCCGGCTCGATCATGGGCGGCAACCATCTGGTGGAGCTCACCCTGCGTCTGTGGCTGTTCGGCGGCGCCTACCTCGTTGTGGCGCGCCTCGTCCTGCGCAGCGTTCGGTCACAGGTCGTTCGTAATCAGGCGCTCGGGACCCCCACGCTGATCCTCGGCGGCGGTGTCGTGGGGCAGCATCTGGTGAAGCGATTGACCGACGACCCGCGTTACGGACTGCGCCCAGTGGGAGTCCTGGACTCCGATCCGATGCCGACGGTCGGACACGGATCGGCGGCGGTCGTCCCGATTCTCGGAGCGCCGGAACACTTGGCGGAGGCGATCCGCCAGACCGGGGCGCGGCGGGTGATCCTGGCCTTCTCCTCCGAGCCCGATCGCGCCCTCGTCGAGAGGGTGCGGGAATGTGATGAGCTCGGCGTCGATGTTTCGCTCGTGCCGCGGCTGTTCGAGGCCATCAACGGCCACGCAACCCTCGATCACGTCGGCGGCCTGCCGCTGATCTCGCTCCGTTCGACTGATCCACGGGGCTGGCAGTTCGCGATCAAGCACGCGTTCGATAGGTCGCTTGCGTCCGTGGCGCTGGTTCTGATTTCCCCGCTGATGGGGTTGATCGCCCTCGGCGTGCGCCGGTCCTCGCCTGGTCCGGCGTTGTTTCGTCAGCGCCGCGTGGGACGCGACGGCCGCGTCTTCGACGTCCTCAAGTTCCGCACGATGCGTGAACCTCACCCAAGCGATGAGGCCGAGTTCGTCCCGCCGGACGGGTGCGCGCCCGGCGGCGTCGAGGGCGAGGACCGCCGGACGGCCGTGGGTAGGTGGTTGCGGAACACCTCGCTCGACGAGCTCCCGCAGTTGATCAACGTCTTGCGCGGCGAGATGAGCATCGTCGGCCCGCGCCCGGAGCGGCCAACGTTTGCCGCCCGGTTCGGCACCGAGATCGAACGCTACGACGATCGGCTCCGGGTTAGATCAGGCATAACCGGCTGGGCCCAGGTAAACGGACTGCGCGGCCAGACATCGATCGCCGATCGGGTGGAGTGGGACAACTACTACATATGCAACTGGTCACTCGGCCTCGATCTCAAGATCATGGTGCTCACCGTCGTCGAGGTGCTTCGGTTGCGTGACGGCCGGGTGGCGTCGAAGGACGCGCACCCAACGGGTCCAGGGCAAGTCCATGGGACGACGTCGGACTGTCCCACATCCGTGGTTCACCGCGCCGCTGGCGGTGAACTACCCGTCGCCGATTCAGTCTCTCGCGGATAAGGGCGCGTGTCCCCATATGACGAAATAGGAGCATGGGGAATCCCGACCACAGGAGGTGGAAGCGTGGTTCACAAGACGATTCGAGAGATGAGTAAGTACATGAGCCGAGTCCTGGCGCTGGCAGGTGTGACGCTTGTTGTGTTCGCGCCGAGCGCCGCGTTCGCGTCTGGAAGCTCGACTTGCCAGGCGTACAACCCGCAGCTGTGCTCCTCCGTCGGAAGCGGTCACGCCGGCACGGGGACCTCATCGAGCAGCGCCGGCAAGTCGGGCACGCTGCCCTTCACCGGGCTTGACGTGGTCTTGCTCCTTGGTGGCGCGGTCACCCTCGTTGGAGCCGGCTTGGTAGTGCGCGGGCTCGCTCGCCGGCTCGACTGAGTTCTCGCTCGCTCTAGGCGATCGGGAAGGCGGTGCCAGAATGCGACCGTGACGAGCGCCACGGAGTACACGCTTGCTCGCGCGCGCGCCGGCGACGGGGACGCGTTCCGGGCGCTGACCGATCCCTATCGGCGCGAGCTCCAGCTCCACGTCTACCGGATCGTCGGCTCGGCCCAGGATGCCGAGGATCTCCTTCAGGAGACGCTGCTCGCCGCGTGGCGCGACCTCGAGCGGTTCGAGGGGCGCGCTTCGATCCGCGCCTGGCTGTACCGGATCGCCACCAATCGCGCGCTTGACGCTGTCCGTGCGCGCCGCCACCGTCCGGACGACCGGCAGCGGTCGACCGAGGTGACCGAGCCGACGCGGGTCACCGAACCTATCTGGCTCGAGCCCTATCCGGACGCCCTGCTCGACGGGATCCCCGACCAAGCCCCCGGACCGGAGGCGCGATACGAGATCAAGGAGGCGACCGCACTGGCGTTCGTCGTCGGGCTCCAGCATCTCCCCGGGCAGCAGCGTGCAGTGCTCATGCTGCGCGACGTGCTCGGGTTCCACGCCGGGGAGGTCGCGGAGATGCTCGAAACGACTGAGCCGTCGGTCAACAGCCTTCTGCAGCGCGCACGCGCGGCGTTCGAGTCACGCCTGCCCGCCGCGGGTCGCGAACGCGCGCCGCTTCCGAACTCCAAGCTGGAGCGGGACATCGTCGGCCGGTTCGCCGACGCCGTCGAGGCGGGCGACGTCGACGGCATGGTCGCCCTGCTGACCGACGACGCCTGGCTGACCATGCCGCCCGAGCCATGCGAGTACCAGGGCCCCGCCGCGATCGGCGTGTTTCTGCGCGACCGCGACGTCCGGCGCGGCGTGGCGCTGCGCCTGGTTTCGACGCGGGCCAACACGCAGCCCGCGTTCGGCGCCTATCTCCCAGACCCGGAGGCAGGCATCGCGCGGCCCTACGCGCTGTTCGTTCTCGCCCTCGAGGGCGACCGGATCTCCGCGGTCACCTGGTTCGGCGACAACGGCGTGTTCCCGCTCTTCGGGCTCGCGCCGTCGCTGCCCTAGACGCCGCTAACCGACCGAGACGAACTCGTAGGCGAGAAACCCGAGATTGTCACCGATGGTCTTGGCCTCGAGCAGGCGCAAGCGTTTCGGGTCGCCGGTCTCGCCGAAGAGCCGTCGGCCGACCCCGAGCACGAACGGGTAGATCGTCAGCCGCAGCTCGTCGACGAGGTCGTGCTCGATCAGCGCGTGCACGAGCTTGAAGCTGCCGGGGACGACGATCTCTCCGTTCAGCTCCCGCTTCAGCTTGGAGACCTCGTCGACAACGTCGCCCTGCACCACCGTAGAGTTGCTCCATTCGGGATCCTGGAAACTTGAGGACACGACGTACTTGGGCAGGCTGTTCAACCGATCCGCTAACTCGCCGCTGCGAGCCGGCCACCGCGCGGCGAAGAACTCGTAGGTCCGCCGACCGAAGAGAAAGGCCTCGGCGCCCAGCGCTTCGGCGAGCGCGCCCCTGGCCCAGTCTTGGCTGTCGTTGTCCCCCACCCGGCCGAACCAGCCGCCGTGCCGGAAGCCCTCCTCACCGGTTGGGTCCTCGACAACTCCGTCGAGGGACACATTCTCGCTGACGACGATCTTTCCCATTTCGGCGCTCCGTAGTTGGTGCTTGGTCGTTGCATTCGGGCCTCGTTCATTGAGGCGTCCGCGGCGACCAAAACTGAGCGGCGAATTTGAGCGTCAGCCATCCATGTTGAAAACGGGCCGGGCCGACCGGTGGCTGTCTCGGTGGTCCGATCGGCCGGTCCTGGACGCGGTACGCGCGGCCGACCCCACGATGTTGATGCGCGGGAGCAACGCGTCAAGCCGGCGCGGGAGGTGCCAGCTGACGGTCCCCAGCAACGAGGGCGCGGAGACCGCCCACATCGGCCTGCCGTTGGTTGACGGTGTGTCGTATGCGAGGCGCGTCGATCGTGCCATGTGACACGTGGAACACGATCTGGTCCACATCGGTAAGTTGGTTACGTCAGAGGTAATTACACCGAGACAGCGCCGCGCCGGGTCACCGGGGGCGCGTCAAGAAACGACTGAGGTGCCGACTCGTGGCCGCGCGAGTCACGGGCACCGGTCCGCGCGGCGCCGAGCGTGCGTGCCGGAATCCACCACTCGGTGGGAGGTGATCCGGCGGATGTGGGCCGCGTAGGCCTGGCAGGCCGACTCCTCGCGGTCGAGCGCCGCCGTGTACGCCGCGAAGGCCGCAGTGCGGTCGCACGGTGCGGCGCGCGACGCCCACTCCCATGCAGCCTGCACCGCCTTGCACTCGGTCCGCCACTCGCAGTAGAGGTCCATCATCGTGTCGATCAGGTCCGGACGGATCTGGCTGTCCACGGCTTTCATGCCGTCCACCGTAGGCCGACCCTGGTCCGCCGACAAGGTCCAATTGCCGGCGCGCTTCCAGGACCAACGGTCAGGTCGCCGTCGGGCCTGGTCCTGCTCGCGTCCGGGCTAGCATCGCGGTCGGCGAGGCCAATGGACATCCACCTCACCCTCGACAGGTCGGAGCCGTTGCGCGCGCAGCTCGAGCGGCAGCTGCGCGACGCGATCCGCTCCGGACGGCTGCGGGCCGGCTCGAAGCTGCCACCGAGTCGGCTCCTGGCCGAGGAGCTCGAGATCTCGCGCGGCGTCGTTGTCGAGGCGTACTCCCAGCTCGTGGCGGAGGGGTACCTGGTGGCGCGGGCGGGAGACGGAACGCGGATCGCCAGTGGGCTCGCCCAGCAGCCACCCGCCGCGCCGGCGTCGTCGGCGGCCGCCCGCCGCATTCGGTACGACCTGCGCAGCGGCATCCCGGACCTGTCGTTCTTCCCGCGCCGCGAGTGGCAGTCGGCGATGTCGCTCTCGCTGCGAGAGCTGCCCGACACCGCGCTCGCGTACGGGTCGCGGCGCGGGCTGCGCCAGCTGCGGATCGGGCTCAGCAGCTATCTCGGGCGGGTCCGTGCGGCGGTGGCTGAGCCCGACCGGGTGTTCATCGCGGCGGGGGCGACGCACGCCATGGAGCTTCTGTGGCGGACGCTCGGTCAGCGCGGCGCTCGTCGGGTCGGCGTCGAGGATCCCGCATGGGCTCCGATTCCCGCAACGGTCGCCCAGGCGGGGCTCGAGCCGATTCCCGTCCCGGTCGATCGGCACGGCCTCGATGTGGACGAGCTCGAGCGCGCCGATGTCGACGCGGTGGTCCTCTCTCCGGCGTACCAGTATCCAACCGGCACGGTTCTCGCGCCGCAGCGCAGGGCCCGGCTGATCACCTGGGCCCGGCGGCGCGGAGCGATCGTCGTGGAGGACGATTACGACGCCGAGTATCGCTATGACCGAGAGCCGATCGCGTCGCTGCAGGGTCTGGCGCCGGACTGCGTCGCCTACGTCGGGACCGCGAGCAAGACGCTCGCGCCCGCGTTGCGACTCGGATGGGTGCTGGTGCCAAGCCACCTGGTGGGCGAGATGGCCGCCCAGCATGGAGTGGCGCGCGCACTGCCGAGCGTCCTCATGCAGGCCACGTACGCGCTGCTGCTCGAACGGGGGGAAATCGACCGGCACCTGCGCCGTACCCGTCGCCGCTATCAGGCCCGGCGGAACGCCCTCATCACGTCGCTTTCCGAGCGCCTGCCCCAAGCCTCCGTCGGCGGCACCGCCGCCGGACTTCACATGATCGCGTGGTTGCCCGAGGGGACGGATGAGAACGCCATCGCCGACGCCGCGGCCGAGCGTGGCGTCGCGGTTCACACGCTGCACCAGGACTGCGCCGTCGCAAGGTCGCTGCCGCCGGCGCTGCTGCTGGGCTACGGGCTGATCGTCGAGTCAGCGATTCCTCGCGCGGTCGAGGAGCTGGCCGTCGCGGCGGCGAGCAGCTGACCGCCGGCAACGACATTGGTTCACAGATTGAAGGCCGGGTTGGTCCTCCCCAACCGCACCCCCTCGACGTAGGATCGCTGACACATCGACCCCCCGGGGCGGTCCGTGACGCGGGGCCCCCACGCGGCGCACCGTCCCGGGCCTAAACGTCCAGCACGCGCGGCGAGCGCTCAGACCCGAGGGACCCGCATCGCGCCGGACGCTGTCAAGGAGAGACAACCAATCAATCGAGCACTGGTCATCGGAGGTCGCGGTGTGCTCGGCGGGCTCACCGTCAGTGCCTTCAGCGAGGCTGGGTGGGAGGTGCGATCGGGGGTTCGCGGCGCCCGGGCCGGCGAAATCGAGCTCGACCTCGACCAGCCTCAATCGGTGCGGGCCGCGTTGCGCGAGCACGAGCTCGTGGTCAATACCGTGCCGCACCGCGACCTGATCGCCGAACGTCTAGTCCTCGAGCACGGCGGCACGCTCATCAACATCGCCACGCTGCCGGCGGCCGCAACCCGCGGGCTGAGGGCGGTGGCCGGCGGCGCCCGCGGCACCGTGCTCATGAACGCCGGCCTGGCGCCCGGCGTGACCACCATTGTCGCCGCCGACCTGCTCCGCAGGCACCCGGAGGCGGAGGAGCTCGAGATGGTTTTCAGTTTGGCGACTGCCGTTCCCCGGGGGCCGGCGAGCGTGGACTTCGTGCAGCGCGGTCTGAAGACGGTGGCTCGTCATCGCACGGTGGGCGTTCCGCTGCCCGAGCCGTTTGGCGAGCGAACCTGCGTGGGCTTCGGCGAGGATGACGCCGGATGGCTCGGTGGGATCGCGGAGGGACGAATTGTTCGGCCCTACATCTGCGTCTTGGAAGCACCGATGCACGAATGGCTGCTCACGCTGAACGACGTGGGCGGCCTCACCCGGTTGTCGAAGGCCCTCATCCGTTCGCGGCCGCCGGATGCCGACCGGACCCCGAGCCAGGAGCCGGTCGCGCACTGGGTCGCCGCCGTTCGAGGTGATCGCCGGCTTGCCGTCTGGACCGTCCAGTGCCGGGGTGAGTTCGTGCACACGGCGCGGAGCGCCCTGGTGTTCGCCGAGGCGTTGCTCGCGCGGCAGCCCGGTGGAGGCTGCTTCGACCCGGAGGAGATCTGCACGCTCGAGGACGTAGGGCCGGAGCTTGAGGCTGTCGGCATCAACGTCGCGCCCGCGGAGCGACGGTCACATTCGAGGGCCGGCTCGGCTAAGGAGTGAAGGTGCCGCGGATCCGGTCTAGCACGCCGGGATCGCCCTCGTAGGTGACGCCGGCGGCCTGCGCAGCTTCGAGGTCGCGCAGCCCGAAGACCAGTCCGAGGATCGGCTTGGCGTCGCCGCTCAGGATCAGCTTGGGATCGTTGGACGGCGTCATCCGCGCTCGGACGGTGCCGTTCGTCGCCTCGATCGTGATCGGCTGATCGCCGGTTCGAAGCTCGACCTCGACCGCGGGCTGGTCAGGATGGTCGTCGCTCAGGTTCAGCTCGAGGGCCCAGGCGAGCCAGTGGCTCTGGACCGTTTCGCCGGGCCGCTGGTCGGTCATCAGCGGGAGGCCCCAGCGGACGAGATCCTCGAGCACGGGACGGAGCTGCTCCCCGCGCGGGGTGAGATGGAAGAGGGTCGTCGCGACCGGCGGTGGCGCGTCTTCGCGGGCCACCACCCCCGCCTGCTCGAGCTCGCGGAGCCGATCGGCCAGCAGGTTGGTCGCGATTCCAGGCAACCCGTGGCGCAGGTCGGTGTAGCGGCAGCCGCCACGTAGCGCCAGCTCGCGAACGATCAAGAGGGTCCAGCGATCGCCGACGACGTCGAGCGACTTGGCGATTGCGCAGTACTCGTCGTAGGACCTCATGGGGAGAATCGTAGCACGAGTTAGACGAGAATCACGTTCTATTACTTGACTTTTTTGTCTTCTTAGTTTAGAACATCATCCACCGATTCTTCGCCGCCCACCCGAAGGGGACTCATGCAACGAAAGCCCTTGATCCTCGTCTCGCTCTTGTTGGCCGCGTTCGCGATCAACGTCGA
This sequence comes from Solirubrobacteraceae bacterium, assembly GCA_035625625.1. GTDB lineage: Bacteria > Actinomycetota > Thermoleophilia > Solirubrobacterales > Solirubrobacteraceae > Palsa-465. The sequence continues at coordinate 14,892 of DASPPG010000150.1, forward strand.
CACGACCATCGTCAACGTCGCGCTGCCGTCGCTGGTGCGGGAGCTGCACGCGTCCAACTCGCAGCTGCAATGGGTCGTGGACGCGTTCAACCTACTGTTCGCCGCCTCGGTGCTGGCGTTCGGCAGCCTGTCTGACCGGTTCGGTCGCAAGGGGCTGCTGCTGGCAGGTCTAACGGTGTTCGGCCTGGCCAGCCTAGCGGGCGGTCTGATGGACAGTCCGGGTCGCCTGATCGCGACCCGTGCGGTCATGGGCCTGGGGGCGGCGATGGTGTTCCCCTCGACGCTGTCACTGCTGACGAACGTGTTCACCGAGCGGAGCGAACGCGCGCGGGCGATCGGCCTCTGGGGCGCGATCACGGGCGCGGCGATCGCGCTGGGGCCGATCGTCGGCGGCTGGCTGTTGCAGGTGTTCGACTGGCGCAGCATCTTCTTCGCGATGACGCCGGTCGCAGCGGTCGCGGGGATTCTGGTCGCCGGGTACGTACCGACCTCGCGCGACCCGCACGCGCCGCGGACCGACCGGGGGGGATTCGTGCTCTCCACCGCGATGATCGCGCTGCTCGTGTACACGATCATCGAGGCTCCCACCTACGGGTGGGGCAGCGCGCGCACGCTGGGCGCCTTCGCCTTGACTGCTCTGCTGGGTGTCGCGTTCGTGGTCTGGGAGCGGCGCATCGATGAGCCGATGCTCGATGTGACGCTGTTCCGCAACCCGCGCTTCGCAGCGGCCAGCGGCTCGGTGGCGATCTCGTTCTTCGCGCTGTCCGGATTCATCTTCCTGGTCACACAGTACGTCCAGTTCCTCAAGGGCTACGGGCCGTTGTCCACCGGCGTTCGCCTGCTACCGGTCGCGTCGTCCGTGGCGATTTCCTCGATCCTCGGCACCAAGCTCGCCGTGCGCCTCGGCACGAAGTTGGTCGTCGCCGCCGGCCTGCTGTCGATGGCCGCCTTCTACCTGTGGGTCACGAGCGCCTCCGCGGCCACCGGCTACGGGACGATCGCGGCGCAGATGGTCGTGCTCGGGACCGGGATGGGGCTAACCAGCGCACCCGCGACCGAGGCCATCATGGGCGTGGTCCCGAAGGCGAAGGCCGGCGTCGGCTCCGCCGTGAACGACGCCACCCGACTCCTCGGCGGCACCCTGGGCGTGGCGGTGCTGGGCAGCGTGTACGCGTCTCTGTACGCCAGCGGGCTCTCCCGCGCGCTGCCGGCGGGACTGTCGGCGAAGCTCACCGCAACCGCCCATGCATCGATCGGCACGGCGCTGACGGCGGCCGGGGAGCTGGCACACGCCGGAGACGCCCGGCTTGCCGCCACGCTCCACAACGCGGCCAGCACGGCCTTCTTCAGCGGCTTCAGCACCGCCAATCTGGTCGCTGGGGGCGTGGTCGCCGGCGGCGCGCTGATGGCGCTGGTGCTGCTGCCGGCGCATCCCGCGACGTACGGCGACGGCGCGCCCCAGTCGCGCGCGGCCACCTCGGCGGCGATCGCAACGACGACCGGCTGAGCCGAAGGTTCGCGATCCATACGGTTGACTCGCACTCGCGCGGCGGCGCCGCGCGAGTGTCGCGCTCATGAGGTGCCGCTCGGCCAAGCGGCGCTCGCGTGAGATGATCCGCGGCATGCCGACCAACCCGCCCCCAGTCACGCTGTTCGACGTCGCCAAGCGAGCCGTGGATGTCGCCGACCCGGACGCCGCCGATGAGCGGCTGTCGGACCTGTTGGCGCAGTTCGAGGACGCGGACGAGCCAGTGACGGCGATCGACAACCTCGAGGAACAGGTCGCGATCGCGGTCGAGCGCGTCGACGTCGATATCGAGGACCCAGCGGTTTCGATGGCGACGGCCACGATCCTCTACCTGGCTCACCGCCGCGACGAGCTGCACGACGACCCCGACAAGATCCTGCAGCTGGCCGCGCGGGCGGAGTGGAAGGGCGATCCGCCGGACAGCGTACGTGACTGGCTGGCCGATCGCGGGGTCGAGGTCTAAATCAAATAAGGCCGCCGGCGCGCCCATGACGGCGGTCATCCTGGACTGCGATCCCGGGCACGACGACGCGATCGCGCTGCTGCTCGCGCTCGCCAGCCCCGAGATCAAGCTGCTCGGGGTGACGACCGTGTCGGGCAATCAGACGCTCGATAAGACCACCGCAAACGCGATCCGCGTGCTCGACCACGTCGGCCGCCAACATGTCTCGGTCGCCGCCGGCGCGCCACGCCCGCTGGTCCGCGAGCGCCAGACGGCCGCCGACGTCCACGGCGAGAGCGGGCTGGACGGACCGAGGCTGCCCCCGCCGTCGCGCAAGCCCGAGCAAGCGCATGCGATCGACTGGATCGCGTCCGCCGTGACGGCGACCGCCGAGCCGGTCACGCTCATCGCCACCGGGCCCCTGACCAACGTGGCCCTGCTGCTGGCCCGCTACCCCGAGCTCGAGTCGCAGCTGGAGCGGATCGTGCTGATGGGCGGCGCGATCGGCGAGGGGAATACGACGCCGGCGGCGGAGTTCAACATCTGGGTCGACCCCGAGGCGGCGAGCCGGGTGTTCCAGAGCGGTCTGCACCTGACCATGGTCGGACTCGACGTCACCCACCGGGCATTGATGACCCCCGCCCACGCCCAGCGGCTGGTCGCCGCCGGCCGGGCCGGGCAGCTGGTCGCCGACCTGTACGCCTTCTATGCCCGCTTCCACCGCCGCGAATACGGCTGGGACGGTGCTCCGGTGCACGACGCGGTCGCGGCGGCGCACGTGATCGACGGGACGCTGCTCACCACCAGGCACTGCGGCGTCGTGGTCGACACCGGGCCTGAGCCTTCGCGCGGTCGCACTCACGTCGACCTCCGGCACACCATGGGGTGGACCCCCAACTGCGACGTTGCGCACGACATCGACAGCGAGCGCTTCCTCGAGTTCTTGATCGAACGGATCAGCGCGCTCGGGTAACGAACGCGGTCGCCGTTATCTTGAACGGCGGTGACCGACTCCACCGTACCCACCGCCTCCGCTACCCCCGTCGCTCCCTTCCAGGGCCGAACCGCGTGGATCCGCAGCCTCGAGGCGCCGGTGCGGGATTTCCTGCGCACCGAGACGGGCGGGGCGGCGGTCCTGGTCGGCGCCACCGTGCTCGCGCTGCTGTGGGCCAACGTCGATCAGACGTCGTACGCAAGCGTGTGGTCGACCAAGCTGACCATCCGGATTGGCGGCTCGGGCATCTCGATGGACCTCCGGCAGTGGGTCAACGAGGGCCTGATGACGTTCTTCTTCCTGATCGTCGGCCTCGAGGCGCGCCGCGAGTTCGACCTCGGCGAGCTGCGCGACCGGCGCCGGCTGGCGTTGCCGGTGGCGGCGGCGGTCGGCGGCATGGTGATCCCGATCTCGATCTACTTGCTGATCAACGCGGGCCACAGCTCGGTCAACGGATGGGGCGCGGCGATGTCGACCGACACCGCGTTCGCGCTCGGCATGCTGGCGCTGGTCGGGCGGCGGTTTCCGGCCACCGTGCGTACGTTCATCCTGACCGTCGCGGTGGCCGATGATCTCGTCGCGTTCGGGGTGATCATCGTCGCCTACACGACGGATCTGAAGGTCACCCCCCTGCTCATCGGACTCTTCGCGCTCGCGCTCGTCATGGCGGCCCGCGCGCGGAGCGTGCGCAACGGCCCTTTGTACTTCGCACTCGGGCTGGTTGCGTGGGTCGCGTTCCTAGAGTCAGGAGTGGATCCGGTCATCGTGGGTGTGGTGATGGGGCTGGTGTCGATCGCCTACCCGGCCAACCGCGCGGACCTGGAGCGGGCCACCGACCTGTTCCGGCTGTTCCGCGAGCAGCCCACGTCCGAGTACGCCTACACCCTGCGCGAGGGGGTGCGAACGGCTATCTCCCCAAACGAGCGGCTCCAGCAGCTCTTCCACCCAGTCTCGAGCTACGTGGTCGTGCCCCTGTTCGGGCTGGCCAACGCGGGCATCGTGATCAGCGGCCACTTTCTCTCGGAGGCCTACAGCTCACCGATCACGCTCGGGATCGCGATCGCATACGTGGTCGGCAAGCCGGTCGGCGTCACCGGCGGGACGTGGCTGATCACGCACCTGACTCGCGGCCGCGTCCGGCCCCCGGTGGGCTGGGCCTCGGTGCTCGGGGGCGGCGCGATCGCCGGCATCGGCTTCACGGTCTCGATCCTGATCGCGACCCTAGCCTTCCACGGGGTCGAGCTAGAGGAGGCCAAGCTCGGCGTGCTCACTGCGGCCGTATGCGCCTGCGCCGTCACCTGGGTGGTCCTGCGCGTCACCAAGCTCCTGCCCGAGCCCGTCAAGCTGCGCGCGATCCTCGGCACCTCGCCGACGCTGGTCGACCTGGCCACTCCCGTCGATCCTGAGCGCGATCACATCCGCGGCCCCGAAGACGCTCTGGTCACGCTCGTGGAGTACGGCGACTTCGAGTGCCCGTACTGCGGCCAGGCCGAGCCGATCGTCCGCGACCTGCTGGCCGACTTCGGCGACCTGCGGTACGTGTGGCGCCACCTACCGCTCAACGACGTCCACCCGCACGCGCAGGTGGCGGCCGAGGCGTCCGAGGCGGCCGCCAAGCACGGCAAGTTCTGGGAGCTGTACGACCTGCTGCTCTCCCACCAGGACGCGCTCACCGTGAGGGACCTGATCGGCTACGGCGGCGAGCTCGGCCTCGATATGGACGCCTTCCGAGAGGCGCTGCGCAAGCAGAAGTACGCGCCCCGGATCGCCGAGGATCTGGAGTCGGCCGACATGAGCGACGTATCCGGGACCCCGACCTTCTTCATCAACGGCCGCCGTCACTACGGCGCGTACGACATCGCCACGCTGTCGGCCGAAGTCAAAGCGGCCCGCGCCCGCGCCGCGGTGCTCTCCTAGCCACGATCGATACCGCGATTCCGTCAGGCATCTGACCAAACGGGGCCGCGGCCCCCCTCCTCGGCGGTTTGATTGCGACGGCGCGACGGTAAGAAACCCCAATAGAGCGGTACCGTACGACCTCGCGCTGTAAATAGATTTGTCGGGCGGCGCCTGACGGCGGCGCCTCAGACGGGTCGGAGCACGTCGGCCCGCATCGGCTGGAGGAAGCAGCGCTCGCCGGGGCGCCCACCTGTCTCGCCGAGCCGCGAGAACGCGTCCGCGAGCTCGGTCTCGCGCGCGTCGAACCACGGCGCGCGTGCCGGATCGACGCTCACGATCCGCGCGCGCAACGCGGCCAGGTCGGCCAGGCACAGCCGCACGTCGTAGTCGAACGTTCTCGCCCGCTCCAACCCGGCGTCCGGCGCGCGCTCCAGCGCAGCCTGCGCGGCCGCGCGCACCGAGACCTCGTCCTCGACGAGTCGCGTGAGCTCGAAGTAGTCCCCCTGCGCGAGCGGCTCGGCGACGTACACGACGCCGTCGGAGCGCACCACGCGGCGTGCCTCGCGCAGCGCGTCGAGCAGCTCGGCCGGCGGCACGTGGTGCAGCGTTCGCATGAACACCACCGCGTCGACCGCCGCGTCGGCGAGCGGCAGTCGCTGCGCGGTGCCGATCACGTATCGCGCACCGCGCCCGTCGTCGCCAGAGACGGCCGGTGCCAGTTGCTCCTCGGAGATCTCGACGCCCGTCATCCGCGCGCCGCGCTCGGCCAGCGCGCGAACGAGCGCCCCGCCGCCGCAGCCGATGTCAACTACGTCCTTGCCGGCAGGCTCCACCAGCCTGTCCAGCACATCCAGATCGCTTAGGACGTCACGGGTCAAGGCGGGCTCATCGTAGACGGAGCCTTGTAGGCTCGAACGGATGCTGTCCAAGTACCGCTCCGTACTCACGCGGCCCGGAGCGCTGCGGATGTTCGCGAGCGCACTGGTGGCGCGCCTTCCACAGGGCATGGCGCCGCTCGCGGTGCTGTTGCTGGTCCGTGTCGCCACTCATTCCTACGCCGTCGCGGGCGTCGCGGTGGGCGCCGCAGCCTTCGCCACCGCTGCCTGCGCGCCGGTGCTCGGACGGCTCGTCGACAAGGTCGGGCGCCGCCGAGTGCTGGCTCCGCTGGCCTGCGCGCAGGCCGTCGTGTACGTCCTGCTCGTCGTGGCCGCCGACGCGGGCTCGGCCGCGGTCGTGCTGATCGTGCTCGCGGCGCTGGCCGGCGCGCTGCTGCCCCCGATTGCGCCGGTGGTCCGGGTCCTCTTGCGCGAGGTGTTCGAGGACCTCGCCGTACGCGAGACCGCCTACGCGCTCGAGGCGGTGCTCCAGGAGCTCATCTGGATGAGCGGCCCGCTGGTGGTCGCGGTGCTGATTGCGTTCGCCTCGCCGGCGGCTGCGGTGGCGCTGCTCGGCGCCGTGTGCGTCACCGGAACGAGCATCTTCCTGCGCTCGCCGCTGTTGCGCTCACCCGACGTCGACCCCGGCGCCGACGCAGTCTCCGACGGCGAGCGCCGCTCGGCCCTGGCCAGCCCCGAGCTGCGGGCGCTGCTCGGACCGGTGGCGCTGACCGGCACCGGGCTGGGAGCGATCGAGGTGGGGCTGCCGTCGCTCGCGCTGCACGCCGGGTCCCGGCCGGCCTCCGGACTGCTGCTCGCGCTGTGGAGCGTCGGCAGCCTGCTCGGCGGCCTCTGGTACGGCTCGCGCGTATGGCGGTCCCCGCTGCGCAGCCGCTACCAGCGTCTGCTCGTGCTGGCCATCCTGTGCAGCGCGCCGCTGATCGCGGCCCGCTCGATCGCCGCCGGCATGGTGTGCAGCGTCCTCGCCGGCCTGACCATCGCCCCGATGTTTTCCTGCCAGTACGCGCTGGTCGGCCGGTCGGTGAGCGCCGGCACCGAGACCGAAGCCTTCACCTGGGTGACCGCCGCGCTGATCGGTGGCGTCGCGGCCGGATCGGCGATCGGCGGCGCGGTGATCGCGCCGGTTGGAGTCAGCGCGCCGTTCGTGGTCGCGTGCCTGGCCACGACGTTGGCGGCGCTGCTCACAGGATTGTCACGGCTGGCCTCGGCCCCGAACGCGACCCGTGCTCCAGTCGTGCCGGATGCCGGCCGCTGATCGAGGAGGTCAGAAACACCGCGTCGGCCTCCGCCAGCCGCTCGAGCTCGATCGGCTGTACCCGTACGGCGCGGTCCCCGGCCACCAGCGCGGCGCGCATCGTGCCCGGCAGGATCCGACCGTCGGTCGGCGGCGTGATCAGCTCGTCGCCCTCGACGATCCAGACGTTGGCGTAGGCCGCCTCCAACACGCATCCGTCGGTGTCGACGAGGAGCGGCACGGCCCCACGGGCCGAGGCGGCCAGCGCGTCGAGCAGCCCGCGGTCGCGCCACTTGTGGGCGCCCAAGCCGCCGGGCAGCGTGAACGGCTCCAGCCGCGCGGGGTACTGAAGCGCATACGGCGGTCCCGCGGGCGACACCGTGATCCGGACTCGCCCGTTGGGGTCGGCCAGCACGCGCAGCCGCGAGCGCTCGCGCGTCTGCGCGGCGGCGGCGACGGCGCCGGCCACAAGCGTCGGGGGCGGCGCGGCGCCGTACAGCTCGTGGATCGACGCCGCCAGCCGCTCGAGGTGCGCTTCGAGCGTCATCGGGCGGCCGTCCTGGACCAGCACCGTCTCGAACACGCCGAGCGCTGGATCCGGTCGGGTTCCGTGGAGTAGCGCGCGCCGGGGGAGCCGGCCCGGCCGCCACCGTGTCTCCGGCGGCTCCAGCGCCGCTTCAACACGCACCAGCTCTCCGCCGATGGCCGCGATTGGGCCAGCCGCCTTGTCAAAGGCCTCGGCCAGCTCACGCTCGGCCTCCGAGTCGGCCACGACGGCGCCGCCGGCGCCCATCCAGATCGCCTCCCCGCTCACCTCGAACGTCCGGATCACGACGCTCAGGTCGAGCCCGGCGATCGGGCTGGCGATCCCGATCGCGCCCGTGTAGACCTCCCGCCGGGTGGCCTCGAGCGTGGCGATCACCTTCATCGCCTGCACCTTCGGCGCGCCCGTCACCGACCCGGGCGGGAAGCTCGCGCGCAGCAGTTGGCCGTCGTCGACTCCTTCCCGTAGCTGTCCCGACACGGTCGAGACGAGGTGCCAGACGCCGGCGTGGGGCTCGACGCGCGGCGCCTGAGCCCGCACGCTTCCGTACGAGCACACCCGCCCCAGGTCGTTGCGCATCAGGTCGACGATCATCACGTGCTCGGCCGCGTCCTTCTCCGAGCCGGCGAGCTCGCGGCGCGCCGCGTCGCGGGACGCGGTCAATCCCACCCGCGGGCGCGTCCCCTTGATCGGCTCCGTCCACACATCGCGACCGCGCCGGCGCAGGAAGCGCTCGGGGGACAGGCTCACCGTCCCGTCCACGAACGCGCCGAAGCGGGGCTGCGCCGCCGGCAGCGCTCGCGCGAACAGATCGATCGGATCCCCCGCCAACCGCGCCTCGAGCCGCACGCACAGGTTGGCCTCGTAGAGCTCGCCCGCCGCGATCCGGCGCCGGCAGTCCGCCACCGCCTCCAGTTCCCCGGCGGGGCCGTTGCCGGCCAGCCTGAAAGGCGTCGTCACGGGCGGCGAGAGAGTCGCCTCCGGAGGACGCTGCAGGCGCGAGCGCCACACCTCGAGCCGCTCTCGTAGGAAGGCGTCGCGCTCGTCGCTCCACAACGCCTCGAACCACCACTGCCCCGTACGACACAGCACCACGTGGTCGTAGAACGCGAGCGAGAACGTCGGCCGCGCAATCGGCGCTGGCGGACTCGGCGGCAGCGCCTCGACCTGTGTGCCCAGCCCGTAGCCGAGCCAGCCGACCCAGCCACCGCCGACGAGCGCGTCGTCGTCGCCCGACACCTCGGCCTGCGAGGCGGCGCCCAGCACCGCGAACGGGTCATCGCCGGCCGCCGCCACCCGTGCCGGGCTCGACCCCAAAATCGTGACGTCGCCGAGCAACCATTCGCCGGACAACGCAAACGGCCGGTCCTCGCCGCGCAGCCACCCGAGTGCATCCGCGGGAGCGAGGTCTGAGTCGAGGGCCACCCGATACGCCCGCATGTAAAGACCCCTATGCCTCCGCGAAGCGGTGCTCGAGCTCGCGGATCTCGTCCATGCCGACCAGCTCCAGGAACTCCTCGAACCCGATCAGCGACGGCAGCAGCCCGATCGGGGTGCCGTCGGCCTTGACGCGCGCCAGCGCCGTTCGCATCGCCTTCGTCGCGGACAGCAGCAGGGTCAGGGGGAAGATGACGAGCGAGAAGCCGAGCTCGCGCAGGAAGTCGTACTCGACCGCCGGCGTCTTGCCGCCCTCGGCGTAGTTGAACAGCAGCGGGACGTCCGGGAACTCCTCCGCGATCGCCTCGATCTCGGAAACCGATTGCGGCGCCTCTACGAACAGCGCGTCCGCGCCCGCCTCGCGGTAGCGCCGCCCCCGCTGGAACGCCGCCTCCAGCCCCTCGACGGCGCGCGCGTCGGTTCGCGCGATGATCAGGAAGTCCGGCGAACGCCGCGCGGCGGCCGCCGCCGCGATCTTCGAGGCCATCGCGTGCGGTGGCACGAGCTGTTTGTCCTCCATGTGGCCGCACTTCTTCGGCATGACCTGATCCTCGAGGTGGATCGCCGCCACCCCCGCCGCCTCGTATTCCCGCACGGTCCGGATCACGTTGATCGCATTGCCGTAGCCGGTGTCGGCGTCGGCCACCACCGGGATGTCGACCGCCTCGACGATGCGCCGGGCGTTGTCGACCATCTCGGACATCGACATCAGGCCGATGTCCGGCCGCCCGAGCCGCGACGCGGCGCTGCCGAAGCCCGTCATGTATGCGGCGCCGAAGCCGGCGTGCTCGATCAGCCGCGCGCCGAGCGCGTCATAGCAGCCGGGCGCGAGCACCATCTCGCCCGCCTCGAACATCTCCGCGAGGGTCCGCCGTCCCTCCCGCTGGGCGCCGAGAAGCCCGGCCATGATCCTGGCTCAGTCCCCCGTCGGCGAGACGCCGGCCGCCTCGACCATCAGGATCGCCGTGCGGACGGGCGCGCGCGTCCGGTGCTCGACCCCGCGCGGCACCGTGTACCCCTGATGAGGTTCGAGCACGACAGTCTCGCGATCCTGCAGATCAATGAGCAGCTTCCCCTCGAGCACCAGGAAGAACTCGTCCGTGTCGTCGTGGCGGTGCCAGTGGAAGTCGCCGTCGATCACTCCCAGTCGCACTACGGCCTCGTTGACCGTAGTCAGGGTCTGGTTGAACCACGGCTCGTGCGCGGCGATCTCGGACGGCAGGTCGATCAGGTTGAGGCTGCCGAACTTGTCGTCGAGATGGATGTCGTATGCGCTCATCGGTTCAGTAGCTCCTCCAGCTGTTTGAAGTCGTCGTCGCTTGGCCGCCACCGCGCGGTAGCGACGTTCTCGCGCACCTGCTCGGGCTTGGTGGCGCCGGCGATCACGGAAGAGACGACCGGCCGCGCCAGCAACGCGCCGATCGCCACGTCGGTCATCGACACGCCGCGGTCGTCGGCGAAGCGCCCCACCGCCTCGAGCACGTCGAATTGCTCGGCACTCGCCACCTGCTCGCGGGCGGCGAGCCGCGTCCCCGCCGGTGCGGGCTCACCCCGGCGGTACTTGCCGGTGAGCAGCCCCGAGGCCAGCGGGAAGAAGGGAACGAAGCCGAGCCCGAGCCGCTCGCACGTCGGCAGCACGTCGCGCTCGGCCTCGCGGTTGAGCAGGCTGTAGTTGTTCTGGATGGCGGTGAACCGTGCGAGGTCGCGGTCACGCGCGACCGTGTCGGCCTCCTCGATCTGCGCCGCGCTGAAGTTGGAGGCGCCGATGTAGCGGACCTTGCCGGCCTGTACGAGCTCGTTGAGCGTCTCGAGCGTCTCGGCGATCGGGGTGACGCCGTCGGGCTGGTGGTACCAGTAGTAGTCGATCACGTCGGTCCGCAGCCGGCGAAGCGACGCCTCCACGGCCTGCAGGATGTAATCGCGCGACCCACGGGGACCAAGGCCGTCGCCCATGTCCATCCCGAACTTGGTCGCGAGCACCACCCGGTCGCGCCGCCCCTGTAGGACCTCGCCCAGGAACTCCTCGCTACGGCCGTGGGGGTCTCCGTAGGTGTTGGAGGTGTCGAAGAAGGTGATTCCCTCCTCGAGCGCGGCGTCCACGACCGCGCGTGTGCCCTCGAGGTCGACGCGTCGGCCGAAGTTGTTGCAGCCGAGGCCGATAACCGAGACCTCGGGCCCGAGCGCGCCGAGGGCACGCGTTTCCAGAGCTTCCGGCATGAACGCGGTCTATAGCAGACGGCGCAGTGCCTTTCGGTCGAGCTTGCCTACCGCCGTCAGCGGCATCGCGTCGATGATGTGCACCTCGCGCGGGTACTTGTAGCCGCCGATCCGCCGGCGCGCCCATTCGATCAGCTCTTCCTCGCTGATCGCCCCCGGCGCGGTCAACGACACGAACGCGACCACCTCCTCGCCGCGGCGGTCGTCCGGGCGACCGACCACTCCCGCCCCATCGACCGCCGGGTGCTCGAGCAACGCATCCTCGACGTCACGGGGGTACACGTTGAAACCGCCGCGGATGATCACGTCCTTCTTGCGGTCGACGATGAACAGGTAGCCCTCGTCGTCGAGGTAGCCGATGTCGCCGGTGTGGAGCCATCCGTCGCGGATCGTGTCCGCGGTCGTCTGCGGCGCGCGCCAGTAGCCCTGCATCACGGCTGGCGAGCGGACGCACACCTCGCCGGGCTCGCCCCGGGGCAGCTCGTTATCGAAATCGTCGAGGATCCGTACCTCGGCCCCCGGGATCGGCACCCCCACCGATCCGGGCTTCTCGCGGCCGGCCGGGTTGATGGAGACGAGCGCGGCCGTCTCGCTCAGCCCATAACCCTGGCGGATCGAGATCCACGGGGCGCGGCGCCGGAGCGCCTCCACGACCTCCGGGGCGAGCGGTGACGCCCCGGAACCGAGGAAGCGGAGGGACGTCAGATCGAACTCTTCGAGCGGCTGCGCCAGCAGGAGCTGGATCATCGCCGGCACCAGCGGGGCCGTCTGCACCCGGTGCTCCTGGACCATCGCCAGGAACGTGCCTGCGTCGAACCAGCGGAGCAGCACGGTGACGGGCCGCTCGGGCGCGTGCAGGCCGGAGATCGTGATCAGGATCCCGTAGGCGTGCGCCAGTGGCAGCGGCATCAACGCGCGGGTCACTCCGTCGACGTGGGCCGCCTCCTGGACGGCCTGTCCGGTGAAGTGGAGGCTGGCGTGCGAGATCATCACTCCCTTGGCCCGACCCGTCGTACCGCCGGTGTACAGCAGCACGGCGAGGTCGTCGTCGGCGCGGGGGACGACCGGCGCGGGATCGGACTCCTCGAGCGTGCCGAGGGCTAGGACACCGTCGCCGGCGCCGGCCGCCACGTCGCCGGCCGAGATCACTTGCCGCACGTGCTCGAGCGGGGCGACCGCATCGCGCACCTTGTCGAGGAACTCAGGCGTGGTGATGACCGCGGCGGCCTCGGAATGGGCGATCACGTGGCGCAGATCCTCGGTCGAGAGCAGGAACATGGCCGGCGTCACGACCGCGCCGGCCCGCCACAGTCCCTGGTAGGCGACGGTCACCTCCGGGCAGTTGGCCATGCAGACCACGACGCGCTCGCCCGGCGCGATTCCCAGCTCGATCAGCCCGCCGCCCAGCCGCCGCGAGCGTTCGAGCAGCTCCCCCGAGCCGTGCCAGCGGTCCTCGAAGAAGAGCGACTCGTAGTCGCCGCGCCGCTCGAACGCCTCCTCATTGAGGCGCGCCAGGTTCTTGGCGGCCACCGCGGTCACGGGTGCCCGCCCGGCAGTCCGGCCTGGCGGAGCAGCCGCGCCGCCTCGTAGAACTCGTTCTGGAAGTCGGTCAGCTCGCGCGGCGGGTTGGCGGCGGCGATAGGGTCGGTGAACCTGGCCCTGTCCCACGCGGTCCGCCACCCGGTGAGCGTCTGGGCCGCGGCGCTGTGGTCCGGCACGTCGGGGCGCGGATCGCCGTCGTGCAGCAGGTGACCGAGGTGGTGGGCCGCCGTTGTCCGCGCGGACATCGCCGGGATCTGGCCGTCCACCTGACAGAACCGCGTGAAGATCGTCCGCATGATCGAAGTGTGGTCGAAGTGGAAGTCGTCACCCAGAAGCGCCGTCGAGGTCGAGCCCGGCGCGACCAGCGGCGAAACGAGCAGCGCGGGCACGCGCACCCCGAGCCGCCCGAAGCCGGGATGATCGTCGGTCGCCGCCGGCGGCGCCACGTGATCGTAGAAGCCGCCGTGCTCGTCGTAGACGATGACCAGCAGCGTCTTCGGCCAGGTCTGGGCGTTCGAGCTGAGCGCGTGGTAGATGGTCAGGATCAGGTCCTGGCCCGCAAGCACGTCCGAAGGCGGATGGTCGTCGTTCGAATCCGGGCCGAGGACTTTCGGGTCCTTGAAGTGGGGATCGATCCACGAAACCTGGGGAAGATCGCCGGCGGCGACGTCATCCAGCAACGAGCCCTTCTCGGTGAGCTTGCCGAGCACCTCCTCCTGGATGCTCAGCTTGCGCTGGTCGACGTAGCCGAAGCGGTCGTGGCGGCTGAGCCGGTACTCCGGATCGGCGAGGCGCAACGTGGCCGGGTCGAACGAGTACCAGCGCCAGTCGACCTGCGCCTCGTCGAGGTAGCGCGCGAACGTGGGCAGCGCGTAGATCGGGACGGGGATGTCGTCGCGGCTGCCGGCCGCCTGTCCAGCCAGCGCGTACAGCCGGTTGGGCCAGGTGGCGCCCGGGACCGAGCTGAACCACCGGTCGATGACGCAGTACTCGGTCGCCAGGTGGTCGTACACCGGGAGGTCCTCGCTGTCGTAGTAGCCCATCACCAAGCCTGGGTCCGGCACCGGCACGCGAAGCTTCTCGGCCACCGCCGCCGAGTGGCGCGCGAAGTTGTCGACGAACCCCTGCCCCCCGTTCGCCAGCTGCTCGTCGACCGCCGCGCCCGAGTGATCTGGGTCCTCGGCTTCACCGTCGAACTGCGTCTGCTCGAGGTGGTGAATCGGATAACGGGTTCCCGCGTGTGGGTTGAAGTTGACATCTGGGCCACGCAGTCCGTCGACGTCGCCGCGCTCGCGCCCGCCCAGCGCGGCCGGCAGCGACAGGTAGCCCAGCATGTGGTCGAACGAGCGGTTCTCGAGCATGACCACGACGATGTGTTCGATCTGCTCGAGGCGCTTGGCCGCGGGGTCATCCGGCGCCGGCACGCGCTGCTCGGGCGTTGGCGGCACGGCCGCCGCCGCGACCTCGACCACCTGCCGCCACTGCTCCGGCAGGAGATGGGCCACAGCGCGCAGCGCCGCGCGCTCTGCTTCCCCGAACCTCGACCCACCCACCGGGGCCACACTATCCGGTGAACGCGGACCGCGCGGCGTCGAGTGCCGCCTGCGCGATCAGGTCGCCGGCGCCGCCCACGGGCAGGAAGCTCGGCACGAACGACGCCGCGGCGTCGAACTCGAGCTCGAGCCGCGTCGATCCGGTGCCCAGCACGCGCCAGCTGAGCTCGAGCCGGTCCTGGTCGTGGGGACCGTCGGGCACGCGGGTCAGCGTCACCGCCACCGGCGCCTCGGTTCGCACCGTGAGGAACAGCTCGAAATCCTTGCCGAACGGGCTCTGCGGGACATGCAGCGCCGCCCGCGCCATGCCCGGCGTTCCGTTCTGCTCGGCCTCGAGGATCTCGACCTCCCGGACCACCTCGAACCAGGTCGGATAGCGCTCGAACGTCGCCAGCAGCTCGAAGCACTCCTCTGGGGTGATCTCTAGCTCGGCGCTCGCCCGGCCGCGCAGCTCCTTCATGGAATCAGCAGCAGCTTCCCGGCCGTCTTTCTGGCCTCGAGGTCCTCGTGGGCCTGGCGAGCCTGCTCGAGCGGGTAGCGCCCGCCGACCCGGACGTTCAAGTCTCCGCGCTCGATCAGGGTGAACAGCTCGCCGGCGAGTCCCTGCAGCAGCTTGGGCGTGCGCGTGTAGGTCTGGAGCGTGGGGCGCTGGACGTACAGCGAGCCCGCAGGGGCCAGCGACGCGGTGTTGAGCGGGTCCGGCTGCCCGCTCGCCGAGCCGTAGAGGATCATCCGGCCGGTCGGCCTGATCGTTTTGAAGCCCTCCAGGAACGTCGTTTTCCCGACGCCGTCGTACACGGCGGCGACTCCCTCGCCGCCGGTGATCTGCTTGACCCGCTCGGCGAAGCCGTCATAGTCGATCACCTCGTCGGCCCCCGCCTCGCGCGCGAGGCCGGCCTTCTCGTCGGTCGACGTGGTCGCGATCACCCGTCCACCTCGCGCCTTGGCGATCTGCGTGAGCAGCAGCCCCACGCCGCCGGCCGCGGCGTGGACGAGCACCCAGTCGCCCTGTTGCACGGGGTAGGAGTCCGCGGCTAGGTAGTGGGCGGTCATGCCCTGGAGCAGCGCAGCCGCTGCCACCTCGGAGGGCACGCCGTCGGGAACCGGCACGAGCCGCTCGCGCGGAGCGGCCACCTGCTCGGCATAGCTTCCGGCGACGTGCGCCCACGCGACCCGCTCGCCCGTGTCGTGGATGTGGCCGGCGCCCTCGACGCCGATGATCGCCGGTGGCGGCGAGCCATAGCCGCCACCCTGGCGCTCGTAGACGTCGCGGTAGTTGATCCCGATCGCCTGGACGTCGACGAGGACCTCGCCGTCGCCCGGTGTCGGCGACGGGAGCTCGCGCAGCTCGAGGACCTCGGGGCCGCCGTTTCGCTCGAAGTAGATCGCGCGCATGCTCGACGCTCAACGCTAGCGGAGCTCGACTCTTTCGGTGCCGCCCGATTCGTCGCTGGGACCGGCACGCCGGTCTCGCTGTCGATCAGGTCGTCGAGAGCCACTTTTCCTCTAGAGCGGCTTGGGAAGGTCCGTTCTTTCCGCTCCCCGAGGGCGTGGTAGGCGACCCACTGACACCGCCAAGGGCGCGAGTCACGGCCGCCACTACGAGCAGCATCGCCAGCCCCACCAGCGCCGCCTCCGGGATGTACCAGGGCCACGGGCTCATCACGCTGAGCAGCGAGGCGTGTACGGGCTTGGCACGGAGATACATGTAGTTGCCGCCGGTGATCACGTCGCCGGTGCCCGCGATCGCCGCCCACAAGAGCGTGATCCCCCACACCCGCCAAGCAGCGCCGGCGCGCGGATAGAGACGGCAGCCCACCACCAGATAGGCGGCGGCCACGATCGCCCCCACGTGGTAGATGAAGTACGTGAAGTAGAACACGCTCGGGAACGCCTGACCGAGATCCGGTGTGATCACCGCCTGCAACGAGGCGGTGAACGTCCAGAAGTAGGCGAGCTCGACGAACATCCGGCGCTGCGTCAGCAGGGCCACGATCGCCGCCAGCGACACGGCATCCGTCAGCTGGAGGGGAAGGGTGTACTGGACGCTCCAGGTGCCCACGATGACATCGGCCACGTACTCGCCCGCCCAGGCGGCGAAGATCAGCGCCGCGAGCGCGACCGAGAACGGCCTCATCCACCGCCCGGGATGCCGGCGCGCTGCCCACACGCTGGCCGCGATCCCGACCACAAGTACCGCCAGCGCGACATCGTGCTGAAAGGAGAACTGCTTCACAGTTATTCAAGGAGCGGCGTTGAGTAGCCCCGGTGTCAGTGCCTGTGGGCGAGAACCACCAGATTCCAGCACGTACAGGCGAGGAACCGCCACCCCGGGCCAGGACCCTCGAGCGGTTCACGATCGCGTGGGTCCGCTACCGGTTCCTCCACGTGTCGCTGCACAAGTTGCTGCTGATGGTGACCTGCGGTGGCGCG
Source organism: Solirubrobacteraceae bacterium (assembly GCA_035625625.1). Classification (GTDB taxonomy): domain Bacteria; phylum Actinomycetota; class Thermoleophilia; order Solirubrobacterales; family Solirubrobacteraceae; genus Palsa-465. The sequence continues at coordinate 31,611 of DASPPG010000150.1, forward strand.
ATCGTGGTCGCGATCAGTAGCTCGTAGCTCGCGCGGACGAGGCCGGCGCGGGCCAGCTGCTGCCGTTGCGCGCGTCTTCTATCGCGCGCCAGACCGTCTCGCCGTTGAGCGGCATGTCGATGTGCCGCACGCCGTAGTGCGAGAGGGCGTCGATCACGGCGTTGTGAACGGCCGGTGTCGCGCCGATCGTCCCGGACTCTCCGATCCCCTTCACGCCAAGCGGGTTTACCGGCGTGGGCGTCTCCATCCCCACGACCTCGATCGGGGGTAGCTCGCTGGCGGCGGGGATGTAGTAGGTGACGAGGGTCGCGTTCTGCGGGTTGCCCTCGTCGTCGTACGTGAGCTCCTCGAACAGGGCCTGGGCGATGCCCGCCACCACGCCGCCGTGCACCTGGCCCTCGGCCACAAGCGGGTTGATGATCCGCCCGGCGTCATCCACCGCGATCATGCGCTTGAGATGCACCGATCCGGTCTCGGTGTCGACCTCGACGACGGCCACGTGGGCCCCGAACGGGAACGTCGGCTGTGCCGCCTTGAAGTCGACCTCGGCGCTCAGCTCGGCCAGCCGCCCCTGGGAATCCAGGCGCGAGGCGAGGTCCCCCCATCCGAGCGACGGCTCCGGGGCGCCGGTGACGTGGAACTGTCCCCGCTCGACGTCCAGGGCCATGTCGTCCGGATTGGCCTCGAGCTCGGCCGCAGCGAGCTGCTTGCCCTTCTCGACCACCTCCTCGGAGGCCTTCCCGGCAGCGACGCCACCGATCTGCGTGGACTTCGATCCGTACGTGCCGGTGCCGCGGGGCACGACGTCGGTGTCGCCCTTGACCACGCTGACCTTCTCGATCGGAAGGCCGAGTCGCTCGGCCACGATCTGGGCGAACGTGGTCTCGTGGCCCTGGCCCTGCGAGAACGAGCCGGTGCGCACGATCGCCTCGCCGGCGGCGGTGATCTCGACCGCGCCGAACTCCTCCTCCGAGATGCCGTTTGTCACCTCGACGTACGTGCTCAGGCCGATCCCGAGCTGGTGCGTCGCGCCGTTCTGGCGGCGGCCGGCCTGCTCGCGGCGCAGCTCCTCGTACCCAGCGCTCTCGAGCGCCAACTCTAGCGCCCCACCGTAGTCGCCGATGTCGTAGGGGGCACCTGAGGCGGTGGTGTACGGGAATAAGTCGTTCGGGATGAAGTTGCGCCGGCGCACTTCGGCCGGGTCCATCGACAGCTCGGTCGCCAGCGTGTCGATGGCGCGCTCGAGCATTTGCGTGGCCTCGGGCCGGCCGGCCCCGCGCACCGGGCCGGTTTGGGTGGTGTTCGTCACCACCGACCGAATGTCGATCTCGATCTTGGGGATCCGGTAGACGCCGCTCGCCATCAGCGCGGTGAGGTTGGGCAGGAACGCGCCGAGGCCCGGGTAGGCGCCCGAGTCGGCGATGATGTTCAACCGGAGCGCCTGGATATGGCCCTCGCTGTCGGCGCCGAGCTCGAAGTCGAGCACCATCGCTCGCCCGTGGTGCATCGCGACCATGTTCTCGCTGCGGGTCTCGGTCCAGCGAACCGGCCGGCGGGTGTGTCGGGCCATCCAGCCGACGATGACGTCCTCGACGTCGAGGCCCTTGGCGCCGAACCCGCCGCCGACGTCGGGCGCCACCACGCGCACGTGCTCGGCGTCCAACCCCAGCAGCATCCCCAGCACCATCTTGTCCTGGTGCGGCGTCTGGGAGGAGATCCAAACGGTCAGCCGGCCGTCCTCGTCGAACTGGGCCGCGGTCGCGCGGGGCTCGATCGGCAGGCCACTCAGGCGCTGGCTGATCACACGGCCCTGCGCGACAACGTCACTGGAGGCGAACAGCTCCGGGTCTGGGTTGTCCGGCGGCCTTTGGAAGCAGACGTTCGTGCCGACGCCGGGGTACAGCAGGGTCTCGTCCTTGACCGCCTCGACCGGGTCGGTCACCACCGGCAGCGGCTCATATTCGACCATCACCAGCTCGGCGGCGTCGACGCTCGCCTCGCGGGTCTCGGCCAGGACGACGGCCACGATGTCGCCCACGAACCGGACGGTGTCGCTGGCGAGCAGGGGCCTGAACATGCTCGGGTCGACTCGGAGCATCGGTGGGGGCGGTTTCACGGTCAGGTCGGTGTCGGCGGCGACGAACACTTGAGCGCCGGCGGCCTCGGCGGCCGACTTGTCGATCCCGGTGATGCGGCCGTGGGCCAGGTATGAGCGCACGAAGGTGAGGTGAAGCGCTCCAAGCAGCTGGAGGTCGTCCACGTACCGGCCCTCGCCCCTGAGGAAGCGGGGATCCTCCCGCCGGCGTATCCGCTGTCCGATTACGTTGGCCAAATCGCGCGGAAGCTTTGCATACCCGCTTGGCGGGACGCGCGTCGGCGTCCGGGGAGTGCGCGCTGGGTCAAGTCAAGCCGGCGATCGTCAGCGAGCCGACGTCGTCGAGCTCGTCGGGCGGCTCGCCCGGCAGCAGCCAGTCGCTCCCCGTCCAGACCACGGCCGAGCGCTGTGACAGCTCGCCGAGCGCCTTCGTGACCGTCGGGCGCCGCGCCGCGACCAGGTCCGACAGCGTCGCGTGGGTTAACTGGAGCGGCGCGTGGACTCCGTCCTGGCGCACGATTCCCCAGCGGTCGGCGAGCTCCCAGAACAGCATGTGCAGTCGCAGGTCGATCCGGGGCTGCTTGACGATCGCCATGTTCGTGGCGATGTGACGCGAGCGCCGAAGCGCGCGCCACCAGCGCCGAGACGACCTCTGGGTACCGGCTGGCCCGCATCACGAACTCGCTGTCGAGCATCGCCGTGCGGCAGTCGCGCAGGACGCGCCATTTGCCGGTTCGCGGCAGCGACGTCCCCGTGTCGTGGGGATGGAAGGGGTTGAAGAGATCGCCGTCCCCGAGTAGCTCCGCCCCGAAGCGGCCGGCGACGCCGACCCGGCGGACGATCAACCCGTCGAGGATCAGCAGGCCGAGGCCGAACTGCATATCGCCGAGCGTGTCCGGCGGCGTCCACGGTCCCGCCGGGCAGTGGCACGTACCGGCCACGCATTGGTGTACGGCATCGTCGAGGCGCGCTCCCGTCAGCCCGTCGCTGAGATCGGGGTCGCGGGCCAGGATTCCGGATTGACGCGACCGATCGCGTGCGGTCAGCTTTTGGAAAGCTTTGCGAAGCCCGCGCTAAGCAGCTGTTGCGCCTGGGCCGAGGTGTTGCCCGAATGCAGCAGCACCACGCCCAGCCACGTTCGTCCCCGCCGGGCGGTCGCCACCAGACAATCCCCGGCCGCGTCGGTGAAGCCTGTCTTGACCCCGTCCGTCCCCGGATACCCCGTCACCAGCAGCGGGTTGTTGTTGTAAAGGAACAGCTTCCCGCCCTTGATCGGGAACGGCAGGATAGCGCTCGGCGAGGCGACGATCTTGGCCAGCAGCGGCTGTTCGAGCACCAGATGCGCGATCAGCGCGAGATCTTCGGCGCACGAGTGGTTGCCCTGGTCGATGATCCCCGAGACGCTCGTGTAGTGGGTGCAGCGCAGTCCGAGGGCGTGGGCCTTCGCGTTCATGAGCGAGATGAAGCGCGACTGGGTGCCGGCGACATGGTCCGCCAACGCGATCGCCGCGTCGTTGCCGGACGGGAGGAGCAGGCCGTAGAGCAGCGCGGCCAGCGACACCCGCTTGCCCAATGGCAGCAGCCCGACGCCCGAGCCGGTGTAGTGAAGCGCGTCGGAGGTGATCAGGACGTTGGCAGTCGGGCTGGCATGGGTCACGACCAGCAGCGCGGTCATCATCTTGGTCAGGCTCGCGATCGCCACGACGTCGGTGGGGTTCTTCGACCACATCACGTGCCCGGTCCTCACGTTGAACAGCAGCCCGCTCGTGAGGGGCAGGGCGAGCTTGACGGACACCTGCTCGGCGGCTGGCGCCGGCGTGATCCCGTAATCGCCGCGGACCGGGGCCTTGGGCGCCGCCACGTGCCGGACGATCGGCACCTTGAGCGCCACCGTGGCCGGCCCGTCGGCGTGGGATGCCATCACCGCGAGCAGCGCCACCACCGCGAGGAACGCGACAGCGAACGCCTCTTCGACGCGCCTGCGGGTGGCCTGCCCCTGCCGGCTCCGCTTGCTCCGTCGGTTGCGGTGCCGGCGGGCGCGGCCTTCCTGGAGGACACTCATCGCCGGGGAGGATGAAGCATGGCCCCGACGATCCCGGTCGTGAACAGCACCAGCACGACAATCGCCAGCACGTCGACCGGGGTGGCGCCGTGCACGCGGATGTCGCGCACGGTCAGCACGCCCAGCACGACGATGAACATCAGCGCGACGGTGAAGACGGGGATGCGCACGCCGTTCAGTAGACCGGATAGCGCGGCGGGGTTCGGATGCGTCTGGTGGCCAGCAGCTTGATCGTGGTGAGGCCGAAGACGAACCCGCCTACGTGGGCGGCGTAGGCCACGCCCCCGCTCGTGCCCGGGCTGGTGAGACCCACGGCGGCGAACACCGCCTGCTCGATAAACCACAGCCCGAGCACGATGATCACCGGCAGCTCGATCACCGTGAACAGGAAGATGATGAACACCAGCGTGAGCACGCGGGCACGGGGATAGAGCAGGATGTAGCCACCGAGGATGGCGGCGATCGCGCCCGAGGCGCCCAGCGTGGGCGCCGTCGAGTTGGGGCTGACCACCACCTGGAGGGCCAGCGCCGCCAGCCCGCCGGCGATGTAGAAGAAGAAGTACTTGACCCGGCCCATCGCCTCCTCGACGTTGTTGCCGAAGATCCACAGGAACAGCATGTTGCCGCCGATGTGAATGATCGAGGCGTGCATGAACATCGCCGTGAAGATCGTCTCCCAGGTCGGGATCGTGTTCGGGGGGGTGCCGCTCACGCCCGGCTGTCCCTGGCAGGCGATCGCGCCGTTCTGCACGAAGCCGCAGTGGTCGCCCGGGTGCGTCAGCGCGTACGGGATCGCGCCGTACTTGAGCTCCTCCGGGGGAGCGGGTCCGCTGATGATCGATCCGCCGTGCCGGACGGCCAGGATGTAGACAACGACGTTGACCAGGATCAGCGCCGCGGTGACGAACGGGAACCGGTTCGTCGGGATGTTGTCCTTCAGCGGGATCACGCGGTGGCGAGATTACGCCCCGGCGGCACGTGACGGCTGCGCTTCAGGCCTGGGTGACGGGCCCGCCCACTGCGGCGAGCAGCCAGGGCTGCCGGGCGTCCCCGTCGAGCGCAAACGTCCAGTGCTCGGTGAAGGTGGTGGCGCGCGACTGGCTCCCGGCGAGGACCTGAGTGGTGTCGCGATCCTCGATGTAGCGCCGGCCGTGTAGCTGCACCTCGATCGTCATGGTCGGCGGCTCGGCGGCCGCGTCGAGCACGGTTATCCGGATCTTCTCGACCTTCGGACCCCGCACCACGAGCCGGGTCCGCCCGCTGGGGTCCCCGGGGTGGAGCAGATCCCGGACCGCCTGCCCGTGCGCGATCGACCGCAACCTGGCGTCGTCGCCGTCCACGGCCTCGGCCCAGGCGGTTGCCGCTCGGCGCGCGGTCACCTCGAGCACGTCGGGGGCGAAGCGGCCGTCGGCCAGGCTGAGGTCGAGGGCCGCCGCGCGGGCGTCGCCGGCGAAGTCGAGGTCGGCGACCTCGGCGATGCTCGTGTTCTCGGGGACCGCGTCCGCCACCGCGCCCTCGATCAGCGCCTCGTCGCGCATGCTCTTGTCGTCCGAGTCGGCGGTGGCGACGATGTCATCGTCCAGCACGTGGGCACCTTCAGCGCCCTGCTCGATCGAGGCCAGCACCCAATGCCCGTCCGGATTGCGCTTCAGCGTCCAGAACTCCCGCAGATGGACGGTCTCGCTGAGTCCGCCGCCGCGCTTGAGGTGGCGGCCGAACCGGTCGACGACGTAGTCGCGGAGCTTGGCCTCGATGCGGATCGTGACGGAGTCGCCGTCCTCGCCCCGGCGGGCGAGTCCGACGTACTCGACGGTCGGTTCGCCCAGCACCTCGATGTGGTTGGTCCACCCGCGCCGGTTCAGATCGTCGAGCCGGCGCTCCCACTCGACCAGCAGGTCGGGCGCCACCAGGCGCGCCAGTTTCGTGCGGTCGCCGGCCGTCCAGGCGGCCTGGACCTGCTTGAACAGTGCGGTGGCGTTGGCCTTGACCGCGTCGGGCGCGAACGCCGCATCCTCGTCGGCGGCCACCGCGGCCGCCATCTCGACGCGGCGCTGGCGCTTGGCCACGCGCCGGCGCTGCGCCGTGCCCGAGCTGCCCTTGGCCGACCAGGAGCGCTGCGCCTGCGGCATCACGCGCGTGAAGATGAACCAGATCAGGAACAGGCCGATCAGGACGAGCGCGCCGAGCCCGTGACCGAGCACCGCGATCCGGATCAGGAGCTGGATGATGATGAACATGCCGGCGCCGCCTCCGCCGCCACCACCTTCGCCACCCCCACCGCCACCGAAGCCGGCCGAGCCGCCGCCGGCGGAGGCCAGCGCGGCCGGCGCGAGCACGAGCAGGAGCAAGACCACGAGGGCGAGCGCGATCAGCAGACGCTTTCGGTTCATCGGGTGCCTCCTGCTCCCGCCGCGCCGGCCAGTGGCCCGACGCCAGGCTCGTGGTGCGCGATGTGCTGGTCGGCGTGGTAGCTGCTTCGCACCAGCGGCCCCGCGGCCACGTGCTCGAAGCCAAGTGCGTAGGCAGCCTTCTCAAGCTGGGCGAACTCGTCCGGGTGCCAGTAGCGGACGATCGGGAGGTGGTTCTCGGTCGGCCTCAGGTACTGCCCGACGGTCAGGACCTGGACGTGGTTCTCGCGCAGCGTCCCCAGCGTGTCGACCATCTCGTCAAAGCTCTCGCCGAGCCCCACCATGAGGCCCGACTTGGTGGTCACCTCGTCGCCGGCGAGTTCCTTGGCGTTTCGGAGCACCCGGCAGGAGCGGGCGAAGGTCGAGCCTCTGCGCGCCACCGGGTACAGCCGGGGCACCACCTCGACGTTGTGGTTGAACACGTCGGGACGCTCGGCGAGGACCTTGGCCAGCGGCATCTCCTCGCCCCTGAAGTCGGGGGTCAGGACCTCGACCTTGCATCGTGGGGCCTGGCGCCTGATTTGTCTTATTACGCCGACGAACGCTTGTGCTCCGTAGTCCGGAAGGTCGTCACGGTCGACGCTCGTGATCACGGCGTGCCTGAGGCCCATCCTGGCGACGCTTCTTGCCACCCGGGCGGGTTCGAGCGGGTCGTTCCAGGTCGGCTTGCCGGTCTTGACGTTGCAGAAGCCGCAGCGCCGGGTGCAGGTGTCGCCGAGGATCATGAATGTGGCGGTACCGCGCTGCCAGCACTCGCCGATATTGGGACAGGCGGCCTCCTGGCAGACCGTGTGGAGGTTCTCCGTCTTGATGAGGGTGTGGAGCTCGCGGTACTTCGGCCCGCCCGGCGCCGGCACCTTGAACCACGGCGGCTTGCGCGCCCGGAGCGGCTGGACGTCCGGCCCGAGAATCTCGAGCACGTTGGCAATGCCACCCGGATTGGCCCTCGACCTCGTTACGTGTCGGCGCTGCGTCACGTAGTCAAGGCTAGCGACACGGACGCGAATTGGAACAGGGCGTTGCACACACGTCACACGTTTTCCGGAACCCTTGCGTTCATGCCCGAGCCTGCACGAGAAACGACGTCAGCAAGGACGTTTCTCGAGCCGCCCTCTCTCGACCGGGCGTTGGCTGACCTCGCCAACGAACAGCACGCCGTGTTTGGGCTTGACCAGCTTCGTGAGCTCGGGCTGAGCGCGTCCGGTGTCCGAAGCCGCGTTGCCGCCGGCCGGCTCCACCGCATCCACCACAGCGTCTACTCGCTCGTCCCCAAGAGCCTGCTCAGCCGCGAGGGGCTATACATGGCTGCCGTCCTGGCCTGCGGCCCCGGCGCCGTTCTCTCGCACCGCTCCGCCGCACGCCTGCAGGAACTGCGCAACTGGGGATACACACGGATCGAGGTCACCGTGCCCCGCCGCTCCAGGCGAGCCCACGAGGGCGTCCGCGTTCACTGCTCGACGACCCTCTCCGAGGCCGACATAACCGAGGTCAACGGCATCCCGGTAACCACCGTCTCCCGCACCCTCTTCGACCTGGCCGAGGTCGTCACGCAGCGCCAGCTCGAGCGGGCCTTCGACCAGGCCGAGATCCTCGAGGCCCTCGACCTCAACGCGATCAACGACCAGCTCGCCCGGAATTCCACCCGTCCCGGCGCCAGGAAGGTCCGCAAGGTCCTGGCCGAGCACTACATCGGCGGGACGGCCACCTGGAGCGAGAACGAGGAGCTCCTGCTTTCGATCACTCGCCCGCTCGGCATCCCCGATCCCGCCACCAACCAGTTCATCGTCCTCGACGATGGCGGCCCGGCAATCCGCGCCGACTTCGTCTGGTGGGAGCAAAAGGTGGGTGCTCGAAGCGGACAGCCGCAAGTGGCACCTCTCCCGCCAGCGCTTCGAGCTCGACCGCCAGCGCGATCAGCGTCTGACCGCCGCCGGCTGGCGGGTGATCCGCACTACCTGGCGCCAGATGAAACAGCGCCCGCACGAGCTGCGAGCGATCCTGCTGAAGCTACTGGGACCCGCGCCTCCAAACGGCTCAGGGAAACCAGCCGCTGCCGGCGCCCGAGCGCCCGCGCCAGCTCGTAGGCAGCCCGCCGGCGGAAGCACTTCATGAGGCTCGGCGTCCGGCCCGTCTCCCGGACCAAAGACGTCATCGACACCCCGTCGAGCCCGCACGGCACGATCCACGAGAACGGCTCCAGGTCGTTCTCTACGTTGACCGCGAAACCGTGCGTGGTCACGCCGCGCGACAGATGCACCCCGATCGAGGCGATCTTCCGGTCGCCGACCCACACGCCGGTATAGCGATGGCCCTCGGTCGGCCGGGACCGGGCGTCGACAACGCCCTCCTGAACCAACGTCGCCGCCAGGGCGTCCTCGAGCGTCCGCACGTACGCGACGACGTCATCGACGCGCACGATCGGATAGCCGACGAGCTGTCCCGGGCCGTGATAGGTGACCCGCCCGCCGCGGTCAGTCTGGGCCACGTCGATCCCTTGGGCCCGGTACCAGTCCTCGCCCATTGTGAGCTCGCCGGGCACGGAGCGGCGGCCGCGCGTGTACACCGGCGGGTGTTCCAAAGTGAGGAGCACGTCGGGGATCTCCTCCTCCTGGCGGGCCTCCCGGATCCGCTGCTGTAACGACAGCGCCTCGCGGTAATCGACCAGACCACCCAGGTGGCACACCCAGAGCTCGGGCAAGCTCACGCCACGCTCTCCAGGTTCCGCTTCACCGTGGCCAGGAACTGGGCGGACAGCGCGCCGTCAAGCGCGCGGTGATCCCAGCTCAGGCCGAGGATCGTCATCGGCCGGATCGCGATCGAGTCGTTCCCCTCCGCGTCGGTCACCACCACCGGCCGCTTGATCACCGCCTCGAGGTCCAGGATCCCGACCTGCGGGAGGTTGATGATCGGGGTGGCCATGATCGACCCGTACTGACCGGGGTTGGTGATCGTGAACGTCCCGCCCCGCACGTCGTCGGGGGTCAGTTGCCGCGCGCGGGCCCGGTCGGCGAGATCGCGAATCCGCGCCGCCAACCCCTCGACCGACAGCTCGTGGGCTCGGTGGACGACCGGCACGATCAGGCCGTCATCGCCCAGCGACACGGCGATCCCGAGATTCACTTCCGTGTGTCGCGTGTAGCGCTCGTCCTCGAGCCAGGCATTCAGGGCCGGGTGCTCGCGCAGCGCATCGATGGTCGCCCGCGCCACGAACGACAGCGCGGTCACGCCCAGCCGCGCGCGCGCCGCCTCGACCCGGCTCATGTCGACCTCGATCCACGTGGTGCACGTCGCGGTCGTGTCCAAAGACCGCTTCATGTGCTCGCCGATCTGCCGGCGTATCCGCGACAACCCCCCGCCGTCGCCCGCCGGCGCTAGCGGCTCGGGCCGGTACGGGCTCTCGATGTGCAGCGGCGGCTCCTCGGCCGCCGCCGACTCGAGGAACGCCAGCACGTCCTGCTTGCGCACCCGGCCGTCGCGCCCGGTGCCCTCGATCTGGGACAGGTCGATGCCGTGCTCGGTGGCGATGCGCTGGACGACGGGGGAGTAGCGGCGGTGTCCGTTGCCGGTCTTGGATGGGGATGGGGTTTCGGTGCGCGCCTGGCCCGCGGTCACGCCATCGAGCGGCGGGGGCCGGTCAGCGACTGGGGCGCCACCGCCGGCCGGCGCGATCCGCGCCAGCACGGTCCCGACCGACACCGTCTCCTCGACTGGGACCAGGATCTCTGCCACCACGCCCGACACGGGCGCCGGCACCTCGGTGTCGATCTTGTCGGTCGAGATCTCGGCGATGGTCGCGTCGGCCTCGATCCGGTCGCCCGGCTCGACGCGCCAGGCCACGATCGTCCCCTCGGCGACCGACACCCCCATCTGGGGCATGGTCACGTCCACGAGGGTCTCAGTACGCGAGGAGCTCACGGCACGCCCCCCTCACTCGCTCGACACCGGGCAGCACCGCCTGTTCAAGCGGTGGCGAGAACGGTATGGGGACGTCGGGCGTCGCCACCCGCACGACCGGACCGTCGAGGTCCTCGAACCCCTTCTCGGCGATCAGCGCCGCGACCTGGGCGCCGGCGGCACACGTCGAGTTGGCCTCGTCGACGATCACCACCTTCGAACAGCGCGCCACCGAGTCGAGGATCGCCTCCTCGTCCAAAGGCACCAAGGACCGGAGGTCGAGAACCTCCACAGAAGCGCCGTCCACATCCTCCGTGGCCTCCAGCGCCACCGTCACCATGGCGCCGTAAGCCATGACCACCAAATCCGAACCCGGCCGTGCGACCCGGGCCGTGAACGGGGTCTCAAACACGCCCGACGGGACCTCGCCCTTCACCCGCCGGTACAGGTGCTTGTGCTCCATGAAGCAGACGGGGTTCGGGTCCCGGATGGCCGAGTGCAGAAGTCCCTTCGCGTCCGCGGCCGTCGACGGCGCCACCACCTTGATCCCGGGTGCGTGCATGAACCACGCCTCGGGGTTCTGGGAGTGGAACGGCCCGCCGGAGAAGCCGCCTCCAGAGGGCAAACGCACCGTAATCGGGACGGCCAGCCCCTGGCGATAGTGCATCTTGCCGGCGACGTTGACGAGCTGGTCGAAGCCACAGGAGATGAAGTCGGAGAACTGCATCTCGCACACCGGGCGCATGCCGACGACGGCGGCGCCGATCGCGGTGCCGATGATCCCTGACTCCGCCAGCGGCGTGTCCATCACTCGATCGGGGCCGAACTCGTCGATGAACCCATCGGTGACCTTGAAGGCGCCGCCGAACACCCCGATGTCCTCGCCCATCAGGAGCACGCGCTCGTCTGCCCGCAGCTCGTCGCGCAGCGCGGCCGAAATCGCCTGGAGATATGTGAGCGTCGGCATCAGGCCACCGCCTCAGAACGAGTGAACCCGCTCCACGGCGCGTTACCGTCCCCCAGCGGCTCGGCCTCGCCCTCGCAGAACACCCCGTCAACGGCCGTCGCCGGGTCGGGCATGGGCGCGGCCAGCGCCTCCTCGGCCGCCGCGTCAATCGTGGCCTTGACCTCGGCGCGCACCGCATCGACGTCGACGCCGAGCGACCGCAGCCGCGCCTCCTGACGCTCGATCGGGTCGCGCTTGCGCCACTGCTCGACCTGCTCCTTGGGCACGTACTTCATGTCGTCGTGCGCGGCGTGACCGTGCATCCGCATCGTCACCGCCTCGATCAGCGTCGGCCCGTCGCCGGCCAGCGCCCGCTCGCGTGCGGCCCGCGTCGCCTCGAACATCGCCTCGGCGTCGTTGCCGTCGACGGTCACGCCGACGAAGCCGTAGGCGGCGGCGCGCTCGACTGGGTCGACCGCGAACTGCTTCTCGAGCGGGGTCGAATACGCGTACTGGTTGTTCTCGAGCACGAACACCACGGGCAGCTTCTGGACGCCGGCCCAGTTCATCGCCTCGTGGAAGTCCCCGCGCGAGGTGGAGCCGTCGCCGAACCAGGTCAGCGCACAGCGCCGCTCGCCCCGCAGTTTGAATGCCATCGCCATGCCGGTCGCGACCAGCATCATGTCGGGGAGCATCGAGACCATCCCGACGCAGCCGAGGTGGCGGTCGCCGAAGTGGACGTTTCCGTCGCGCCCGCCGGTAATCCCGGTGGCGCGGCCCATGTACTGGGCGAGGATCCGGGTCGGCGTCACGCCGCGGATCAGGTGCGCCGCGAGGTCGCGGTGCAGGATGCACAGCCGGTCCTCGGGCCCCATCGCGAACGCGGCACCCGCCGACACCGCCTCCTGCCCGTAGCCGTCGTAGAACGAGCCGGGGACCTTGCCCTGCCGGTACAGGGTCATCGCGCGCTCCTCCAGTCCGCGCATCAGCAGCATCGCGCGCAGCAGCCAGATGCGGTCCTCCGTCGTCAGGTGCTCTACTGCCGCCGCCCCGTCGGCAGCAGGCTCAGCCGTATGCGTGGCCATCTTCAGCTTCCCTTTCTCCTGGGCCGGAGCGGGATCTCCGCCTCCGAACCCGGTTCACCGAGCCGTCCGGGATCGCCGGCCAGACTCCGATTGGGTTCCTCCGAGTTTATTCGACCCGCCGCCGGACGAAGGCGGATCCCCGCATCTCGGGATTCAGGCATGGACGCCTGAATCCACGTGATTCGTACAGACGTTCTAACGCCATTAATCTTGGACAGATGGACGGCGCCCGCCTGTCGGACGCGCGCGCCCGCCTTGTGCGGATGCGGTGGCGGCGCGCTGGCGCGTGGCTGTGGCCGTCGTTCGTCGTCCTCATCGCCGCGGACGCGGTCATCGGGCATGAGCTACCCCCGGTCGGGGCGACCGAGTCGCTGTTCGCCGCGGGGCTGCTGGCGCTGGTGGCGAACCTGCTCGCGGTCCTGCTGCTGTCGCGTCCGATCGGAGGGCTCCTGCGTCGGGTGCGCCCCGACCTGCCCAGCGTGGTGGCCCGCGACTACGGTGGGACGGTCGTGGTGCTGGCGGTGACCGCGGTCATCACGATCGTCGGCCTGACCCACCGCGGCGCGATCGAGGCCTCCCAGCGCGCCACGCAGGACGCGATCGCGCGCGCCCAGGCCTGGATCGGCGACCGGGCGCCGGACCAGTTTCGCCGCAACCTGCAGTTCGTCAGCCTGCTGGCGATCCAGCCCGGAACGATCTATCGCGCTTGCGTGCCCAACGTCGCGGGCACGAAGAGCTATTGCGTGATCGTCAACCGCAGCCTCCCCTTCGCGCGCAGCGTGACCTTCTCCGGCTACGAGCCGAACTCGGTGCTCGGCGCCGGGACGGGATAGTGGGTTTGTCGGCGGCGCCTGACGGCGGCGCCTTAGCTCGCGTGCGCGACCAGGACGTCAGGCGCACCGTCCTGATCGCCAGCATCGTCGGGTCGGGCATCGTGTTCCTGGACACGACCGTCATCAACGTCGCGCTCCCGGCGATCCGCTCGAGCCTGCACGGCAGCCTCGCCGATGAGCAGTGGGTGGTCGAGGCCTACCTGCTCACGCTGTCCTCGCTGATGCTGCTCGGGGGGTCGCTCGGAGACGTGCTGGGCCGCAGGAGCGTGTTCACCGCCGGCCTGCTCGTCTTTGGCGCGTTCTCGCTGGTGTGCGCCCTCGCGCCCAGCGTTCCCGTCCTCGTCGGTGCACGAGCCCTCCAGGGGATCGGCGGTGCGATGCTCGTGCCGAGCACGCTGGCGCTGATCGTGGACCACTTCGAGCCTGGCGAGCGCGCGGCTGCGATCGGCACGTGGACGGCGTGGACGGGCGTGTTCACCGTGATCGGACCCCTCGGCGGCGGCGCGCTCGTGCAGGCCGCGTCCTGGCGGTGGATCTTCATCATCAACGTCATCCCGGTGCTGATCGCGGTCGCGCTCCTCAGACGGCTGCCGCCCGACCGTCGCACCGCGAGGCGCGTCGACTGGATCGGCGGGATCCTGTGCGTGTTCGCCCTCGGCGGTCCCGTGTTCGGCCTGATCGAGCAGCCGCGCTACGGCTTCGGCGATCCACGGGTCGCGGTGCCGATCGTCGTGGGCGTGATCCTCCTCGCGGCCTTCCTGGCCTGGGAGCGGCGGGCACCCGAGCCGATGCTGCCGCTCCAGTTGTTCGCCGTGCGCAACTTCGCGGTCGGGAACCTGACCACGCTCGCGATGTACGGGGGTCTCGGCGTGGCGACGTTCTTCATCGTGGTCTTCGTCCAGCAGGTCGGCGGCTACACGCCGATCGCAGCCGGCCTCTCACTACTGCCCATCACGCTGCTGATGTTCACCCTCTCGCGACGTTTCGGAGCGCTCGCCGACCGCATCGGCCCGCGTCTGTTCATGAGCGCCGGCCCGATCATCGCCGGGGCGGGGCTGCTCCTGTTCACCCGCGCCGGCGCCCACCCGAGCTACCCGACGGTGATCCTGCCCGCCGTGCTGGTGTTCGGGTTCGGACTCGCCGCCACGGTGGCGCCGCTCACCGCGACCGTTCTCGGATCGGTCGCGGAGGGCCACTCGGGACTGGCCAGCGGCGCCAACAACGCGGTGTCCAGGATCGCCAGCCTGCTCGCGATCGCGGCGGTCGGCGCCGCCGTCTCGGCCGCGTTTGCGGCGCGGCTTGAGCACGATCTCGCCCACGTGGCCGGGGCGCACGCCGTGATCGCGGTGGCGCGCACACGTCCTCTGGTGACCACCGGGCCCGCCGCCGCTCACCACGCGTTGATCGACGCCTCCGTGCACGCCTTCCACATCGGGATGGAGATCGCGGCGGCGCTCGCCGTGCTCGGCGGCCTGATCTCGCTGGTCGGGATCGAGAACCCCCGCCGGCGGGGTACCCTTGCGGCGCCTTGATATCCCCGCAGCCATACGTAGCCGTCGTCACCGGCGCCTCGAGCGGAATCGGGGAGGCCACCGCGCGGCGGCTCGCGCGCGAGCCCGGCGTCAGGCTCGTCCTAGTCGCCCGACGCAAAGAGCGTCTGGACCAGCTGGCGGAGAGCGTCGGCGGCGCCACCGTGGTGGCGGTCGATCTGACCGAGGCGGCCGCGCCGCAGTCCGTACGCGAGGCGATCGAACGCACACACGGCAGCGAACTCCACCTGCTGGTCAACAACGCCGGTGCGCGTTGGGCGGGAACCTTTGGCGAGACCGGCTGGGCCAACGTCGAGCGCCACATGAGGATCGACTTCGACGCGCAGGTCAGGCTCACTGAGGCGCTGCTGCCGTTGTTGCGTACGACCGCAGGCAGCGCTCCTGGCCGTGTCGCGATCGTCAACGTCTCGAGCACCTCCGGCCGCGTCGCCCGCCCCAACGGAGGCGGCTACTCGGCGGCGAAGTTTGCGCTGGCCGGGTGGTCCGATGCGCTCGCGGCCGAAGAGCTGGCCTACGGAGTCCACGTCGGGCTCGTGCTCCCAGGATTCATCGCCACCGAGGGCTTTCCCGCGGCCGAGCTGCGCTCGCATCCGATCGGGCGTTTCATCGTCTCGAGGCCGGAGGTCGTCGCCGATGCGATCGTCGACTGCGCCCTGCGCGGCAAGGCCGAGCGCTACGCCCCGCGCTACTACTGGCTGGCGGCGGCGGCGCGGGTGCTCGCCCCTAGGCTGGTGGCCAGGGCGGTCGCCGGCGGCGCGTTCACAACCGCGACCAACGCGGGCGAGCGCGACTAAGCTACACATGTGTAGCTAACGAAACTCCGGGGAGTAACGGAGACATGAACGCCAACGCCCGCCCGGCGGCCGTGCTCGGCGGCATCCGAATTCCTTTCGCCCGCCAGAACGGGCCTTACGCGCGGGCCTCCAACCAGGACATGATGACCGCGACACTCGCTGCCCTGATCTCGAAGTTCTCGCTCGAGGACGAGACCCTGGGCGAGGTATCGGCCGGCGGCGTGCTCAAGCACAGCCGCGACTTCAACCTCACGCGCGAGTGCGTCCTCGGCACGCGCCTCGACCCCCACACACCGGCCTTCGACGTCCAGCAGGCGTGCGGCACGGGGCTTGAGGCGACGATCCTGGTCGCCAACAAGATCGCGCTCGGGCAGGTGGACTCGGCGATCGCCGGCGGCTTCGACACCACCTCGGACGCGCCGATCGCGATCAACGAGGACCTCCGGCAGGTGCTGCTCGAGGCCAACCGGGCCAAGAGCAACGCGGCGCGTGTGAAGGCGCTGGCCAAGCTCCGTCCCCAGCAGATCGTTCCCCACATCCCGCGCAACGCCGAGCCCCGCACCGGCCTGTCGATGGGCGAGCACGCCGCGATCATGGCCACCGACTGGGGGGTCACGCGCGAGGAGCAAGACGAGCTGACCGTGGCCAGCCACCGCAACCTGGCGGCCGCCTACGACACCGGCTTCCTCGATGACCTGGTCATCCCATTCCTCGGCGTCGAGCGCGACCAGAACCTGCGTCCGGACACGAGCGTCGAGAAGCTGGCCAAGCTAAAGCCGGTTTTCGGGGGCGAGAACGGGACGATGACCGCTGGGAATTCGACGCCGCTGAGCGACGGCGCGTCGGCCGTGCTGCTGGCCAACGAGGACTGGGCGGCGGCGCACAACCTGCCGGTCCAGGCATATATCACCGACGCCCAGACCGCCGCGGTCGACCATGTCCACGCGCGCGAGGGTCTGCTGATGGCGCCCACCTACGCGGTGCCGACGCTGCTCGAGCGCAACAACCTCACGCTGCAGGACTTCGACTTTTACGAGATCCACGAGGCATTTGCGGCCCAGGTGCTGTGCACCCTGAAGGCGTGGGAGGATCCCGTCTACTGCCGCGAACGGCTCGGGCTCGATCAGCCCCTGGGCTCGATCGACCGCGACAAGTTGAACACCCACGGCGGCTCGCTGGCCGCCGGCCATCCGTTCGGCGCGACCGGCGGCAGGATTGTCGCCGGCCTGGCCAAGACGCTGGCCGGGAGAGGCTCCGGCTCCCGGGGCCTCATCTCGATCTGCGCCGCCGGCGGACTCGGCGTCACCGCGATTATGGAGGCAGCATGAGCGACCGCTATCAGCAACTGGTGAACACCCCGATCGGCAAGATCGTCTCCAAGCAGATCGGCCTTCCGGCGCCGGTCAAGCTCGAGCGCTACGAGCGCGGCCAGCCGGTGGTGCGCGGCCCGGTCCTGTTGGGCGCGGCGCCCGGCGGTCGGCTTTCCGGCCCGCTAGCGAAGGTGCTCGAGGCAATCGAAGCCGAGGTCCACACGCCGCTCGATCAGGACGTGCGTACGGCCGCCGCCGACGCCGGCCTCGAGGCGCGCGTGTGGAACGCGGAGGCGGCGCCCGAGGACGACACGTTCAAGGCGGTCGTGTTCGACGCCACCGGGATCGCGGACTCGACCCGGCTGCACGAGGCGTGGGCGTTCCTTCACCCCACGATCCGGCGGGTGCGGCTCGAGTCGACGCTTCGCTTCTACCTGTCCCCGAAGTCGGCGTACGTGTCGGGGCAGGTGGTCCGGATAGGCGCCAGCGCCCTGAGCGCCGACGGGATCGACTGGGAGCAGCCGCTGTCCGGCAAGTTCGCGCTCGTCACCGGTGCCTCCCGCGGCATCGGCCGGGCGATTGCGCAGGTGCTCGCGCGCGATGGTGCCCACGTGATCGGGCTCGACGTGCCCGGGCTCGAGCGCGAGCTGGAGGAGACGATCGGCGAGCTCGGCGGCTCGACGCTGGTGCTCGACATCACCGATGACGACGCGCCCGCTCTCATCGCTGCTCACCTGCTCGAGAATCACGGCGGCGTCGACGTCGTCGTGCACAACGCCGGTGTGACCCGGGACAAGACGCTCGGGCGGATGCGCGACGAACAATGGGACAAGGTGATCGCGATCAACCTGACCGCGCCGGAAAGGATCAACGAGGAGCTCCTGGCGCGCGAGGTGTTCCGCGATAACGGCCGGATCGTCTGCGTCTCGTCGATGAGCGGGATCGCGGGGAACGCCGGCCAGACCAACTACGCCGCGTCGAAGGCCGGCGTGATCGGGATGGTGCACGCGATGGCGTCCGAGGCGGGCAAGAAGCGCCTGACGATCAATGCTGTGGCACCGGGTTTCATCGAGACTCAGATGACCGCCGCCATGCCGAT
Organism: Solirubrobacteraceae bacterium; assembly: GCA_035625625.1. Lineage (GTDB taxonomy): Bacteria > Actinomycetota > Thermoleophilia > Solirubrobacterales > Solirubrobacteraceae > Palsa-465. The sequence continues at coordinate 49,687 of DASPPG010000150.1, forward strand.
CGCCACGCGCGAGGCGGGCCGCCGGATGAACAGCCTCGCCCAAGGCGGGCTGCCCGTCGACGTGGCCGAGACGATCGCGTGGTACGCCAGCCCGGCATCGGGCGGCCTCAACGGGACCGTCGTGCGGGTGTGCGGGCAGAGCCTGGTCGGCGCGTGAGCAGCGCGCCTGCGACCATGTCCGAAGTCGGCTGATGCCCACCCGCGAACTGAACAGCTCCCCCTCGATGCTGCCGATGTTCGCGCGCGCCGGCGCGGCGATGATCCCCGGCGCGTCGCACCTGCCGTTCGCGGGCGGTGGCGGGCAGGACATCCCCGACCTCAGACTGCGGCTCACCGACGTGGCGATCGATTCCGATCGTCTGACGGCCTATGACCGGGTGTGCGAGTTCTCGCTCAGCGACGTACTACCGCCGACCTACCCGCACATCCTCGCCTTCCCGCTCCAGCTGTCGCTGATGACCGATCCGAGCTTCCCGTTCCCGGCCATCGGGCTGGTCCACATCTACAACCGGATCACGCAGCACCGCCCGATCCGCGCTTCGGAGAAGCTCCAGATCGACGTGTGGGCGACCCCGGTCGAGGATCATCCGCGCGGCAAGCAGTTCTCGCTGCGCTCGGAGGCGCGCGTCGGCGACGAGGTCGTGTGGGAGGAGATCTCGACGAACCTCAGGCGCGGTCGCGGGTCCGAGGGCGCCACGGCGCCCGGCCGCGAGCTACCGAGCGCGGAGGAGTTGCCGGCGACGGCGACCTGGAGCCTGCCCGGAGACCTGGGGAGGCGCTACGGCTCCGTTTCGCGCGACTTCAACCCGATCCACATGCACCCCTTGAGCGCCGGCTTGTTCGGGTTCCCGTCGGCGATCGCCCACGGCATGTGGACGAAGGCGCGCTGTCTGGCCGCGCTCGAGCCGCGCGTGCCCGACGCGTTCACGGTCGAGGTGGCGTTCAAGAAGCCGATCCTGCTGCCAGGGAAGGTCGAGCTCTGCGAGGCGGACGGGCCCGGCGCGGCGTTTAGCGTCTCCTTTGGCGTGCGCGACCCGCGCAAGGGCAGCTCCCACCTCGACGGGCTCGCGTTCGCGGGCTAAGGCGCCACCGTCAGGCGCCACCGACCTAAGGCGCCACCGACCTAAGGCGCCGCCGTCCGGGGCCGCCGATCAAGCCTAATCTCTAACAGTCCCCAGCCCCCGGTCGATAACCGGGGGCAATGGACGTTTCGCATCAGACGGTCCGCCTCGGGCCGGGCCGCCACCCGCGCCCCGGGAAGGTCGTCTGCGTCATGGAGCTCGCCTCGATGCTCGCCGGCGAGCGGTTCGGCGACCGGCCGGTATCGGTGTGCCCGGTGATCGGCTCGATTCTGCGCGCCTACAACGACAACGTCGACGATCGCCGCCGCCAGGATCTGTATCGCTTCGCCGCCGACGCGGTCGACACGCGGCGCGACTATCGCGTGCAGCGCCGCCGGGCCGAGGCGGCGCTCGGCTGGGCGCGGGATCGCTACGCCGATCCGGCGCGGGCGACGCCAGATCCCGAGGGCGCGCGTGACGAGATCGGCTACTACGTGGTGGGCTCGCTCATCCGTCGCGGTCAGAAGCGAGGGCGCTGGTCCGATGATGCCCACGCCTCGATGATCGGCCTGCTCGATGAACTGATCGACATCGGCCGCGATACCGCTCCCGAGCCGGCGGCCGGGGCGCTGGTCGCCCGGCCCGAGCTAGACGCCCTGGTCGACGACCCCGCCGTCGCCGAGGCTGCCTTTGAGCTGGTCATCGCCGACTTCGACGAGGACGGGGCCGCGCCGCTCGTCGGCGACGTCCTCGAACATGTCGCGCAGCCGGTCGAGCACCGCGGCGGCGGCCAGCAGCTCCTCCTCGCGGAACGGCTCGAGTGCCGCACGGAGGCGCGGGTCCCACTGAGCGCGCCGGCTTTCCACCAGAGCCCGCCCGCCGTCGGTGAGGGAGGTCAGGACGACCCGGCGATCGCGATCGGACCGCGTCCGCTCGACCAGCCCGGCCGCGCCGAGTCCTTCGAGCATCTCGGTGACGCTCGCCGGACTCAGGTCCGCAGCGCCCGCCAGCTCGCTGACCGACATCTGCGTCTGCTCGCGAAGGCAGAACAGCAGGCCGTACTGCGCGTCGGTGAGCTCGCCCGGTCGGCGGGTCTCGCGTCCGCGCATCCTTCGCAGCGCGGCCATCGCTCCCTTGAACGCTCGCGCGACCTGCTCGGCGGGGTCGCCTTGCTGGCTCTGGCCTACGGCGTCGCCAAGCGGCGATAGGCGCTCTTCGGCCGCGGAGCTCATGCGGCCATCGCCTCCGCGAGCGACTCGGTCGACGCCTCCGCCTGTGCGCCCTTGGCCGCGCGCGCAGCGCGCTCCGCGCGGAACAGGACGAAGGCGGGGATGATTCCGAGCGCGGCCAGGATGGCCGAGGCCCAGAACGCGGTGCCGTAGGCGTGGGCCATGGCGCTCAGCGTGTGGGCGTCGGTGAGGGCACGCGTGAGCACGACGGCCAGCACGGCGGTGCCGATCGAGCCACCCACCCGCTGGAGCACGTTCAGCTGTGGCGTCGCGCTGGCCAGCTCAGAGCGCTCGAGCGAGGCGAACGCGGCCGCCATCGTCGGCATGAAGCCGAAGCCGATGCCGATGCCGCGGATGAACATCGCGCCGGAGAGCCACACGATCGAGGTGTGGGCGCCGATCAGCCCGAACGGGATCGTGGCCAGCGCGCACAGCGTCACGCCGAACAGCGCCGGTAGGCCGCCTCCGATGCGGTCGGTCAGCTTGCCGGCGAACGGCATCGCCAGCGCCGCGCCGAGTCCCTGCGGCGCGGTCAGCAGACCGGTGTCGACCACGCTTTCAAGGCGGATGTCCTGCCAGTACAAGGGCAGCAGGATCATCCCGCCGAACAGGGCGGCGGCGAGGCAGAACATGGCGAGCGAGGCCGAGGAGAAGGTGGGCCGGCGGTAGAGCCGCAGGTCGAGCAGTGGCTTCGGCACCCGGAGCGCATGCACCGCGAACAGCGCCACCAGCACGATGCCGGCCAGGCAGGGATAGATCACCTTGGGCGAGCCGAAGCTGCCGGTGATGCCGACCTCGGCCAGGCCGTAGGTGAACAACGGCAGGCCCGTGGCCATCAGCAACAGGCCCCGGACGTCGAGCCGATCGACGTGCCCGCGCTGCACCCGAGGCAGCATCCGCACCGCCGTGATGAACGCGATGAAGCCGATCGGGACGTTGACGTAGAAGATCCAGCGCCAGCTCGTGTTCTGGATGATCAGACCGCCGAGGGTGGGGCCGAGGACCGGGGCGAGCATGGCGGGCACCGCGATGATGCTCATCACGCGGCCCATCCGCTCGGGTCCGGCCGCCTCGGCCATGATCAGCTGGGCGACCGGCAGGATCATCCCGCCGCCGACGCCCTGGAGCACGCGGAAGATGATGAGTTCGGTCGACGAGGTGGCCAGGCCGCACAGCGCCGAGCCGGCGGTGAACAGCACGAGCGAGAGCAGATACACCTGTTTGGCGCCGAAGCGCCGGGCCGCCCAGCCGCTGACCGGAATGACCGCGGCCAGCGACAGCATGTACCCGGTCACCACCCACTGGATCTCGTCGATCGAAGCGTGGAGCTTGTGGGACAGGGTGGCGAGCGCCACGTTGACGATCGTGGTGTCGAGGATCGACATGATCGATCCGATCACCACGACCGCGCTCACGCGCCACACGTGAGCGCTGATCGCGTTCTGCTGGTCGGTCATTCAGATTCCTTGTCCGGGTTCGCTCGTCGTATCGGCGCGCTCGTTCGGTCCCTAAAGGTTAGGTTCCGAATGATATTTGGTCAAGTCGTCGTCGGCCAAGGTGATCACCATCGAGCGGGGCGCTCCGTCTATCTTGAGGTGTGATGACTTCCTTCGCCGATCTGGGGCTCGACCCGGACATCCTCGAAGCCGTCCACGACGTCGGCTACGAGTCGCCGAGCCCGATCCAGGAGCGGGCGATCCCGCCGCTGCTCGAGGGGCTCGACGTGATCGGCCAGGCGCAGACCGGCTCGGGGAAGACCGCGGCTTTCGGGTTGCCGATGCTCCAGTACGTCAACCCGGGCGACCACGAGGTTCAGGGGTTGGTGCTCACGCCGACTCGGGAACTGTGCATCCAGGTGACCCAGGCGCTCCGAGCCTACGGCCGGCGTAAGGGCGTGGACGTGGTGGCCGTGTTCGGCGGCGCGCCCATCCGCTCGCAGGCGGCCCAACTCCGCGCCGGCGGGCATGTCGTGGTCGGGACGGTCGGCCGCGTCAAGGATCTGATCTCCCGCCACATGCTGCTGTTGCACGGGACCCGCTTCGTGGTCCTCGACGAGGCCGACGAGATGCTCGACCTGGGCTTCCTCGAGGACGTCGAGCGGATCCTCGCGCTGACCCCCTCGAGCCGTCAGACGGCGCTGTTCTCGGCCACGATGCCGCTCGAGATCAGGCGGCTGGCCGACCAGTACCTCTACGACCCGGTCACCATCAAGGTGCGGGCGGCCACCCTGACCGTCGAGACCGTCGAGCAGTTCTACCTCGAGGTCCGTTCGCGGGAGAAGCCTGACCGCCTGATCGACGTTCTGCGGGCCGAGCATCCCGACCAAGCGATCGTCTTCGTGCGCACCAAGGCGCGCTGCGAGCAGCTGTACCGGACCCTGCGCGATCGCGGAATGAACGTGAAGGCTCTCCACGGCGACATGACCCAGGGGGCTCGCGACGGGGTGATGATCTCGTTCAAGGACGGCCGGCTGCCACTCCTGGTCGCCACCGACGTGGCCGCGCGCGGTCTCGACATCTCCGGCGTCTCGCACGTGATCAACTACGACATCCCGACGTCGCCGGACGTCTACGTGCACCGGATCGGCAGGACCGGTCGGGTCGGGCGCAGCGGCCGCGCGATCACGTTCGTCGAGCCTCAGCAGCGGCGCGAGCTGCGTGCGATCGAGAACAACGCCGGTGTGACGCTCGCGCCGTGGGTCGAGGACGCCCACGTCGCTCCGACCGCGGTCAAGTCCAAGCCGCGCCGCCATTCCAAGCCGCATGTCTCCGCTGACGGCGACGGCCCGGCGCGCAAGCTGATCGTCTCGATGGGGCGCGCCGAGGGGCTCGAGCCTTCGGACATCATCCACGCGATCACCGCCGCCACCGGGCTCGACGGCGAAGCCGTGCGCAACGTCCGCGTGCTCGAGCGCTTCACCCTGCTCGACGTGCCCGAGCAGGACGCCGAGCGCGTCGTCAATCAGGTCAGCGGCACCGAGGTGTGCGGCCAGCAGGTCAGGCTCGAGCCGGCCGCCACCTAGCCTGCCGTCAGGTCTGCGTCAGCTCCCGCGCTCACCGCCGCGACTCGCGGGCGCGACACGTGTTGGCACCGGTGTTACGCAAACCGGTTGTTAGGTCGGTGACCAAACAGTTCGGAGGTATCGCCTTGCGGCTCAAATCGCTCGTTCGCCGGCGCCCCTCGGCGCCGCTCGTCGTCTCGTTCGCGGCCCTGTTCGTCGCCCTCGGCGGCGTCGGCTACGCGGCCACCCAGCTCCCGCCGAACAGCGTCGGGACGGCGCAACTCCAGAACGGAAGCGTGGGTAACTGGAAACTCAAATTCAACTCCGTGGGCGCGCGCAAGATCATCAACGGCTCGGTCGGCGCGAACCAGGTCAACTTGAGCCAGGTGCAGCTGAGGGTCTCTTCGAGCTGCTCGTCGGGCGCAATCAGCGCCGTCGCCCAGTCGGGGACGGTCACGTGCAGCCCGACGCTGCCCAACGAGCTCGGGACCAGCGCGACCCCGGTGACTCTCGCCTCCGGCTCGACCACGGTGGCGACGAAGTCGCTCCCGGCCGGACCCTCGTATCTGGTCCTCGCCTATCCGCACGCGGTGATCACCGGTGCCACGGCCCAGCACGTCGAGGTTGACTGCACGCTGTCGGTGCCGAGCACCAGCACCAACTCTGGCGGCACGAACTCCATCACCAAGAGCGTGGCCGTCGACCTCGGTTCGAGCTCGCAGCCGCAGGCGCAGACGATCCCGCTCGTCCTCCCGGTGGCGTCCGCGACGAGCGCCCAGACCGCCACCGTCAGCTGCACCGACATCGCCACGCCCAGCACGCCAACGCCCACAGTGGCGGTGGACACCACGCTGAACGCGATCCAAACCGCTTCCAACAGCTGAACCAACTTGGGAAGGCGGCCGGCCTCGGGGGGCGGGGGCCGGCCGCGGGGGCGCTCGAGCGCTTTCGCCGGCGCGCAGCACCTCTATAGCGTTCGTCTTGCAACCGGCCCGGCGACGGCCGGGTCTCGTCCGCGTCGGTAATGCGATGAGTTCGCGATCCCTGTCGCGCCGGCGACCGTCGACGCCGATGGTGGTGTCGTTCCTGGCCCTGTTCGTAGCCCTGGCGGCGTCGGCTGGGCCGCCGACCGCCTGCCGGCGAACAGCGTGGGACTCGTCCAGCTCAAGCCGGGTTCGGTGGGATCCCGGAAGATCATCCCCGGCTCGGTCGGGGCCAGGCAGGTGAACCCGAGCCAGGTTCAGCTGCGGGTGGCCGGACCGTGCAGCGCCGGCGCCATCCAATCGATCGCGCTCTCGGGCGATGTGACCTGCACGCCGGCGCTACCGAACGAGTACGGCACGAGCGCTCAGGCGATGCTCGGCTCCGGGCAGACGCAGGTTGCCTCGGAGTCGCTTCCGGCGGGCAACGCCGGCGCGAGCTACATCGTGATCGGCGACGTCCGGCTCGATGCGCTCGAGAACGGCTCGGGGCCGGGCTCCGCCGATCTGAGCTGCACGCTCTCGGCGGGGGCGGCATCGACCTCCGGAGACCTCGTCGCCGAGTTTGGTGACAGTCGCACGGACGTCCCCGGAACGATCTCGCTGGTCCTGCCGGTCACCGCCACGGGGTCGTCACCGACCGTCGCCATCGCCTGCCAGGACCTCGGCACGACTGGCATCACGGCGCCCACGGTCACGCTGAACGCAACCATCAACGCGATCCAGACCGCCGGTAACAACTGAGCGCCGGTAGGCTGGGCGCATGTCTACAGCGAAAATGAACACCAGTCAGGGCACAATCACCCTCGAGCTGTTCGACGAGGATGCGCCGGCAACGGTTGCCAACTTCCGCAAGTTGGCCGCCGACCAGTTCTACGATGGGATCATCTTCCACCGGGTGATCCCCGACTTCATGATCCAGGGCGGCTGTCCGGAGGGCACCGGGACGGGCGGCCCCGGCTACACGTTCGACGACGAGATCAACCAGCACAAGGTGGTGCGCGGCGCGCTGGCCATGGCCAACGCAGGCCCCAACACGAACGGGTCGCAGTTCTTCATAGTTACCACCGAGCGAGCGCCCTGGCTCGACGGTAAGCACACCGTGTTCGGTCAGGTTACCGATGGGATGGACGCGGTCGATGCGATCGAGGCGGTTCCCACCGGCGCCGGAGATCGACCGGTCGACCCGCCCGTGATCGAGTCGATCGAGCTCGACTGACACACATGGAAGTTCTCGGTAGTTCCCGGCAAATGGCTGCCTGGAACTGCTGATGTCGATCGCCCGGAGCAGTGCCACGTTGGGATCGAAGGTTCTCGATCCAGCGTTGGGAAAGTGCCATGTTTCGTTTCCGCTTCGTTGCTGTTGCCGGCGCCGTGTTGCTGATCGCCGGATGCGGCAGTGCAACGGCGGGCCTGCCCGTCACCGCTGACACCGCCGCCGTCGTGCGTCCGCCCGCCGGCGGTCCGGTGCCCGCCGGCTTCGTGCCGCGCTCGTTCACGGCGATCGGCGATCACACCTGGTGGCTGCTCGGGACGGCCCCGTCCTGCATCTCGACGCCGTGCGCCTCGACGGCGATCGTGCGTACGACGGATGGCGGAGCCCCCTTTGTCACCATTCCGGCGCCACACGCGCCGTACGTCTTCGGTGCCCAGGGCACCACCGCGGTATCGGAGCTGCGCTTCGCCGACGCCCTTGACGGCTTCGCCTACGGTGGCGGCCTGTATGTCACCCACAACGGCGGTTCCAGCTGGAAGCGTGTGAGCCTCGGCGGGTCGGTCACCGACCTGGCGATCGCGGACGGCTACGCCTATGCCGTCGTCGCCAGCTCAGTTGGTCAGGGCCGGCTGATGCGCTCGCCCGTCGGACGCGAGGACTGGGTCACGCTGCCCGCCGCCGGCCACGATGTCTCCGGTCTCTCGGTGCACGGGACCGACGTGTTCGTCCAGCACTGGAACGACGCCTCGCATCTGCTGATCTCCCACAACCGCGGCGCCAGCTTCACGAGCTATCGCGCACCCGGAGTGGGGCTCCCGTGTGGCTACGAGGAGGCGCAGGCACCGGTCGTGTGGGCGCGCTGCGGGACCGGAACCCAAGCCGAGATGTTCCGCTCCATGAACGGTGGACAGAGCTTCCAGCCGGCCGGTCCCGGTTACGGGCAAGGGATCCCCAACACAGCGGCGTTCGCGCCGGCCACGGCAACCGTCGCTGCGGTCGCGGACAACCGGATATACCGCACCGGCAACGGCGGGGCTAACTGGACGGCGGTCGGACCGTCCGGCTTCCTGTGGCCGTACCTGGGGTTCACCAATGCCACCCACGGCGCGGCGCTGGCGGTGCCCTCGAGCTACGGCGGCGGCTACGTGGAGTTCCTCTACTACACCACCGACGGAGGCCTCAGCTGGCACAAGGTGACGATCGGCTCGCAACCGTTTCCGGACGCGCCGGCCAGCCAAAGCTTCACGTACGGCAGCCGGTGCCCGGCCGCACCGGCCAATCCGTACCTGACCACCCCGGCCGGGTGCCTGAGCGTGCGCGAAGCCGATGTCGACGGCGACGGCCAGCCCGACCTGCTGCTGCTGTACACGCGTCCCGGTGTGAAGGGGCTCATCTACCACTTCACGCTCAAGGTCTACCGCGCCAGCGGCGGCGTACTCACAACGCAACTGCCCGAGGAAGACATTCCGGCGACGTTCGAACTGCTGCGCAACGTCAACGGCCGGCCCGGCGCGGAGATCTTCATCCACACCGACCACATCTCGACCAGCGAGGAGCTGGCGATCTACACCTGGGATGGGACGACCCTGCAGCGAGCCGGCACGTTCGCCTACGACGGCTACGACATCGGCGAGGTGCAGTTCGGCATCACCTGCCATGCCCCGAAGACGATCGTGCAATACGAGTTCAGCACGACGACGCCCACGGCGAGCCAGCGGGTCTGGAAGGAGCTGACCACGACGTTCAGCTGGTTCGGACCAACGCTGAAGCGCGGAGCCACCGCAACTTCGACGTTCAACGCGGCGAACCCGCCGGCGCGTCTGGTCGGCGTGGGCTGCTGAGGTGAGGGAGGCCTGCCATGTCGAGCCAAGGAGCACGGACATGATTCGCCTACGTTCCACCGTAGTAGTTGCCCTCACCTTGGTGCTGCTAGGCGCGATCCTCGTGACCACCAGCGCCGCCTCTCCCAGTCAGGCCGGGCTGGCGTATATGACCGGCTCGCTGACCCGTGGACCGACCTGGGTGTGGGTCGCCGGCGCAAACGGTGCAGGCCGCCACAGGCTTGGTACCGGCTTCTCACCAGTTCTGTCACCTAACGGCCGCCTCGTGGCCGTAGCACCAGAGGCGGGCTCAGCGGTCACCGTGTACTCCTCGAGCGGACGCGTGCTCGGCAGATTCTTCAGTTCCACGCGGTACCAGACGCACACCTTCGCCTGGTCGCCGGACTCGCGGTACCTGGCGGTCGCGCTGCAATCGGCAACCGGCTCCCACTCGGGGCCGTGCCTGGTGGTGATCGACACGCGCACCACTCGGGTGAGAACGATCGCCAACGGCTCAGTGCAGGGCGTGAGCTTCGCTCCGAATGGCGCCGACCGGGTCGTTTACGGGCTCGGGAAGAGCGGGGGCGATTCGTCCAATCTGTACACCCTGGGCGCAACCGGTGGTCAGGTCAAGCAGCTGACCCACGACGGTGTCAGCCTCAATCCGGTTTGGGGTGTGCGCGGGATCGTGTTCGACCGCGAGACGCCCCGAACTCGTTACGGCCTGCCCTCGTACCCCGCCTATCAGCTGTACCTGCTCGCCGGCAGCCATCTGACCCGGATCACGCACATGAGCGTCGGCTGGGAGGGAGAGGGTCTGATCCCGGAAGCGATCTCGGCCGACGGCACGAAGCTGGCGGCGAACTGGATCGGCGATGACGTGGATCAGGGCTGGACTGTCAACATCGCCGCGCGCTCGGTGCATGAGCTTCCGCCGAGCTTCACCGCGGACGGGATCTCGCGTGACGGCCGCCGGGTCCTGCTCGACAGCATGTTCGGACTCGAGTTCGCGCCGACCACGAGCAAGATCGAGACGATCCCGTTCGCCGGTGGCCGGCTCACCATGCTCGTCACACCCGGCGGCGAGGCGAGCTGGGATCAGTAGCCCTGCTGACCGGTTGGATCAGCCCGCGTAGTTGTTGAACACCCCTGCACCGAACACGGAGAGCCCGGTTACGCCCCCGTAGCCGAGGGTGTGCAGCCCAAACAGCTTCTCGATCGACGCTAGCAGCGAGAAGTGATTGAAGTAGTCGATCACGTCGGTGCTGTTCGGCTTGACGTACTGCGAGATCAACAGCAGGCCGACCTGGCCACCGCCACCCATGGGCGTGGTCTCGCCGACGCCGAGTGAGGTGGACGGCGTCGTGCTCGTAGGCGTCGTCGTCGTCGAGCTGGTAGTGGAGGTCGAACTGGTAGTGGAGGTCGAGCCGGTAGCGGAGGTCGAACTGGTGATCGAGGTCGAGCCGGCTGTCGAGGTTGTGTTCGTGGTGGAGTCCGTGGTCGACGTCGTGGTCGTGCTTGCCGGAGCGGTCGTGGTCGTGGTCGCCCCTGTAGTCGTCGTACTCGTCGTGGTTGTCGTGCCCGCCCCCATCGCCGCCGGTGGCACCGGGGGCGGGGTCGTCAGCGTCCGCAGGTTCGCGTACGACGACGGACCGCAGCACGCGCTCGGGTCGGCGTCCGGACCCGTCTGCGGGGCCTGGTCGAATGTGATCGCGATCAGCCCACCATCCTTGTACGCGGGCGAGTGCTTGATCTCCGGCACCACCGACTTGAGGAAGCGGTTGGCGCCGGCGAGCGCGGGACGGGTGTGCGGCTTGCACGGCGCTTCGCTGCCGTCTTCGCACGGGGACGGAATTATGTAAGCGAGCGACGGAGTGCTGCTGTCGCTCTTCAGGTCGCCCGCGAGTTGGCCGAGGCCCACCTCATGGCTGCGGCAGGCGCCATCGCTCGTCAGCGAGCGGAAGTACACGAACGGGTTGCGCCACGCGAGATAGCTGTTGCTCGTACGCGCGGTCTGCGGCTCCTTGCTGCCGAGCTTCGGCACCTTGCACGCTGTCGGAGCGGTCGCGCTCACGCCCTGGAGGTAGGCCTTCCAGGTATCGCCGGCGCTCGTCAGCTGACCGGCGAGCGTCCTGGCGGCGGCCGGATACACGCATCCCGTGCCCAGGATCTGGCCGCGGGGACCCTTGCGGCCGGGTTTGATGCGCGAGAACACGGGGCAGTCGGACGCCGTCTGGACGGTCGGACCCTGGCCGCTGATCAGGGCGATCTCGTTGGCCAGCGGCGCCCCCGCCACCGCGTAGTAGTTGTAGATCAGCTCCCCCTCCCGGCGCAGCGCTCCGCTGAGGTAGCCGGCGCTCGCGCCGGCGACGAAGGATTTCCGAAAGCCGCGATCCGAGAGGACGATCAGAAATACGTGCTTGACGGGCGGAAGGCCGCCGTATCCAGTCGACGATGACGTCGTCGTTGTGCCGCTCCCGCCACCGCTCGCCGAGGTCGGCGACGTGCTGGGCGAGGCGGATGCCTGCGCGGGCGTAGCCGTCGCGCCGGCCCCAGCGCCTGCGCCGGAGCCGCCGCCACCACCTGACGCCGCCGAGCCCGCAGCGGATTGCACGGTCGGCGCGGCTGGGGTCGTATGTCCCAGGCCCACCACGATCAGCGGTGCGCTGGCCAGCGTCGCGACGCTCGTCCCTCCGACAAGCGAGCCCACGATCACCCCGAACCCGAGCAGTCCGATTACCGCAACCGCAGCGGCGCGTGGCCCGGGCATCGTGACCTGCAGCCCGCGCGGGGCAGGGCCGGGCTCTCGAACGGCGTCAGCCAGGGGGGTTCCGGGTGGCAGCGTCGGGGCGGAGCCTTG
>DASPPG010000151.1:0-8115 GCA_035625625.1 Solirubrobacteraceae bacterium
TGATTATGCGCAGCAGCCCGCTGTCGCAGACCCACTCTCAGCAGGGAAAACGCGAGCCAACGAGCCGTCGCTCACCATAATCGGACGCCGCGCATAGAGGGAGTTATGCACAGCTGCGCATAACTGCCTTGGTGTCAACGCACGCGGTACTCGGCTCGAGCTGCCAGAATCGCGCTGGCGGCGGCTTTGGCTAACTGATGGACGACGTAGCTCCGTCGGAGGCTCGTCGGCGGACTGTGACCGGTTGGAGTGGCGAAGCCGTAGCGCGACGGCGTGTGTCGCGTCTTAGACTTAGGGGAGGGAGACCGGTCCGATCGCGGTGAGGATTATCTGGATGGCGTCTGCGGTGGTGTCATTTGAGCATTTGCCGTTGACCGTCGCTCCGACAAAGGTGGCTTTGTCGGTGTACTTGCCTGAGCCGCTGATTCCCTTGTAGACGCCCGTGCCGCTCACGATTGTGTAGGTCCCGGACTGGGTGTCTTTCTGCAGGCAGGTCTTCAGGTTTCCGGTTGTCTTCGTGGGGCTGTGCTTGGTTAGTAGTCTGATGCTGCCGTCCTGGAATCGCAGCGTTCCGGTGCCCGCTCTCAAATCCAGGATGGCGGTTCCGCCGGCGGTGAAGGCGCCGGTCGCGATTGCGCTGTAGTGGAGTGGGGTGGGGCCGCTGGTCTGAATGTTGATCAGCGAGAAGTGCTCGGTCCCGGTAGGCGTCGGCGCTGCTGCTGCAGTGGTGATCGTCCCGGCGCCCGCGATAGCGAGTGCTCCGGCGATGATCAGCTTTGGGTTGCGCATGTTGATTCCTCGTTTCTGCCGTTATCCGGCGGTGGGTTTCAGCGCCGGCAACGCTCGCATCGGCCTGCGCGTCTGTCGTCGTGCCTGGGTGCGATCCGTTGTGGACTTGAGGTCGATCTGATTACGGCGGCGTCCTACTCGAGTAGGACCCGAGGTCGGCGCCTGGGAGGATGCGCAGCGGTCATCGCGGCGCTAGCTTGCGCATGTGAGCATCGGGGCGAAACTTGCTTCGGCTGCGCGGAGAGTGGATCTGCGCCTGCTCGACCTGGTGGTGGCATTAGGGTTGACCGTCGGTGCGGTGATCGATGCCCGCACCGTGGTCGGGCACGACTTCGGTGTAGCGGCGCTTTGGTCGTGCGTGCTGTGCACCGGGGCGGTCGGGTGGCGTCGGCCCCGGCCGCTGCTGATGGCGGGGCTCGCGTGCACCGCCTATCCGGTGCTGGTGCTCGTGAGCGGGTATGACGGAGGGGGCACGTTCGAGTTCGCCGCGATCGCGCTGATCTTCTACACGCTGGGACGCGCGACGGAGCGGCCGGCGGACATGATCGCGGCGATCGTTTTGTTCGCCTACTGGCTGGCCGGGTCGGTGGTGGTCTTCTATGTCCCGCCGGGCGGGACGCCCGGGGTCGTCGTCTCGCTGTGGCTGTGCGCGGTCGTCCCGTTCGCGGTCGGGCGCACAATGGTCGTTCGTGACGAGCTGATCGACGAGCTCGCCTCTCGGACGGCCCGCCTGGAGGACGAGCAGGATCTCCGCGCTCGCCAGGCGGTTGTCGAAGAGCGCCAGCGGATGGCGCGCGAACTGCACGACGTGGTCGCGCATTGCGTCAGCGTGATGGTCGTCCAGGCGAGCGGCGCGCGGAGCGTTGCGGGAGCAGATCCCCAGGCGGCGCGTCGGGCGCTCGAGGTCGTGGAGGGCGCGGGGCGCGATGCGCTGGTCGAGCTGCGCCGGATGGTGGGGGTCCTGCGCCGTGCGGGCGAGCCGCTGGCGGGCCCGACCCCGGGGCTCTCGGGGCTCGACGGCCTGCTCGAGCGTTGTCGGGACGCGGGGTTGCCAGTCGACCTGCGCGTCGAGGGAGCCGCGGTCGAATTGTTACCTGGGCTTGATCTTGTCGCCTATCGGGTTGTGCAGGAGGCGCTCACGAACGCGATCAAGCACGCCGGCCCGGCGAGCGCCCGCGTTGTGGTCGCCTATGGAGCCGACGCGCTCGAGCTCACCGTCTCCGATACCGGGCGCGGTGACGACCAAGTCCCCGGTGGAGATGGATCCGGTCACGGGCTGGTCGGGATGAGCGAACGTGTCGCGGTGTTCGGCGGTGAGCTCCACGCCGGCCGGCGTCCGGGAGGCGGCTTCGAGGTGCGCGCGCGGATCCCTATCGACGGCAGGGCAGTGTCCGTGACGGCCCCTCCGCCGTCGCCTCGGCCGAGTCCGGGGCAGGCATGGGTCCCTTCTCCCAAACGGCTGCGCTGGCCGTGGCTGGACCCGCTGCTGGCGGCGTTCGCGCTGGTCGTGTTCGAGATCGGGGTGCTCACGAGCAGCAGTCCGCGCGGACCGCTGGTGCTCAACGTCGCCGTTGCGGCGGCGCTGGGGTTCGTGACGATCTGGCGACGGCGCCTCCCGGTGCGCTATGCCGTGAGCACCTTGGCGCTGAACTGGGTGATGACGCACGAGCTGACGACGCTGAACAGCACCGCGCTTCCAAAGGCGCTGCTGTTCATCTGGCCGATGTACGCGGTCGCTGCGTGGACGGAGCGCCGCACCGCCGCGGCCTTCCTCGTGCTCGTGCTCGCCAGCATTCCGGTGACGTTGCTGCTGGGCCGTCCTGGCGGCAACTTCGCCGGCTACGCGGGTATCGTGCTGATCTGGCTTGCGTGCTGGGGGACTGGCCGGGCGCTCCGCGCCCGGCGATCGCTGACCGCCGAGCTCGAGCGCACGTCCGTGCGTCTGGCGGCCGAACGCGAGGCCCGCGCGCGCCTGGCCACCGCCGGCGAGCGTTCGCGGATCGCGCGCGAGCTGAACGCGCTCGTGGCGAGGTCCGTGGCGGGGATGGTGATCCAGACCGAGGCGGCCGGCACCCAGCTCGAGCTCGATCCCGCCGAAGCTGACTCGACGATGGAGGCGATCGAGAGCACCGGTCGCGAGGCGCTCGCGGAGCTGCGCCGGGTCCTCGGCGTGCTGCGCCACCAGGGCCCCGGCCCGCTCGCGCCGCAGCCGGGTGTCGACCAGGTCTACGCACTCATCGAGCGGGCGAGAGAACGCGGTCAGGCGATCGAGCTCACGGTCGATGGCGACCCAGGGACGCTCGCAGCGGGGGTCGAGCTGGGGCTATACCGGATCCTGGAGGAGGCATTGCTGACCGCCAGCCGGTGGGTATCGAGCGCGATCGGCGTCTCGCTGCGGTTCGGCGCAGACGACCTCGAGCTACGCCTCAGCGCGAGCGGCGATGGGCCGAGCCAATGGCCCACCGACACCATCCGCGAGCGCGTCGCATCCTGCGGCGGAGAGGTGCACACCGACGCGCCCAGCGAGAATGAATGGCAGCTCGTCGCCCGGATGCCTCGCGGGTTGCAGGGAGCGCTCGCATGACGGTCCGAGTCGTGATCGCCGACGACCAGCAGCTCATCCGAGACGGGTTCCGGATGATCCTCGCCGCCGAGCCGGACATCGAGGTCATTGCCGAGGCTGGCACCGGTCGCGAGGCGGTCGCGATCACGCGCGAACTTCACCCTGACGTCGTGCTGATGGACATCCGTATGCCGGAACTCGACGGGATCGAAGCGACACGCCGGATCCTCGCCCACACCGACCGCCCACGGCCACGCGTCCTGATCCTGACCACATTCGACCTCGACGAGTACGTCTACGATGCGCTCCGCGCCGGCGCGAGCGGATTCCTGCTCAAAGACGTGCCCAAGCACCAGCTGATCGCCGGCATCCGCACCGTCGGCGACGGCGACGCGCTGCTCGCGCCCGCGATCACACGCCGTCTGATCGAAGAGTTCACCGCGCCCCGAACGCCACCCGCCACCATCCCCGCGATCGACCAGCTCACAGCACGCGAGCTGGAGGTGCTCCGGCGGATGGCAACCGGCATGAGCAACAGTGAGATCGCGGCCGAGCTGGTCGTCGGCGAAACAACGATCAAGACCCACGTGACCCGCATCCTGATGAAGCTGGACGTCCGCGACCGAGTCCAAGCCGTCGTCCTTGCATACGAGACAGGACTGGTCACCCCCGGCCACACCACGACACGGTAACCCGACCCCTGGTTTGCTTGAGGCACGAGTATGTCGCGGCTCCGCCGGCCCTCCCTGCGTCGCGCGGGAAGCGCGACTCGGGGATCCGCTCCGACGTCCGAGGCCGCGTCAGAGGAGCGGCGGCCCTGCAATCCGCGCTAAGGAGGGCGCGTGGCGCTGTTCCCTGCTGAGCAGGCAACGCAGGGAAGCTGACGCTTTCCTGCGTTATGCGAGAAGGAGAGCGGGTGCTGCCGGGTTATGTGGGCCCGAGTGCGGTCAACCGTGTCTCCCTTGGTCGCGGCGTGCGTGCGAGATTTCATTGGGCCGGAGCACCCGCTTGGCGCGACCGTTCGCGGCCGCGCCAAGCGGCTCCCGGGCTTCCGTCGTCCGAGCTCAGGGCAGCGATACGGGTCCGCTCGCGGTCTCGATGAACTGGAGCGTGAGCACGTCGGTGTTCGGCGCCGCGCAGACGCCTTTGACGCGCGCCAGGACCTGACGCAGGACGAAGCTGGCCCGGACCGTTCCGCTGATCCGCTTGTAAGCGCCCGTCCCGTCCTCCAGCGCAAATGGAGCGGCCCCGGACTTGGTGTAGAGGCAGGTCGTCGTGTTGAAGCTCTCGTCCTTCTTGCGAACCCCGCCCTTCTTCTCCTGGACCAGTTCAAAGGTTCCGTCTGGGAGCCGCACCTTCTGTGCCTTCCCGTCGGCGATAACCGTTCCGCCTGCCGTGAAGGCTCCGGTCGCGATCAGGTTGGTGGCGGTGGTGGGGTCGCTCGTGGCGAGCATCGAGAAGGTCTCGGTTGCCTTTGACGTTGTGGCGATCGCGGTGGTCGCGATCGCGATCGCGACCGCCGCCACGACGGTGGTCGCTGCGAGGATTCTCTTGCGCATGTCGGAACTCTCCTGTTGTGGCCCGCATGAGCCGGTGGTTGATTGGCTCGCTAAGCCTTGCTGCGATCGTCGGCCGTGTCGTCGGCCGCAGTAACGATTGTGCGTCGTCCTGCGGGACGATTTGCACGATCGACCCGAGCTCGGGGGTCGTCCTGGAGGACGACGGCGAGATCGTCCCGATTGATGATGTGAAGCGGGTCGTGCGGCGGTACTTTGCTGCTGTGATTTCGCCTGCTGGCCACCTCTTCGCGCGGATCCGCGGCCTCGATCCCGTCCGGGTTGACTACGTGGTCGCGGTGGTCGTCCTGATTGGGTTCGAGCTGAACGCTTTGACTGCCGTTGGCGGGCACGCCCGCTGGGCCGTGGTGGTGCTCGGGTCTTCGATCGCGGTGGGCGTCGCGATGCGTCGTCGTTGGACGCTGCAGGCGCTCACGCTGGTGTGTGTGGCCGTAGTCGTCGGGAAGTTGCTGGAGACCATGCAGCAGGGTGGGGGAAAGCCGTTCGCGTTGGTCGGTGTCCTGTTGCTCTTCTATGGCGCGGGCGCGTACCTGGACGGGCATCGTGCGTGGCTTGGGTTTGGGCTGGTGACCGCGATCGGTGCGATGCTTTCGTTCAAGGGGAGCCTGCTGGCTGGTCTGTTCAACCTCGTCGGGTTTGCGTGGCTGCCGTGGCTGGTCGGTCGGGCGCGCCGGTTCTCGACGGCGCGCGAGCGCGCCGCCCGAGAGCTGGCGGAGCGTGTCGACGCCGAGCGCGAGCTGCATGTGCGGGCGGCGGCGCTGAGCGAGCGGGTGCGGCTCGCGCGTGAGATCCATGACGTGATCGCGCACAGCGTTTCGGTGATGGTGATCCAGGCGGCGGGTGCCCGGACGGTGATGGACAGCGAACCGGCGCGCGCCGAGGTGTCGCTGCGGTCTGTGGAGCGCGCGGGTCGCGAGGCGCTCGCGGAGATGCGGCGGCTGCTTGGCGTGCTCGGCGACAGCCAGGATCTGCGCGCGTTGGCGCCGCAGCCCGGGCTCGATGACCTACCCGAGCTGGTGTCGAGCACGCGGACGGCCGGGCTTGAGACCTCGATCCGCGTCGAGGGCAACCCCGTGGCGGTCTCGCAGGGGCTCAGCCTGTGCGTGTATCGCGTGGTCCAAGAGGCGCTGACGAACACGCTCAAGCACGCCGGGCCGACGCGCGCCGAGGTCAACGTCCGCTGGCGCGAGGACGCGCTCGAGTTCGAGGTGAGTGATGACGGCGGCTGTCGCCCCCTGCCAGCTGCGGGTTCGTCGGGACATGGGATCGCGGGGATGTGCGAGCGCGTCGCGCTTCACGGCGGAACCGTCCAGGCCGGACCGGCGCCCGGCGGGGGCTTCACTGTCCAGGCGCGGATTCCGCTGCTCGCCGGGAGCGCATCGTGAGCGCCAAGATCGCTGCTCGGAGCTGGGGTGGCCGGATCGACCCAACGCTGGTCGATGCGTTGGTCGCCGCCGCCCTGGCCGTCGACTTGATCCTCGAGTCGATGCTCGGGGTCGACATTCCAGACCGGCTGGCGACGGCGGTGTTCGCGGTGCTGTTCGCCGCGCCGATCGCCGTGCGGCGCCGCTGGCCGGCCGCTGCTGTGGTGTGGGCCTCGATGGTCTGCCTGCTCCAGGACCCGTTCTACGGTCAGCTGTTCAACCTGCCGAGCAAGAGCGTCGTGCTCGGGCTGATGTTGTGCAGCTACGGCGCAGGGGCGT
This sequence comes from Solirubrobacteraceae bacterium, assembly GCA_035625625.1. GTDB lineage: Bacteria > Actinomycetota > Thermoleophilia > Solirubrobacterales > Solirubrobacteraceae > Palsa-465. Next base: position 6,633 of record DASPPG010000151.1, read on the forward strand.
GGCTCGAGCCTCGACGGAGCGTCCTCGCGTTCGCGATGGCCGCCACGCTGCTGGTGGCCGGCCAGCTGATCTCGACGTACGTCACCGAGGTGACCGGGGGCGATCTGGGGAGCCTGGCGACGCTGATGGTCCTATTCACCGCGCCGTGGGTGCTCGGGCGGTTCGTCAACGCTCGCCACCGCAAGGCCGAGGCGTTCTCGGCGCTCGCCGCGCAAGCCGCGAGCGAGCGGGTCGAGCGGGAGCGCGCGGCGGTCGCCCAGGAACGGCTCACGATCGGACGCGAACTGCAGGACATCATCGCCCACAACGTGAGTGTGATGGTCGTCCAGGCCGGCGGGGCGCGACGACTGCTCTACGACGAGCCCGACCGCGCGCGAGAGTCGATCCTGAACGTAGAGCAGACCGGCCGCGAGGCGCTCGCCGAGATGCGCCGCTTACTCGGGCTGCTGCGCAAGGACGACGACCCCCGGGCGCTGACGCCCCAACCCGGCCTCGACCAGCTCCCGGAGCTCACCGCGACAATGCAGCTCGACGGACTGGTCTGCGACCTCTGCACCGATGGTGAGCCGATTGAGCTGACACCCGGGATCGATCTCGTCAGCTACCGCGTGATCGAGACGGCGCTAGAACGCGCGGCGGCATCGCGGTGCCGGCACGCCAGCGCGACCGTCCGCTACCAACCGAAGCGACTGGAGCTCGAGGTCCGGGGCGACCGGGAGCTCCCCTACCCCGCCGATGATCTGCGGTCGGTGTCCGAGCGCGTCGCTCTATACGGAGGCAGGCTCGACGTGCTCGACACCGAACCGGCCGAGTTCGCGGTCCGCTGCCGACTACCACTCGAGGGCTCACTGACCTCATGAGCACGTCGATCGTGATCGCCGACGACCAAGCACTCGTCCGCACCGGCTTTCGAATGATCCTCGAGGCCGAACCGGACCTTCGCGTCGTAGCCGAGGCCAAAGACGGCAAAGAGGCGGTCGAGGCCGCCCGCCGCTGCCACCCCGATGTGGTGCTGATGGACATCCGCATGCCGCGGATGGACGGGCTCGAAGCCACAAGAAGGACGATCGCCGCCGGCACGGCCAGCTCCCCCCGTGTGCTCATCCTGACGACCTTTGACCTCGACGAGTACGTCTACGACGCACTCCACGCAGGCGCCAGCGGCTTCCTGCTCAAAGACGTCCCCCCCGAGCAGCTCGTCGCCGGCATACGAGTCGTCGCCGAGGGCGAGTCGCTGTTGGCGCCGACAGTCACCCGCCGCCTGATCGAGTCATTTCTCAACGACCGTCCCCGCGCACCCACCCCAACTCCCGCGCTCGCCGAGCTCACCGATCGCGAGCAAGAGGTCTTCGCTCTCATCGCCCGCGGACTCTCCAACTCCGAAATCGCCGCCCACCTCGTGGTCTCCGGCACGACGGTCAAGACACACGTCGCCCGGGTTCTCTCCAAGCTCGACCTCCGTGACCGCGTCCAAGCCGTCGTC
>DASPPG010000152.1:0-6984 GCA_035625625.1 Solirubrobacteraceae bacterium
CGAACTAACCGCCTACATCGAAGCCCACGGTGACGCGCTGGTACGGCAGAAGTACACGACGCCGACCCGCTTCAACCTCGGAACATGGGTCAGCAACCGCCGCAGGGACTTCAAAGCCGGCCGCCTCAGCCCCCAGCGGGCAGCGGCGCTGGACGAGATCGGATTCGTGTGGGACGCAAGGGTGAAGGTGCGCAGCTGAGTCGCGCCGGGCAGGTCACAACCGCGTTCGCTGGCCGCCTCCGCGAGGGCCACTCGGCCCGCCGAGCGAGCGCTGATCGCCAGTCGGCTTTCTTGTCGCAATCCAATCCGGGAGTAGTACTCGGTGTGGCGCTCGACGAGATGAGCGAAATGGATGAGACGCAGGAGCGGCGACGGTCGGCTGCCAGAGTGCTGCATTCCCAGAAGCAAACCAACAGTGCAGATCACCGCTGACGAGAGTTGTGGATCGGGCTTCGGACAGCTACCTGAGCGGCCTAGACTGCCCAGGGCTCAGGTGGTCGACGGGAGAAGCAGCGTGTGTTACGGCAGCGCCGGTTTCGCCGCCCCTAGTACCTACCCATCAACCTCTGAGCCGGGCGTCGCCGCCACCGAGGGTTACGGCGTTCACGGGTCACTCCTGCGCTTGACCCCGTAGCCCCGGCGGGTGACGGCCTCGACGAACGCCAGCTGCTGGGCCGCGTCCAGCGTTCGTGGCATTCCGACCGCCGCGGCCCGCCAGTACAACTCGCACGCCCACTCGAGCAGCTCGGATTGCCGCATGGCCACGTCGAGTTCGGGCCCGTAGGCGATCGCGCCGTGGTTGGCCATCAGCGCGGCGCTGCGTCCCTCGAGCGCCGCGAGCGTGAGCTCCGCCAGCTCGAGCGTGCCGAAGGTCGCGTAGCGCGCCACGCGCACCGCTCCACCCAGGGCCAGCATCTGGTAGTGGATGACGGGCAGCTCGTCAATCACGCAGGCGAGCGCCGTGCCGAACGGTGGGTGCGTGTGAACCACCGCGCCGGCGCCGTAGCGGGCGTAGATCCCGAGGTGCAGGCCCAGCTCGGAGGTCGCGGCCAGCTCGCCGTCCTGCTGCTCGCCGGCCAGGTCGACAACCGCCACGTCGGCGGTGGTGATCGCGTCGAGGCGCGCTCCGGTCGGCGTCACGGCCACCAGCTCGCCGGACCGCTCGGAGACGTTTCCGGCCGTGCCGGTCACCAGCCCATCCGCGGCGAGACGCCGCGCCGCCGCTGCGACACGCTCTCGCTCCCGCTCGAGCATCGGCCCTGTCATGAGCGGCAAATGATTACTTGAAGGGGAGCTATATCGCGCAGCGACTCACGGCCCGCTCACACGATAGGCGCTTGGTACGGACCCACTATACTTTATGAAGTGCTTATTTTCAGGCGACTTCTTGGCTTTCTGCGTCCGTATCGCGGTGCCGTCGCCTGGTCGTTCATCCTCGCCGCCGGCGCGATGATCATGACGGTGCTGATCCCGGCGTTCACCGGGCAGGCGATCAACTCCATCAGCGCACATCACCGCGACCAGCTGACCACGTGGGCGATACTGATCGGGTTGGCCGGCGTGTTGCGACTCGGGCTGAGCGCGGCACGGCGACTGGTCGCCGGCCGGGTGTCGTTGGCGGTCGAGGTCGATCTGCGCAACATGCTCTACGAGCAGCTCCAGCGCCTGGAGCTCGGCTTCTTCGACCGCCAGCAGACCGGCCAGCTGATGTCGCGCGCAACCGTCGATCTGCAGTCGGTTCGCTTCTTTCTCGGCTACGGATTGATCTTCATCGGGCAGTCGGTGCTGACGATCGCGCTGGCCGCGGTGGCGATGTTCGTGCTCCAACCCGCGCTTGCCGCGCTCGCGCTGGCGCCCGTGCCGTTTGTCGTGCTGATCGCCAACCGCTACGGCAAACACTCGCGCCCCGCCCTCCAGGAGGCGCAGCAGCGAATCGCCGAGCTGACCGCCGAGGCCGAGGAGAACGTCTCGGGCGTGCGGGTCGTCAAGGCGTTCGCGCAGGAGGAGCGCCAGCTCGACCGGTTCCGCCACTCGGTGCAGCGCGTCTTCGACCAGCAGCTCTACGCGACCAAGATCCAGGCTCGGTACACGCCGATGATCAGCTTCCTGCCCAACCTCGGGCTGGCGCTGATCCTGCTGATCGGCGGGCGCGACGTGATCTACGGGTCGCTCAGCATCGGCGCGTTCACCGCTTTCTACGCCTACCTGCTGATGCTGATCTCGCCGATGCGGACCTTGGGGTACATGCTCAGCGCCGCACAGCGCGCCACCGCGTCGGGGGCGCGCATCTTCCAGGTGCTCGACCGGGAGCCGCGGATCACCGCGCCGGCGGACGCCCCGCCACTGCCCGAGGGATCGGGACGCGTTTCGCTGCGGGACGTCAGCCTGACCTTCGAGGGCACGACGCGTCCGGCGCTGCGCGACGTCGACCTGGAGATCGAGGACGGGAGCACGGTGGCGCTGGTCGGCGCGATGGGCTCGGGCAAGACCGCGCTGGTTTCCCTGCTCCCCCGGCTCTACGACGCCACCTCAGGCTCGGTGCGGATCGACGGCGCCGACGTGCGCGACGTCGATCTCGCCTCGCTGCGCCACGCGATCGCGGTGGTGACAGATGATCCCTTCCTGTTCTCCGCGACCGTGCACGAGAACATCGCCTACGGCCGCCCCGACGCTACCCGCGAGGAGGTCGTTCGCGCCGCCGAGGTGGCCCAGGCCGACGGCTTCATCTCCGAGCTCCCGCAGGGCTACGAGACCCGCGTGGGCGAGCGTGGCCTAACCCTTTCGGGCGGCCAGCGCCAGCGCATCGCGATCGCCCGAGCCGTGCTCGCCGATCCGCGCATCCTGGTGCTGGACGACGCGACCTCGTCCGTCGATGCCTCCACCGAGCAGGAGATCAAGACCGCGCTGCGCGAGGTGATGGCGGGCCGGACCACGTTCGTGATCGCCCATCGGCTGTCCACGATCGCGCTGGCCGACGAGATCGTCGTGCTCGAGGACGGCCGACTCGCCGCCCACGGCAGCCACGAGGAGCTCCTCGAGGAGTCCGATCTGTACCGCGAGATCGTGGAGAAGGGCATGCCCGACCAGGTGTTCATCACGCGCAAGGCGGCCGGGGCGGTGGGACTGTGACGCTGCCAAGGCGCGGCCGTCAGGCGCCGCCGACCAACCGACTGCATCTGGGGCTCGGCCGAGCGCGCAAGCTGCGCGGCCTAATTCAACTGCTCGCGCCGTACAAGTGGCGCGTGCTGGCGATGTTCGTGGCGCTCGTGGCGGCGACGGGCGCGGCGCTCGCGCCGGCTCCGCTCGCCAAGCTCGCCATCGACACCGGCATCGAACGACACGATACCGGCGCGCTCGACCTGATCGTCGCCGCCTTCCTCGCCTCCGCGCTGGTCTACGCGGCCGCCTCCTACGCCCAGACCTACCTGGTCGGTTGGGTCGGGCAGCGGGCGCTGCAGGACCTGCGCATCCAGCTCTTCACCCACCTTCAGCGTCTCTCGATCGGTTTCTACTCGCGTAACCGGGCCGGCGTGATCATCTCGCGGATCACGAACGACGTGGAGGCGCTCGATCAGCTCGTCGAGGACGGAATGGCCACGCTGTTCCAGTCAGGGCTGACGCTGATCGGCGTGGTCGTGATCCTGATGGTGATCGACTTTCACCTGGCGCTCCTGACCTTCCTCGCGCTCCCGATCCTGTTCGCCGGGGGCGTCGCATTCCGGATCGCCTCGGCCGGTGCGTATCGCCTCACCCGCGAGCGGATCGCGTCGATCACCGGTTACCTCCAGGAGACCCTGTCGGGCATCCGCGTCGTGCGGGCGTACGGCCAGGAGAAGCGGCACATCGCGCAGTTCGAGGCGCTCAACGAGGAGAACCGGGCCGCGAACATGACCACGGTCAATCTGAACGCGGCGTACTTCCCCGCGGTGGAGTTCCTGTCGGCGCTGGTGACGGTCGAGATTCTCGTGGTCGGCGGCATCGAGGCGATCACCGGCCACGCCACGACCGGCGTCGTGTTCGCGTTCATCGCCGCGCTCAACAACTTCTTCGACCCGATCCAGCAGCTCTCCCAGCTCTACACGACCTATCAATCCGGGATGGCGGCGCTGGACAAGATCTTCGAGCTGCTCGACGAGGAGCCGGATCTGGTTGACCCGCCCGACGCGGTGGAGCTGCGTGGTCTCCGCGGCGAGCTTCGTTTCGATGACGTCTCCTTCCAGTACGGCTCGGGCGACGACGCCGAGTACGCCCTGCGCGACGTCGATCTGGTGATCCCACCGGGGCAGACGGTGGCGCTGGTGGGCGCGACCGGCGCCGGCAAGTCGACGTTCGCGAAGCTGGTCGCCCGCTTTTACGATACGACCTCGGGCCGCGTGCTCGTCGACGGGCAAGACGTACGGTCGGTGAGCTCCCATTCGCTGCGCTCGCAGATGGGGATCGTCCCCCAGGAGGCCTTCCTGTTCAGCGGCACCGTGCGCGAGAACATCGCGTTCGGCCGGCCCGGCGCGACCGACGAGGAGATCCGCGCCGCGGCCCGGGCGGTCGGAGCCGATCACTTCATCTCCGAGCTCGAGGACGGTTACGACTCCGAGATCGGCGAGCGGGGTGTCCAGCTGTCGGCTGGTCAGCGCCAGCTCGTCGCCTTCGCCCGGGCACTGGTCGCCGACCCGCGCATCCTGGTTCTGGACGAGGCGACCTCGAACGTGGACGTGCACACAGAGTCGCTGATCGAGCACGGGATGCGGCGGCTCGTGGCCGGGCGCACGGCGATCGTGATCGCCCACCGCCTCTCGACCATCCGGAGCGCCAGCCGGATCCTCGTGATGGAGCACGGGCAAGTGGTCGAGGACGGCACCCACGAGGAGCTGCTCGAGGCGCAGGGTCGCTACTGGCGGCTGTACCGCGACTGGGCCGAGCAGGCCTCCGCCGCGTAGGCCCCAGGGGTCGCGTAGCCTCGTGGGCATGCCGATCGTCACCGCGCTCTCCATCACGGCGGTCAAGGCCACGCGCCTGCACGTGGTCGATCGCGTGGTCTTGACGAGCGCCGGCGTTCGCGAGAACCGCCGCTTCTACCTGGTCGACGAACGTGACCGGATGATCAACAGCAAAATCGAAGGCGCGCTCCAAACCGTGGTCGCCGACTACTCGGATGCGGATCGGCGCCTCAAGCTGACCTTCCCCGACGGCCACACGGTCGAGGATGAGGTCAGGCTCGGCGAGCCGGTCAACACGCGCTTCTTCTCGCTCCAGAAGGGCGCCCGCCTAGTCGAGGGTCCGTGGGCCGCAGCCGTCAGTGAACACGTCGGCAGGACGCTTCGGCTGGTCGAGGGAGGCGAGGAGGGCGGCGTCGACCGCGGCGCCGACGGCGCGGTGTCGCTCATCTCGCGCGCGTCCCTCGCCCGGCTGGCCGAGGTCGGTGGGCTCGAATCGCTCGACCCGCGGCGCTTCCGGATGCTGGTCGAGATCGACGGGGTCGACGCGCACGCGGAAGACGGTTGGGTGGGTAACGGCTCGGTGCGGATCGGCGACGCGGTGGTCGCGTTCAGCGGTCACGTGGGCCGCTGCCTGATCACCGGCCGCGATCCCGACACGGGCGTGGTCGACGTCCCCACGCTCGACATCCTGGGCTCCTATCGCGCCGATGTCGAGACGACCGAGCCGCTGCCGTTTGGAGTCTGGGGACGCGTCGTGAAGCCGGGTTCGGTGGCGGTCGGCGACGAGGTCGCGCCTCTCGATGGGTAGTGTTCTGCGGCGATGAGCCAGAGCGACGCCAGTGTTCAGACACGTGAGCGGGTCGCGGTCGAGGTTTCCGATCACGTCGCGGTCGTCACGCTGACCCGCCCCGAGAAGCACAACGCCCTCGACGTGGCGATGTTCGAGGCGATCACCGGCGCCGCCGAGCGCGTGGCGGTGGAACCGGGTGTGCGGGCCGTGGTGTTACGCGGCGAGGGCCCCAGCTTCTGCTCCGGCCTCGACGTGGCCGGCGTGATGGCCAACCAGCCCGGGTCGGACGCGCTGATGGCGCCGCTGCGCGAGGCGGTTCCCAACTGGTTCCAGCGCACGGCGCATCGCTGGCTCGAGGTGCCCGTGCCCGTCATCGCGGCCATCCACGGCCATTGCCTCGGCGGGGGGCTTCAGATCGCGCTGGCCGCGGACGTGCGCTTCGCCACGGCCGACGCGAAGCTGTCGGTGCTCGAGGTCAAATGGGGATTGATCCCGGATATGGCGATCACGCGGACCCTGCCCCGGCTGGTGCGGATCGACGTGGCCAAGGAGCTCGCCTTCACCGGCCGTGTGGTCAGCGGTGCGGAGGCCTTCGAGCTGGGGTTGGTGACGCATGTTGTGGACGATCCGCTGGCCGCGGCGCGCGCGCTCGCGGACGAGATCGCCGGCCGCTCACCTGATGCCGTCCGGGGGATGAAGCGGCTGTTCGACGAGTCCTGGACGGGCTCCCCCGAGGAGACCCTCCGGCTCGAGGCTGACATCCAGCTCGGCCTGATCGGGACGCCCAATCAGCTCGAGGCGGTCCGGGCCGGCATGATGAAGGAGCCGGCCCGGTTTACCGATCCGGGCTGAGACGCCCGGGTTACGCCACCACACGTCGTGAAGGTCGATCCACACGGCGGGAGGTACGGCGGTCGCGGACAGTGACGATGCCTCCGGTTCCGAGCACCACGATCCCGGTGGCGGTGCCGAGCCCGATGAGCCAATCGCTCGAGTTGCCCGGTTGAGGCCGCGCGGAGGCGGCGACCTGACCACCGAGCGCGCCGCTCGGAGCCACCGCCTGCGATGCGTCGGCAAGAGGAGCAGAGGCGCCGGCTAGGCTGACGACGGCAGCGAGCACGGGCACGCAGCGATGTAGACGCATGAAACGACCTCCTGAGGATCCCGCCGCGGGGGGCGAGAGTTGGTAGACCCGTCGGGTGGCTCGGCGTCTGTTACTTGCCGGCCGGGCGAGTCATTTGCTTGATGCGCTTACGGTAC
>DASPPG010000153.1:0-3042 GCA_035625625.1 Solirubrobacteraceae bacterium
CAGTATGGCTACTGTCTGGTAGTATGTGGCGCCCACCGACAGGGAGCGATCGATGAGTGAGAAGCGCCGCAAGCGAACCGGCAGACTCAGAGCCCAGGCAGATGCGATCGAGCGGCGGCTGCAGCGCGCCGTGCGTCCCAACCTGAGCGGGCCGGTGCTGGGAGCTGCGAATATCGCCTATGAGCTGTCGGAGCGCACGAGGGGCACGGCGCACGGCGGGATCGGCATGATCACCAAGCTGGTTGACGCCACGGGCCTGGCCACGGAGGTCGACAGCTCGCTTGAGCTGCTGAAGCTGCACAAGCCCTACCACGAGTCAGATCACGTGTTGAACATCGCCTACAACGCCCTGTGCGGGGGGCAGCGCCTGCAGGACATCGAGGCTCGCCGCTGCGATGCGGTGTTCCTCGACGGGCTCGGGACCGAGAGCCTCCCGGATCCCACGACCGCCGGGGACTTCTGCCGCCGCTTTGACGCAGACGCGGTGCTCGCCCTGCAAGAGGCGGTCAACCGCGCGCGGCTGAGCGTGTGGCGCGACCAGCCGGAGGGGTTCTTTGCGCACCCGGCGGTGATCGACGCCGACGCCAGCATCGTCGCAACCGGCGCTGAGACCAAGCAGGGGATGGACATCGCCTACAACGGCATCTGGGGCTACTCGGCGCTCGTGGTCTCGCTCGCGAACACCAAAGAACCCTTGTATCTCGGGCTGCAGGGCGCCAACCGCCCCAGCCACGAGGGCGTGGTCGACTACTACGACCGGGCGATCGCGCTGTGCCGCCAGGCCGGGTTCAAGGCGATCCGTCTGCGGGGCGATACCGACTTCGCGCTGACCGCCGAGTTCGACCGCTGGGACAGCGACCGGGTGCGGTTCGTGTTCGGCTACGACGCCCGCGCGAACCTGATCGAAACAGCCCACAGCACCGACGAGGACACCTACCACGAGCTCGTCGGCCGCGCCGAGCGACAGATCGCCACCACACCGCGCAACCGCCCGCGCAACATCAAGGACGGGATCGTGCGCGAGCGCAACTACAAGGTGCTCAGGCAGGCCGCCGAGGACGTCGTCGAGTTCTCCTACCGACCCGGCAAATGCAAACGCGACTACCGCGTCGTCGCGCTACGCAAGAACATCTCGGTCGAGCGCGGCGAGAACGTCCTGTTCAGCGAATACCGATACTTCTTCTACATCACCAACGACGGGGACATGACCGCCGACGAGATCATCGGCCAGGCCCGGCAGCGCTGCAACCAAGAGAACCTCATCAGCCAGCTCAAATCCGGCGTGCGCGCCCTGCACGCCCCGGTCAACACCCTCTGCGCCAACTGGGCCTACATGACCATCGCCGCGCTCGCCTGGACTCTGAAAGCCTGGTGCGCGCTCCTCCTACCAATCACCCCACGCTGGGCCGAGCAGCACAACGAACAACGCCGACGCCTACTCACCATGGACTTCCGCACCTTCCTCGCCGCCTTCATCGAGATCCCCTGCCAAATCATCACCACCGGCCGGCGCATCAAGTGGCGCGTCCTCGCCTACAACCAATGGCTGCCGACGCTCTTCCGCCTGCTCGACACCCTCTGACCACTCTCACCAACCACGCCATCCCACAGCGACCGACCGCCGGCCACACAGGCCGGCGCACCAGCGACCCCGAAAACCCTCGGATCGCGTCACACGACACTCACCAGCCAGTCCAATCGCCATCCGAACCGTGCCTCACCACCCCACAAGCCGCGTCTGACGCCCCACCCACTCGATCCCGGCCCGACAACCGGCCCCCCACGGCCCGGATCGCTTGTTTTAGGTTCTAACGCACGAGGCTCTTGCCTTGGGTTCTGGCGTCAAAGCGGCGGTTGGGCCAGGGGTGCATGACGCGCGGCCGAGGTAGCCATCGATCGGCGAGACGCCCGAACCGCTCCCAGGTCATCCGGTGGCGCTGGCTACGCCGCCGAAGCGACCGGAGCCAGTACCGTTTGACCTGTAGGTGGAAGTTGCCGAGCGCCCGACTGTTGTGGGGCACGCCGTAGTAGTTGTAGTGCCCTTGCAGGACCCTGGCAAGCCAATGTCCTTGCTCAGGGAGCGGGTGGTGCATGCGTCGCCGCATCTCGGTCTTGACCGCGCTTAGCTTCGTCCGCATCCGCTTCTTGCTCGTGGCCCGGCTGAGCTTGAACCGTCCGCGCCTGTCCTTCGTGCAGATATGCGTGAAGCCCAGGAAATCGAACGTTTCAGGCTTGGGTTCGCCGCGGCGGGCTCGATGCTGGGCGGCGAACCGCCCAAACTCGATCAGCCGCGACTTGCCCTCGTGCAGCTCCATGCCGAAGCTCGCGAACCGCTCGCGAAGCTCGGCCCAGAACCGCTCGGCCTCGTCACGATGCTCAAAGCCCACCACGAAGTCATCCGCGAACCGCACCACGACAACGTCGCCGCGGGCGTGTCGAGAACGCCACTGGTGAACCCACAGGTCGAACACGTAATGGAGGTAGACGTTTGCAAGCAGCGTCGAGACCGACGCCCCCTGCGGCGTGCCCTCCAGCGTCTGCGACCACTCCCCGTCCTCGATGACCCCCGCCTTCAACCATCGCTGGATCAGGCGAAGGACCCTCTTGTCCGCAATCCGATGCCCGAGAAACTTCAAAAGCCACGAATGATCGAGGCTCGTAAAGCAGTCTCGGACGTCGGCGTCGAGCACCCAGTTCACCTTCTTGCGCGTGATCCCAACCGTGAGCGCGTCCAACGCTTGATGCGGCGAACGGCCCGGCCGAAACCCGTACGAGAACCCGAGAAAGTCCTGCTCATACACGGCGTTGAGGACCTCGACCACCGCCCGCTGCAGGACCTTGTCCTCCAGCGCTGCGACCCCGAGCGGCCGTGACCGCCCATCGGGCTTCGGTATGTACGCCCTGCGAACCGGCCTCGCCCGGTACGCGCCCCTGTGAACACGGGCATGCAGATCGCGAAGGTTGGCCTCGAGATCCAGCCCGTACTCCCGCCACGTGACGCCGTCCACCCCGGCAGCCGCATCCGGGCGAAGCGCCCGGTAC
>DASPPG010000154.1:0-38025 GCA_035625625.1 Solirubrobacteraceae bacterium
ACTTCCACCGCCTCGACGACTTCCACCGCCTCGACGACTTCCACCGCCTCCACCGGTTCAACCACCTCCACAGGGTCCGACGTGTCCGGCGGGTCGGACGCCTCGGCCGGGTCGAACAGCTCCGCGACCTCCAGTGGGTCCAGCTCCACCGCACCGGTCACGTCTAGCGCGGTCGACGCCTCGAGCGACGCGGGTACGTCCGATACCGCGGACACGTCGGCGTCGCCCGCCACCTCCGAGGCGTCGGCCACGTCCGGCGGCTCGACCGCGACGAACGTGACCGCCGGCTCGGAGTCCTCGGCCAGTTCGAGCGGGTCGAGCAGCTCTAGCGGGTCCTAAGCGATCTCCTGCGCGGGCAGCTGCACCGCCCGCCGGCGACGAAGCGCGCGCAACGCGGAGAGCGCTCCCGCCACGAGCGCGACCTGGAACGCCACCGCCATCCCCAGGAGGGCGGGGAAGAACAGCAATATCGAGATCCAGTCCGAGTAGCCCGGGTAGTGGGCCAAGCGGGCCAGGGTGACAAGGGAGACGAGCAAGACGACGGCCGCCGCGGCCAGCGCCACGAACGTGGCAAACGCCGAGCTGCCAGCCTCCGCAGCCGAGAGCTCGTCCGCGAACGTGGTGGCCAGCGCGCGCGGATCGCCGAGCCGGTCTTCGCAGCCGGGTTCGCACGCGATGTGATCGCCGAGCTCGTACACGATCCGCCGGTGCTCGTGCTCGGGCACGCCGCGAGCGTGGAGCTCGCGGACCAGGTCGTCGAGCCAGCTCATCCCATCACCGCCGCAACCGCCAGGGTGAACTGCTTCCACTCGCGCCGGCGCACCTCGAGTGCCGAGGTGCCCGCGCGCGTTACGCGATAGACCCGCCGGCGCCTACCGCTGTCGGTCGACCACGAGCTGCTGAGTAGGCCGTCGCGCTCGAGGCGGTGCAGCGCCGGATAGATCGTGCCCTCGGCGAGGTCGAACGCACCGCTGGAGCGCTCCTTGAGCCGCTGCAGGATCGCGTAGCCGTGGGCTGGCTCCTCGGCGACGGTCGCAAGGATCAGCGAGTCGAGCTGGCCGTTCAACGTATCGGTCTTCATGCCTAGCAGCGTGAGGCATAGAGCTGCTAGGTGTCAAGCGGGCGTACGTGACCCGCTGCTTAGACTTGAGAAGTGCTCTCCACGGACCGGCTGCTCGCGTTCGGCATCACCGCCTTCGTGGTGATCGTGATCCCTGGGCCGAGCGTCCTGTTCGTGGTCGGGCGCGCGCTCGCGTGCGGCCGGCGGGTCGCGGTGCTGACCGTCGTCGGCAACGCCCTCGGCGAGTACGTGCAGGTGATAGCGGTGGCGTTCGGCGTCGGGGCGCTGGCCGAGCAGTCGGTGGCGGCGTTCACCACGCTGAAGCTGCTCGGCGGCGCGTACCTGATCTACCTCGGGGTTCGGACCTTCCGCGAGCGCAAGTCGCTGGCCGCCGCGCTCGCGGCTCCGGTGGCGCCGCGGTCAGATCGGCGCGCGTTCTTGGAGGGTTGGACGGTCGGCGTCACCAATCCGAAGACCGTGGTGTTCCTCGCCGCGATCCTGCCCCAGTTCGTCAACCGCTCCGCGGGCGACGTGTCTCTGCAGATACTGGTCCTGGGGGCCGTGTTTGCCGCGATCGCGGTCGTGTCGGACACGCTGTGGGCGATGGCCGCCGGCGGCTTTCGCCTGTGGTTCTCGCACTCTCCGCGGCGGCTCGAGCTGGTCGGCGGAGCGGGCGGGCTCGCGATCATCGCCGTCGGCGCCGGCCTCCTGGTCTCCGGTCGCAAGCACTGAGGAAGTTTCCGAAGGGTTAGGTCGGGCCGCGCGGCGACCCTTCGCGCAATTGAGGTTTCGACCCCCTCGCGGCGGGTAAGCCGATGCGCTGTCAACCGGAGTAGAGGGGAAGAACGATGTCAGAGCGCATTGCCGCAGCCGTCTGGGTGAAAACCGAGGAGGAGGTTTGCCTTCTGTTCGGGTGTGCTGGTCTTCCTTGTGGCGGTCGTGGCGTTGGTGTTCGTCATGTCCGGCTGCTCGCCCAGATGACCGTGCAGGAGAAGTTCGGACAGCTCACGATGGCGGGTCCCGCCACGCCGACCGGGAGCGATCTGATCCCGCTGGCCGAGAAGGGCGAGATCGGCTCGGTCCTCGATCTGACCGGCGCCGACAACATCAATGCGGTCCAGAAGGCCGCGGTCGATGACTCGCCGACAGTCTGCTGGCGCCGATGAACTTCTCGATCTTCTACGACAATCGCGCGCAGACCGACTGCGACGTCAACTCCTCGCTGACCGGCGACCCGCCGACCGGCCAGCAGTACGGCGGCTACTACGTCGACCACGGGCCCGCGGGTTACCACAACGGCGCGCTCTACAGCGACCCGCGGATCTCCATGTACATCGGCATGGGCCTCCACCAGATGCCGGGCGATGTGTGGTGGCGGACGGGGCGGACCGATCCGCCGCAGCTGTGCGCCACCGACCCGGCGCCGTCCTTCGATACGGGCACCGGCTTCTGGCAGACCTACACCGACCCGCAGTCGGGCAAGAAGTTCCGGTCCCCACAGCTTCGGCCTGAACGATCTGCGCTGGGCCGAGGTGCAGGTTCGCTATGCGACGCAGGAGCTGCACTACCCGGTCTGGGGGATCTCGCCGCCGAGTACGGCTGACGACACCGGCAACTACGGGGGCTTCGGCGTCGAAGGTCAGGCGTTCGGGAGCGGTCGCGCGCTTGTCTGGTGCACGACGTGCGTGTCGCCGCATGCGTCGGCGATCGCGCTGCCGGTCCTGCCCGAGCAGGCGTACGAGAACCTGTGAGGCTCCGAACCGACTATCCCGGCATCTACACGAGCGACGGCGGGTTCTACGACGCGGTAAACCCGGTCACGGGTGCGATCGGCCACCGCCGCCTGGTGCTCGATCAGTCGATGATCATCGATCCCGGGGTTGCTCGAGTGAGCCGTGATCCGCCTCCCGTATCCGGCGGCGACGATTCCGGCTGATACGAGCCCGGATTCCAGGCCCGGGTGCTGACCGCGATCCCGTTCCAGGCATTGATCGCCACGATCAGGCTGACGAGCGCCGCCACCTCGTCGGGCGTGAAGTGCGCGGCGACGGCGTCGTAGGCCTCGGCGGGGACGTGGTCGACGGCGAGCAGCGTGACCGTCTCCGTGAACGCGAGCGCGGCGCGCTCGGGCTCAGTGAAGAACGGAGTCTCCCGCCACGCGGGCAACGCGTACAGCCGCTGCTCGGTCTCGCCGACGGCCCGCGCGTCCTTGCCGTGCATGTCGATGCAGTAGGCGCAGCCGTTGATCTGCGAGGCGCGGATCCGGACCAGCTCGCGCAGCCGCGGATCGAACTCGACCCGGTCGAGCTCCTTGGTGGCGGCGTTGTCGAGGTGCGTCATCGCGCGGTAGAAGGTGGCGGCGTGCCGCTCGAAGTCCAGGCGGACGGGGATCTGTGATGTGGCTTCGGTAGTGCTCATGCCATAACCGTAGGCCCAATGCGGCCCACATGTAAGGTCCATTTCGATGCAACGAACTTGGGCCATTTCCGGGGTCGATCTCCACCTTGACCTCGGCGGGCCGCGCGTCCGGGCCGCGCTCGAGACAGGGTTGCGAGAGGCCGCGTCGAGCGGCCGGCTTCGCGCCGGCACCCGGCTGCCCTCCTCACGCGCGCTCGCGGCCGACTTGGGGGTCGCCCGCAACACGGTGGCCGAGGCGTACGCCCAGCTCGTCGCGGAGGGGTGGCTGACGGCCCGGCAGGGCTCGGGCACGCGGGTGGCGGTACGGGTCGATGGACGCGACGCCCGACCGCTCGGTGGCGCCCTCGGCGAGCCGTCAGCGGCGCGGGTCCGGTACGACCTGCGTCCTGGATCGCCCGATGTCTCGGCGTTTCCGCGCACGGCCTGGTTGCGCGCCGCGCGCACGGCGCTGGCCGAGGCGCCGTTCGCCGCCCTCGACTACTCGGACCCACGCGGGCAGCCGGAGCTGCGCGCTGCGCTGGCCGAGTACCTCGCGCGGGCCCGTGGTGTGCGGGCGAGCCCCGATCGGATCGTGGTCTGCTCCGGCTTCACGCACGGCTTCTCGCTGCTGTGCCAGGTGCTGCGCCACCGCGGAGCCGGCACGCTCGCGACCGAGGACCACGGGCTGCCGAGCGTACCCGCGGCGGCGACTGCGGCCGGCCTGGGGCTGAGGAGGTTGCCGGTCGACGAGGAGGGAGCGGTCGTCGAGGGGCTCGGCGACGCGGACGCCGCCGTGCTGACGCCGGCCCATCAGTTCCCGCTCGGGATGCTCCTCGCCCCCCGCCGGCGCGCTTTGGCCGTGGACTGGGCGGTGAGCGGCGAGCGCCTGATCATCGAGGACGACTACGACGGTGAGTTTCGCTACGACCGCCATCCGGTCGGGGCACTCCAGGCGCTCGCCCCCGACCACGTCGTCTACGCCGGCACGGCCAGCAAGACGCTGGCGCCGGGACTCCGGCTGGCTTGGCTGGTCGTCCCGCCCGCGTTGGTTGAGCCGCTCGTCGCGGCCAGGATGCTCGCGGAAAGACACTCCGGCGTGATCGACCAGCTGACACTCGCCGAGCTCATCCGTTCCGGCGCGTACGACCGGCACGTCCGCCGCGCGCGTCTCGGCTATCGCCGGCGCCGGGACCGGTTGGTGACCGAGTTGCGCCGACGCGCACCGCAGGCGCAGGTGTCGGGGATCGCCGCGGGGCTGCACGCTCTGGTGGACCTGCCGCCCGGCCGCTCCGAGACTGAGGTCATCGCGCGCGCCAGCGAGCGCGGCCTCGGCATCACCGGGTTGGCGAGCTTCGACCACGGTTCGACGCATCACCGTCAGGCGCTCGTCGTCGGCTACGCCAAGCCCCCCGAGCACGCCTTCACGGCGGCGGTGGCGCGGCTCACCGCCGTCCTGGGGGAGCCTGGCGACGTTCCGGAGCCGCGGAGGATGAGAAGGAGTTCGGCGGGAGAATACTGATAGCGACACTCATTTGAGTGTTACTATCACTTTCGTGGCGCTAGATCCCCACGAGCTTGGAAGCCGCCGCTGGTGGGCGCTCGGCGCCGTGACCCTGGCCGTGTTGGCGGTCGGCCTGGACGGGACCGTCCTGAGCGTGGCGCTGCCCACGCTCGCGGTGAAGCTGCACGCATCGGAATCCGACCTGGAGTGGTTCTCGTCGATCTATTTGCTCGTGCTGGCGGCGTCGATGCTTCCGGCTGGGCTGCTCGGCGACCGCTACGGCCACAAGAAGGTGATGTTGATCGCCCTCGCGCTGTTTGGGATCGGGTCGACGGCCTGCGCCGCGTCGACGTCGAGTGCGGACTTCATCGCCGCCCGGGTGCTGATGGGCGGCGCCGGCGCCGGCGTGATCGTGATGGCGCTGTCGGCCCTGACGGTGCTGTTCGACGAGCAGGAGCGCCCCAAGGCGGTGGGGGTGTGGTCGGCGGCGAACTTCCTTTCGTTCCCGATCGGGCCGATCCTCGGCGGGTGGCTGCTGTCGCACGTGTGGTGGGGATGGGTGTTCCTGATGAACGTCCCGGTCGTGCTCGTGGGGCTGACCGCCACCGCGCTGCTGATCCCCGAGTCGCGGGCGTCGCACCGGCCGGCGCTCGACCCGGTCGGGATCGTCTTGTCGGTCGCGGGGCTCGTCGGCGTCACGTACGGCCTGATCGAGGCCGGCCAGCACGGCTGGGGAGACGCCGTCGCGCTAGGAGCGATCGTCGCGGGCCTGGCGCTGCTGGCCGGCTTCTTCGGCTGGGAGCGCCGGCTGAACGCGCGGCCCGACGGCGAGCCCCTGATCGACGTGGCGCTGTTCCGCTCGCGCGCCTACACGTGGGGCGTGATCCTGATCGCGGTCGCGGTCCTCGCGATGATGGGCGTGCTGTTCACGATGCCGCAGTACTTCCAGGGCGTCGTCGGGACCGACGCGATGGGGTCGGGCGTGCGCTTGCTCCCGCTCGTCGGCGGGCTGGTCATCGGCGCGATCCCGGCCGACCGGGTCGCGCGACGCTTGGGCGCGAAGCTGACCGTCTGCGCCGGGTTCGTGGCGCTCGCCGCCGGGCTCGCGCTCGGCTCGGGGACCAAGGTTGGCTCGAGCGAGGGGTTCGTCGCGGCCTGGATGGCGCTGGTCGGTGCCGGCATGGGCCTCGCGCTGGCGACGGCCTCCTCGGCGGCGCTGTCCGAGCTGAGCGAGGAGCGCAGCGGGATCGGCTCCGCCGTGCTCCAGGCGGTCAACAAGACCGGTGGGCCGCTCGGTACGGCGATCCTCGGGAGCATCCTGAGCGCCGGCTACCTCACGGGACTCCACGTCGCGGGCCTCCCGCCCGCCGTGGCCGGCACCGCCAAGCAGTCGATCTTCGGCGCCGTGGCGGTGGCGGCGCGACTGGGCTCGCCGTCGCTGCTCGATTCGGCGCGGGTCGCGTTCGTGCACGGCATGGACCGGTCGCTAATGGTCAGCGCGGGGATCGCCGCCGCCGGCGCCGTGCTCTCGCTGCTATTCCTACCTGGCATCGAGCGACACCGGGCCGAGGGCCCGGCGACCCCAGGTACCGACCTTGTCAGAAGTACGTGAGCAATCGCCCGCCGGATTGCGCGAGCGCAAGAAGGCGAGGACCCGCACCGCCATCCAGGCGGCCGCGCTGCACCTGTTCGAGCGTCAGGGCTACCACGCGACCACGGTCGATCAGATCGCGGCGCGGGCCGAGGTCTCACCCGCGACGTTCTTTCGCTACTTCCCGACCAAGGAGGATGTTGTCCTGCACGACCGCTACGACCCGGTGCTGATCGCCGACTTCGTGGCCCAGCCGTCCGAGCTCAGCCCGATCGGCGCGCTGCGGCGGACGATGCGCTCGGTCCTCGGCGGGCTGCCGCCGGACGAGCTCGAGCGCGAGCGCCAGCGCGCGATGCTGATCATCTCCGTACCCGAATTGCGGGCCCGCGCACTCGACCAGCTCGCCGGCACGCTCGAGCCGTTCACCGACGCGGTCGCGGAACGAACCGGGCGCACGCGCGATGACCCAGCGGTGCGCGCGCTCACCGGGGCCGTGATCGGGGTATCGATCTCGGCCATGCTGGCCGCCGCGGAGGATCCCGAAGCCGACTACCTCGAGCTGATGGACTCCGGGCTGGCGCACCTCGAGGCCGGCCTGCCTGTCTGAACTCACCCGAGGACGAGCGACACCAGTTCGGTCGCGTCGGCGGGGTCGAACGGCGTGCCGGTCATGAGCCGCCGGTAGAAGACGGTCCCGAGCAGGGCGACCGTGGCCAGATCCGGATCGACCTCGGCCGCGACCTCGCCCCGCTCGATCCCAAGCGCGATCAGATCGATCAGGGCCTGGCGCCGCTCCGCGGAGTCCCGGTGGTGAAACTCGCGCACGCGCGGGTCGCGCTCCGCTCCCTCGATCAGGGCGGGGATGCAGCGCGAGAAGGTCGTGTCGACGACGACCTCCGCCACGTGGCGGATGAGCAGCGCCAGTGCGTCCCGGGTCGGCAGGTCACCGAGCCGACGATCGCCGAGGCCCGCCTCAGCGCGCGCCCCGCTCGGCCCTGACGAACGCGTAGCTGCGCCACCGGGTCGTGCAGTAGGAGGCGCTGGCAAAGCCGACGGCCCGCAGGTCGTGCATGAGCTGGGCCGGGGAGCGGAAGCCGGCGTGGCTGGGTTGGGAGACGCGCAGGACGAGGTCAAGGACGAACACGGCCGGGTGCCGGCGGTTGGCGTCGGCGATCACGACGCGCCCGGTCGGGGCGAGCACGCGCGAGATCTCCGCGATCGTCTCGAGCGGCCTTGGGAAATGGTGAAACGCGGTGGTACACACGACCGCGGTGAACTCACCGTCGGCGAACGGCAGCGGGGCACTGACGTCGCCTTGGCGAAACTCGACCTTGTGAAGCCCGGTGGCGCGCTCGCGAGCCTGGGCGATCATGCCGGGCGAGACGTCGAATCCGACCGCGCGCCGGACCGCCGCGGCGGCGTCTCGAACGGCGGCGCCGGTGCCGCAGCCGAGATCGAGCAGCACGTCGTTCGGATTGAGGGCGAGCGCGGCGAGGGCTTCGGTCTGCACCTCCCGGAGCCACCTGGCCGCCGAGTCGTGCTCGTAGGTCTCCGACCAGCGGTCGAAGTGGGTGCGCGCTGCCTGGGTCCGCGGGTCCTCCGCCACGCCGCGAACGTACCAGGGCGGCCACCCCGAGAACTCGCCATTCCAGCCGGTCACGGCGCGAGTCTGACCGAGGCGGCCGCCGGCTAGGCCATCGCGTTCAAAGCCGCGGCCAGGCGATCCACTTCTTCCACCGTGTTGTAGTGGATGAAGCCGATTCGGACCGACTCGTCCTCGTAGCCGAGCCGCCGGTACAGGCCGAGCGAGTACCACGAGTCGTGGGCCCAGACGCCCATGCCCTGCGCGGCAAGCCGCGCGGCGACATCGGGCGCCGGCACGCCGGCGACGTTGACCAGGAAGGTCGGCACGCGCCCCTCCATGGTGGGCAGGCCGTACACCGTCACCGCATCCGATAAAGCCGCCAGGAACCGCTCGCCGAGGGAACGCTCGTAGGGCTCGATCAGCTCAAACCCGCCGATCGAGTCCAGGTAACCGACCGCGGCCCTGAAGCCGGCGAGTAGCTCGTAGGGCTGGGTGCCGGTCTCGAACCGCCGCCCCAGCGGGGTGGTCGGCGCCGGCCGCGCCTTGTACGGTCGCCACCGCTCGATCACCTCGGCGCGGCCGTATGCCACGCCCAGGTGCGGACCGCAGAACTTGTAGGGCGAGCAGATCAGCACGTCGGCGTCGATCGCCCGCACGTCGATCGGCGCGTGAGCGGCGTAGTGGACGGCGTCGACCCAGGCGAGGGCGCCGGCGTCGTGCGCCAGCCGGCACACCCGCGCGGCGTCGACCACGGTGCCGACCGCGTTGGAGGCCCAGGCGAAGGCCACCACCCG
This sequence comes from Solirubrobacteraceae bacterium, assembly GCA_035625625.1. Lineage (GTDB taxonomy): Bacteria > Actinomycetota > Thermoleophilia > Solirubrobacterales > Solirubrobacteraceae > Palsa-465. The sequence continues at coordinate 8,929 of DASPPG010000154.1, forward strand.
CGTCCGGTCGGAGAGCTTGCGCTCGAGGTCGGCGTAGTCGAGCGTCGTGTCGTCGAGAAGCTCAACCGAGCGGACGATCAGGTCGCGGTCGTGCGCGAGCTCGAGCCATGGTGCGACGCCACCGTCGTGGTCGAGCGCCGATACCAGGATCTCGTCGCCCGGCGCAAACGTCCGCCCGGCTGTTCGCGAGAGGGCGAAGTCGAGCGAGGTCATGTTGGGACCGAAGATCACCTCGTGCGGCTCGCAGCCCAGGAAGCGCGCGGCCGTGCCCTCGGCCCGCTCGAAGATCCGCCCCACGCGCAGGCTCGTCTCGTACACCGCGCCGAGGTTGGCGCTGGCCTCGCGCATCGTCCGCGCCACCGCGTCGCCCACCTCGTCGGGCACCTGGGAGCCGCCGGGGGCGTCGAAGAAGGTGAATCCCTCTTGCAACGAGGAGAAGCGCTCCCGGAGCGCGGCAACGTCAAGCTGATTCGCGATCTGCGCCATAACGCAATCGCAAGACTAGTTGGCTTAGGCTGACGCCGCCATGATGGCCTGGGTGATCAGCGCGGACTCGCGAGCAAGCGAAGAAGGTCCGCGTCGTCGCAAGCCGAATTTGCCAGCGTGGGCCTGACGGAGACTTCGGTGGCGCTGGAACAGGCAGTGATCGACTGCGAGCCGGGAAGCTCGATCTCGCGCGCCACCGGTGAAGCTGAGGAGGTGTTGTTCGTCATAGCGGGCTCGGGCGCGCTGCGCCTGGGGAGAGAGAGGCACGCGCTCGAGCCCGAGACCGGCATCAACCTCGGACCCGGCGAGGAGTACGCGCTCGAGAACGAGGGGTCCGATCCACTGCGCATGGTTTCCGTGCGGATCCGTGACCCGGAGCCAGCCGGGGCTGACGGGCGTACCGTGGTGCGCCGACTGGCCGACCAGGAGGCGCAGGCGGCCACGACAGAACGCGAGTTCCGGATCGTGGCCGACCCGAGCACCGGGCTGCGCTCGGCCACCCAGTTCGTCGGCTACATCCCGGCGGTCCGCGCCGCCGACCACTTCCACACCTACGACGAGGTCATCTACGTCCTCGAGGGGACCGGCACGTTCAGCGCCGGCGGCGCCGTCCGGCCGATCGGCCCGGGCTCGCAAATCGAACTGCCGGCGCGCACGGTCCACTGCCTCGAGAACACCGGCCAGGACGTCATGCGACTGGTCGCGGTGTTCCGGCCGGCGGGCTCGCCGGCGAACGCGTACTACCCAGACGGCACGCCGGCCTTCCCCGGGACGCCCCCGCTGCCGGCTACTAACGACAATCCGCAGCATCCCTAGGAGGAGGAGTAAGAGCCAGTGAAGGTACGTATCGGTGTCGCAGCCTTGACCCTGGCCGCGTTGGTCGCGGGCGGCTGCGGCAGTAGCAGCAGTAGCAGTGCCAGTAAAAGCAGCACCACGACGGCGGCTGCCGCCAGCAGCAGCTCGAAATCCTGCACGGCCTCGATCGCGATCGAGGGTCCGTTCACCGGTCCGGTGGCGCAGGTCGGTCTCGAGCAGCTGCACTTCGCGCAGCTGGCCGTGGCCAACGACAACACGTTGAACCACACCAACGTGACGCTGGCCCAGGACGACACCCAGCTCACACCGTCGCTCGCCGTCCAGAAGACCCAGTCGATCGTTGCCTCGAATGCGGTGGCGACGATCGGTCCCGCCGGCAGCCAGGAGGTCGAGGCCGTCGGCCCGATCTTCGGCAAGGCGGGCATCGCGTTCATCTCTGGCTCGGCGACGTTGCCGGCGCTGGCGACGGACGGGAAGAACCCGACGTTCTTCCGCGTCGTGCCTGACGACGACGTCCAGGGACCGCAGGATGCCAACTACGTCATCAACCACCTGCACCCCAAGGCGGTGCTGATCATCGATGACGATGAGGCGTACTCGCAGGGTCTGGTCAACGTGATCGTCCCGATCCTGAAGAAGGCCGGAATCTCTGTCGACCACCAGACTCTCAACGGCACGGACACCGGCGCGACGCTGGCGGCGGCGCTCAAGTCGCTGGTCACGTCGCATCTCAGTGCGGACGACGGCGTGACGATGCTGCCGTGGCAGACCGCCACGAACGCGCAGCAGTTCGGGCTCGACGCCAAGCAGGCGGGCAAGACGACGATCCTGTTCGGGACCGACGGAACCAACTCGCCGTCGCAGTTCAACATCCCGGGCAGCTACGTCTCGGCGTTCGGGCCAGACATCTCGGGCAGCACGAAGCCGCTCGACGTCGCGATCGTCAAGGGCGTGGCCAAGTACGGACCGTACGGTGCGTTCGGGCTTCCGACCTACGAGGCCGCTGACGTGGTCATGAGGGCGATCGCGTCGGTCTGCAAGGCCGGCCAGACGCCGAGCCGCTCGAACGTGCTGGCCGCGATCAAGACGACGAACATCCCGGCCGCTGCCAACCCGCTCGGGATTCCGATCGCGTTCGCCTCCAACGGCGACCTGGCGGGCAACTACGGCTACCTGTTCCAGGTCAACAGCTCAGGCAAGTACGTGGAGATCCCGCCGAAGTGATCAAGTGAGGGAAAGGATGAGATTGGTCGGCGGCGCCTGACGGCGGCGCCTTAGCTAGTCCTCGACGGCGCCGCCCGCGATACTCCGCGGGTGGCGCCGTCGGCTTTCTGGACGAAAAAGGGCACACGAACGTGCAGGTCTTCATCCAAACACTCGTCAACGGGCTCGTCACGGGTTGCCTCTACGCCCTGATCGCGCTCGGCTACACGATGGTCTACGGCGTGCTGAAGCTCCTCAACTTCGCGCACGGCGACGTGTACATGGTGGGGGCGTACATCGGCTACTTCGTGATCCAGTGGTTCGGTGGCCCGAACCATCTCTCGATCCCCGTACCGCTGCTGATCGTGCTGATGATGGTGATCGCGGGCCTTGGCACCGGCGTGCTCGGCGTGGCGATCGAACGGTTCGCCTACCGGCCGTTGCGCGACGCGCCTCGAATAGCACCGCTGATCACGGCGCTCGGCGTCTCGTTCGTGCTCGAGAACACCGTCCTGCTGCTGTTCGGCGGCTTCGTGCGCAGCTACAACACGACCGACTTCATCTCCGACACGAACGGCATCCACATCGCGGGCGCGCACATCGACAGCGTCGAGATCTTGATCTTCGTCGTGACCGGCGTGATGTGCTGGGCACTGATCCAGATCGTCGACCGGACCACGCTCGGCAAGTCGATGCGCGCGGTCGCGTCCGACCGTGAAGCGGCCGAGATGCTCGGCATCAACGTCGACCGAACGATCGCGCTGACGTTCTTCATCGGCTCGGTGATGGCCGGTGTCGCCGGCGTGATGTCAGGGCTCGAGTTCCAATCGATCTCGAACACGATCGGCTTCCTGGCCGGGCTGAAGGCATTCACCGCCGCCGTCGTCGGTGGCATCGGCAGCATCACCGGCGCGATGGTCGGCGGCATCTTCATCGGCCTGTGCGAGGCGTTCAGCCTGAGCTACATCTCTGAGAAGTACTCCGACCTGGTTGTGTTCGGGATTCTGATCGTCACGATGCTCGTCCGCCCGACCGGGATCTTCGGCCGGCGAGCGATGCAGAAGGTGTAGGAGGACCACCTGATGCCCCAGATCGGCGTCGACGAATGGGTCGCCCAGTCGGGCGAGCGCCGCGACCAGGGCGCCGGGCTGGGCCGCGCGCTCGCCATCCTCGACGCGCGGGTCGGGTGGTGGCCGCGGCTGGCGCTGGCTGCGGTGGCCGGCCTCGCCTTCGGTCTGCTGACCGGCAACGTCAACCTGCTCACGGTCGGTTTCACCTGCCTGCTCTACGCGATCCTCTCGCTCGGACTGAACATCGCCGCCGGCTGGTCCGGCCTGCTCGACCTCGGCTACATCGCGTTCGTCGGCTTCGGCGCCTACGGATACGCGATCTTTTCCTCCTCGGCGCTCGGCACGGGCGGGACGGGGGGAGCCCACCTGGCCGCGTTCGAGTCGATCCCGATCGTGGTCATCGCCGGCGGCCTGGTCGGGGTGGTCATCGGGCTGATCGCGCTGCGCCTCGAGGGCGACTACCTGGCGATCGTGACGCTGTTCGTCGGGCAGGCGTTCTTCGAGGTCGTCAACAACGTGGACCCGGGAACGCTCGGCGGCGTCAACGGCATCTTCTCGATCGACCCGCTGCACGGCCTGAGCGGCAACGTCTCCACCCCGCGCGGCTACTACCTCGTGGCGCTGATCGTCGTCGTCGGACTGGCCGCGATCCTGCACCTGCTCGACACCTCCAGAACCGGCCGCGCCTGGCGTGCGCTGCGCGATGACCCGCTGGCGGCGTCGGCGATGACCGTCCCGGTCAACAAGCTGAAGGTCATGGCGTTCAGCTTCAGCGCCGCGATCGGCGCGCTCGGGGGCACCCTGTTCGCCGCTCAGACCTCGAGCGTGTTTCCGACCAACTTCACCGAGAGCATCCTGATTCTGATCTTCGCCTGCCTGGTGCTGGGTGGCGCCGGCAGCATCGCCGGGGCGATCGCCGGCGGGATCATCGTGTGGGCGCTCGAGCAGATGCTCTCGAGCCCGCTCGACGCCGGCTACCTCTTCTACGGCCTGATCCTGCTGACGCTGTTCCTGAAGATCCGGCCGTGGTGGAAGCTCGCCGCCGTGCTCGCCGGGATCGTCGTGCTCGGCTTCGTCGCGCACGCGATCGTGGGCGCGATCTCGAGCTCGGCCACGGCCGGGCATCCCGGCAGCGCCGGCTGGATCGGCTCCGCGGTCACCGACTGGGTGATCGTCCCGAGCAACGCCACGGGCTACGGGAACATCCTGTTCATCCTGGTAATCGGCCTGGTGCTCGCGCTGGTTCGCCTGCAGGGGACGCTGCGGCTCGTCCTCGTCGTCCCCACGGTCTGCCTGGCGGCGTGCTGCTGGGAGTCGCGCCTGATCGTCAATCCGGCCATCACCACCCAGATCATGCTCGGGGTGATCCTGATCGTGACGATGGCGGCCCGGCCGAACGGACTGCTGGGGACGCGACGCGTCGAGACGGTATGAACCGGTGACCGACACCGCCCCCGCGAAGACACCCCTGCTCGAGCTCGACAAGCTGTCGCTGTCGTTCGGCGGGTTGAAGGCGCTGACCGAGCTCGACCTGCAGGTGTCCGAGCACGAGATCGTCAGCGTCATCGGACCCAACGGCGCCGGCAAGACGACGATCTTCAACGTCATCACCGGCGTCTACAAGCCGAGCTCGGGCGACGTGCGCTTCGCCGGTCAGAGCATCGCCGGCAAGCGCCAGTTCCGGATTACGCGGCTGGGAATCGCGCGCACGTTCCAGAGCCTGCGCCTGTTCCAGAACATGACGGTCAAGGAGAACGTCAAGGCCGCCACCTACGGCCACACCCACGCGTCGCCGCCCGAATCCATCCTGCGCTTGCCGCGGGCGCGGCGCGAGGAGCGCGAAGTCGACGCGCTGGCCGAGGAGGTGCTGGCGTTCTTCGGCCAGCGCCTGGTGGGCTACCGCTGGAACCAGCCGGCGTACGTCCTCTCCTACGCCAACCGCCGCCGCCTCGAGATCGCCCGCGCGCTCGCCACCCGGCCGCGGCTGCTGCTGCTCGACGAGCCGGCCGCGGGAATGAACCCCAACGAGACGCATGAGGTGACCGAAGTGATCGGACGCCTGCGCGACGAGCTCGGGCTGGCCATTCTGGTGATCGAGCACGACATGCACGTGGTCGAGGGGATCTCAGACCGGGTGGTGGCGCTCGACCACGGTGTCAAGATCACCGAGGGCTCGTTCGACGCCGTGGCCGCCCACCCGGCCGTGGTCGAGGCCTACCTGGGCCGCGACCCCGAGGCGCTGGCCGAGACCTGATGCTGCTCGAACTCGACAACGTCACCACCTACTACGGACAGATGCGGATCCTCGAGGGCATCGCGCTGTCCGTCGACGCGGGCGAGCTGGTGTGCTTGCTCGGAGGCAACGCCTCGGGCAAGTCGACCACGCTCAAGACGATCCTCGGGCTGGTGCGGCCCCGCTCCGGGCGGGTCCTGCTCGAGGGCGAAGACGTCACCCGCTGGCCGGTGGCGCAGCGGATCGCCGGCGGCCTGGCCATCGTCCCCGAGAACCGACGGCTGTTCGGCCAGATGACCGTGCGCGAAAACCTCGAGCTCGGCGCGGTCCTCCAAGACGGAAGCACGTTCGACGCCGACCTCGAGCGCGTCCACACGCTATTCCCGCGATTGGAGGAGCGCAAGGACCAGCTCGCGGGAACCCTGTCGGGCGGCGAGCAGCAGATGGTGGCGATGGGCCGCGCCCTGATGTCGCGTCCGCGCCTGCTGCTTATGGACGAGCCGTCGATGGGGCTCTCGCCCGCGCTCGTCCAGCAGAACTTCCGGATCATCAAGGAGGTGCACGCATCGGGCGTGGCGATCTTGATGGTCGAGCAGAACGCGACGATGGCGCTGTCGATCGCGGACCGTGGCTACGTGCTCGCGACCGGCAACATCGCGGTCGAGGGCCGCGCCTCCGAGCTCCTGCATCACGAGGAGCTCAAGCGCGCCTACCTGGGGCGGTGAATTACATTGGTCGGCGGCGCCTGACGGCGGCGCCTTAGGATCCGAGCGGGCGTGCCCACTCGACAAGCTCAGAGCGTGACCACACGATGGACGGGCTGACGGCGGCGCGCAGCCGCGATGCCGCGGCCGAGCTCGACGCGCGCGATCCGCTGCGCGCGTTCCGCGAGCGCTTCGTCATCGATCCGGGCGTCGTCTACCTGGACGGCAACTCGCTGGGGTGTCTGCCGCGGGCGACGGTGGCGAGGCTCGAGAGCGTCGTCGCGCAGTGGGGGGAGCGGGGCGTCCGGGGCTGGGACGAGGGCTGGCTCGAGCTGCCGGTTGAGATCGGCGACCGGCTTGGCGCGGCCGCGCTCGGCGCCGCGCCCGGCCAGACCGTGATCGGCGATTCGACCACGGTGTGCTTCTACAAGCTCGCGACCGCGGCGCTCGACGCGCGCCCCGGCCGGACGCAGATCCTCACCGACGTCGACAATTTCCCGACCGACCGGTACGTGCTCGAGGGGCTCGCCCGCGCGCGCGGGCTCGAGCTCGTGTGGCTGGAGGGCGACCGCGCCGGCGGCCCGACGCCCGAACAGGTGGCAGCGGTGATCGGGCCGGACACCGCGCTCGCCACCTTCTCGCACGTCTCCTACCGCTCTGCGCACATCGCCGAGATGGCCGCGATCGATCAGGTCGTCGCGGACGCCGGGGCGCTGATGCTGTGGGACCTCAGCCACAGCGCCGGCTCCGTCCCCCTCTCGCTCGATGGCGACCACGCCGGCTTGGCGGTCGGGTGCACTTATAAATATCTAAATGCCGGTCCGGGAGCCCCGGCGTACATGTATGTCGCGCGCGATCTCCAGCCGGAGCTCCGCCAGCCGATCTGGGGTTGGCTCGGCCGGCGCGACCCGTTCGAGATGGCGCCGGGATACGAGGTTGCCGGCGGAATGCGCGGCTTTCTGTCCGGCACGCCGCCGATTCTGAGTCTCGCCGCCGTCGATGAAGGCGTGCGGCTGATAGCCGGGGCCGGGATCGACGCGATCCGCGCCAAGGGGATCGCGCTGACGGAGTTCGCCGTCGCGCTGGCGGACGCCCTGCTGGCGCCGTTGGGGGTGGCCGTGGCGTCGCCGCGGGACCCGGCGCGGCGCGGGGCACACGTGGCCCTGGCGCATCCGGACGCGCGGCGGCTATGCGCGCAGCTCGTCGACGCAGGCGTGATTCCCGACTTCCGGCGCCCCGACGTGATCCGGTTCGGGCTCTCACCGCTCACGACGCGGTTCGTCGACGTGTGGGACGGGGTGGAGGCGCTACGCCGGTTCGCTTGAGCGTCCGGATCGAGGGCGCGGCCTCCACCGAATGGATGCCGGGCAGGGTGGCCAGGCGCGTGTTCAGGTACTCGTACATGTGGCGTGAGTCGCGGAAGGCGACGCTGGCGAACAGGTTGGTGCGCCCCGTGGTCGCCGCGGCGTAGGCGACCTCGGGGTGGTCGGCCAGGGCCGTGCCGACGCGCTCGAGCTCGCTGGGCGCCACCGACAGCCACAGGTAGGCGTGGGTGTGCATCCCAAGCGCTGCGGTGTCGATGTCGATCTCGAAGACGAGCGCGCCGGCCCGCCGCAGCTCCTCGATCCGTCGGCGGACCGTCGACTCGTGCGTGTGGATGGCGGCCGCGATCTGGCTGTGCGAGGCGCGGCCGTTCTCGCCGAGGTGGGCCAGCAGGGCGAGGTCGAGCTCGTCGAGCTGCACCGGAGCGGCCTGCGCGTCGACCTCGGGAGCGGTCAGGCCGGCCGCCTCGGCCGGGGTCAGGGCCGAGGCGATCCCGCCCCACTTCTCGGCGCTGTAGGCCTCGAGCATCAGGTGCGCGGCGACCTGCACGACTTGCCGGCTCCCCGGCAGGCCCTTCAGCAGCAGCGCGTCGCGCTGCTCGGGCGTGCGCGCCTGTAGCACGCACACGATCTCGGTGCCGCCCGAGGCCAGCTGGACCCAGCGCGTATCGGCCCGGCGGGTGAGCGCTTCGGCCACTGGCGTCGTGCCCGCCGGCGTGCACTGCAGCCGCAGCAGCCAGTCGTCCCAACCGACCCGCAGGGCCTCGACGTCCCCGATGACCCGCAGGTCGGCGACCTCCTGCAGCCGCCGGTAGCGCCGCGCCGCCGTCTGGTCCGAGCAGCCGATCACCTCGCCCAGGGTGCGGAAGGGAGCACGGGCGTCGATCGCCAGGGCGTGGATGAGCTTGCGATCGATCTGATCAAGGAGAGGCTGGTTCATGTCGAGATTCGGCGCGCCTATGCATTTTCGTGGACATTATCGAAGGGATTGCCCATGGTGGAGAGGCAACTTCGCTTCGAAAGGAGGTCATGAAATGGACAGGAAATGGTGGACGCTCCTCGTCGTCTGCGCCGGCATCTTCATGCTGCTGCTCGACCTGACGATCGTCGTCGTCGCCCTGCCCTACATCCAGCGCGACCTGCACGCCGGCTTCAGCGACCTGCAGTGGACGGTGTCGGCCTACGCGCTGACGCTCGCCTCGCTGCTGCTCACTACCGGCTCGCTGGCCGACCGCTACGGGCGACGGTTGATGTTCACCGGCGGGCTCATCATCTTCACCGCGGGCTCGCTGGCCTGCGGCCTCGCGGGGTCGCCCGTCATGCTGATCGCGTCGCGGGCCGCCCAGGGAGTGGGCGGTGCCATCCTCATGTCGACCTCGCTCGCCCTGCTGGCCGCGAGCTTCCAAGGCCGCGAGCGCGGTGTGGCGTTCGGCGTGTGGGGCGCGGTCACCGGCGCCGCGGTCGCGCTCGGCCCGATCCTCGGTGGTGTGATCACGAGCGGGATCAGCTGGCGCGGCATCTTCCTCGTGAACGTGCCGATCGGCATCGCTGCGACGATCGCCACCCGGGCGCGCGTGGACGAGTCGAAGACGCCGGTGGCGACGCCGCCCGACTGGCCCGGCTTCGTCCTGTTCACCGCCGGTCTGGTCAGCCTGGTTTACGGCTTCATCCGCGTATCCGGCCACGGTTGGGGCGACACCGGGGTGCTGGTCTGCCTTGCCGGCGGGTGCTTGCTGCTCATCGCGTTCGTGATCGCCGAGGCCCGATCGGAGCACCCGATGTTCGACCTCGGGCTGCTGCGCACCCCGACGTTTGTGGGCGGCTCGATCGTCGCCTTCACGATGAACGGGTCGCTGTTCGCGATGCTGCTCTACCTCGTCCTCTACCTCCAGGATGCGCTCGGCTTTTCCGCCTCGGGCACCGGCGTGCGGCTCTTGATCATCACCGCCGGCATGTTCGTCGCGGCCACCGCCTCGGGGCGGGTGAGCTCGCGCGTACCGGTGCGCTGGCTGATCGGCCCAGGCTTGATGCTGGTCGGGGTCGGGCTGGCGCTGATGTCCGGACTGGACGCGACGAGCTCCTGGACGCATCTGATACCCGGCTTCCTCGTCGCGGGGGTTGGCTCGGGGCTGGTCAATCCGCCGCTGGCCTCGACGGCGGTCGGAGTGGTGGAACCGCACCGCGCCGGCATGGCCTCGGGCGTCAACGCCACCTTCCGCCAAGTCGCGATCGCCGTGGCCACCGCGGCGCTCGGCACAATCTTCACCTCGGCAGTGCGACGGAGCCTCCATCACGGGCTGGCCGCGGTGCCGTCGCTGGCCGGCCACGGCGCGACGGCCGCGACAGCGATCCAGCAGGGCAACGTACGCGGGTTGATCGCGTCGGTCCCGGCGGACGTGCGTGGCCGGGTGGCGGTTGCCGCGCACGCGGCGTTCGCGGCCGGGCTGAACGACCTGCTCCTGGTCACGGGCGCGGTGGCGCTGGTGGGCGGCCTGGCCTCGATGGCGCTGATCCGCTCGCGCGACTTCGCCCACGCCCAGGCGGCATCGGCGGCGCAGAGCCCCGATGTCAGCCGGCCGGTGGAGGTGTCAGCGTGAGCATCGCCGCGCTCGCCTGGGGCAGTCGGACGACATACGCGCCGTTCGCCGGCGTGAGCGTCGTGTCCGTGGAGCGGCCGGCGAGTACGCCGGTCCTGGTCGCGGTGCCGAACGTCTGCCCGCCGAGCGTCACGCCGGTGGTCGCGGAAAGCCCCTTCGCCCGCAACCACTCGAGCGACGCCGGCGCGCCGGCGCCGGCGATCCGCAGCGCCACCGTCCGCGACTGCGCCGTGTAGTCGTTGATCAGCACGACGTGGATCGTGCCGTCGGGGGCCCGGGTCGCCCACGCCCCCACGTCGCCGAGCGAGCCGGACAGCCGGAGCAGGCTGGAGTTCGGCGGAGCGGCCTGGGCGAACATGTCGAGGCCGTAGTACTCGGGTGAGACGAACCCCTGCCAGTGCCCGTCGCGGCGCTTGAAGCTGAACAGCTCGTAAGGGGCGCCCGGATAGGTGTGGAAGTTGACGCCGTCGACACCGACCCGCGCCATCTGGAAGGCGGCGTCGAGCGCCCACAGGGCGGACACGAACGCGTTGCTGATACCGGGCGCGGCGCCGCACGAGACGGTGTTCATCTCGTCAATGCGCAGCGACACGTGCCGCGCATGCGCGATGCCGACGTACGGGGCCACGCTGTCGGCGAGCCCCCGCGACGCGGTCGGGGAGAGCAGGTGGGCGATCGACGGGTACATCGGCGAGGCGGCCGGCATGTAGCAGAGCTGGAGCGGATAGCGGTGCAGCGTCGCCACCGACACCCGCGGCTGGGCGGGGAGGAACGCGCCGAGCTCGGGGATCCACTTGGGCGCGCCGGTCGCGGGTCCGGCCAGGGGAACGTTCGTGAACGCCTTGCTGATCCGCGAGAAGTCGCCCTGGTAGTCGGCGAAGTCATACCCCTTGGCGCGGCCCTTGACGTGGACCCCGCTCCTGGTCGTGTACCAGGTAAAGCTCCCGTACAGCTCGGGCTCGTTGCCGAGCTCGAGCGCCTGGATCGAGCTGCGCCCGATCTGCGACTCGAGCTCGCGCGCCTCGGTGGCGGCGACCGGGGCGCTGTCGGCCTCGAGCTGGATGCCCATGATCAGCTTGGCATCAGTTTCGCGCGCGAGCGTGCCGACCACGTGCGCGAAGGTTGGGTTGAGGGTGTACTTGACGCCCCCAGGCTTGCTCACGCCCGGGACCGGCCACCACGTCCAGTCGGTCGAATCCCCGCCGATCCGGATGCTGGGCTGCTGCGCCGGGACGAGGTTGCGGATCAGCTGGACGAAGACCGGGTCCACCCCGCTCGGGTCGTGGCCGGCGTAGGCCTCGACGGCCGGATACTCGAGCGACAGCCCGAGGAACCCGGCGGGGATGGGGCGGCCGGTGGCGCTGTTGGAGACATTGAGCGTGACCGCGTTCTGGGTCGCGGCCTGGGCACCGGCGGTTTGCGGTGGGGGCGAGGCGACGTGGTGCGAGCGCTCGTGCGCGCTTGTTCCGCGTGAGGCGATCAGGCCGGCAACCGCCGCCACGGCCAGCACCGCCACGACCGCGACGACCGCGGAGCTCCGGCGCGAGAGCCACTGCATTGCCGACACGGTGTCACACAGTGCCGACGAGTGCTGTCTGGCGAGGGCGGCTATCTGGCGAGGACGGCGACTCCCATCAGCTCGATCTGCGCCCAGGGCTCGAACAGCTCGCGTACCCCGAACAGGCCCATCGCCGGGTAGTGGCGCCCGAAGTGCCGGCGCCAGACCTTGCCGATGGCCGGGGCCGAGTCCTTGTAGGCCGCCACGTCGGTCACGAACATCTGGAGCGAGACGAGGTCCTCGGGCTCGCCGCCGGCCGCCCGCAGCGCCGTCAGCAGGTTGCGTGCCGCGTTATCGAATTGCTCGACGAGGGTCTCGCCAGCGCCGATCTGGCCGGCCAGGTAGACCGCTCTGCCGTCCGCCACGACCGCATGCGAGAAGCCACTCGGCTCGCCGAGCTCGGGAGCGTTGACGATCCGGTGGCGGCTGGAGGCCATCTGCGCCGGGGGCTTGGGCGACGCAGCGAAAACCCCGGTCCCCGCCACGCCGCCGCGACCACGATACTCGACATAGAAGTCCGGAGCAATGTCGGGTATCCTCGCGGCGAGGACGGTGGCGACGGACAGCCCGTACTGGAACCCCAAGACCGAGACCCTCGATCGCGGACGGATCGAGGCGCTCCAACTGGCCAAGCTGCGCCGCCAGTGCGAGTGGGCGGCCGCCCGCAGTCCGTGGTACCGGCGACGGTTCGCGGCCGACGGGTTCGAGGCGACGCAGCTGCGCACGCTCGACGACCTGCGGCGCGTCCCCGTTTTGACCCGCGACGAGTGGATGGCCTCCCAGGACGAGGCGCCACCGTACGGCGAGATTCCCGTCATCGGGGGCGAGGGTGCGATCCGGGTCCACACGACCTCGGGCACCACCGGCCGAGGCCCGCTGCGCGCGCTCGATTCGCGCAAGGACTGGGCGTGGATCGCCGAGATGTGGTGCTACGGCATCTGGGGCTGCGGCGTCAGGAACGGCGACACGGCCTACATCGCGTTCGGCTACGGCTCGTTCATCGGCTTCTGGGGCCTGCACTACGCGATGGAGAAGGTGGGCGTCCTGAACGTGCCGGGCGGCGCTCAGACCACCGAGTCGCGCGTGCTCCAGATCCTCGACTTCGGCGCCACCGTGGTCGCCGCCACCCCGACGTACGCGATCCGCCTGGCCCAGGAGGCGGATCGGCTCGGCATCGATCTGCCCGGGTCCAAGGTGAGCCGGGTGATCCTGTCGGGCGAGGCGGCCGGCTCGATCCCCCAGACGAAGGCCCTGATCGAGGAGCTGTGGGGCGCCAAGGCGTACGACACCGCGGGCATGACCGAGATCGGCACGATCATGGTGTTCGAGTGCTCCCACCAGCCGGGCGGGACCCACATCATCGAGGACCACGTGCTCGAGGAGGTGCTCGACCCGGACACGCTCGAGCCGGTGGCGTACGGCGAGCGGGGCGAGCGCGTCGTGACGTCTTTCGGCCGCGGGTCGACTCCGCTGTTGCGCTACCGGACCGGCGACCTCGTGTGTCGGGTTCCGGCGTCGACGTGCGACTGCGGTCGCGGGTTCGACATCTACGAAGGCGGCATCCTCGGCCGCGTCGACGACATGAAGGTGATCCGCGGCACCAACGTCTATCCGCGTGCGATCGAGGGGATCGTGCGCGAGTACCCCGACATCGAGGAGTTCCAGACGGTCGTCTTCCACGAGGGGATCCGCGACGAGATCAAACTCCGGGTGGAGGTCAGCCCGACCTGGTCGGCGGAGGCGTGGGAGCAGTTGAGCGACGCGCTGCACCGCCGCCTCGCCCATGCCCATGAGGGGTTGAACTTCCACATCGAGCGGGCGGCCGAAGGCGAGCTGCCGCGCTTCGAGCTCAAGGCCAAGCGGATGATCGACCTGCGCGAATCGCCGGTGCCCGGGCCGGCGGCCGCGGCGGCACCGTCCACGGGCGCGCCGGCGCCGGCGGGGAGGACGCGGTGACCGTCGACCTGCTCGGCAACGAGCTCGGCCCCACCGAGCACCGGCTCCTCGCCGTCTACGAGGAGCTCAAGTCGCTGTGCGACGAGGACCTCCCGCCGAACGCGAACGCGGGCGTGCGCGCCTCGCTCGCGCTGATGCACAACATCGTCAACGGCCTTGCGCTCGAGTACGAACACCTAAGCGACCTCGGGGCGTGAGGGTGCTCTGATGCGGATCGCGGTCGTCGGCGGGGGACCGGGCGGGCTGTACTTCTCGATCCTGATGCGCAAGGTCCGGCCGGACTGCGAGATCACCGTGTTCGAGCGGCGTGATCCCGGGGAGGCGTTCGGATTCGGAGTGGTCTTCTCGGACGAGACGCTGACGGTGTTCGAGCACGCCGACCCCGAGACCTACTCGCAGATCGCCGAGCGATTTGTGCGGTGGAGCGATATCGACATCCACCACCGCGGGACGCTCACAAGGTCGGGCGGCCACGGGTTCTCGGCCGTCGGCCGGCGCGAGCTGCTTTCGATTCTGCAGGAGCGGGCCGCGTCGCTGGGGGCGGACGTGCGTTTCCGCGCCGAGGCGCCGCCGGTGGCGGAGCTCCGCTGGGCGGACCTGGTCGTCGGGGCCGACGGCGCGTCGAGCGCCGTGCGCACCGCGCTCGCGCGCGACTTCGTGCCCTCGCTCGACCGCCGTCGATGCCGCTACATCTGGCTCGGGGCCGACGTCGCGTTCGACGCGTTCAAGTTCTTCATCGCCGAGACCGAGCACGGCGCGGTGCAGGCGCACGCGTATCCGTACGACGGCGGCGCGAGCACGTTCATCGTCGAGATGCACGAGCGCACGTGGAAGCGGCTGGGACTCGGCGAACTTTCGCTCGACGAGAGCGTGACGTGGTGCTCGGAGGTGTTCGACGACGCGCTCGGGGGACGCCGGCTGCTGGCGAACAAGTCGCGCTGGATCAACTTCGTCACGGTCCGCAACCGGCGCTGGTGCGTCGACAACGTGGTGCTGCTCGGCGACGCCGCCCACACCGCCCACTTCTCGATCGGCTCGGGCACGAAGCTCGCGATGGAGGATGCGGTCTCGCTGGCCTGGGCGCTGCGCTCGTTTGGGGACGACGTGTTCTCGGCCACGACGGCGTACGAGTCCGAGCGCCGGCCGATCGTCGAGAGCACACAGCGCGCCGCGCAGGCGTCACTCGAGTGGTTTGAGTCGATCGGCCGCTACACCAAGCAGCCGAGGCTGCAGTTCGCGTTCAACCTGCTGACCCGCAGCCGCCGCGTGACCTACGACAACCTGCGGCTGCGCGACCCGTCGTTCGTCTCCTCGGTACACCCGGACCCGCGGCCGCCCATGTTCATACCGTTCCGGCTGCGCGGGTTGGAGTTGCCCAACCGGGTCGTGGTCTCGCCGATGGACATGTACTCGGCGGATGACGGCACGCCGGGCGACTTCCATCTCGTGCATCTGGGCGCTCGGGCGCTCGGTGGCGCCGGGCTGGTCATGACCGAGATGATCTGCGTGTCGGAAATCGGTCGGATCACGCCGGGATGCGCCGGCATCTACCGCTCCGAGCACGTCGACGCGTGGCGGCGGATCGTCTCGTTTGCGCATCAGCACGGCGGGTGCGCCGTGGGTGCGCAGATCGGCCACTCGGGTCGCAAGGGCTCGACCAAGCTGATGTGGGAGGGGATGGACGAGCCCCTGGACGACGGGAACTGGGAGGTGATCGCCCCCTCGGCCGTGCCCTACGGTCCGCGCAACCAAGTGCCGCGGGCGATGACCCGTGCCGACATGGCCGTGGTCCTGGGTCAGTTCGTGTCGGCGACGCGCGGCGCGCTCCAGGCCGGATTCGACCTGCTCGAGCTACACATGGCGCACGGCTACCTGCTCTCGAGCTTCCTGTCGCCGCTGGCCAACCTGCGCGACGACGAGTACGGCGGGTCGCTGGCGGGGCGGGCGCGGTTTCCGTTGGAGGTGCTCGACGCGTGCCGGGCGGCATGGCCGTCGGCTAAGCCTCTCAGCGTGAGGATCTCGGCCACGGACTGGGTGCCCGGCGGGTTCGACCCCGATCAGGCGGTGGCGCTCGCGCGGATGCTGCGGGATCACGGCTGCGACGTGGTCGACGTGTCCTCGGGTCAGGTCTCGCCGATGGAGAAGCCGGCCTTCGGCCGCAGTTACCAGACGCCGTTCGCCGACCGGATCCGCCACGAGGTCGGCATCCCGACGATCGCCGTGGGCGCGATCTCGAGCTACGACGACGTGAACACGATCGTGCTCGCGGGTCGGGCGGATCTGTGCGCGCTGGCCCGGCCACACCTCTACGACCCGCACTGGACGCTCCACGCCGCGGCCGAGCAGGAGTTCGACATGGCGCAGTGGCCGGCGCAGTACCGCGCCGGATCGCGCAGGCCGCCGGCCGGGCGTGACCGCGTGCGCGCCGAGCTCGAGCGGACGTTCGAGGAGGTCGCGCTGGCCTCCTCGGAGCCGCGAGCGTGATCGCCGACGAGCCGCTCCAGCCCCAGGACCTCGTCGTCACCCTGCTCGGCACGTACGTGCGCCCGTTCCCACGCACGGTCTGGTCGGGAGGACTGGTTTCGCTGCTCGGCGAGTTTGGCTTCTCCGACGGCGCGGCGCGGGCAGCGTTGACACGCCTCGTGCGGCGCGATTTGATCGTGCGAGAGCGCGCCGGTCGGCTCGTCCACTACCGCCTGACGCCGCGTTGCGAGCGCCTGCTGATCGAGGGCGATGGGCGGATCTTCTCGCTCGGGCGCCTGCCCGCCGAGGCCGGGCCTTGGACGGTGCTGTGGCACCAGCTCCCCGAAGAGCGCCGGCTCGAGCGAACTAGGCTCGGGCGCCGGCTTCGCTTCCTCGGGTTCGGGTCGGTGCAGGACAGCGTGTGGGTGTCGCCGCACGATCACTCGTCCGAGGTCGCCGATCTGCTCGGCGAACTCGGCGTGGCCGCGTTCGCCACGGTGTTCGTGGCCAGCTTGCGTGATGGTCCGGGCGTTCCCGCGATGGTGGCGCGGGCGTGGGACCTCTCCGGGCTCGAGGAGCGCTACGACGCGTTCTGCTCGGCGTTCGAGCCGTACCTGTCGGGGTCGCTGGGCGATCGCGATGCGTTCATGGTCCGGACCCGGATGACCCACGTGTTCCGCGCGTTCCCTCAGCTCGACCCCGAGCTGCCCGACGAATTCGCGCCGCTGTCGGCGCCTCGCGCGCGAGCCGCCGACATCTTCGAGGTGCTGTACACCGGGCTCGCGCCCGCGTCGCAGCGGCACTTCGACGCGGCGGTGGCGGCGCCCTTGCCGGCGGCCACGACGTAACTTGCCGGGACGGCCGGGGCCCTCGCCTGCCCGCGTGTCGAGCTCGCCGACCGCCGACGGCTGGCACTCAGAGCGG
Source organism: Solirubrobacteraceae bacterium (assembly GCA_035625625.1). Classification (GTDB taxonomy): domain Bacteria; phylum Actinomycetota; class Thermoleophilia; order Solirubrobacterales; family Solirubrobacteraceae; genus Palsa-465. Next base: position 26,261 of record DASPPG010000154.1, read on the forward strand.
TCCACCGCAGCGACCTCACCGTTCGGCGAGATCGCGAGCGGATCGTCCATTCCGTACGAGCTGGTGCCGACCCCGGTAGCGATCGTTCGCCGCGGCCCGCCCGGCACGGCGGCCGCGACCAGCGATCCCCCGGCGGTGATTCCGTAAAGGACCGAGTGACTAGAGGTGGGCGGTGACCAGGTCCAGGCGGTCACACCAGCGCCCAGCGACAGCCGACCATCGCCACGACCGCCTGCTCGAGACGCGCATCACGCGGTAATTGTCCAACCCGGGAGTTTTGTGACCGATCAGCGGTTGAGATCGCCAGCGGCCACGGGACAAGCATCCGATGGCCGCGGCGGAGGGCTACTCGGCTGACGCGCAAGCCCGCAGCGTGGCCCGGCTTATCGACGAGCTCGGTCTGGGTCCGGCCGTGATCGCCGGTTATGACGTCGGCAGTCGCGTCGCGCAGGCGGTCGCCCGCGCGTTTCCGGATCGGGTGCGCGCGCTCGTCCTCTCGCCACCGCTCCCCGGCGCCGGCGATCGCGTGCTGACGCCGAAGGCGCAGCGCGAGTTCTGGTATCAGGCGTTCCATCAGCTGAGCCTGGTCGAGGAGATCATCGACGGACGTCCACAGGCGGTGCGCGCCTACCTCGCCCATTTCTGGTCTCACTGGTCGGGCCCGTCGTTTGACCAGGACGGCGCCGAGCTCGATCGTCTGGCCGGCCTCTACGGCGCCCCTGGGGCGTTCACCGCCTCGATCGCGTGGTATCGCGCCGGCTCCGGCACCGTCGCCACGAGCCTGCGGGAGCTTGCCAGCAGCCCGCCCGAGCAGATCGCGGCGCCGAGCAGCGTGCTCTGGCCCGAGCACGATCCGCTCTTTCCACGCGACTGGGGTGACCGGCTCGGCGACTTCTTCGCCGACGTGACTTTGACCTCGCTGCCGGGGGTCGGGCACTTCGTGCCGCGCGAAGCGCCGCGGGAGCTCGCCGGCGCGGTTCGCGCCGCCCTAGCCGACGCTTGACGGCGCCGGAGGGGCGGATCAGGATGCCTGCATAACGCTTAGGGGGGCTCGCCTCGAGCGCGGCGTAGTGCTCGGCGGCTACCGGATCGAGGAGCAGATCGGCGCCGGCGGGATGGGCATCGTCTACCGCGCGACCAACGTCGCGCTGTACCGCATCTACGCGCTCAAGGTGCTTGCTCCCGAGTTGGCCGCCGACGAGCAGTTCCGCGCGCGCTTCCAGCGCGAGATGCGCATCGCCGCGTCGCTCGACCACCCCCACGTGGTGGGGATCCACTATGCCGGCGAGCACGACGGGTTCCTGTTCCTGGCCATGGACTATGTGCACGGCCAGGACCTCCGCCGCACTGATCCTCCGCGACGGGGCGTTGGACCCGGACCGGGCGGTCGAGCTCCTGTCCCAGATCGCCTCGGCGCTTGATTCCGCCCACGCCAAGGGTCTCGTGCACCGCGACATCAAGCCCGCGAACATGCTGCTCACGGTCCGGGACGGCGAGGAGCTCGCCGCCGCTCGACTCTCCGCTCGCCGACGAGTTCCCGGAGTTCACTCCGGTACTCGAGCGCGCGTTGGCGAAACGACCGGATGACCGGTATCTGTCCGCCGGCGATCTCGCCCGGGATGCGTCGGCGGCGCTGACCGGCGCGCGTTACGGCGGGCCGCAGTCGATGGTGGCGACCGGCGAGGCCAGGCCGTCGAGCGGCGTGGCACCGGCGGCCCCGGAATCAGCTCTGGCCGCGCCACCCCCCGAATCAGGCGGACCGACGCCGCCCGGCGCCGGCCACGACGGTGGCCGCGGAGGGAGACGGCGCTACCTGTGGGCCGGGCTTGGCGCGGCCGTGCTCGTGGCGGCGATCGTGGTCGCCGTCGTGGTGTTGACGTCCGGTGGATCGACGAGCGGGCCGGGCCAGCTGTTCGAGGCGGTGCTTCGACCCGTCCCCGATAACCACGTGACCGGAAGCGGCACCGCGGCTGTCACCCTGCACGGCGACATGGCGACGGTGACCGTGGACGCCACCGGACTCCTGAGCAACGCGTCTCATCCCATGCACATCCACGCCTTCGGCGAGGGGATCTGCCCGCCGCCCTCGGCGGGCAAGCTGTACAACGGCCATCTCGCGATCAGCACGACCGACGGCCTGAAGTATTACGGCCCGATGGCCGCTGCGCTGACCCTGAGCGGTGACACGGGCATGGGCAGCATGCTCGCGTTCTCCCGATATCCGTCCACCGGTGACATTCACTACCAGCGGACGATCCAGAGCACGACGGCCGCCGCCGACGCGATCCGCAACGGCAACGCGGTGGTGGTCATCCATGGCATCGACTACGACCACAGCGGCCACTACGACATGGTCCTCAACCGGAGCGAGCTCGACAGCGCCGTGTCGCAGGATGCCACCGCTCCGGCGCTGTGCGGCACCCTGCTGAATCCCCAGTCGGTGGGCGAGAGTGGTTGATTCGCGGCTCGTGCTCGAGCTTCAGGCGCTGAACAGCGCGCGGGCGTACCAGTCGCTGCTATCGCTCACGCCGGGCAGCGCGAAGAAGTAGCCGCCGCCGACCGGCGAGATGTAGTCCACCATCGGCTCGCCGATCAGCCTGGTCTGGGTGGCGATGAACTGGCGGGCGAGGTTCTGCTGGAACGCATTGAAGATCAGGCCCATATCGAGGTTGCCGGCCAGGTCGAAGCCGTTGTCGTAGTTGTAGCCGCGGCGGAAGATCCGGCTGTCCTCGCTGTCCGTGGTGCGAGGGTTGGCCAGCCGGATGTGCGCGTTCAGCGGGATCGTCTTGCCGCGCGGGTCGGCGGCGAAGTCGGGCGGCTCGGTCAGGCTGTTCGTGCCGAGCACGTTCCCGCTGGCGCGATAGCGGCCGATCATCGTCTGCTGCTCGTTCAGTGATACGCGATCCCAGAACTCGATCAGCATCCGGATGATCCGGCAGGCTTGGTAGGTACCGCCGATGGCCCATTCGGGTTCGCCGATCCCCGGGACCACCCACATCAGCCGGTTGGCAACCGCAGGATCGGTGACGTTCGGGTTGGCGATCCCGTCCATGAAGCCGAAGTGATTGCGCGGGAGGCCGGCGGGCCGCGGGGGCGCGACGAAGCCATCCATCCGCCACACGATCTGCATGCCTCCGCGCGTGTGCTTGGTGATGTCTCGGAGCGCGTGGATTGCCGTGTCGGGACTGCCGGCGCAGATCTGCAACAGCAGATCGCCGCCGCACAGGTTGGGGTTGAGATCGTCGTTGGGGAACGACGTCATCTCGACCAGATACTTCGGCTTGCGGTCCGCGATCCCGAAGCGGTCGTCGAACAGCGTGGAGCCGAACCCGACCGTGACCGTCAGTCCGTCTGCCGGGATCTCCGGCCCCAGCGTGCCACTGTCGGACGGCGGCTGGATCGGGCCCGGATTCGGGGGGAGGCCCCCCTGGGTCAGGAAGCGGGCTCGCCCGGTTAGCGTCTGGAGCAGATCGATCAGGTCGGCGCGGCTGGTCGCCGTGACGTTGAAGGAGACAAAGCAGGCCGCCGGCGGTGGCGGATTGACGATCCCCGCCTGCCACGCGCCGTGAAAAGGGATTGCCGCTAGGCGAGCGGCGGGGTCCGAAGCGACCGCATATTGCAATGGGCCGTCGGCTTGGAGCGAGTCCTGCGAGCCCTGCGCGCGAGCCGTGCGCTCGGCGGCATCAACCTCGGACAGATGAGCCTCGCCGAGCCCGGCGGCCGCGATCGCGGCGACCCCGGAGCGGGTGAGGAACTGGCGGCGGTCGAGCATCAGCGATCCAGGTACCCCGACGGCGCCTGGTGACGGTTCACACACGTGCATCGGCAATCCGCGCCGAAAGTCTTAGCGTCGACGTCGAACCAACGCGGCTGGTGCCAGACTTGAGCGCGGTGCCGGCATCCAGGCGCGCAACCTCAATCGCGATAACCGCCGGCGTCCTCGCCGTCGGCGTGGCGGTCCTGCTTCTCGTTCTGCTCGGCCCGCTCGGATCCTCGGCGGCGGGTCGGTCGTGCTCGTCGTACCCCGCTCCAGGCACGCCGGCTCCCGCCTCCGCCAAGGTGCCCGCCGGCCTCGCCGCCGGCTACTCGCTGCTACATGATCCCCAGCGGCCGGTGGACCGCCTCACCCCCGGGGAAGTCGCCGGGCTGAGGGCGTCTGGGCTGATCATGTCGGGAACGCGGTTCCTTGGCGACGCCGCCTTCGGCGGGCGGATCTACGTGGTGCCGGCCGAGCACCTGCTCTCGATCCCACTGGCGCCGTCACGCTGCCTGTCGTCGGTCCAGCGCGTGATCGAGCAGGAGTCGCTGTCCGTGCTGCGCACCGAGTACCGCCAACCCGCGCTGTGCATCGATGTGCTCTACGCCAACGGACGGACGCAGGAATGCGCGCCGGCCGCCGGCGCGCCCTACGCGCTGGCGTCGGTGACCGGCACGCCGGCGTTCGGGCTCGTCCCGAACGGTGTCAGCGCGGTCACGGTGACCTACCCGACCGCGGCCCCGACGACCGTCACCGTCCACCACAACTCCTACGTGGTGGTCGCTCCCTCGGAGTCGGCGCCGGCGTGCGGGCTGCAGTGGCTTGTCCCGACGGGGAACGTGCAGAAGGTCGTCACCGGCTGCTCGTACCTGACGCCCCAGACCCACGAGCTCTCCGAGTACCGGGCCTACGTCGCGAGCAAGCTCTCGACGCTGCGATCCCAGGTCAGCGCCTTGTCCGGGGCGATCGGCTCGGGCAACCTGGCCGCGGCACGGTCCGCCTGGTTGTCCGCGCACCTGACCTGGCTCGAGATCGGGCAGGACGATGGTGCCTATGGCGCGTTCGGCACGCTCGGCGGCGAGATCGACGGCCTGGCGGCCGGCCACCCGCTCGGGACGGCCGATCCCGGATTCACCGGCTTTCACCGGATCGAGTTCGATCTATGGACACGGCGCGACCTGCGCGCCGCGGCCACGGATACGGCGACGCTTCAAAAGCTGCTCGCGCAGCTGGTGAAGGTGCCGCTCTCGACGTACCTGCCGGCGACCGCCACCGGCATCGGCAACTGGCTGCTGCGCCCCCACGAGGTGCTCGAGGACGCGCTCCGCGATTCGCTCACCGCCGATGACGACTACGGCAGCGGCACCGACCTCGCGTCGATCACCGCGGACGTCGCCGCCGTCCGCGAGATGCTGGGCGAGCTCAAGCCGGGCCTCGACCTGTTCGCACCGCATCTCGTGGGTGATGCAACCACCGAGCTCGACGCGCTGACCGCCGCGATCGATGCCACCCGTGGCAACGGCGCGTGGGTTTCGGTCGAGGATGTTCCGGTCAGGCAACGCGAGCAGGTCGATGCGGACGTCGGCGCCGCGGTGGAGACGCTCGCGCCGATCCCGGACCTGCTGACCAGCACCGGCTCGAACGCCCCGGGCGACTAGGGCGCCGCCGTCAGGCGCCGCCGACCATTCCAATCACTCCTACGCCCGCGGCACGAACGCGAACACGCGGCTGGGGCTGCCGGTGCCGCCGACCAGCCGCAGCGGCGACACCACGAGCAGCGCGCCGGTGATCGGCAGCCGCTCGAGGTTCGCGAGCTGGGTCAGTCCCAGCCGGCCGGCGCCGAGCAGGAAGTTGTGCAGCGGGAACGGCGGGTCGAAGCCGCCAGCCGCGCCGGCGTCGATCCCGACCGTCTCCACCCCGAACCCGGCGATGGCGCGTTCGGTGGCCAGCCACCGCGACGCTTCGACGTCGGGACCTGGCGTCACCGGTCCGCTCTCGCCGGCGTTGAGGAACGCCGTCTCGTCGTTGGCCCGCGAGCCCCAGCCCGTCCGGAACAGGACCCACGCGCCGTCCGGCACGCGGCCGTGCTCGGCCTCCCAGGCTTCCAGATCAGCGACCGTCAGGAGATAGCCGTTGTCTTCGTCGGTCTCGAACGTCTTATCGATCACGCACGCGGGACCGATCAGCTGGTCCGGCGTGATTGAGCCGACGTCGGCGCCGTCCTTCCCTGTGACCCAATGGATCGGTGCGTCGACATGCGTGCCCACGTGCTCGCCGATCGTCAGCGTGTACCAGGCCCAAGCCGGCCCGCGGTCGTCGTAGTGGCTGATCTCCTCGCGGGTGAGGCCGGGGGTGTTGGCGAACGGTGGCGGGAGCTTGATGACCGGCGTCGACTCAGTGAGCGGCTGGGTCAGGTCGACGATCTCGACGCTGCCATCGGACAGCGATCCGAGGAGGGCGGCGACGGTGCTGGTTTCAATGCTTGACATAAGCGGTCTCTCCTTGGGATTGGGGTGAGATCGGCGGCGCCTGACGGCGGCACCTAGCCCGCGCGGAAGGCCTCCTCGAGCCACTCCGCGCAGATCGTCGGGTTCACCTTCACGTCGAGGACCAGGGGTCCGTGGGGGTTCAGCAGCCACTCCTCGACCACGGCCAGGTCCTCGGTTCGCCGAACGGTGGCGGCCTTGGCGCCGGCGGCGCGCGCAATCGCGGCCAGGTCGGCGTCGGGGAAGCGCACGAGCGATACGTCGTGTCCCATCGGTCCGAAGTGGTGGACCTCGGCCCCGTACGCCGCGTCGTCGTAGATGGCCACCAGCAGCGTCAGCTTGAGCCGCGCGGCGGTCTCGAGCTCGGCCAGCGCCATGAATGCCCCGCCGTCGCCGATCGCCGCCACCGTGGGCCGGTCGGGCTGGGCGATGGCCGCGCCGATCGCGTTCCCCAGTCCCAGCCCCACGGCCTGGAAGCCATTCGGGAACACCCAGGAGCGTGCGTCGGGCACGTCGAGGTACATCGAGGGATAGCCGAGGAAGTGCCCGGAGTCGACCGCGACCGCGCGGTTCTTCGGGAGGATGCCGTTGAGGGCAATACTCACCGTCCGGGGGTCGATCCAGTCCTCGGTCGAGGCGTCCTCGTAGCGCTCGTGGCGCCAGGCACCGGTGGCGATCCGGGCGGCGGTGTCCGCGGTGCGAAAGCCCTCGTTGGTGTGGCCGCGCGTGCCCAGCTCCGCGTTGAGCGCCTGGGCGGTGGCTTCGGCGTCGCCGAGGATCGCGACGTCCGCGGGGCGGTTTCGCCCGATCGCCCGCGGCTCGACGTCGACCTGGATCACCTTGGCGCCTGCGTCGATGAGCGTGCCGTGCTTGGTGGTCCAGTGGTTGACCGAGGCGCCTACCACCAGTACGAGGTCCGCCCGGGGGAGCAGCGACGCCGCGAACGGGCTGGCGAAGCCGCCCGAGATGCCCAGCGCGTACGGGAGACCGGCGAACAGGCCGTTGGCGGGAGCGGAGGTGGCGAGGATCGCGCCGATCCTCTGCCCGAGGCGGTCGAGCTCGAGGCCCGCGCCGGCGAGCACCGCGCCGCGGCCGGCGATGATGGCGGGTCGGGTGGCGCTTTGGATGAGATCGGCGGCCGCGGTGATTGCCTCCTGCGCCGGCGCGGGTCCTGCGATGTCCGGGAGCGGGGGGCGAGACGGCTCCGTCTGACCGGCCGGCTGCGCCTGGATGTCGATCGGCAGCATCAGCACGACCGGACGGCGCTCGGTCAGCGCCCGCTGATACGCACGCGCGGCGTCGTCGGCCGCGGTGCCCGGTCCGTGCACGCGATCGGCGATCGCGCCCACCGACTCGACGAGGTCGTGCTGGTCGATCCGGAAGTTCGAGGTGAGCGCGGCTGCCTGGGTCTCGCCGGCCAGCACCAGCACCGGGGTGCGGCTCTTGGCGGCCTCGGCCAGGCCCGTCATCGCGTTCGTCAGCCCCGGACCCTGGTGCACGCTGCACACGCCGACGGCGCCGGTCACGCGGGCATAACCGTCCGCCATGCACAGCGCGCTCATCTCGTGCCGCGCGTGGTGGAAACGCGCACCGCGCTGCCGGAGCGCGTTGGTCACGAGGAGGTTGCCGCTCCCAAGCACCCCGAACGCGTCCCGGACGCCCTGGGCGGCGATCGTCGCGCCGACCACGTCGGCCACCGTCGGCTGCGCGGTCGTCGAGCCGGCGCCGTTGGCGCCCGACTCCGCTGAGACGTCCACCTCAGTCACGCGGCGCCCATGCTACTTCGCGCCCGACCGCCTGGTCCAGCCGCTCGCTCTTGCGTCCGCGCCTATCGATCGGTAAGGATCACCTGACCGGAGCGAGAAGGGGTTTCAAGAGTGGAGAGTCGCATCGACAGGCGTTCGTTCCTGGCCGGCGCAGGCGCCGCCGGCGTGGCCTTTGCCTGCGGGAGCTCGTCCGAAGAAGCCATCGCTCGCGCGGCCAACCGCAGCGCCGGGCCGCCGATCCGCGGGCAGGTGATCAGGCGCGGCGCGCCCGGATTCCCGGCCGCCGCGCACGTCTACAACGAGCGGTTCGACGCCGTGCTGCCGACGTGGGTGGCGCGTCCGATCGACGCGGCCGACGTCCGCAAGGCCGTCAGCTGGGGCGTCGCCAACCGCGTGCCGCTGCGTGCTCGATCGGGCGGTCACAGCTACGCCGGCTATTCGACGTTGTCGGGAGGCGTGGTGCTCGATCTGCGCAACATGCGCGGCATCACCGTCGACGTCCGCAACCGTAAGGCGACGATTGGCGCCGGCGCGCAGCTGATCGACGTGTACGCGGCGCTGGCGGCGCGCGGGATGACGATCCCCGCCGGGTCTTGCCCGTCGGTGGGGATCGCCGGTCATGCCCTCGGCGGCGGGATGGGCCTGGCCGGCCGCCGCTTCGGCCTCACCGCGGACAACCTCCTGAGCGCGCAGATCGTCACCGCGGACGGCGGGCTGCGGACGGTGAGCAGCCAGACCGATCCCGATCTCTACTGGGCCCTGCGGGGCGGTGGCGGCGGGAACTTCGGCGTCGTCACGAGCTTCACGTTCCGCATCCACCCGGTCCCCTCGACCGTGTCGTGGTTCATCGTATCGTGGCCCTTCGCGAGCGGGAGCGATGCGCTCGCCGCCTGGCAGGCGTGGGCGCCGCACGCCGGGACCGAGCTCACCTCGATTTTCCACCTGAACGGTGGCGGACCGAATCCGGTCCGGGTGACCGGCCAGTACTTCGGGCCGGCCGCCGACCTCGGGCGACTCCTCGCCCCGTTGACCGCAGTGGGCGGCGCCAGCGTCCTGACCGGCGACCTCGGCTACCTGGACGCGCAGCTGTTCTGGGCCGGGTGCTCGCCGGCGCCGAGCGCGCTGACCGCCTGCCACACCGAGGGGACCCGGCCGGGCGGGACGCTGATGCGGATGAACTTCCAGGCCAAGTCCGACTACGTGGCGCAGCCGCTCCCCGCCTCCGCCCGGGACGCGCTGGTCCAGGCGGCGGAGGCCCGGGCGCTGCTGCCCGGCAGCGGCGCCATCCTCCTCGACGGCTACGGCGGCGCGATCAATCAGGTGGCGCCGGACGCCACCGCGTTCGTCCACCGCCGCGTGCTGTTCTGCGTCCAGTACCTGAGCTACGGGGGTGGGGCGGCGTGGCTCGACTCGACGTTCCGCACGATGCGCCCCTACGTCACCGGCGGGGCGTACTTCAACTACACCGACCCGGACCTGAAGGACTGGCAGACCGCGTACTACGGCTCCAACTATCCGCGCCTTGAGAGGATCCGGCGCGAGGTCGATCCGCACCACTACTTCAACTTCCCGCAGGCGATCGGGCGCTGAGGAGTCGAAGCGTCAGACGTGGATCACGGCGCCGTCGGCGGCGGCCTCGAGCTGCACCGTACCCAGCCGGTCGAGCATGTCCTCGCTCATGTGGGTGATCACGATCCGCTCGCACTCGAGTTCCGAGCGGCGTTGTATGAGCGTCTCGTAGTCGAGGTGACCCGGCGCCTTCCTATCGAAGAAGTTGCACTCGCACACGAACAGGTCGGCGCCGCGCGCGAGCTCGGGCAAGGTGTCGGTCCACTCGGTATCGCCCGAGTAGGCGATGACCCTGCCGGCGTACTCGACCCGGAGGCCGTGGGGCGCGGTGGCGGGCGAGTGGCGGACCGGATACGCCGTGATGAGCGCCGGACCGAAGTCAAACCGGACGCGGCTTACGAACTCGAGGTAGCGCGTCTCGAAGGGCCGCTCAGCGTCGGGCGCGCCCGGGTACAGCGCCTCGAAGGTCTGCCGCACGCGCTCCTCGGTGCCGGCAGGGCCCGTGACCGTCAGCGCCTTGGTCCGCTTGGCGAACTGGCCGTCGAGGATCAGCCACGGGAGGCCGGCGAAGTGGTCGCCGTGGAGATGGCTGAGCGCGATCCAGCCGATGGCCGCCGGGTCGATCCCCAGGCGCTTGAGGGCAATCAGTGACGTCGCGCCGCAGTCGAGCAGCAGCGGCTCGTCGCCTCCGTCGAGGTGTAGGCAGGGCTGGAACCGCCCGCCGCCGGCGAACGCGTCGCCCGACCCCACGAAGGTGACGCGAGCCGTCAAAGCAGCTGCTTCTCGAACCAGTGGTCCGCGAACGGCTCATCGTTGAACGGCGCCACCTCGACGTAGCCCACCGCGCGATACATCGCGATCGCCTCGAACAACACCCTGCTGGTCTCGATCGTCGCCACCGTGGCGCCGCTCCGGACCGCGTCCGCCTCGAGTTCGGCCAGCAGGCGGTGGGCGATCCCGAGGCCGCGGGCGTTCTCCGCGACCCACATCCGCTTGATCTCCGATGGGGCTCCTGCGTGGTGCTTGACCCCGCCGCAGCCGACCGCGTCGCCGTGACGGTAAGCGACCAGGAACAGGCCGGCCGGCGGCGTCATCTCGTGCGGCTCGGCCGACACGCCCCTGGCGGGGTCATAGCTGCGGTCGGATCGCCGGTTGAGCTCCGCGACGTACGCCGCGATGCAGCGCTGGGCGTCGGCGGCGCCTGGATCGACCGTACGTATCTCGAGCTCGCTCGCGGTTAGCAGGCGTTTGACCGTCCGCATCGCGGCGATCAGCTCCTCGCGCTGCCCCGGGTCGAGCGGCTCGAGCATGGTGGCGGCCAGCTCGTCGCTGCGCCGGCCCAGGACGGCGAGTTCGGACCGTCCGCGCCTGGTGAGCCGCGCGACCCGCACCCGGCCGTCGATCGAGCTCGGCCTCACCGTGATCAGTCCTTCCGCCTCGAGCGCTCGTAGGAGCCGGCTCAGGTGGCCGGCGTCGAGGCCGAGGCGAGCGCGCAGGGAGCGCACCTCGCATCCCGCGACCCCGATCTCCCATAGGAGGCGGTTCTGGCCCAGTGGTCGACGGCGCCCCAGGTAGTGATCGTCGAGCGCCCCGATTCGCTGGGTCACCACGCGGTTGAAGCTCCGCACGTGCGCGACGAGCGCGTCGGTCGCCATTCTCTGACTCTAGTCAGAGAATTGTGGTGCCGTCAAGCGTGCCGTAGTGTGAGGGCGGTGTCCGATGATCAGCCTGCCATCACCGTCCGGGGCGTCGAGAAATCCTTCGGGGACGTCACGGCGCTTGCCGGCGTCGATCTCGACGTCGCGCCCGGGATAGTGTTCGGGCTGCTCGGACCCAACGGCGCCGGCAAGACCACCTTCGTCCGCATCCTGGCCACGCTGCTGCGGGCCGACGCGGGAACCGCACGCGTGCTGGGTTACGACGTGGTGCACGACGCCGCCGAGGTGCGCAAGCGGATCGGGCTGGCCGGCCAGTACGCCGCGGTCGACGAGAACCTGACGGGCCTCGAGAACCTCGTGATGGTCGGGCGGCGGTACGGCTCGAACCGCCGCACGGCAACCGCCCGCGGCCGCGAACTGCTCGCGCACTTCGCGCTCGAGGACGCCGCCAAGCGCGTGGTCAAGGCCTGGACGATGTGTTCCTCACGCTGAGCGGTCACGCCGCCGAGGAGCCGGCCGCCGAGGAGGA
>DASPPG010000155.1:0-34824 GCA_035625625.1 Solirubrobacteraceae bacterium
TCGCGTTGAACGAGCCCGTAGCGGCGTCGCCCGTGGTGGAGGCAATGTCTGGATCGCCGAACGCCCACCAAAAGTCGAAGTAGATCGGAGCTGGCGCGGTGGCGGTGGCCGTGATCGACATGGTGTGGGTTGGGACAACGAACATCGGCACGGTGACGGTCGAGATCGGCACCGAGGTTTGCGACATCGTAAGCGCCGCCAGGCTCAGCTGCGTGGTTTGGTCGAGCCGTGCGTCGACGAAGTACGCCTCGGGCGTATCGCCGTTGTTGGTCACCTTGACGTCGAACGTCTTGCCCGAGCCGGCGGACAGGGTCGAAGCGGTCGAATCAGGCAGCCCTGAGGTGACGGGCACCGGCGTCCGGCTGAGCGTCACGGTGAAGGGCTGCGAGATCGCAGTACCCGAGACCTGGTTGTAGAAGTCGACGGCCAGCGTCCAAAGGCCCGGGTCGGGATGCAGCACGTGGAGTTGATCACCGTTCTCAGGAACCAGTGAACCGCCGCTTCCCGGGATCTGGCTGCTCGCAGTCGACGCTCCCGCCCCGGTGACGGGGTCGATCAACTGCGCCACGAACGTGTTGGCCGGATTGGCGCTCGACACCGATGCATTGAGCTCCGACACGCCCGCGGGCACGTACACCTGGTAGTAGGCGGTCTGCCCGGTGTTGGGCTGGCGGCCGTTCCCGCCCGTAAGCGTCCCGGTGAACGTGGTGGTCGGGTTCGGAGTCGGGATCAGGGCCCGCAGGGTGACCGGCACCGTCGTGGTCGAGGCGAACTGCGGCTGCCTCGACAGGCTGCTGAGCACAATCGATCCCGCCTGGTCCCCGGGAGCTCCAGGATTGCGGACGCTCAGGCTGAAGCTCTGCGACGCTCCCGGGGCGAGGTACAGGAAGTGCGTCGAGAGCTGGCCGAACGGGACCCATGTGGCGGTCATGGCCGCGAACTGGACCGGCCCGACACTCCCGCCGTCCGCCGACGGGGCTCCAAAGATCAGCGCCGTCCAGGTACCAGGCTGCGGGTTGGCCACCTGTGCGTTGCCGTAGTTCCCAGCCCCCTGGGGGATGCTGTACTCGGCCAGCTTGCCCGAGGGCGAGATCAGCGACAGGTTGTCGCCTGCGGAGAAGTCGGTCGACGAGGGGTTCGAGGCGACATATGCGATCGAGGCACTCAGGCGCGCCTGCCCGGGCCGGACGTAGAACTTGACCGTCGCAAAGTTGCCGGTGGCGTCCGCCAGCTGGACCGTGGTGTGAGCGATCTGCTGGTACGAACCAAGGGTCCGCGACGACAGGACCACCGGTTGTGCGGTGGCGCCAGCGTTGGTGACCGTCTCGGAGAAGAACTCGGGCGCGCCCGCGGATCCGACCGCGTTCAGCTGAGGAGCGCTCTTGATCAGCGCATGACCGGTGGCTCCATCGGAGCCGGGATAGGACGCCGCGGCCTGGACGGCGGCGTAGGCGTCGAGCAGGCCCGCACCCTGCTGCTCGCCCGGCGCAGAGATGTCCTGTGCCGTCGACACGATGATCTGCTTGACCACTGCGGGCGACGGCGGTGTCCCGCCGTGGCTGCGCTCGTAGGCCTGTATCACCAGGGCCGCCACCCCTGCTGTCAGTGGCGCCGCTTCACTGGTGCCGCCGAACAGCTGGACCGGCGACCCCTGGCCGGCCTCGTTGGTGCAGGCGGAGTAGAGGGCCGGATTCGGAGTGCACAGCGCCCAGTTGAGGTCGGCGGGCGCAACCACGTCGACGGTGCCGCCGGTCTGATCGAATCCGGCGGACGACAGACCGCTGATGTTGTTGTTCAGCCAGCCGGTGACGCCAGGGAACGTGATCCCGCCGACGTTCGCCTGAGCATACGAGCGGTAAGTCGTCGTCCCTCCGGCGGAGATCACGGCGGGATCGGTGGCCGGCGTGCCGATCGTGTTGGTCACACCGGAGTCTCCGGTGGACGCGGTCACGGTCACGCCTGCGGCGACGGCGGCCTCATCCGCCATCCGGATCAGATCGAGGCTCGCCGCGTCGGGAAACGGGTTGGCCCCGAACGACTCGTTGATCACGTTGACCTGGTCGACGTTGACGGCGTAGTTGATCGCCTCCAAGAAGACGGAGTTGAAGGCGAAGTCCGACGATCCGAACACGTTGAGGCCGACCAGGCTGGCGCCAGGGGCGACGCCGAGGATGCGGATGTTGCACGGGTTCGCAACGGGGCCGCCGAAGTCGGCCAGGTTGTAGACCTCGCGCCCCTGTGCGGCGATCGAGCTGGCGTCGCCGAAGGCCTCGGCGCCATTGGTCGGCGCGGACGTTCCGGTGCCGCTGAAGTCCTGGTAGTCGACAAACACCGGCTGCCCGTTGGGCCGGATGAAATCGGGGTTGTTGATGTCGAGCCCGTCGGCGATGAACGCGACCTTCACGCCGGCGCCTGTGTACCCGAGCGCCTGGGCGGACGGTCCTCCTCCGGGCGGCTCGGCGGCGTGGATGCTTTCGACCGCCTGCGGGTTCAGCTGCACCTGGCCGGCGGCCGGGCACGTGTCGGCGAGGCTGCCGCTCGATCCACCGCCTCCACGAGCGTGGCCCAGCGTAACCGGCGGCGACCCGACCAGCGGGATTCGGACGTCCGGCACGACCTCGGCCACCGCCGGGTTGGCCGCCAGCCGCTTCGCCTCACCGCGGCTCACGTACGCGGCGACTGCGTTGATCAGCTGGTACCGCTTGACGTGCGTGGCGTGCGTGAGGCCCAGCTCGGACACGACGGGAGCCTGCACCGCGGCAACGGCACTGGCCCGGCGGGCGCGCAAGGACGGTGTGTCGGGGATAGACCCGAGCTGGTTCTTGAACACCACGATCACCCGATCGGTGACCTTAGTCGACAGCGCCCGCGCTTCCCTGGCCGTCAGCGGCGCCTGTCGCGAAGCCGTTCCGGCGGCGGAGTGCGCGCTCGTGACCGGGGCGATGACCAGCGTTACGAGGGTCGTCGCGAGGACCGCCGCGACGGCGATTTGCTTGAGGCGAACGTTCATTATCCCTCCAGGGCTCCCGCGTTCGGTTCTAGACGGTGAACACCACGGAATCCGTTTCGAGGCCCCACGCCCGCGACAGGGCGAGCCTATTCCCCTCGCAGCCGTCGCGCAAGCGGCTACACGCCGGCCAGGTCCGCCACGCGGTCCCGGTGCCAGCGCGAGTCACCGAAGGCGTGCGCGTTGGCATGCGCCCGCTTCAAGAAGAAATGCAGATCGTGCTCGTAGGTGAAGCCGATCCCACCGTGCACCTGGAGCGCCGAGGCCGCCACGCGGAAGCCGGCGTCGCCGGCGTAGGCCTTGGCCATCGAGGCGGCGCGCGGACCCGTCTCGGGCTCGTGGGCCAGCGCCCAGCCGCCCCAGTAGCAGAGCGAGCGCGACCCCTCGACCTCGAGCAGCATTTGGGCACAGCGGTGCGAGACCGCCTGGTAGGACCCGATCGGGCGGTCGAACTGAGTCCGATCCTTGGCGTACTCGACGGCCATCTCCATGGCGCGTTGGCCCACACCGACGTTCTCGGCCGCGAGCAGGGTGACGATCGTCGCGTAGGCGCGGGCCAGCGCCTCGGTTGCCACCTCGAGCGGCTCCGCGGGAGCGCCCGCCAGCTCGACCCGGAAGAGCTTGCGCGTCGGGTCGATCGCCTGCTCGGGCTCGATCGTCACGCCATCCGCTGAGCGCTCGACCAGGTAGTGGCGCCGATCGGCACCGGACACGATCAGGAAGTCGGCACTGGCCGCATCGGGAACCGCGATCTTCACGCACGTCAACGCCCCATCCGACGACGGCTCGACCTCGGAGTGGTCCGGCGCCCAGCCGGAGTGCTCATCCCATACCGCCACCGTTCCCCGGACATCGCCACGGGCCAACGGCGCGAGCCAGCGCCGCTGCTGCTCGGAGGTTCCCGCCGCGACAAGCATCAGCGCGGCGGACGTGGTCGAGAACCAAGGACTCGGCGCCAGCGCGTAGCCCATCTCTTCGGCGATCACCACGAGCTCGACCGCGCCAAGCCCGAGACCGTCCAGCTCTTCAGGAACGATCACGCCGGGCCACCCGAGCTCGACCAGCTCCGCCCACTGCTCGTCTGTGAAACCGCGCTCGTCTTCGGCCAGCGCCCGAACAGTCGCCAGCGGATAGCGCGCCTCGAGGAACTCCCGTGCCGTGCGCTTGATCGCCTGCTGATCGTCGGTGAAGCCGAAATTCATCGCATCCGGGGCAGCCCAAGCACGCGCTCGGCCACGATGTTCTTGAGGATCTCGGTCGTGCCGCCCTCGATCGAGTTGGCCCGCGCTCGCAAGAACCGGTAGCTCCAGCTGTCCTCACTCAGCATCGCCCGCGGCCCCGCGATCTCCATGGCCAGCTCGGTCAGCGACTGATTGACCTCCGACCAGTGCCACTTGCCGAGCGACCCCTCGGGGCCCGGGACGCCGCCGCGCATGATCGCCGACAACCCCCGGTACGCATTCAGCCGTAGGACCTCAGACTCGATCAAGAGCTGGGCCAGCCGCTGGCGGATCACCGGGTCCTGGGTGGCGACGCCGCCGTCGAAGCCGCGCGACTGGTGCGCGGTCTCGATCAGTTCGCGCAGCGCGATCTGCACGCTCACCTGGAGGCCGAACGCGAGCGTCGCGCGCTCGTGCATGAGCGTGGTGATGGCCACCGCCCAGCCTTCTCCTTCCCGCCCGACGATGTTGTCGTTCGGGATCCGCGCCTCCTCGATGAACAGCTCGTTGAACTCCGACTCGCCGGTGATCTGGCGCAGCGGCCTGACCTGCACGGCGTCCTGCTCCATGTCCATCAGGAAGTAGGTCAGGCCCTTGTGCTTGGGTGCCTCGGGATCCGTCCGCGCTACCAGCATGCACCACTTTGCGTGGTGGGCGAACGTCGTCCACACCTTCTGCCCCGTCACCACCCACTCGTCGCCGTGGCGCACCGCCCGGGTTTTCAAGGACGCCAGGTCGGATCCGGCACCCGGCTCCGAGAACCCCTGGCACCAGATCTCCTCGGCGGACAGGATCGCCGGCAGGTAGCGCCGGCGCTGCTCCTCGGTGCCGTGCGCGATCACGGTGGGCCCGCCCATCGCTAGCCCCAGCACGTTCGCCACCGACGGCGTCCGCGCGCGCACCATCTCCTCGTTGAAGATCGCCTGCTCGACCAGCGTCGCGCCGCGCCCGCCGTACTCCTTCGGCCACGACACGCCGGCCCATCCGGCGTCGTTCAGCTTGCGCTGCCAGGACCGGCGGAACTCGAACGCGGCCTCGTCGCCCGGGGGCTCGCGCCCCGGGTTGTTCTCCTCGAGCCAGCTGCGCAGCTCGTCGCGGAAGGCCTCCTCGGCCGGTGAGAGCGTCAAGTCCATGGCGGCCCATCCTATCCGTGGGGGCCGGCCGGTAGCCTCGATACCCAAGATGAGTCAGCCCGCGATCGCCGCCACCGCACCGGAAAGCGACCTGCCTGGTCCCTACGAGGTGGGCACCTACACCGCCCGGCTCAAGCAGAGGCTGCTCGAGTTCGCTCGCGTCCAGTTGGTGGGCGAGGTGTGGGGGTTCCGCTCGAGCCGCGCGCGGGTGTACTTCGAGCTCCGCGACACACGCGGCGCGCTGCCATGCTCGATGTGGC
Organism: Solirubrobacteraceae bacterium; assembly: GCA_035625625.1. Classification (GTDB taxonomy): domain Bacteria; phylum Actinomycetota; class Thermoleophilia; order Solirubrobacterales; family Solirubrobacteraceae; genus Palsa-465. Next base: position 5,621 of record DASPPG010000155.1, read on the forward strand.
TCTCGGACTTCGAGCGCCTCGGGGTCAGGCTCGCCGACGGGGTCAAGGTGATCGTCGGCGGCGGCTGCGACTACTACCCGGGCAGTGCCTCCTCCTCCCCGTCGTTCACCTTCGCGGTGACCGAGCTGCGTGTAGCGGGCGAGGGAGACCTGCTCCTGCAGCTCGAGCGCCTGCGGCGACGCCTCCAGGCGGACGGTCTGTTCGAGCCGCAGAAGCGACTGCCGCGCCCGCCGCTGCCCCGCACGATCGGGGTGGTGACTGGCGAGCGTGGCAAGGCCCGTGACGACGTGCTGGCCGGCCTGAAACGCCGGGGCTGGGCCGGGCGACTGATCTGGGGCTTCGCCCCGGTGCAGGACCGCTTGGCCGCGCCGATTATCGCCACCGCACTGCGTGACCTGGCCGCGATCCAGGACGTCGAGGTGGTGATCGTGGCCCGCGGGGGCGGCTCGCTGGCCGACCTGTTCGCGTTCTGCGACGAGGCGCTGTGCCGGACGGTGGCGCTCTTGCGCGTGCCTGTCATCTCGTCGGTCGGCCACCACACAGACCGCACGCTTATCGACGACGTGGCCGCGGTGTGCTGCTCCACCCCCACCCACGCCGCGGAGGCCGCCGTGCCGATCGACTGCCTCGCCGCCCAGGCGGACCTAGCCGCCGGCGCCCGACGCCTGCACAACCACAGCCGTCGGGCGATCACCGAGCGCGCCCGCACGCTAGAGCGCCTGGCCGCCGCTCCCGGCCACCACGTCGCTCGCCAGCGCCGGCAGCTGCACCAGCTCCTGCGCGAGCTTCGGGCCAGCGCCCGCCGCGGCGTCGCCAAGCGGCGTGAGCGGGCCGGCGTCCACGCCAAGGTGGTAGGTCGCGCCACCGAACGCGCCCGCACCTCTGACCGCGCCGCCCGGGGTCGCGAGCTCCAGCGCCTTGCGCTCGCCCTGGCCGCCCACGATCCCGAGCGCACGCTGGCCCGAGGCTACGCGCTGGTCGAGGACCACGCGGGCCAGGCACTCGGCTCGGCGGCGGCAGCCCGTGCCGCCGGCGACGTCCGCCTGCGCTTCCACGACGGCACCCTTCCCGCGACCGTCGCCGACGAGTCATGAGCGCGAGCGAGCCCCAGCCGACCTACGAGACCGCGGTGGCGCGGATCGAGGAGATCATCCGGCGGCTCGATTCGGGCGACGCTGGCCTGCGCGAGACCCTCGCCCTGGTCAAGGAAGGCCGGGAGCTGGTCGAGTACTGCGCCGCCGAGCTCGAGGCGGTCAGCCACGGCCTCGAGGAGCTCCGTCTCGACGAGTTGATCGACCGCCTCGAAGGCGCCGGACGCGCGCAGTGAGTACCTTCGACCTACTGGCCAACCTGCCGCTCGAGGTCGACGGCTACACGCTTGAGGGCGTGCGGGCGAACGTCTCCAGCGGGTTCGAGCGCCTGACCACCGTCGTGCACCTTACGGGAGGCGGGCTCGAGGGCGTCGGCGAGGACGTCGTCTACCAGGCCGAGGACCACGTCGCCCTCCAGCAGGCCGGTCCGGTCCACGCGGACAGGCTGGCCGGCCGCTACGCGCTCGGCGAGTTTTGTCAGCTCGTCGACTCTCTCGACCTGTTTCCGGTGGCGCCACAGTGGGAGGTCTCGCGCCTCTATCGCCGGTGGACGTTCCACAGCGCCGCGCTCGACCTCGCGCTCGCCCAGGCGGACCGGCCGCTCCACGCGGCGTTGGGACGCGACCCGCAACCGCTCACGTTCGTCGTCTCGCTGCGCCTCGGCGAGCCGGCGACGCTCGACCCGCTCGAACGTCGCCTGGCCCGCTACCCGACGCTGCGCTTCAAGCTCGACCCCACGAGTTCGTGGACCCCTGAGCTGATCGAGGCGCTGGTGCGGACCGGAGCCGTCGACTCGGTCGACTTCAAGAGCCTCTACCGGGGCACGGTCGTCGATCAGCCACCCGATCCGGTGCTCTACGAACGAGTCGCGAAGGCATTCCCGCATGCGTGGATCGAGGACCCCGACGTGGTGACGCCGGAGACGGCGGCGATCCTGGCCGGTGAGCATCACCGGATCACGTGGGACGCGCCGATCCACTCGATCGACGACATCGAGGCGCTCCCGTTCTCGCCCAGGATGGTGAACCTCAAGCCGTCGCGGATCGGCGGATTGCCGAAGCTGTGCGCAACGTACGACTACTGCGCTGAGCACGGCATCGGGGCGTACAGCGGCGGCCAGTTTGAGCTCGGCCCGGGGCGGGGACAGGCCCAGTACCTGGCTTCGCTGTTCCACTCCGACACGCCCAACGACCTCGCGCCCGTTCCCTTCAACCAGGACGATCCCCCCGACGGACTGCCCGTGAGCCCGTTGACCCCGATGCCATCGCTCGTCGGTTTCCGCTGGGAGAGCGCGTGAGCGGCGGGCTCGACATCCTGGTCAACAACGCGGGCGTGATGCTGCTCGGACCGGCCGTCGACGCCGACGCCGACGCGAGCGAGTGGTGGCGCATGCTCGACATCAACGTCAACGCGCTCCTGTACTGCGCCCAAACCCCCGTCCCCTCACTCGACGCTGCTCGAGAGCTCGCAGGTGCTCACCTCGACCACACCCTCGAGCTCGTCGAGCGGCTGGACGTCCGGCTGGCCGCGCACGTCGAGCGCGACTGCCGATGAAACCGATGCCGGTCACGATTTGCGCCGCCACCCGGGAGGGATCGAGGACCGCGCGCGGCCCCAGCACGTCACTGAAGCCGTACTTGCTGATGATCTGGACCCGGCATCCGCCTCGGCTACCTGCGTGCCCGGCCCGGCCGCGCGCTGCGGCCGGGCCGCGCCTGACAGCTAGATCCGCTGGATCAGCGTGCCCGTGCCGAGCCCGCCACCGCAGCACATGGTCACCAGCCCGACCTCCTTGTCGGAGCGCTCGAGCTCGTGCAGGAGCGTGGTGATCAGCCGCGCGCCGGTCGACCCGAGCGGATGCCCGAGCGCGATCGCGCCGCCGTTGACGTTGACCCGGTCCATGTCGGGTTCGAGCTCGCGGCGCCACGCCGCCACGACCGGAGCGAACGCCTCGTTGATCTCGACCAGGTCGATGTCGTCCATCTTCATTCCATTGCGGTCGAGGATCTTGCGGGTGGCCGGGATCGGGCCTGTGAGCATGATCACCGGGTCGACGCCAACCGTGGTCTGGTCGACGATCCGTGCCCGCGGCTTCAGCCCTAGCGCGTCGGCCTTCTCGCGCGTCATCAGGAGTACCGCGGCGGCGCCGTCGGAGATCTGAGAGCTGCTGCCCGCCGTGACCTTGCCGTCCGGCTTGAACGCGGGCTTGAGCTGCGAGAGCGCCTCGATCGTGGTCTCGGGCCGGATCCCCTGGTCGGACACATAGGTCGAGCCGTTGACCTTGAACGGGAGGATCTCCCGCTCGAAGCGGCCCTCCTCGGTGGCGCGATGCGCGAGCTGGTGCGAGCGCAGCGCAAGCTCGTCCAGCTCGGAGCGCGGGATCTCCCACTGGTCGGCGATCATCTCGGCCGACAGGCCCTGGGGGATCAGGTTGTAGCGGTCCATCAGCGCGGGCGGATACGGGATGCCCACGTCGTCGACCCACTTCAAACCGATACCCATCGGCACGTGCCCCATGTGCTCGACGCCCGAGCCGATGGCCGCGTCGTGCACACCCGCGGCGATCAGGGCAGCGGCAAAATTGACCGCCTGCTGGGCCGAGCCGCACTGGCGGTCGACCGTCGTGGCCGGCGTCTCGATCGGCAGACCGGCCTGGAGCCAGGCGTTGCGGCCGACGTTCCAAGACTGCTCGCCGTACTGCTGCACACAGCCCGCGACCACGTCCTCGACCTCGCCTGCGTCGATCCCCGCCCGCTCGATCACCTCGCTGTAGCAGCGGCCGAGCAGCTCGTTGGGGTGGACGTCCTTGTAGTAGCCCTTCTCCTTGTGCCCGCGTCCGATCGGGGTGCGCACGGCTTCGACGATGACTACTTCGCGTCCAGACTGCGGCATGCGTTGCTCCTTTTTTATGACCGGGAAACCCCACACCCACCATCCGCGAAGGCCCCCGATGGCGCGCTGCGACTGATTCATTACTACTGTACTGAAGCTTTCTGAGCATCCGACTAGAGGAGCTGACTTGCCGGAACGAGTGGGAATCGCAGGCTCAGGCGTAATCGCCTGCGGTCTGGCCGTGGCGGCCGCCGAGCGCGAAGAGGTGCTCCTGTGGGCCCGATCGGATGAGTCCGCCGAACGCGCCCGTGGGCGCGTGGCCAAGCTGTGCGCGAAGCTGAACGGCTTCGACCCCGACCGCGTACGGATTGTCACCGACCTCGACGAGCTGGCCGAAGCGACCTTCCTGGTCGAGGCTGTGATCGAGCACCACAGCAGCAAGGCCGCGGTGCTGGCCGACCTCGGGGAGCTGGCCCGCCATGCCGGCGCCGGCGCGATCGTGGCCACCACCACCTCGTCCCTCTCGATCGCCGAGCTCGCGCAGGCGAGCGGGCACCCGGAGAATTTCGTCGGCTTGCACCCGTTCAACCCGGTGCCGAGGATGCGGCTGGTCGAGCTGGCGTTCCCGCCGGAGGCCAGCGAGGAGACACGCCGTCGAGCTCGGGGGCTGTGCGACGAGCTCGGCAAGACGCCGGTCGAGGTCCCCGACATCCCCGGTTTCGTAGTCAACCGGCTGCTGTTCCCGTACCTGTTCAGCGCGGTCGACCTGCTCGTAGAGACCGGCATGCCGCCTGAGGACATCGACAACTGCATGACGCTAGGTGCCGGCATGCCGATGGGGCCGATCGCGCTGCTCGACTACGTCGGGCTCGACGTCTCGAAGGCAATCGGCGAGTCGATCGAGGCCGCAATTCCCCAGCGGCTGCTCGAGCTGGTGGAGGCCGGGTCGCTGGGGCGCAAGACCGGCAGGGGTTTCTACCGCTACGACTGAAAGCCGATCCAGCCGGATGAGGCTTGGGTGGGCGGGACCGGCGAACGGGGACGCCGCCGAAGCCAGCCCCAAGGCGCCGCCGTCAGGCGCCACCGCACATGGCCCAATCCTGTGCACTGACGAACCTGAAACGAACTATTTAGGGCCCATTCATCTGAGGGACGCAAACTCCATAGCGCGACGTACCTCATAGCAGCACCTCCTCCCCAGAAGCACGGAGCCGGCCCGTCCCCAGCGGGCCGGCTTCTTTTTGTCGGGGCAGGTCGCCCCGGCGCCCATCGGGACCAATTAACAGGGCGAAGCCGGCCCAGATTGGGGGGGGCCGGCTTCAACTCTCCTCTCAACCACCGGGAGATGGTCGACGCTCTGACCGAGACTCTCCGGCCGTTACCGAAGGCGCAAATGTAACGAATGGTGCGAGAGGATGCAGGCCCGGATCTCGAGACCCGGTGGTCGGATGCCGGGTTCCTACGCTGCGGCGCGGCGCTGCCTGATCCGAACCGCTTCGATCCGGTTCTGGCGGACCGATTCGACGCGGATCGAGAAGCCGTTGGCTGAGATCGTGTCCCCGCGCTTGGGAAGCCGCCCGAGCTCGGCGAACACGAACCCGCCGACCGAGTTATAGGCGTCGGTGTCGACGGGCAGCTCGAGCCCGTAGTCCTCGAGGTCCGCCACCGCAACGTGCCCGCGCACGAACCAGTCGCCGTTGGCGAGCCGGCGCACCGCGCCTCCGGCGGGGTCGGTCTCGTCCGAGATCTCGCCCACCACCTCCTCGATGATGTCCTCGATCGTCACGATCCCCGCCGTCCGGCCATATTCGTCGACCACGATCGCGAGTTCGGTCCGCTCGCGCTGGAGATCGGCCAGCAGATCGTCGAGCGGCTTGGTCTCCGGGACGATCGGCGCCTCGCGCACGAGCGCATCGAAGTGCGACTCCATGCCGTCGTTCAGCATCTTCTTGACCAGCTGGTTGACGTGGACAATGCCCTTGACCCGGTCCTGGTTCTCGTCCTCGGTCACGACCAGGCGCGAGTGGCCGGTCGACACGCAGCGCTTGAGCGCGGCCTCGACCGTCTCAGACAGATCGACCGTGACCACGGCCGGGATCGGAGTCATGACCTGACGGGCCTCCTGCTCGTGCAGGTGAAAGACGCCCGTGAGCATGCTGGCCTCGCCGACGTCGAGCTGACCGCCGGACGAGGACTGGGCGATCAGACGCTTGAGCTCGTCGGGGGTGCCGCCCTCGGGTTCGGCGTCCGGGTCGGTGCCGAGCATGCGCAGGATCGACTCGGACGCCGAGTTGAGCACCACGATGAACGGGCTGAACAGGAAACGGAAAAACTGCATCGGCCGTGCGATCCGCCGCGCCAGCCCCTCCGCGTGCTGGATCGTGTAGAGCTTGGGGACGATCTCGCCGATGATGCTCTGAGTGATCGTGATCAGCAGGTAGGCGATCACCACCGACACGGCGACCGCCGCGGCGTGCCCAATCGGGCTGCCCAGGATCGGCTCGAACACGTGCGCGATCGCCGGCTCGCCGAGCGCGCCGATACCGATCGAGGCCATCGTGATCCCGACCTGGCAGGCGGAAAGGTAGTCGCCGATGTCGTCGATCTGGGACAGCGCCAGCCGAGCGCCCCGCGCCCCTTCCTCGGCGAGCGCCTCCAGCCGCGCGCGGCGCGAACGGACCAGCGCGTACTCGGCGATGACGAAGAACGCGTTGACCAGGACCAGCAGCCCGGTGAGGATGATGAAGAGGGCCTTCACCGGCTAGGTGCTACCCGCCCGCCACCCCGGCGACCGGGCGTTCAAAGACCCGCGCGGCCCCGTGGTCCTTCCTCGCTGGGCAGCCCTTCGCCTCTGAGCTGCTACTTCGGGATGGGTCGTCGTCGTTCATGCAGCGACGAGCAAACGGTAGCAGCAGCCCCGGCCTCCAATCCAGGGCTGCTCCTCACCGTTGCCCCAAACGCGCCGCGCCTAACTGCACACCGTGTAGCTCGGCGGAGTCGAAGACCCGGCCAGCGTCTTGGCGTCCGCGATCAGACGATCGGCCTGCCCGATCAGATTGAACGCCTCCCAGCTCGTCACGGGCGCGCGGCCGGCCTCGGCCGCCTCGAGCACCGCCTGGATCTAACCCGCTACGGTCGTGCGCCGGCCCTCGCACGCCTGCAGCTGCGAGGTGGTGGCCGTGTAGTCACCGTCGTTCGACGAGCTGCCGCTGGCCAGCGCGGTGGTGTCCGCATCGAGCGTCCCGAGTCCGAACTCGCCGAACGGCGCATCGAGCTGTTTGTACGCCGCGGCGAGCTCCTCGTAGCCGCGCTCGTTGACCCTGATCGACCAGGGCAGTGCGCTCTGCCCGCGACTCCCCCAGCCCCAGCCGCCATCGGTCGAGCCGATGATCTGGGCGATCGCCGCCCCGTCCCAGCTGTAGTCGTCGTGCAGCCCGAGGACCGTCATCATCGTCGGGCGCGCGTCGGTGTGGTCGGTCCAGATGCTCGAGGTCTCCCCGAGGTTCTTGATTCCGGGCCCCACCCAGCCCTGCCACGTGCTGGCGATCTCGGGCTGGATGTCGCCGTGGTTCCAAGCGTAGTCGGGGTTCTGGATCGGGCAGCCCGGCAGCGAGCCCGTTCCGGTGGTGCCGTCGCACGAGCTCTGGAAGTAGAACGACGGGTCGCCGAACAGCGTCAACGTGGGTTCCCGATTCGGGTCGGCGTTCACCATGTAGAGGATCGTCTCCTCGTTCTCATCGGCCATGTTGACCGTGATCGGGATGGTGGCGCCGGTGATCGGGTTGTACTCATTGGCGGCGCTGATATCCCGCTCGAGGGTGCGCACGGTCGGGTCCTTCGGCCCGGGACGCGTACCGCTCGGGCTTGATTGGTTGGGGACGATGATCGCCGGAGCGTCGTCGAAGTCGAACCCGAACGTCGGGATCGTTTGGCTGGGGTACAGGCTCTTGAGCAGACCCGGCAGGCTGGTGTCGACCTCGCCGACATCACGCGTGCCGTCCGCAGCGGTGTACTGGCACGGCGTCGTCACGCCGTTGCAGCCCGGGTTGAGCGGCGCGCTGCCGTCGTAGTGGTCGCCCTCGTCGACCGTGAACAGGAACAGCGTGTTGTGCTTGTTGATGTGGTCGCTGGCGACTCCGGCGGAAGAACGACGCGAAGGCGGCGTTGTACTCGCGCAGCTGCGCCTCGTGACCGGCCTCGCCAGGACCGAACGCGTCGCCGTTGTTGGTGTAGTACTGGTCGTCGTGGACGTCGGAGATGTAGGTGTAGGTGACCGGCACGCCGGCCTCCTGGATCGCCGCCGTGTAGCCGAGTGCGTTGTTGGCCTCCATCCCGTCGAACCCGGGGAAGCCGGGGCTGCCCGTCTCGTCGAGGACCTGCGAGGTCGGCGTGACTCCGGGCTCGTAGCTCTGCGGCGGCCCTGAGTTGTAGTGGCCGGCCGACCCGCCCGAGGCCCACAGGTTGTTCACGACCGCTGCGTGCGGGCCGGTGTTGGTCGCGTTCGGCGCGAACACGTCGTAGACCGCCGGCGCGGCCCAGTTGCCGCTAGGCGGTGGCGTGCACGGGTGATTGGCACGGGCATGCGGCGGCGTGCAGACGTTGAAGCCCGCTGCCAGCGGCTGGTCGGGCTTGCCGGTCAGCCACGGGTTGATGTTGATCGCCCCGAACAGCGCGTTGTAGCCGTTGTAGCCACCCGGCTCGCTGGGCAGGGCATCCGGCTCACCGCCGTTGCCCGAGGAGCAGATGCCGCCCGGCTGGCTGTCCTTGATCGAGCAGTGGATCGCCAGGCCCTCGTAGTCGGTCTCGCCCAGGTTCGAGCCCGGGTTGTTGTACTGGTCATACGCGGTGTTGTAGGACCAGTTGCCAAACGCGTATTCGGTCGAGTTCGAGCCGTACACGTTGGCCAGGTCGCTGTTGTCGTTCTCGAACTCCATGTCGGCCGAGCCGACGCCGGCGAAGTCGCAGCCGGCGCGCGTGAACGCGACCCAGGGGGCGGGGGTGTTGACGCCGTTGGTGGTGCCGTTGTTCGCGTGGATCAGCGTGTAGAGCGGGTCCGAGCTCGGGTTGGTCTTGTCGGTCCAGTAGGTGAACAGGGAGGCGTTGCTGGTTCCCGACGTCGCGTTCGGGTTCAGGTATTCGAAGGAGTTGGCGACGCCGCCGCCGAACTCGTCGGGGTACAGGCCGGTCTCGGTGCTGAGGATCCCGTCGGCGGTGTGGGAGATCAGCACGGTGTGGTCGTTGGCCAGCAGCGTGCCGTTGTCCTTCATGAAGTCCTCGAGCGCCGGGATCTGCTCGATGTCCGACGGCACGTTGGGGTTGTCGCGCTCGAGATGGACGTTGTCGAACTGGATGATGATCACGTGCTTGATCTGGCCGTTAGGGCCGAGGCTGCAGCCGGTCGACGCCTCCGCCGTGCCCGCCGGCAGCGCCGAGATCGCACCCACCACGGCGAGCGTGAGCGCGACCGTCAGCGAGCGCATGATGCTCCACACTGAACCTCTCCGGGCGTTCACCCCATCGCTCCTTTGCTGGTCGCTGGCTCTCGCTTGCTCGCGGCAACCTATTCGCGGGCGCTGGCATCAGGCGTGATTCGGTTGTGAGCGGCCGGTTATCAGTTTGTGTACGGCGCCGGATCTATCCTCTTCGTCGATGCGCATCGTCAGCCTCGTCCCGTCAGCCACCGAGACGCTGTTCGCCCTCGGGCTCGGTCCCGACGTGATCGCGGTAACGCACGAGTGCGACTATCCGCCCGCGGCGCAGGAGCTGCCGAAGATCACTCGGGACGTCCTTCCCGCCGGCCTGAGCGCGCGGGAGATCGATGCGGCGGTCAAGGAGCGCACGCTTGCCGGCGACTCGATCTACGAACTCGACGACGAGCTTCTGCGCGACCTGCGCCCCGATCTGATCGTCACCCAGGAACTCTGCTCGGTCTGCGCGGTGTCCTATGACGACGTGCGTGCGGTCGCCGAGGAGATCGAGACCCACCCGCGCGTGGTCTCGCTCGACCCCCACACTGTGGGCGAGGTGTTGGGCGACTTCCGCACGCTGGCGCAGGTGACCGACCGCAAGGACGCCGCCGTCGAGCTGGTGCGTGACGCCTCGGCGCGGATCGACCGGGTTCGTCTGGCGGTTCGCGGTTTACGGCGGCCGCGGGTCGACGCCCTAGAGTGGCTCGATCCACCCTTCGCCGCGGGTCATTGGGTGCCGCAGCTGATCGAGTACGCCGGCGGCGAGGATGTGCTCGGGTTCGCCGGCGAGAAGTCCGAGGAGCGGTCCTGGGAGGAGGTCGAGACCTCCCAGCCCGACATCGTGATCGTGATGCCGTGCGGCTACGACGCCGAGATCGCCCATCGCGAGGCCGAAATGCACCGCGACCAGCTGGCCGCGCTCGGAGCCGGCGAGGTGGTGGCCGTCGATGCGGCGGCGTACTTCTCGCGTCCAGGGCCGCGGATCATCGACGGGCTCGAGCTGCTGGCGCACATCATCCATCCGGAGAAGTTCCCCGAGGCGCCCGGGTCGGCCTTCACGGTCGAACTCTAAGGCGCCGCCGCCAGGCGCCGCCGACCATTCCAATCTGCTCGCGCCTCTAAATCGTGAAGCCGTTTGGCGTGAGGCCGTGGCTTCCCGCCACCGCCAGCGCGGCGATGACGCTCGCCACCGCCACCGCGGCGCACCCCGCCATCGCCACTGCCGGCATGTGCCGCCGCTCGTCGAACTCGAGCACGAGCCACCCCGTGATCAGTCCGGCCACCAGGCCGCCGAGATGGCCGCCGATCGAGATGCCCTGAACGCTCAGCGAGAACAGGATGTTGACGACGAGGATGAACCCAAGCCCGCTTTGCCAGAAGGGAATCCCGCGGTAGCGCGCGACCACGATCAGTGCCCCGAAGATCCCGAAGATCGCGCCCGAGGCGCCGATCGTCGGGTAGTCGGGCTGGAACAGGAGCGAACCGAACGAACCGGCCAGCAGCGAGGTCATGTAGATCACGACGAAGTTGCGAGTGCCGATCGCGGGCTCGAGCGCCATGCCGACGAAGTACAGCGACAGCATGTTGATGCCGATGTGGAGGATCCCGTCGTGGATGAACCCGCTGGTGAGCAGCCGCCAGTACTGGTCCGTGCCGCTGAAAGGCGCGCCATACAAGTTGTGGGAGGTAAGCGCCGGCCCGAACAGCGCGCCGTGGTTCCAGACCCACCCGCCGTTCACGCCGCTGACGCCGCCCAGCGAAACCCCTGTGGCGGTCTCGGCCAGGAACACGATCACGTTGATCGCGATCAGCACCTGGGTCGCGCGCGGCACTGCCGCGCGCGACCTGACGCCTCGCGTGACCCGGGTGCGCTCGCGGGCGCACTCCGGGCAGCGCATCCCGACGGGGGTCGGGGTCATGCAGTCGGGACAGATCGGCCGTCCGCACGAGGAGCACGACACTCCGGTCTCACGAGATGGGTGGCGATAGCAAACGGCCATTTTGGATCCACGCTATCAGCGGTTTGTCGCGGCGCCGTAAGAGCTAACGGTGCGGCAGGATCCGCCTGGCTTCTTCGGCGGCGTCCTGCATGGTCCGCTGGGCCAGCTCGAGCAGGTTGCTCGAGCGCTGCTTGCGCACGCGATGGCGCGCGCGCACGCGCAGGACAACGAGCGCCGTGCCGGCGCTGACCCCGACCACGGCGGCCGCGGCCGGCCGGACCCAGTTGCGGGGATCGCGCATTGCCGACAGCTCCCACGCTTCGAGCTCCTCGTGGGCCAGCTCGGTCAGGCTGACCAACGTCAGCTCGAGGCGCTGAGCGAGGTCGGCCGGGGGCTCGACCGGCGCCAGCGCCTGGCGGAGCAGGGCCTCGAAATCCGTCGCTCCGGCGCTCATCGCTCGGCACCCTCCGACTCGGACGCGGATTCGCTCGCGGACGCGGATTCGCTCGCGGCCGCGGACCCGGTGGCGGACTCGGCCATCGCCGGCTCGGCCACCATTCCCTCGAGCTGGCGGATCGCGCGGTGCAGAAGCACCTTCGTGGCGCCGTCGGTGCGCCCTAGGGCGCGGGCGATCTCGCGATTGTCCATGCCCAGGGCGAAGCGCATGATCAGCGCCTCGCGGCGGTCGTCCGGCAGCTGCTGGACGCCGTCGAGGATCGCTTTGAGCTGCTCGCGCCCCTCGACCAGGGACTCGGTCGTGTGCGGCGCCGAGATCATGCCTGCGTCCTCGATCCCCGACTCCGGCTTGCGCGAGCGGTCGCGGTAGAAGTTGGCCGCCAGGTTGTGGGCGATGCGGATGAGCCATGGTCGCAGCGGGCGGCCGTTGGACTCGCGCAGCGCCCGTTCGAAGTGGCGGTAGGCCTGCAGGAAGGTCTGCTCGGTGAGGTCCTCGGCGTCATGGTGGTTGCCAACGCGGTAGTAGCTGTACGAATAAACGTCCCGCAGGTGCGTTCTGTACAGCTCCGCGAAGCGGGCATCGACATCCGCCTTATTGCTGGGCTGTGCGCCGTTTTCCACCACACGAGAGCGTAGCCCCCGTCACGCCGCCCGGGCGGTTGATTTGCGCGCCGGGCGCGTCGGTTCGGTGATCGTGGCCGTCCATTCGACGGGCTCGATCCGTCCCTCGATCAGCGCCGCCAGGCTGTCAAGCGCAGGGGCCTCGAGCCGGGCGTCGCGCGCAGCCGTCGCCAGCAGCGGCGCCGAGTCCACGCCCTCGACCGCGTGGCCGAGCGTGTGGTCGATCTCCGCCCCCGGCACGCCATGGGCCAGCAGCTCTCCGGCCCGCCGGTTGCGCGAGTGCTCAGCAAGCACGCTCGCCACGAGGTCGCCTGCGCCCGCGAGGCCGGCAAATGTCTCCGGCTTTCCTCCGCGGGCTTGCGCGAGCGCGTCCACCTCCGCGAACACCTTGCCGGCGGCAGCGCCGGCCACGTTGGGTCCGGCGATCGAGGCGACCGCGGCCGCGACCACCGCGACGTTCTTGGCCGCGCCGGCCAGCTCCACCCCGGTCACGTCGCCGGTCGTCGAGACGTCGAGGCCGGCCGTCCCCAGGGCGTCCGCCAGCCGGCGCTGGAAGCCGCGGTCGACCGATGCGAGCACCACCGATGCGCCGTGCTCAAGCACGTCGGCGGCATCGGCCGGGCCGCCCAAGCCGGCGACCGCGTGCGCCGCGCAACGCTCGGCCACGAATGCCGACGGCAGCGTCCCCAACGGCGGGACGAGACCTTTGGACAGAACCAGGACGCCCGCGCGCTGGGGGATCTTGTGGCCGTGGGCGGCCATTGCCGCCGGCAATGCCCGCGCGGGGACGGCCAGGCAGATCAGATCGTGGGCGCTCAGGTCGAGCTCAGCGGGCGCAAGGACCTTGACCGCCTCGGGAAGCTCGACCCCCGGAAGGTATCTCGTGTTCACGCGCGTGTCCGCGAGCGCGGCCGCCTGTTCTCGAGTACGGGCCCCAAGCTCGACTTCGAACCCGGCCCGCGCCAACAGCACGGCCAGGCTCGTACCCGCCGACCCCGCGCCGATGACCGCGGCTCGGCGGATCGGCGGCATACCCCCGAGCCACTCCCACTGGAGCTTCACGCACGGCCAGATCCGGTCGGTGACTGCGCCGGCCAGCGTGGGCGAGGCCTTCTCGACCGTCGGGAAATGCAGCGGCCGCCCCGCGCGCAGGCGCACTTTCCGCGGGCGGATCCGCCAGCCCCTCCGGATGTCCTCGGTGCCGATGATCGCGATCGGGACGACCGGCGCGCCGCTCTCGAGTGCCAATCGACCCACGCCCCGCCTGGGCTTGCCGAGCCCACCCGGGCGCGTTCGCGTCCCCTCGGGGAACATCAGCACGATCTCGCCGCGCCCGAGGATGATCCTCGCCGTCTCGATAGCCTCCTGGTCGCTCGCGCCCCGGGTGACGGGGAACGCGCCGAGCGCGTTGAGCAACCAGCTCAGCAGGCGGCTGTGGGCGAACAGCTCCTGCTTGGCCACGTAGTAGACCGGGCGGCGGGTCATCGTCCCAATCACGAACGGATCGAAGAAGCTCCGGTGATTCGCCGCGAGGATCACGGGGCCGGCAGACGGGATGTGCTCGCGCCCAATTCGCTTCATCTGCAGGTAGATCAGGAAGAACGGAGTGAGGATCGCTCGCACAATCAGCAGCACAAGCGGATTGACTCCCTTGTCCCTTGACCGGCGGTGCAGCGCTTCGTGATCCATCGCACTTTGCGTACCCGCTCCCGCCTCGCCCGTTACAGTTGCCCTGCTTGAGCAACGGCACTGTCAGCGATCCCCCGAGCGCCGCCGGCCAGCCAGCTGCCGACCCCGAGACCGCGGCCTCGCGAACGCTCCGAGGCGCCGTCTGCGGCGCCGTCGCGGCGGTGGTCTGGGCGATCCAGCAACCGGTCGACAAGGCGCTCTTCCAGAGCCGCTACGACGACGTCGAGGTGCTCGGCCGGGCGGTCAAGAACGGACCCGGCTGGTACCCCGCCGGCCTGGCTCTCCACGCCCAGAACGGCGCCTTGTTCGGGGCGATGTACGCGAATGTCGCGCCGGCGCTCCCGATCCCGCCCGCCGTGCGCGGGCCGGCCCTCGCGCTGACCGAGCTGGTCGTCACCTGGCCGCTCGCCGCCGTCTCGGACCGCTTCCATCCCGCTCGCGACCAGCTGCCCGCCATTTATCGGAGCCGGCGCGCCTTCGCCCAGGCGACGTGGCGCCACATCCTGTTCGGCTTCGTCCTGGGCGAGCTCGATCGTCGGCTTAGCGCCGGTGGCGGCAGTCTGCACGGACCGGCGCCCGACTACGCCAGCAACGGACACGGTTCGCTCGACCGAGCCATGTCGAGCGCCCGCTGAATCGACAGCGCGGTCGCCCAGCCAAACCCGGTGACAATCGACACTCGCTGAAGCAGACCGCCTGACTCGACGAGGACGGGGTGCTGACCGAAGCCGGCGCCGGCGAGCACGGCGCTCGCCGCCATCAGCATGCCGGAGGCCGCGGAGTAGACGGCCCAGCCGGAGGCGTGGGCCCGCGCTGCGGCACGGGCCGACAGGAGCGCCGCGAGCGGGATTCCGACAAAGACGGGAATCGCGCAGAGGGTGTGCAAGGTGCCCGTGCGGCTCGGATGGCTCGGCTGGGAGGAAGTGTCGGGCGGGTAGCCGCTGACGGGATCGGTGGCGAACAACGCCGCGCCGATCAGGCCGACCCCCGCGGCGGCAATCAACGCCGGGCTGCGCGCGGAACGGTGCCTATGGCCGTGCGTCCTCGCGAGCCCCGCCGCTCCCGCCAGGTAGAGCGCGCCCGTGGCGATGAAGTTCGCGCGCTGGACGGCGCCACCCGGGCCGAGCGCGAGCGCGCTGACCGGATGGCGCCGGGGCTCGTATCCCTCCCGCTTGCGACCGGCGAAGGTGAACGTGGTCACAAACAGCGGGCCGGCCAACGCGCCGCAGCTCAGCAAGGCTTTGGTCACCGCCCCCCGCCGGGTCATGGGCCTGGCGACGCTGGCTCACCGAGCGGAACGAACTGCTCCGTGGCGAACGGAGGAGTCCAGCCGGACCGCTTATGGGCGAGCAATTCGATCAGCAGGCCGTCGGGATCGGTGGCGAACAGCGTGTAGACGCCGGGCGCGTCATACACGGTCTCGCTCACCCGCCGTTGGGCTATCAGCTCATTGCGAATCGCGACAAACGTCTCGGGTTCGCGGGCCTCAAGCGCGAAGTGGTTGATCGAACCGCAGTCGAACGCAGAGGCGGCCGCGGCCTTGGCGGCGTCCGCGCGCTCGAACACATGCAGGCTGGTGCCGGCGGTGAGCTTGATGAAGAACTTGCGGGGCTCGCCTTCCGCGCGGGCCAGGACCTCGGCTCCGAACACGCGCTCGTAGAAGTCGGCCAGACGATCCAGGTCCGGCGTCGTCAGCGCGATGTGGTTCACAGCCGTGATGGGAAGCGGGCTCACGGACATGGTCGGGTGCTTGCGGACCGGCGAGTACGCCGTACGCAAGAGTACACTGTACGCATGCCGCCGACGACCAGGCGCCGGCGCGTACCGTCTGTCCGCGCCACCGTTCCGAAGCTGAGCCGGACCGAGATCGTCGCGGCCGCCGTCGCGATCGCCGACCACGAAGGACTAGACGCGGTCAGCATGCGACGAGTCGCCGGCGCGATCGGCGCCGGCACGATGTCGCTCTACCGGCACGTCACCGATCGCGACGAGCTCCTCGACGCCATGCTCGATGCCGTCTATTTCGAGCTTGATCTCGTCGCCGACCCGGCGCAGCACTGGCGCCCGCGGGTCGAGCAGATTGCGCGCTCGCAGCGACGGATGCTCCGCGCCCACCCCTGGGTCGCGTCGCTCGTCGGCAGCCGGCCGCCGCTCCTGCCCAGCTTCCTGCGCCTGTTCGAGGCCTCGCTCGGCGCCTTGCTCGACGCCGACCTTGACGTCACCGAAGCGGCCGGCGTCTCCTCCACGATCAACGCCTACGTGATCGGCCACTCCCTGCTCGAGCACGCCGAGCACGAAGCCCGCCGCCGCACCGGCCTGACCAAACGCCAGTGGCGTGCCCGCCACGCGCCCTTCGTCAGGCAGCTCCTCGACAGCGGCACGTATCCCGCCATCGCCCAGTACGTCCGTCACGCGGACGACATCGACCCTGACACCGCCTTCAACACCGGCCTGTCCGCCATCCTCGACAGCGCCGAGCGTCTTGTCGCGCTACGACCTCCACCGCGATGGCGCCGGCGGCGCGCTCCCAGGCCGGCTCCGGCCTGCGACACTGGACCCCGCTCGCCCGCCTAGCTCAACTGGTAGAGCACTTCACTTGTAATGAAGGGGTTGGGGGTTCGAGTCCCCCGGCGGGCTCTCAGGAAATCCCTGCTAAGGCGTTCTTTCTTCCCCACAGGCGCAGCACATCGTGTGCCGAATCGCGGGTGTGGGCAACGGATTGGGCAACGCGTGCGAGCCCGCACGTAGAGCACACGGGCGTGTCCGAGCCGCCTGCAAGCTTGTGCCTGTGTTCCGCTCGAGCTTCCCGCGCCGTCAGCAGGCGAGGCGGCTGCGCCGCGCGGGCGCGAGTGGCGCGGCGGGGATCGCGTCCGGCGCGCTGGCCGCGGTCGCCGCAAGCGCCAGCGATCTCCGGCTGGCCGGATTCCTGGCGCTGGCGACAGCAGCGCTGATGGTGGATGCTCGGCGTTGGGCGCGTCTGGCTGCTCGCAGCGGGGTCGGGGCACGGTCCGAGACTCAGGTTCGGCGAGCGCTGAGCGGGCTGGAGGCGGAGGGGTGGCGGCTGCGGCACTCGCTCGCGTGGGGCGGGGGCGGGGATATCGACAGCGTCGCGATCGCCCCAACTGGGATGGCGTTTGCAGTCGAGACTAAGTGGCGCACGTTCGATGCGCGCCACCTGACCCACGCCCGCCAGACGGCGGCGTGGCTTTACCGGCGTCGCCGGCGTTGGTGTCGGCGAGGAGCGTTCCCCGTGCTGTGCGTGGTGCACGCGCGCGGGCTCGAGCGCGTCTGCGAGAACGTTCTCGTGGTGTCGCTGGAGCGCCTGACGCCGGCGCTCAGAGCCAGCGCAGGGACCTCACGCCGCCCCCGGTTTCTGGCCCCGCAGACCTGTTCGTGCTGAGCGAGAACTGCTCAGGGGATTGCTAGTCGCTCGGTCGGGAGCGCGCGACGGTATCCACGAACACGCAGACGAATAGGAGGTGCGCGAGGCAGTCGGTGATCGCCTCGGGCGCGCTGGGTGCATCGCGGTCCAGGGAGCCGATCGCGAGCGCCGCGAAGCGGCCGGCCTCCTGGGCGTGCTCGATCAGCGACGGCGGATCGGCCGCCGGTGAGGCGTGCCGGAGCCAGTCGGCGGCCTGCTGGTAGGCGAGCGGCAACCACTCATCGGCGCCGTAGCCGCGGGATTCGCCGTCGGATTGGAGGGCGAGGTGGCAGCGGTGAAGGCTGCCGGTGGCGGTGGTGTCGATCGTCGCGATCAGCTCCTCGGCGATGGGGTGCCGTCGTCGGTGTTGGTTGGTAGGAGGTGCAGGACGTTGGCGGCGACGGCGAGGCTGATCAGGCGTGGGATCGCGGTCGCCAGAAGTGTGATCGGGCGGTCGGGGGGCTCCTCGCCGGCGGGTAAATCGCCGGAGCCGTGCTCGTATGCGGCTTGGTAGTGCTGGGCGAGTTCGCCGGCCGGCCACGGGCGGGCGAGCTGGCGGTAGATGGTGTCCGGGGTGATCATGGCGCGCGGGAGGGTGGCGGTGCGCCATCGCCGACGCGGTTCGGCCGGGCGCCACGAGCGGTGTGATCACGGCCGTGCTTGGGGCGGGCTCGGACGGACGGGGCAGCCGGGCGGTGCGGGCCATTGCTGCGCGGGCTCGGTACCTGGTCTGTGAGCGATGAGCAGAGGCGCGTGGGGATGAACATGAGCGTGAATCGGGCGGTCGCGATCGCCGCGGCCGCCGATCGGAGGGAGCTGGGATCGCTCTACGGGCAGGCAGTCTCGCACGGCGCCGTCAACACGCTTTTCGCGCCCGAGGAGGAGCGCGCGTGCGGGACGTTGCGGCTGCTCACGCTGGCGATCGTGCGGCTGCCGGACCTCCACCTGTACGCGCACCTGCTCGAGACGCTCGACGAGGATCCCACGATCGAGCCCGTCCCGCCGCTCGTCACCTCACAGCTTGCCGAGCTCGCCGCGGGCGCGTTGCGGCTGGCGCACCGCGCGCTCGAGACCCACGCGCACGAACTCGGCTACCAGACGAACGCATGGGTCCAGCGGGCCTTGGAGCGCGCCCACGAGCGGCTGTGCGGCGATCTCGAGAGCCGGGAGCGGCCGCTGGTTGACGAGGCGCGGCGATGCGCGATCGCGCTCACGCGCGCGATCGCGGCCACCACCGGCGAGCCGATGCTCGTCCCCGGCGAGCTCGCCGACGGACTGGCACGCCTGCTCGTGCTCTATCTGATCGCGACCACCATCCGATGACCGGGCGGCTGGCCAGCGGCCGATCCGGGCTCCGCTCGACCCAGCGTGCCTCACTGGCGGCGCCGGCGACTCACCCCGGCTCCGCTGTCACCAGAGCAGCCGTGTCCGGAAGCGAACGCACCGGGTTCCGACCGCGGCGCGGAGGCGAGCGCCACGTGGAGCGGTGAGTCATGCGGCGGCTATTCGTGCTCGCGCTGTCGCTGACGATCATGCTGCCGCTGCTGGCGGTGCTCCTCGCGTTCGCCGCCGCCACCTCCCAGGCCCAGTGCGGCGGTGCGGTCGGTCCCGGCGACGCCCCCGGCGTTCCCTCAAGCCTGGTGGCGATCTACGAGCAGGCCGCCGACACCTACCAGCTCGCAGGCGCCGGATGGGCGTACCTGGCCGCGATCAACGAGATCGAGACCAGCTTCGGCCACAACCTCTCGACATCCACCGCCGGCGCGATCGGCTGGATGCAGGTCATGCCCGCCACCTGGGCCCAATACGAGGTCTCGGCCGACCCCAGCAAGCCAGGCGCGCCCCCCGACCCCGACGACCCGTCGGACGCGATCTTCACCGCCGCCCGCTACCTCCATGCAAGCGGCGCCCCCGCAGACTGGCCAGCGGCGATCTACGCCTACAACCACGCCGACTGGTACCTCACCCAGGTCCAGCAACTCGCCCAGCACTACGCCCAGACCGCCGGCGCCGGCAACACCGTCCTGCCCATCGACACCGCATCCCCGGGCGGGTGCGTCACGGCCGGCCCCACCATGCCGGGAACGGCTGGGCGGATCCTCCAGGACGGGCTCGCCGCCTCGCCTCTCGACGCGCCCGAACAGGTCCAGGCCGCGATCGCGGCCGGCAACCGGATCATCGACACCTCCTACAGCACCGAACGACAGCCCAACATGCTGAGCACCGTCATGCCCTCCTACGACTGCTCGGGATCGACCGACTTCGTGCTCTACCAGGCCGGGCTGAACGCGCCGCAGGTCGACATCGGCGACGGCATCGCCGGGGACTCGGGAATGCTCGAAAGCTACGGCGACCCCGGCCCGGGACACTGGATCACCGTGTACGCCTCGGCCGGGCACGCCCTCATCGAGATTGCGGGGATCCTGCTCGACACCGCCCACTGGACAAGCACGCCGACCACCCCGCCCGGCACCGGACCGCGCTGGCAACCCGCCACGATCCTCCCCGCCCAACTCGCCGACGGCAACACCTGGACCGAACGCCACCCCCCAGAACTCTGACACGCCGCCCCACCGCGAGAGCGCTCAAGCGATCGCTGCTCGCCGCGACGCTGGTGCTCGCGATCGCATCCACCATCACGCAACCGGTCACATCGCGCCTGGACAAGCAAGTCTTCGCTGTGGCGCGCGCCCGCCCGGCGACCGTCACCCCACAGCCCGGACACCCTCGTAGCGTCCCGCCCAATCCGCCGCACGCGGTCGCGACCGCACTCGCACACGTATACGCCCGCTACCTCGCAGGTCAACTCGCCGCGCAGCGGCTGCCCGCCCTCACACCGCAAGCTCTCGCGACCGCGCGCCAAGGCGGCCCGCTGCCCGCGCGCCTGCACATCACCCAGGTGCGGCTCACAAGCCTCAACCGTGACGGGAACAGCTGCGGCTGCGAGCTACGCGATCATCGACGCACGCGGCCCACAGACGACCACCGCCGAGCTCCTCCTCACAACGCGCGGCAGCCGGTGGGTCCTCGCCGAACTAGTTCCGCCCGACCTCGACACCCTGATCACGCCCAACCCGCCGGCTCAGCCGCCCGCCGGCCCGGCCAGGGCGCGCCACGCCGCGCTCGCCTTCACCCACAGCTACCTCGCCTACACCTACGCCCACGCCACCGCCCCCCAACTGCGGGACCTCACCCCAGCGCTGCGAGCCTCGCTCACCGCCAACCCACCCCAAGTGCCGGCCGCCATCCGCGCACTCCACCCCCGGATCGCCACCCTCGCACTCACCCAACAAGCGGCACACTGGCGGGCGAACGCGAACGTCACCGACGGACAAAACACCTACCAGGTGAACATCCTCCTAGACCGAGTCGCCGACCGCTGGCTCGCCATCAACCTGCGACCCGCAGGATGAGCCCACGCCGCGGCTTGCGCCGACGACAGCTTGGACGGCAGCGACTCGACCGCTCCCGCGCGATGACGCCCGACGAGCGGCTCTTCTACTCCGCACGAGGAAGAACGATCCGGACGCGCGCCATTCCGGCCGGCTACTGGTGCGGATGCCGCGCGACCTGCACGACCAACTCGCAGCCCAGGCGCACGAGCAGCGGGTACCTCTGAACCAGCTCGTGGTGGCACTGCTGTCAGGCGGCGTCGCGTGGCGCGCCGAACACGGACCGGGCGGAGCGGCGCCGAGCCAGGCCTGAGGCGCCTCCAAGCCATGGGCGTGACAGCCGCTCAGCCGACCGAAGCCTCCGAGGGGCAGACAAAGCGGCTGACCGCGGCGCTAGTCACGCTCATCCAGCGCGACCGGTTGTCGGTGGCGGCCGCGGCGAGGAATGTGGGACTGACGGTCGAGACGGCGGGTGTACTGGTGAGGCTGTGGGCGATCGAGCGCGAGGCCGCCGAGCAGGAGGCAGACGAGCGCCTCGAGGACATCCAGCGGATGTGCCCGCGCGAGGACTGGTGGTCCTACACCGACCGTCAGCTGAGCGCGATCGAGCACGGCTCGGTGATCCCGAACCGCATCGTGCGCGAGGTAGTCGACGGCTGGTGCAGCCGCACCGAGCAGACGACAGGTCGCCTCGCGTCGCTGCTCGGGATCGGCGACGAGGCACTGCGCCGCTCCCTGGGTACGGTTGCCACGCCGGCGCAGGTGAGGAATGGCCGGCATCGAGCGGCCAAGGTGCGAAAGACGATCACCGTCCAGGCCGCCGGGCGGATCGCGCGGGGGCTCGGCATCCCGCCATGCGAGGTGCGAGGGCTATGAGCGGTGTGCAAAGCCACCGTTTAACCGGGGCGCTGACATGACGCGCAAGATGAATCGCGATCGCCACGCTCGGCTCACGCCGAGCCAGAAGCGACTCCTGGCCGTCATCCGGTCCTTCGCAAGAGCCGGCGCCACGCAGCGCGAGATCGAACTGAGGCTGCGTCGCACCGCCGGCCGGATCGGGTCACGCAGATGACTTCGCTGCGGGAAGCGACGCCAGACTCAACCCGTGCAAACCGCCCTGGGCGCCGGCGGTTCACCCGAGCTGCTCGGCAAAACGGCGAGGTCAGGTTGCCGTGCCGCGTGCGGCTCGCGGACGGTCGCATCTTCACCGGCTCGCTGCCGGCATGCAAGCATCGGGCACTCCAGCTCGGGCTCCTGCACGGCGAGTCCGGAGGACTGGTCGAACTCACTCCCGGCACTCGGCCGCCGGGCGGCAAGGTCGACATCGACCGCCGGAAGCACACCTGCCACTACCTTCCAGGTGGCGCCGGGGCTAGGTCGGAAGAGTGGCTCGAGCGTCTGCTGGACCACGCAGAGCGCATCGTCGGCGGCGAGTACGCCTATCGGCGCTTCGACGGCGATCCGCGCGAGGAGGCGTTCGTGGGCGTGGCCGCGCGCACTCGGCCGCAGGGAAGCAAGCATGCGGTCGCGCACACCCGGTTCCTGTGGGTAGACGTGGACAAGCCGGGCGAGCTGCCGGCCCTCTGGGGGCTCCTAGCCGAGCGGCCCTGTCAGCTGCTGCTGGAATCGGCGGGCTCCGGAGGCATGCACGCCTACTGGCAGCTCGCCGAGCCGCTCCCGGCCGTCACCGTCGACTCTGATCTGACAGCGGCGAGCGCGTGGAGTGGATCAAGCGCGCGATCTCAGGCTGATCCACCGCATTGGGACCGGACCCGACGGTCGGCCGTCTGTCGCCGACGACATGTGCGCCGAGCAGGCGCGGGTGATGCGTCTGGCGGGAACGATCAACTACAAGACCGGTCGCTACAGCCGACTGGTGCAGGTCGATCTGTCGCTTGCGCCGTACTCCGTAGCCGAGCTCGTCGGCGACCTGCCGGATCCGGCGGGCCCGACCGGGTCATCTCGACGACGGCCGCGAGCCTGCGGCGTTGGTGCCGAGGATCCGTACCGCCGAATCCCGCCGCCGGAGGACTTCGCGAGGCTGGCCGGCGTCAGCGTGCCGCGCTCGGGCTACGTCCTATTCCCGTCATCGCTGCACAGCGAGAAGACAGCGTCATGCCGCGTCTGGCCGGAGCCGTCGGGAGGCTGGTGGTGCTTCGGGTGCGGCGCCGGCGGCCCGATCTACGATCTCGCATCGCTGGTACTCGACGGTCCCACCGGACAGGCGTTGGGCGGCGAGGCTTTAAGGCCGCCAGACCGCTCGTGGCCGATCAGTTTGGACAGCTCAGGTGAGTAACGCAGAGCGTTTCGTTGTCGAGGTCCAAGAGACCGTCACCGAGGCGCTCATCGAGTACGAGGGCCACGTGTGTGTGAGTCCGCCCCAATACCGACAGCAGACCCTTGAGCTAGTTGCCGTTCTGGTCGGTCAGCCTGTCTCGGCAAACCGTGGCACCGAACGGGTATGGCGTCAGGCGATCGCCGGCGGACAGCGCAGCGTCCAACTGCGCCGCGTGACGTAGGAGAAAGCAGCGCGGGTCAACGCGCAAGCGGATCCGTGGCGAACCAAGTCCGTGGGTGTCACTGCCTCTTGTTCGGAAACGCGAGGGGTCGAAACAGCCGCCCGAACCAGTGCGCTTCGTGACCCTCGGACTCGCTGCCCCCTCACGCTCGGTGCGGCCTACCCCACCAACTGGTGGAACCGAACCAGCATATTCCAGACTCGGCGAGTTACCCGAGACTGTGAGCGCGAGAGTCCGCCCGCCGCAGACGCCCTCTAGCGTTTCGGGCGCCGCTCCGGGATGATTCCTGTGACGAGAATGCCCGACCCGCAAACAGGTTCTCCCGCCCGCCGTCACGACGGAGATCTTTGGAGCGTCTCTTGCCAACCTGGAGGGCGCGCGAGGCGCCCGACACTGACGCGTTGTGTGAGGAGCGCCGCGTGTTCTATGTGGCCTGCACGCGGGCCAAGGGTGGGCTGTTCCTCACCTACGCCCACAACCGAGGCGGGCGGCCCACCGCGGGCCCGTCGCAGTTCCTCTATGAGGCGGGGCTGATCCGCCGCGCCCCCATGGCCGCCTGAACCGCGGCCGCGATCAAAGGAGGGGACATGACCGCTGACCCGTCCGGCCGGACGGTCGCTGCCGTAGCGCGCCTGCGGGCCTGGGTCGAGCGCGAGCGGCGTATCGCCGTCGCCACCCAGTCACTTCGCTAGGGACTCCATCAGAGTGAGTACTACACCGATCTGCGGGGGGTGAACCATCAACTGTCGGCCATGAGCGCCGCCGAGGCCTCGCTGATGCTGGCGTTATTGGAGCGCCACGTCGCCGTGCTTCACCGCGGTGAGCTCGCCGAGCACCTGCTCCGACTGATGGAAGCGTCCGCGCATCTGGCGAGAAACACGTCTCTCGAGGACCAGGGGGCAGAGAGCCGAGTTGGGCGCGGAGTCGGCGCTCGGGCTGATCGCAGCGGAGCCTGATCCGAGCTACAGCATGTCGATCGTGGGGAACATCGCGTCGGCTTGGATGCATGCGCGGAGGAACAGAGCAACACCGACGTCCCCTGTCCACAGGGTGTAGCGGCCCCGACCGAACTGTGCACGTTGATGCTGGACCTGCTCGATCGCGTGCATCGCGAACCGCCGGGCACGCTCAAGCCAGCGCTCGTCATCAGTCAGCGCAAACAGCTTCAGGAACGCAAGACCGTTGCCCGCGGTGCCGTGACACAGGCCGGGGCCCTTGCGCAGCGGACCGGCCCGCCAGATCAGCTCTCCACCGGCAAGCGCCATCTCGAGCGGCATCAGATCACCGAGGGTGGCGACGATTCCCGGTGCGCCGTGACACCACTGGACGCGAATCAAATCGCCTCCTGGGCGCGGCTTCGCCACCGGCGGCCAGTTGATCAACCCGTCCTGCCGCATCGCGGTTCGCTCCAACGCGCGCGTCACGCGCGCGCGCAGAACGTCATCACTGGCATACCGGCGCAACGCATGAGCATTTCCGGCGAACCCATGCGCCGGACCGAGAATCTGCGCCACCCGGCCGTACAGCGTCTGCGTCCACAAGTCCGTGGTCTCCTCCCAGCGCTCCCAGAGCAGGCGGGCGCTCTCCCACCATTCGTCGCTGAGCCCACACGCTCGGGCTGCAAGCATGGTTCCCGACGAGCCCCACATGAGCTCCCACGTGGGGTGCTCTCGATTCGCATGCACCAGCTCGCGTAGCCGTCGCTCATCAGCGCACGGCGACCCCATCCTCGCGGCCAGGACGAGCAGCCCGGTCTCCCCCATCCACAGGCTCGGGGCATGCGCGTCATCGCCAAAGTCGGGCAGCGCCCGGTAGCGATCGATCGCCCTCCCCGCCAGCATCGGAGCGTCGATCGATGAGCCGAGCTCGTTCAGCGCCCAGATCATCCCGGCACTACCGAGATACAACGACAGGATCCGGGAGCTCTCTGACTCGTCGTCGAGACGGTGCCCCGGCCACCCGTCACCGTCGGCCGCCGACTCGCCGTCGGCGACGATCCATGCCACCGCGCCTCGGCTCGACACACATCCCACGCCCGATCCGTCAAGGCCTCATGCTCCACGACTTGCCACAACAAAGTAAACCGATCATCTACCAAGGGACCCACCATCGGCAACGTCGCTGAACCCTCCGCGTCCGCACCGCCTGCGCGCCGAGTCAGTGCACAGAGCTGCGTGCCGCCAGCACGCGTCTCGCCGTCGCTGTGACGACAGACCCGCTATGCGCGGAATCCGCGTGAGCCGAAGCGCTCACTCCTACCACCGCGTCGCCCGGCTAGCAGCGGCCGGCAGCTCACCATCCCCGTGCTCGGGTGAGACGGTCGAGGCCCGCTTGCGCACGCCACGCCAGCAGTCCTACGCGCGCGCGGCTCCTTCGGCGCACAGCACTCGTGGGAAGGTTCCCGCTACCTCATCCCGGAGGAGCGGTCGCCGGCTGCCGTTCCTGCCGGCGTGGCATAGGACTCGTCCGCTGCGGCACCGGTGCGCCGATGAAAGCGATCGCGAAGGTCGGCCGATTCGCAGTGGGCTGGCCGCCGGTTGTACGGGCCGGCTCAGACGTCCGGACCCGGTCCCGTGCATATGCAGAGTCGGTGCGGACGCTCCGGCGGCATGCCCGCGGCGCCCTGGCACCTCGCGACTCCGATCGTCCGCCGCCGTGATCATCGCAGCGAACCGGCCGACCCAGATGTCGCCATATGGTGCGTTCGACATATGGCGACATCTGGATTGCCCGGCCGGATCGGGGTGATCACCGCTCCGGACGATCGGATTCGTCCACCTAAAGGCCGCGGCCCTAGTGGCACGTCAGCGTCTGCCGGCACGCCGGCATTGGTACGGCACCGCCCTTGCCGGTTGGTCGCGGTGCGGCTCCAACATCGAGAGACTGGTGCCGGCGGCCGAGGAAAGGAGCCGCGTGGCCGGGTTTGTCCCATGGCAGTCACGCGCCGCGTCAGTTCCGGCCGCCCGATCACTACCGCTTCGCGAGCGGAGCAGGTGCGCCACGGAGCAGCAAACGCGCGCCGCGCCGCCCTTCCCAGCGAAATTTGGATCTACGTAGAGCTGATCGAACTAGTCCCGATCGTGCACGAGGAGCCCCCACGATCCTCCGCTTGCGCAACTCGGCGAGCTATGTTTCGAGTCTCTTCGTCACGACGTGGGTCATTCATTGCCTGACATCGGCGAGGAATGGACGAGTGGTGGGACGGTTCCCGTCGCCACTGCGGCGTGCCAGGATGTGAGGTACAGCTGGGGGGCGGGCTTTGTATCGAGCGGACCGCCTCGCCGAGTCGCAGCTTTCCCAGTGCCGAGCATCCAACATATGCGGGCGCGACGGCTGTTGGGGTGATCGGAGCTCGTCGGGACAGCGGGTACCGCTGGGGCGTGGTAGCCGGGAAATGGCGGAACGGTTACTTCTTGGCCGGCTCGAAGTAGGGGTTGGTGCCGGAGGCGTGGTCGGTGACGTCGACGACGCGGTTGATTTCGGGCACCGCCTGGGTGATGGCGACTTCGATGCCCTGGCTGAGGGTGACTGTGGCCATGCCGCAGCCCTGGCACCCTCCTCCGAGGCGTAGGTACGCGGTGGCGCCTTCGACGGCAGCGAGCTCCGCGTGTCCGCCGTGGCTGGCGATGGCCGGGTTGACGTCGCGGTCGAGCACCGCGATCACGCGACGCGCGAGATCGGTATCGAGCCCGCCTGTGGGCGAGGGGCGCGGTGGACCCGACGGGGCGCCGGGGCGGGCGGCGCCCGGGCTCATTGGCAGCGTCGGAAGTCCGATGGGCGGTGGCGCGGGTTTGTTCGGGTTGATGACCACGAACCCGCCGCCGAGCCGGTTCTCGCTCCAGTCCACCGTGGCGCCGCGCAGCTTTGCGACGCTTTCTTGGGGCACCACGATGGTTAGATCAGCGTGGTGCTGCACCGTGTCGCTGCCGCGGACCTGAGTCTGCGGCTCCAGCGAGAGCGCGCATACGTATTCTCCGTTTGCCTCGCCGGTGATCCGCACCGACAGCACGCGGTCGCTCTGGCCGGGTGAGGCGGCGCGGAACTCGCGCACGCGCTCGAGGGCGGATGCCGTGATGGCGAGGGGTGCGGGATTCGGCTCGACCGATTTACGATAGCGCTGTGGACCGCGTTCTGCTGATCTTGCCGTCGGCTACCTACCGCGCGCCGGACTTCCTCGCGGCGGCGCGGGAGCTCGGCGTCACGGTGACGGTCGCGTCCGAGCGCCGAGCAGCGATGTCGGCGGCGATGGGCGAGCGGGCGCTGACGCTGCGCCTGTCGGACCCGGGTGTTGCGGCCGAGCAGATCGCCGAGCGCGCCCGCGAGACTCCGTTCGCTGCGGTGGTGGGGGTCGATGACCAGGGCGTGATGGCCGCCGCCCTGGGTGCTGAGCGCTTGGGGCTTTCGCACAATCCGCCGGAAGCCGTCGCTCGCACGCGTGATAAGGCGGCGATGCGCCGGGCGCTCGCGGAGGCCGGCGTCCCGCAGCCCCGCTTCGCCGTGCTGTCGTCTGGAGCCGACGTCGCGGCCGTGGCGCGCGAGGTGGGCCTTCCCTGCGTGATCAAGCCGTTGGCGCTGTCGGGCAGCCGCGGGGTGATCCGGGCGAATGACCCCGAGCAGGCATGCTCGACCGTCGAACGGGTCCGGGGCATTCTGGCTGCCGCTCACCAGTCGCCACAAGCGCCGCTGCTCCTGGAGAGCTACCAGCCCGGTACGGAGGTGGCGCTCGAGGGTCTGCTGCGGGGAGGTCGTCTGGAGGTGCTGGCGGTGTTCGACAAGCCCGACCCGCTCGAGGGGCCGTACTTCGAGGAGACGCTCTACGTGACGCCGTCGCGGCTCTCGGCCGACGTCCTGGCCGAGGTCGAGGCGGTCACTGCGCGGGCGGTGCAGGCGCTGGGGCTGCGGGAGGGACCGGTCCACGCCGAGCTGCGCGTGGACGGCGAGCGGGTGTGCGTGCTGGAACTCGCGGCCCGGTCGATCGGCGGATTATGCTCGCGCGCGCTACGGTTCGGCGCCGGCGTGAGCCTGGAGCAGGTGATTCTGCGTCATGCCCTCGGCCTCCGGTTCGACGACCTGGCCCTGGCGTCGACGGCGTCTGGCGTGATGATGATCCCGATCCCCGGGGCGGGCGTGCTGCAGGCGGTTGAGGGGCAGCAGCAGGCGCGGGCGGTCGAGGGCATCGATGGGCTGGAGATCACGATCGGTCGCGGTCGCCCTGTGGTGCCGCTGCCTGAGGGCGACCGCTACCTGGGATTCATGTTCGCGCGCGCGGCGAGCGCCGACGCGGTCGAGCGCTCCCTGCGCACCGCTCACGCCCGCCTGAGGATCCGGATCGAGCCGCATGCGCCCGAACCGGTGGGCGCGCGGTAGCGTGCGGTCAGGTATGCGTGTCCTGCTGATCTCAACCTACGAACTGGGCCACCAGCCGTTGCACGTCGCCTCGCCCGCCGCGGCGCTGCGCGTCGCCGGGCACGACGTCCGCTGCCTCGATCTCAGCGTGCAGCCGTGGGATCCTGGTGCCCTAGAGTGGGCCCAGGCGCTCGGCTTGTCGGTGCCGATGCACACCGCGATGCGCCTGGCGCTCAGCGCCGGCCGCCGAGTCCGCTGCGAGCACCCTGAGCTGCCCCTCTGCTTCTACGGTCTGTATGCGACGGTCAGCCGCGAGCTCGTCGAGGGGG
This sequence comes from Solirubrobacteraceae bacterium, assembly GCA_035625625.1. Lineage (GTDB taxonomy): Bacteria > Actinomycetota > Thermoleophilia > Solirubrobacterales > Solirubrobacteraceae > Palsa-465. The sequence continues at coordinate 34,725 of DASPPG010000155.1, forward strand.
AGCTCGACGCCCGTGCGATCGCCGGCGAGTACGAGCCGGCGCTCGTGGCCTGGGTGAACGAGCAGGGCGTCGCGTCCGGGGCCGTCTCGGCGGCCGACCG
>DASPPG010000156.1:0-21182 GCA_035625625.1 Solirubrobacteraceae bacterium
CCACCGACAGGCGCCACCGACAACGGCATCTTCCTCACCGGCCGGAGTGGCCGCTAGTCTGGTCCGCCCGTGCAGTATCCGGTTGAGACCTTCAGCGAGGCCGAGCGCGAGCGGCTTCGCCCCCATTTCACCAACCTCGACCGGCCGGTGTTCGCGCTGGTCAACCTGCCCGAGACGGTCAAGGCGGCGCTGTTCGCCCGTTATTCCCGCTACCCGGGCACCCTGAGACGGCTGTTCCTTGACGAGTTCGCCGACGACCTCCCCGACTCCGCCGCCGCCGGCGCCGCCGAGACCGGCGAGGGCACGCGGGCCGCCCAGCTCTACGAGCGCATCTTCCTCGGCTACGGCGATGACTCGGTGGCGCAGCTCGGTGGCGCCCATGTGGCCTGTGAGTGGGTCTCGAACGTCCTCACCAAGGTCCTGCAGCGACCCCGGCTCGGGGCCTACCTCGAGCAGTCCACCCGCTACATCCCCTATGACGGGCCGATGCCCGGATCGGACCCCGCCCGCCCCCGCTACCGCTACTACCGCGACGCATCGCTCGGCCCGGACTACGAGCGGGCCATGGACGAGCTGTTCGGAATCTACGCGCGCTCGCTGCCCCGCGTCTGCGCTTGGGCGGAGGAGGAGTTTCCCCGCGCCGGCGACGAGCCGGTGGCCGCCCACGCGCGCGCGATCAGGGCCAAGGCGTTCGACCTCCTGCGCGGACTGCTGCCCGCCAGCGCCCTGTCGCACATGGGCATCTTCGCCAGCGGCCAGACCTACGAGCAACTGATCCTCCACCTCCTCGCCCACCCGCTGCCGGAGGCCCGCGACTACGGACGGATGATCTTCGATGAGCTCCAAGCCGTGATCCCGAGCTTCCTGACCCGCGTGGAGCGACCCGACCGCGGCGGCCAGTGGATCGAGTACCTGGAGGCGCGCGGGCGCGCCGGCGAGCGCTGGGCGCGGCGCCTCGGCCTCGACACTCCCGACGGGCCGGCGGGCCCGTCCGTCACCCTCCTGCGCGCCGACGGCGACGAGGACGATCTCCTGTGCGCGCTGCTGTTCGAGGGCGGCGCGAGCAGCGAGGAGCGGATGCGCGAGACCGTCGCCTCTCTCGACGCCGACGCGCGCGCTCCGCTCCTGGCCGATCTCGCGGGCGCACGGGGCAACCGCCGCCACCGGCCCGGACGCGGCCTCGAGGCGCTCCATTACCGCTTCGAGATCGTCGCCGACTACGGCGCCTTCCGCGACCTCCAGCGCCACCGGATGCTGACCGTCCAGTGGCAGGCGCTGACGCCGGATCTGGGCGCGGACGTCCCCGACCAGGTCGAGGTCGCGGGCTGCGCCGACGACTACCGCCGCGCGCTCGAGCTGTCCGCCGGCGAATACCACCGCCTCGTCGACGTCGGCCTGACCATGGCCGCGCCTTATGCGCTCTGCCTCGGCTACCGGATCCGCTTCATCCTCGACCTCAACGCCCGCGAGGCGATGCAGCTGATCGAGCTGCGCTCCGGGCGCGAGGGCCACCCGAGCTACCGCGCGGTGGCCCACGAGATGCACGCTCAGATCAGCTCAGTACACCCGGCGGTGGGGGCGCTCATGACCCACGTCGACCGGGAGACCGAGCCGCGCCTCGAGCGGATCCTGTCCGAGATGCGCAGCCACGCCCGGGCTTCGGCCAGCGCCTGAACACCGCCAGCTGAGGCGCCCGCTAGCGGCGGGCGCCTCATCTGCCGGCGCCGGACTACCGCACCTTCAACGTCACCGTCTGCGTCGTCGCGGCCTTCCTGGATCGGCTCAGGACCAGGGTCATCTCCCAGGCCCCCCGCTTCCTGACCCGCAGCTCGCGCATGATCAGGGTGGCACCACCGCGCGCGATCCGAGCGCTACCAAGGGCCACGATCCCGCCACCGCGGGTGATGATCGCGGCGAGCGAGCCCTTCGTGTCGCGCGCCTTGGGATAGGTGACGGTGCACTTGATCACGTTGTGCTTCAGCAGCTTGCAGGTGATCTTCGGCGTGGGCCCCGGAGGTCCCTGCGGTCCCTGTGGCCCCTGCGCACCTTGGGCGCCCTGTGCTCCCTGCGCGCCCTGCGAGCCTTGCGGACCCGCGGGTCCCTGAGCGCCGATCGGCGCCTCCTCCACGAACCGCGTGGTCTCGGTTCGGGTGTCGCCGTTGTCGCTCGTGACCGTCCACGTGGCCGTGTAGGTGCCGGGAGTAAGCGCCGCCACCGCCGCGCCGTTGGCGCTATCAACGTTGGCGTTCTCGAACACCGGCGCGCCTCCCGATGACCGCGCGATGCTCACCGCGATCGGCGAGAAGCCGTCGGTCGCCTCGGCCAGAGCCGTGAAGGCGCCGTAGACGATTTCGCCGTTCATCGGCGACGTGTTCGCGACATCGGCCACCTCCGTCACCGTCTGCCCACCGCTCAGATCATCGGTCTGGGCGATGTCGCTGGTCGGGAGTCCGGCGGGGTCGCCGTTGACGCAGATCTGTCCCGTTCCCGCGGCGCCGTTCACGCCAGCGTTCGTGCTGGTCGGCAGCGCGGATAGCGGCGCGCCCCAGTACTCGGCGGGCTGGCAGGTTCCGCCCTGGACGGTGGCGCTGTCACCGGCGATGTTGACCCTCAGGTCGGCGACGTGGAGCGTGGTCAGCACCCTCGATCCGTTCGACAGGACGACAACGTCGCCACGGTGAACCGTGAGCGGGGCGCTCACGATTCCTACGCTCGGCGTCAGGCCGCTCATCGAGTCCGAGTCGGTCTGATCGGTAATGGAGTAGCTCCCGGAGTCCGACAGCCCGGAGCAGCTCAAGGTCTGTGCACCCAGGTCCGCCGTGCAGGTCGGAAACCCCGTCGGGGTGAAGAATGGGAAGAAGCTCCCGAGCGCTGAGACGGAGCCGGGCTCACCGATCGGGACCGTGAGGCTCACCAGCCCGCCGCTCGAGTTGGGGATGCCCGTTCCGGGCGGCTGGAAGGCCCGGTTGTCGTTCGACGTCCAGGTCGCGACCGTCCCTGAGGTGACCGGAGAGGAGGTGGGCTCGTCGGCCACGTCGGTTTGCGTGTTGCAGAAGTCAGTCGGCGATTCCGTCGTAACTGTGGAAGATTCGACGCCGGTCTCGAAACACGGGGCCAAGGAGAGCGTGTTGCTGGTCACGGCGCTGCCGTTGTCCATGTCGAGCCAACCGACCCAGCCGCCGTCGAGCGGATTGGCGCCGTCGCCGGTGAGGATGACCTGATCGTTCGGACTCGGTGCACCCGTTCCGGAGTAGTCAACGTCGATCTCGTCGCGGTCATCGCCGACGGGATGGGCGAGCGTCACGGTCCAATGCCCGTTGGTGTTCGTGGTGGTAGACGCCTGCGTCACGGTTGTGCCGGCGCGGACGAGGGAAACGCGCACGGTGACGTTCGCGATGCCGGACCCGATGTTTCCGCTCACCTCGGGGCTGAACTGGGTGAGGTCGACCTGTGGCAGCGGGAACGGAGCGGGTGGCGAGGTCTGGGTAGTGGCCTGTACGCATCCACCGTCGTCGTTGGACCACATCTCTTGGATCAGGTAGTCGTTGTGGCTGATGACCTGGTTGTACGGGGCCCCGTCGGTCGCGGTACCGAGGGCGGTGCCGGTTTGAGGACCCGACTCGCACATGTCCGCCACCTCAAAGCCGTCCGAGTTAAGCCAACCCGTGCCGTCGGGATCGGTGATGGACTCGACCGTCTCGTGCGCGGCGGCGTTGATCGCGGCCTCAGCGTATGGCTGGCCATTTGGATCGGCGCCCTGGCTGACTTCGGTTTCGATGCTCGGATCGACCACGACGGCGTAGATCGTTGGCCCGCCGCTCCCTAGGTTCAATTCCCCGTGATAGCCGCCGAATGAGTCCGTGCCGCACAGGCTCACGTTGATGCACTCGTCGACATTCTCCGGCAGGAACACGATCCACAGGTTGCCCAGGCCACGCTCGTTCGTCGGAGCGACGTTGTTGATCTCGGTCTGCACCTGTCCATCGGTAAGGCAGGTCGTGACGCCATATGGCGACGCGCACTGGCCGCCTTGGGGATAGGGATCGGTATCCGAATCGCTCGCCGTGCCGTAGGCGATGTCGTAGGAGCCGTCGGTGACCCCGGGCGGAGTCGACTGATCGACTCCCGTCTCTTCCCAGTATTGATTGAGGTCAGTGAACGCGTTGCAGTCGTTTGCCGTGCAGGTTCCAGGAGCGCTCTTGTCGTTGGCTAAGTCGCTGAAGAATTGCTGGACCAGGGTTTGGTATCCGGCCTGGAACGAGTAGCCCGAGGGCGCCCAGAAGATGGTGTGGACCGTGACCGCGCCCGTCATCACCGAGCCCCCGTGGTAGGTGACCGAGGTGGCGGATCCGCTCGCGACGTCCTGCGCGATCGCTTGCCCGTCCTGATGCACGGTCGGCACGAGGCCAAGCGCCCCGTCGACCCGCGGTTGGAACGTGGTGGAGCCGAAAGCGGCCGGCGCCGTCGCGCCGAGCGCGACGCATACGATCGCGGCCGAGAGCGCACGTAAACGAATCATCTCCACCCCTTCCAGGCGTGACTGGTCTTCCCGCCCCCCTCCGGACGCGGAGCGCAAGCTAGCGCAGGGTCGTTCGAACCGCAAGCGATGGCACGCCGGGTTCACCGGAGCTGTCTCTGCGACTCCCGGCCGAGCCCGCGCGGTGTTATAACCCGGAGCGGTGAAGAGGTAAGGGGCGTTCGTCGTGATGCACGCGATGGAGGTGGGCGCGATGCGGTGTACCGCGGTGGTCTCGTGCTGGCTGGCGCTCCTGGCGGTGCCCAATGTGGCCCACGCGAGCCTGGCGTGGTCGGTGGCTGTCACCGTCGACAGCCATGCCGCCGGAACCGGCCTCGACGCCGTGGCTTGCCCGAGCGCTTCTCTGTGCGTCGCCGTGGACGGCCAGGGCCGCGAGGCCACGTTCAATCCGCAGGCTCCCCAGGGAGCGACCGACGCCGTGGTCGCGGGCTCCGCGCTCATCGCGGTGGCCTGCCCGGCGCTGGCGCAGTGCACGGCGATCGATACCCGGGGCGAGCAGGTCACGTTCGATCCGCAGTCGCCGTCGGGGGCGACGCCTACTTCGATCGACACGAACGCCGTGCCGCTGTCGGTCGCGTGTCCGTCCGCCACGCAGTGCACCGCGGTCGACTCGAGCGGCGAGGAGGTCACGTTTACGCCTCCGTCGGGGGGCGGTCGTATCGACGCACCAGATCGACACGACCAGCAGCAATGAACTCGTCGGCGTGAGCTGCCCCGCCACGACCCAATGCTCCGCGATCGACACCGGCGGGCAAGGGATCACGTTCAATCCGCAGACCGGCCAGCCGTCGGCCTCGACGTCGGTCACCGGCAACACTCCCGAGGCCGTCAGGTGCCCCCCGGCGCTGGACCTGTGCGCGGTGGTTGACTCGGGCGGCGGAGCGGAGACGTTCGGCTCCACCGGCGAATCATCGACGTCGATCGACGGCAACGGATCGAGCGGGGTGGCTCTCACCGGCCTGTCGTGCGCACCGGACTGTCGCCCCAGTCATCACAGCGGCGTCGGCGACGGCGGCGCCTCGGCCTGAGTAACAACCGACACAAGGATCGGTAAGATTTGTGAGGCTCACCATGGATCTGGCTCTGGGCGTCGGCTTAGGGATTGGGCTTGCCGCGATCATCGCCGCGGTATGGCGTGCCATGCACGGTCCGCGCGCCTCGAAAAGCCCGGAGGCGGCCATGCAGGCCGCCCTACACGCTGCCACGACCACTCTCCCCCACCTGCGCAAGGGGTTGACGGGCCGTAACGCCGAGCGAGCCGTCCCGCATCTGCGGGAGTTGATGGGCGCCGCCGCGGTCGCGTTGGCCGATACGCGCGCGGTGCTGGCGATCGACGGTGAGGGTCGCGAACAGGTGCGGCCGGGCGACCTGCTCTCGCGGCTGCTCGAGCGCGCCCGCGACGACCACATGCACATCGTGCCGCGGCTGATCTCCTCCGATCCCACCTGCCCGCTGCGCTCGGCCGTGCTGGCGCCGCTGATCGCCCAGGACAGACGGATCGGCACGCTGATCACCTTTTACCGATCCGTCGGGCGGCCCAGCCACCACGAGCTGCGAGTTGTCCAGGAAGCGGCCAGCCTGGTCTCGGCACAGGTGGAGCTGTCGCTGGCGGCCGCACAGGAGGAGCGCGTCGCCCAGGCCGAGCTCCGGGCCCTCCGCGCGCAGATCTCGCCGCATTTCATCTACAACGCGCTGGCTGCGGTCGCCGGCGACATCCACGCCCGGCCCGAGGAGGCGCGCGACCTGCTGATCGACTTCGCCGAGTTCACGCGCTACCTGTTCCGCGACGGCCGCTCGTACGTGACGCTCGGCGAGGAGATCGACCACGTCGAGCGCTACCTGCGCCTCGAGCAGGCGCGCTTCCGCGGCATCCTGCACGTCAGCGTCGACGTGCCCGAGGAGACGCGTGAGACCGTCGTGCCGGCGATGTCGGTCCAGCCGCTGGTCGAGAACGCGGTGCGCCACGGGGTTGAGCGGCGGGCCGGGAGTGGGCGGGTGACGATTTCCGCTCGGATCGTGCGCGGCGACCTTGAGCTGCGGGTATCCGACGACGGGATCGGCATCGAGCCCGAGCGGCTCGAGTCGGTGCTCGCGGGCGCCGGCGGGGGCATCGGCGTCTCCAACGTGGATGCCCGGTTGCGAGCGACGTTCGGCCAGCGCTATGCGCTGCGGATCGAGTCGGATCTCGGACGGGGAACGACCGCCGTCATGACCGTGCCGAACCTGCGCGGGGAGGTCGTGCAGCCCGAGCTGGCCGGATCGGTATGAGCGCGGACGGGCTCACGATCCTCGCCGTCGACGACGAGCACACCCAGCTCGAGGACCTGGCGCGGCTCCTGCGGAGCTTTCCCGCGGTGCACGAGGTCGAATGCGCGTTCGGCGGCCACGACGCGCTGCTCAAGGCCTCCCACCAGGCCTACGACGCGATCTTCCTCGATGTCCGCATGCCCGATCTCGACGGGGTCGAGCTCGGTCGAGTGCTCACACGCTTCGCCTCGCCGCCCCAGCTCGTGTTCGTGAGCGCCTACGACAGCGGCGCGGTGGACGCCTTCGAGCTGCGCGCGCTGGACTACCTGCGCAAGCCGGTCAGCCGGCGCCGGCTCGAGGAGGCGCTCGAACGGGTGTCGGCGGCGGTTGAGAGAACCGAGTCCCACCCAGATGACAACGGGCATGGCCGGCAGCCGCGCACTCAAGCGGCCGGCGAGAGCGAGATGGTCGCGGTGGCGAGCGCGAGGGGCGGCGCGACCCGACTGATCAACCGCGGCGCAATTCTCTACGTCCAGTCGCACGGCGACTTCGTCCGAATCGTCACCGAGGACGGCCGCTACCTGCTGCGCAACACGCTCAGCGAGGTCGAGCGGCGGTGGCAACAGTTCGGCTTCATCCGCGTGCACCGCCAGTACGTCGCCAACCTGGCCCGCGCGGTCGAGCTCCGTCCCCTGCTCGGAGGCACAGCCGAACTGGCCTTCGCCGACGGCCAGGTAATCCCGGTGGCGCGCCGGCACGTGGCGGATCTAAGCCGTCGGCTCGGGGTGTAGGGCGCCTCCGCCCCACGCCCCGTCCTCGCCTAGTTCTCCTCGACCTTCTGTTCTTCTTTGATCTTGCCCTCGAGCTGGCCGTTCAAGAGAACACCCTTTAGAGGTTCTCTACCCCCGGCAGCGTGGCTGACTAACGTCCTCGGTACGCGGACATACGTTCGCGTCCGCCCGCAAAATCTGCGAGCGGACGCGACCCAGCGGATCCGGAGAGGCGCTACTCCGCGTGTCCGTACGCGGCGATCTCCTGCTTCTCCTGCTCGGACAGCTCGCGCGGCACCTCGCCGTGAGCCACCTTCTCGCTCTGCACGTGGTGGCGGATGTCCTCGACGATCTCCGGGTTGGCGAGCGTTGAAGTGTCGCCGACGTCGGCGAAGTTGGAAACGGCGGCGATCACGCGCCGCATGATCTTCCCCGAGCGGGTCTTCGGCATGTCCTTGACGACCCAGACATTCTTCGGCCTGGCGATGGCCCCGATCTCCTTGACGATCATCTGGGAGACCTTCTGGGCGACGTCGTCGCCGGCCTCGACGCCTGGCTTGAGCGCCACATACATCTCGACGATCTTGCCGCGGATCTCGTCGATGACCGGGACCGCGGCCGCTTCGGCTACCTCGTCGACCATGATCGCGGCCGACTCGAGCTCCTTGGTCCCGAGCCGGTGCCCGGCGACGTTGATCACGTCGTCGATCCGGCCGAGGATCCGGAAGTAGCCGTCCTCGGCCTCGACGGCGCCGTCGCCACACATGAACGGCCAGTCACGCCAGTCCTTCGAGTCCTTGTCCTTGTTGAACCGCGCGTAGTAGGTGTCGATGAACCGCTGGTCCTGGCCCCACACCGTGCTCATCCGGCCGGGCCACGGGTTGCGCACACAGATGTAGCCGGCCTTGCCGGAGCCGCGCGGGATCTCCTCGCCGTTCTCGTCGTAGATGACGAGCTGGAGGCCGAGCGCGGCCGGACCGCAGCTGCCGGGCTTCATCGGCTGAAGCCCTGGCAGCGTCGAGCCGAGGAAGCCGCCGGTCTCGGTCATCCACCACGTGTCGGTGATCGCGGCCCTCCCCTTGCCGACGAAGTCGTAGTACCACCGCCACACGTCGGGCTCGATCGGCTCGCCGACCGTCGTCATGGTCTTGAAGTGGTAGTCGTACTTGGCCGGCTCGTCCGGACCCAGCTTGCGCAGCATCCGGATCGTGGTCGGTGCGGTGTGGAAGATGTCGACGCCGAGCTTCTCGGCAATCCGCCACGGCCGCCCCGGGTCCGGATATGTCGGCACCCCCTCGTACATCACGCTCGTGGTGCCGAGCGCGAGCGGGCCGTAGACGATGTAGGAGTGGCCGGTGATCCAGCCGATATCGGCGAAGCACCAGTACGTGTCGTCCGGGTGGATGTCCTGGTAGTACTTCGACGTCCCGGTCACGTAGGCCAGGTAGCCGCCGGTGGAATGCTGAGCGCCCTTCGGGCGACCCGTGGTACCGCTCGTGTACATCAAGAACAGCGTGTCCTCGGCGGCCATCGACTCGGGCTCCACCTCTGCCCCCGAGTACTTCTCGAGCACCTCGTCGATGAAGTAGTCGCGCCCCTCGACCATCGGGCTCTCTGAGTGGTACTCGCCCGGGATGCGCCTCCACACGAGCACCTTCTCGACCTCGATCCCCTCCTTGCGGGCCTCCTCGATCGCCTCGTCGGCCTTGACCTTGTGGTCGATCAGGTCCCCGTTGCGGGAGTACGCGTCCATCGTGACCAGCACGGTGCTATGGGCGTCGGCCATCCGCTGGCCGCAGGCGGCGCCGCTGAACCCGCCGAACACCTCGGAGTGGATCACGCCAAGGCGAGCGCAGGCCAGCATCGACACGGGCAGCTCGGGGACCATCGGCAAATGGAAGGTGATCCGATCGCCCTTCCCCAGGCCGGCGAAGTCACGCACCAGTGCGGCGAACTCGTTGACGCGCCGGTGGAGGTCGGCGTACGTGATCTCCTGCGCCTCGGCCTCTTCGGACTCGGGAACCCAGATGATCGCGTTCTTGTCAGCTCGAGTCTCCAGATGGCGGTCGACGCAGTTGACGCACGCGTTCAGGCGCCCGCCGACGAACCACTTGAAGAAGGGCGGGTTGCTCGTGTCGAGGATCGTGTCCCACTTGCGCTCCCACGTGAGCATCTCGGCGTAGTCGGCGTAGCACTCCGGGAAGTTCTGCGCGCTGAAGCGCTGGAGAATCGAGGGCTCGTTCGCATTGGCCTGCGCAACGAACTCGGCTGGCGGAGGGTAGTACTCCTCCTCGCGCCAGTGGACAGCGATCTGCGCCTCTGAGGCCGAAGCCTCCGCGATCTCCTGCGCGGTGGGCGGCTTTTGGGTCACATCAGCCACTTCAGCTCTCCTCCTCTCTCTTGCCCCCGTTCGCGCGGACGGGCATCCGATGGCTGGACAGCCCGGAGCGCCAGCGTCGCCGCCGGCGCTCCAAGGGTCATTTCTTGCCTTATTTCTACTACCAGGCGAGCCTGGGCGTGGGGTTTTCTCGCCTCGCCTCAGCGCCTGAGCGGAACCACCGGAGCGACCACCCGGCCGAAGGTCGAGTTGAGCACGCCGGCGAACGACGCGTACCACGCGGCGATCGCCGTGATGATCCCGACCCAGCCGCCCAGCTTAATCGTGCCGTTCGTGGCGGAGGCGGTGCCCGCCAGCGACGAGTTGCCGATGCCGAGGATGATGAACGTGATCGCCAGCAACAGGAACACCAACGCCACGGCGCCTGTCGTCCGCAGCGACGCGATGAACATGTACGCCGTGAAGATCCCCCACATCCACAGGTACAGCCCGAGCCCGCTGAACACCTCGGTCGGCAGGTTCTTGCCTACGGACTGGACGATGAAGTAGAACGAGATCCAGAACGCGCCGTATGAGCAGAACGCCACGGCGCCGAACGTGTTCCCGGTCCGGAACTCCCAGATACCGGCCAGGAACTGAGCGGCGCCGCCATAGGCGAGCGCCAGCGCGGCCACCATTGGCAGCAGGCCACCACCGGGCAGCTTGTGCGTGCCTACCAGCCCGGAGTTGATCAGGCTGAGCATGAACGTGGTGCCCGCGAATGCGGCGAGGCCCAGAGGACCGGGGTCGGCCGGGGTCCACCCCATCGCCCGGGCTTCGGGCGCCGGCGCCACGTCGGCCTCGCGCGCCCCGATGTTTGCGGCTTCCATCTATTCCCTCCTGTGAGAGGTTGCCTATCAGCGCGTAAGGTGCACCCGGACGCGGCGGTCCTCAAGACCGGATCGTTGAGCGGCCGGTGGCGGCCGTCCAGCGGCCGTCCAGGCACGATGAACGGCGACCGCCGAACGGCGTTCTGCCGCCCGACGGCCGCCTAATCGAGCCCGCGCAGCGCCGTTTCCGATCTGCGCCCCAGGCGAGTGGCCAAGACCGGTCGGTAGCTGCGTCTATTTTTCGCTCTCCAGTCGCCTGGCTAAGCGAACCTGTCCCGACCCCCGGCGTGGACAGGAGCCGGGACAGCTGACGGGAGGATCGGCAGTCGCCCTGGTTGGGCTTAGCCAACCGGACGGATAGACGAGTCGCCGCGAGCGGGCGGAACTATTTCCGGCGTTTCCGCTTGCGCTTCGGGGTGGTAGATCGCGTGGTGCCCGGTGCCGGCCCGCCGGCTGGCTGCGATACGGGCTCGGGCGCCGGAGTGGCCCGCGGCACCCGGCCGCGCCCCTGCCCTCGGGACGCGCGGACCTGCTGGCTCCTCGGCCACGGGACCGCGGTGCCGGTGGTCCAGGCCGGCGGCACTCCGCTCGGCCAGCGGCCGCTCAGCAGGTAGGCCACCGCCACGAGCCAGTACGCCTCGACGATCGGGATCGGAACGAGCGGGATGATCGTGAGGATGCCGGCGATGATCCCGAGGTAGCCCATGAAGCGGGGAAGGAGCCCGACTCGCATCGCGCCCAGGGACACCATCACGAGGGAGACGGCGATCAGCAGAGCGCCGAGGTAGACACCGATTTCGGGTATCACGACCCACGACTTGTGGAGCAGCGCGTTGGCCTCGGGCCACGTCTGGCTGCCGTGGCTGACGAAGTCGTCGGCGGCGACGCCCGACGCGATCGCCGACGCGACGCCGGCCACCGCGGCGATCACGCCGGCAGCGATCGAGACCTGTCCCATGATGGGCGGCCTCGTCCGGGGGTCGCGCGCGCGGGCGGCGCCGAACAGGTAGGCCAGCGTCCATCCCAGCGCCAGCGAGCCGAGAGCGCTCAGGATCGCGCCGGCCAGATCGAGCCCGATCCGCTTGTGCTCGGTGATCAGCCCCAGCGTCTGCTCGTTGACCTTGACGTGCGCGCCGGGCAGCTGGACGAGCACGGCGAGGATGACCAGGATGCCGGCCGCGCCCGCCAGCGCCACCTGCCGGTTGCGCACTCGGGCCTCGTATTCGAGCCGCTGTTCGGGCTGCATGCCTCCCAGTCTAAGTCGGATCCGAAGGCGCTGCCGCCAGGCGGCGCCGCAAAATTCGGATTCCGCGCGGAGCGACGAGGTGGGTACCATTGGTCTCATGGAAGGAAGTGGATTCGGAGGCCTGTTCGGAGATCCCGATGAGCTGCAGCGCCGGCTCGGCGAGTTCGCCGAGCAGATGCAAGGCGCTCAACGCCTGGCTTGGGCCGACAACGCGATCAAGCTCGCGGTCGATCTGACGGTGGCGGCGATGAACCGCATCAACATCCAGGGGACGACGGAGCAGCAGGCCGAGCAGCTGCGCACGGTGATGGCACACATCTTCCCCGAGGCCGTCACCCTGGTGCGCGAGGCCCGTGAGGGTCTTCAGTAGAGCGACCTAGCTCCCGGCCACCGCACCGAGCACGAGATCGTCGTGCTGGTCGGGCTTGACGTTCCGGAATACGTCCTTGATCGTCCCGTCCGGCCCGATCACGAACGTGGTCCGCTCGTTTCCCATGTACGTGCGGCCGTAGCGGTGCTTCTCGACCCACACCCCGTACGCCTCCGCCACCGAGTGGTCCTCGTCGGAGAGGAGCGGGAAACCCAGCCCGTACTTCTCGTCGAACTTGGCGATCGGCTTGACGGGATCCGGGGACACGCCGAGCACGACGGTGCCCGACCGGTCGTAGTCGGCGCGGTGATCGCGCACGCCGCAGGCCTGGGTGGTGCAGCCGGGCGTGTCGGCCTTGGGGTAGAAGTAGAGGACCACCGTCTGGCCCCTGAGGTCCGACAGCTTCACGGGGTCGCCGTGCTGGTCGGGCAGGGTGAAATCGGGGGCGGTGGCGCCGGGCTCGAGTGCCATGGCGGTCGGATCCTAGCTGAGAGAACGCGGTCGCCAGAGGTAACGACGAGGCCTACTTCAACAGCCGCGACAGCCGGCGGTCCTTGAGCAGCTTGCCCTCGGTCTGGCAGGTCGGGCAGTAACACATCACGTAGTCCTCGTAGAACACCGCCTCGAGCTGGTCGCCACACCGCGGGCACGGCTCACCGTTGCGTCGGTGGACGGTGAGCGGCATCGGCAGCTTGTCCGGGATCGGCAAGGACAGGGTCTGCTCGTAGTGCGCAATCGAGTCGCCGAGGACGCGCACGGTGGTCTCGCGCAGGAGCTCGGCCTCGGCGGGCTCGAGATCGGAACCTCGCTTGAACGGCGAGATCATCGCGGCGTGGAGGATCTCGTCGACCCACGAGCGCCCGATGCCGGCGATCACGTGCTGGTCGCGTAACAGCGCGTACAGCGGGCGCGGCTGGTCGAGAAGCTCGTCGAACGGCGGTGGGTCGGGCCACGCCTCGGGTCCGAGCTCGGCGATCGTCTCCTCGCCGGCGACGTCGTCCGCGCGCAGCAACTTCACCCAGGCGCGCTGACGCGTGCCGAACTCGCGCAGGCGCAGCTCGCGACCATCGGCCAGTCGCAGCAGGAAGCGCGAGGTGCGATCGCGCAGTGACGCACGAGTGTCGAAAAGCTGCAGGCGCCCGGCCGACATCAGGTGGATCTCGATCACGAGATCGCCGTCGAGCTCGATCAGGAACAGCTTGCCGCGCCGCCCGACACGTTCGATTCGCCGGCCCGGCAGCGCGGTCAGAGGCGGATCGAACGTCTTGAGCGCATTGATCCCCGGCGCGAGCGCAGACTCGATCTCGCTGCCGGCGACGGCAGCGCCGATCAGACGCGCGGTGATCTCGACCTCGGGTAGCTCAGGCATGGCGTCATCCGAGAGTAGCTGCCGCCGCTAGGCTCACGGACTCGATGGCCACCGCGCTCGCCCCCGACGACATCGTCCGCACGCACGCCCAGGCGGCCGCCAACACGCGCGAGCCGCTGCTCGTGCTCGAGCCGCTGATCGAGTGGCTCGGGACCAACGGTCTCGACCCGGGCGGAGACCTCACGGCCACGCCCATCGGCGAAGGTCACTCCAACGTCACGTTCGCGCTTTCGTCCAGCGTGGTACTCCGGCGCCCGCCGCGTGGCCCGCTGCCGCCGAGCGCCCACGACGTGCTGCGCGAAGCTCGGCTGCTGCGCGCGCTCGAGCGCACGCCGGTGCGCGTGCCCAAGGTGCTCGCGGTCTGCGATGACGCGAGCATCATCGGCGCCCCGTTCTACGTCATGGAGTTCGTCACCGGCGAGGTCATGGCCGACTCGATCCCGCCCGCGCTCGACAACCCCGAGCAGCGGTCGCAGATCGCCGAAGAGCTGATAGACGCGCTCGTCGAGCTGCACGCCGTCGATTGGACCATGCTCGGTCTCGAGGGCTTCGGCAAGCCGACGGGCTATCTGGAGCGCCAGCTGCGCCGCTTCACGGGACTGTGGGAGCACAACCAGACGCGTGAGCTCCCCCAGGTCGAGGAGGTCGGGCGATGGCTGGCGGGGAACCTGCCGCAGTCCGGACCGGCGACGGTGGTGCACGGTGACTTCCGGCTCGGCAACACGATGTTCGCCGCCACGGCGCCGGCGCGCCTGGTGGCGATCTTCGACTGGGAGATGGCGACGATCGGCGACCCGTTGGCCGACGTCGGCTACCTGCTCATGCACTGGACCCAGCCGGGCGATCGGGTCGGCAAGTTCAACCTGAACAACGTCACCCTCCTGCCCGGCTTCCCGACCCGCGAGCAGCTCACCACACGCTACGAGGAACGCTCGGGCCGCTCGGTGAACGCGCTGAACTGGTACATGACACTCGCCCTGTGGAAGGCGGTCGTGTTCATGGAGGGCAACTACAAACGGGCTCTGTCCGGCGCGACCGACGATCCGTACCTCAAGTCGTTCGAGGAGGGCGTGGTCGAGATCGCCGATCGAGCGCTGGCGACCTCGCGCGATGGTTTCTGAGGACGGAACGAACCGGGTTGGTCGGCGGCGCCTGACGGCGGCGCCTTATCGGGGGCTGCTGGTCGACTGGGGCGGGGTCCTGACCAGCGACGTGTTCGCTTCGTTCCGTGCCTTCTGCGAGCTCGAGGGACTCGAGCCGGATGCGATCGCGAGCGCTTTCCGCAACGACCCGAGCTCCCGCGACCTGCTGATCGCGTTCGAGACCGGCACGGTCTCCGAGGAGGAGTTCGAGACCCAGCTCGCGCCCCTGCTCGGGGTCGACGCGATCGGCCTGGTCGACCGGCTGTTCGCCGGCTCGGTGCCAGACGAGGAAATGATCGAAGGCGTTCGCCGGGCCCGCTCCGCCGGTGTCCGCACGGGGCTGGTGTCCAACTCGTGGGGAACCAGACGCTACCCGCGAGAGCTCCTCGGCGACCTGTTCGACGCCGTGGTGATCTCCGGGGAGGTCGGGATCCGCAAGCCCTCGCCCGAGATCTACGTCCTCGGCGCCGAGCGCATCGGGGTGGAGGCGGACGCGTGCGTGTTCGTCGATGACCTGCCGTTCAACCTCGCCCCGGCCGCTGAACTCGGCATGGCCACCGTGCATCACCGAGCCGCGGACGACACCCTTCTTCGCCTCGAGCGCCTGCTAGAGGTGGAACTGCGGTAGCGAACCGGCCGTCCCGGCGCCCAACATGACCCCGGGGCCCGGGCGCGCACGCGCCCGGGCCCGGGAGACCATCTCTATGTCAGTCCGGTCAGTTGATCGAGTTGAGTGCCGCCTCGTCCGCGTTGACGACCGCCTGAGGCAGCGGCGAGAAGTCGAGTGAGGGCCCGAAGTCCTGGCCTTGCGTGATCGCGTAGCCGATGAACGACCGGATCAGCGCTCCCTGCGGGGCATTCGTCGGGACGAACGCGTAGGTGAACGTCGAGATCGGGTACGCCTTCTTCTTGCCCCTACCCGGGTCGACGATCGTGAGCTGGCGATTGGCCGGGATACCGATCCCGGACGCCGCGGCCGCGATCGCGCTCAGGTTCGGAACCACGTAGTTGCCGGCGCCGTTCTTGATCGCCACAGCCGGCAGGTTGTTGGCGATCAGATACGAGACCGCGATGTAGGCGATTCCGCCGTTCGTGGCCTTGAGTGCCGTCGCCATGCCTTCGTTGCCGGCCTCGCCCAAGCCGACCGGGAAGGACACGGTGGTCGAGCTCCCGACCTTGGAGTTGAAGGCACCGCTGACATCTGACAGGTACCTGGTGAACGCGTACGTGTCCCCGGATCCGTCGCTGCGGAAGAACACCGTGATCCGCTTGTTGGGGATCTTCACGCCCTTGTTCAGGTTCTTGATCGCCTTGCTACCCCAGTTCGTGATCTGGCCGAGATAGATCTGGGCGAGTACCGACCCGGTTAGCTTGAGGGTCGAGCCCTTGGGCTTCAGGCCGTTGAGGTGATAGCTCACGCCGGTCGCGCTCAGCGCCCAGGGGATCTGGATGAGGTTGGCCGGAGCGGTTGGATACACGGACAGCGGTGCGTCGGAGGCGCCGAAGTCCACCAGGCCGGCGGCGATGTCCTTCTCCCCGGTTCCCGAGCCTACGGGGGAGTAGTTGACGAGGGTCTTATTGGCCGTGTCCCAGACCGCGGCCCATTCGGCCTCGATCGGGGCGACCAATGTCGAGCCGGCACCGTTGAGCGTGGGAGTGGCGGCGGACGCGGCAGCGGCGCTCAGGCCGAAGACACAGCCGGCCAGCAACCCTGCGCACGTCAGGCTGACCAATTTCTTGGACCTCAATGCAGAACTTCCTTTCTCCCGATGGGAATTTTCGGCGGCGCCTGACGGCGGCGCCTTAGGGGAATCCCTATAAGCTCGGCGTTTGGCCCGGCCGCCCCTCGCGAGCGGGCAAAGCATCGCGATGCCGATTTAGTCAACTGTGGCCACGCTGTGACCGTGTTGTGGAAAACTCGTGAACGGTGCGCAGTCACGGAACGCCGCGACGGCGTTTTCCATACGCTTGCGCGCCGTGTCCGCGAGGGCAAGGTTCACACTGGGGCAGCGGGGCTCCCGCGCCCGCGTGGGAACGCGCGCTCGTAGCGCGGGCAAGGTCGGCGACCGGATCCTGTTCGGCCTGTGCGCGCTGGCCGGTCTGCTCGTCGTCGCGACCCTCGTCGATGTCGTCTACCAGCTGGTGAACAACGCGATGCCGGCGATCGACCGTTTCGGTCTGGGGTTCCTGTGGCACACGCGGTGGGCGCCCAATTTCAGCGTCGAAGGAGCCGGCGCACTGATCTACGGGACCGTGGTCAGCTCAATAATCGCGATCGTGCTCGCCACCCCACTCGGAATCGCGATCGGTCTGTACCTCAGCATGATGGCGCCGCGGCGGGTGCGCGCGGTGGTCGGTCCGTTGGTTGAGATGCTCGCGGCGGTCCCGAGCATCATCTACGGCTTCTGGGGCCTCGTCGTGCTCGTCCCGTTCATCTACCACCTCGAGCCCGGTCTGCACAGCGCGCTCGGGTTCATTCCCCTGTTCGGTCCCGCCTCGACGACCGGGATCAGTCTCTTTACCGCCGGAATCGTCCTGACCGTGATGATCCTGCCGATCATCTCGGCGCTCAGCCGCGACCTGTTCCTGACCGTCCCTGCGGAGCTTAAGGACGGCGCCGAGGCCCTCGGCGCCACCCGCTGGGAGGTGATCCGGGGCATCGTCCTCCCGAGCACCGCGTCCGGCGTCGGCGCGGCCGTGGTGCTCGGGCTGGGGCGCGCACTCGGCGAGGCGATCGCGGTGTCGTTCGTAATCGGCGACGTGACCCAAATCCACGCGTCGGGGTTCGAGCCCGCCTCGAGTGTCGCCGCGGAGATCGCCGCTCAGTTCGAGTCTGCCGTGAATCCTCTGCACACGGCCGCGATGTTCTATGCCGGGCTCGTCCTGGTGGTGATCTCGTTGCTCACGAGCCTCGCGGCGCGAACGATCGCCGGACGCTTCGACGTGGGGATGCTGACGAGAGCGTCATGAGCACGGCGACTGGAATCACGCTCGGGGAGACCGGGCTGTTCGACCCGACGGCGCCGCTGACACCGTCGGGAAACCTCCGTCGACGCTCCGTGGCCGACCGGTTCGTCCGGGTCACCGCGACCGCCGCGGCGCTGGCGGCGGTGGCGGTGCTGATCATCGTCGCGTACGGGGTGGCGTCCCGCGGTGCGTCGTCGCTCAGCCTTGGCTTCGTCGTCCACAACTCACAGGGCCTGGCCGGCGGGGGGATCGCCAACATGCTGCTCGGGACGCTCGAGATCGTCGCGGCCGCAGCGGTGATCGCTGTGCCGATCGGGATCCTCACGGGGCTCTACCTGACCGAGTTCGCCGGCGCACGGTCGCGGACGGGGCGGATCCTCAAGCTTGCCTTAGACATGATGCAGGGCCTTCCGACCATCGTGGTCGGGCTTTTCGTCTACGGGCTGCTCGTGATTCCGCTGCATAAAGAGTCCGGCTTCGCCGGCGCGGTCGCGCTGTCGATCGTGATGCTCCCGCTGATGGCGCGGGCCAGCCAGGAAGTGCTGCTGCTGGTCCCCGGCAGCCTGCGCGAGGCCGCGGACGCGCTCGGCGTGAACCGCTGGCGCACCGTGCTCACGGTGATCCTTCCGGCCGCCATGGGAGGGCTTGTAACCGGCGCGATCCTGGCCATCGCCCGCGCCGCCGGCGAGACCGCGCCGCTCTTGATCTGCGACTCGCTGTTCAACCAGACCGCCACGTCGTTCAACCTCTTCGGCGGTGTCCCCAGCATCCCGATTTTCATCCTTCAGTCCTATGACCTGCCGCTGGCCTCGGCCGTGGACCGGGTCTGGGCCGCCGCGCTCGTGCTGATGATCTTCATCCTGATCGCCAACGTCGGCGCGCGTGTGATCCTCGCGCGCAGCCGTGCGAAGATGGGCCAATGACCGACCGGGACCGGGACAGCCGGACCGCTAGCCAGATCATCCGCGGCGAGCAGCCGGCGGGGCGCGTCCGGATCCGGACGGAGCCGGTCCTCCCGGTCATCCGACCCGAGGCGAACGGCGGCGGGACCGAAACCCGCCCCGTGGTTTTCGACATCCGCGACATGGCGGTGTACTACGGGGCCAACCCCGCTCTGGTCGGCACTACGCTGAAGATCTACCGCAACCTCGTAACCGCCGTGATCGGTCCTTCTGGGTGCGGTAAGTCGACCTTCATCCGCAGCCTCAACCGGATGAACGACTCGATTCCTGCGTTCCGCCTCGAGGGTCAGGTCCTGTACCACGGCCACGACCTGTACGGAAGCCGCGCCAACCGGGTCGAGGTGCGCCGCCGCATCGGGATGGTGTTTCAGAAGCCCAACCCGTTTCCGAAGTCGATCTACGACAACGTCGCCTGGGCCGCCCGGAACCTCGGTCTGAAGCACCAACTGGACGACCGGGTGGAGGAGGCGCTACGCCAGGCCGCGCTGTGGGACGAGGTCAAGGACCGGCTACGGGACAGCGCACTCGGCCTGTCCGGCGGTCAGCAGCAGCGTCTGTGCATCGCCCGGTCGATCGCGATCGAGCCGGACGTGCTGCTGCTGGACGAGCCGGCGTCGGCGCTCGACCCGGTGTCCACGGCGGCGATCGAGGCCCTCATGCACAACCTCAAGCACCGGTTCACGATCGTGATCGTCACCCACAACATGCAACAGGCCGCGCGCGTGGCCGACCGCGCCGCGTTCTTCAGCCTCGACTCGACCGGCGCTGACCGGTCGGGCACGCTGATCGAGTACGGCGACACCGAGACGATCTTCCGCGCCGCGTCGGACCCACGCACGCGGGACTACGTCGCCGGACGCTTCGGCTAAGAACGGTCGTCTGGACTCCTCAGAAGATCGAGTCGCTGGTGACCTGCTGGAGGATCGGCTGCCCGCACTGCCAGCAGAATGACGCTCCGGTGCTGTGCGGCGCTGCGCACGAAGCGCACACGCCGGCCGTGGCGCTGTGCTCGAGGTGCAGGATCCGTTCGATCTCGCCGAGCTCTGAGTCGGCGTCCTGGAGCAGCGCCGCACGCTTGATCAGCACGTCAACCCGTATCCGGTCCCGGATCGCCATCTCGTAGACCAGACCGCCAAGGTCCCATTGCAACTCGGCCACTCGTGCCTTCAGCACGTCACGCCGTCGCTCGAGATCGATCACCTGGCTCTCGGTTGGTGCGTTGGTGGGTGCCTGGCTCGCGGCGGTGGCGCTCGCCGCCGTGGTCGAGTCGGCATCTGGCTCAGGCTTCGCAGGTTTTCCGCGTCCGGGTATCCGCATCTTCAGACTCCTCTCACGGCCCGAAGAAGTTCCCAGTGAACTTTCCGTTCTGGCATCCGGCCTGGCCGTTGCTACAGCTGCTTCCCGTTGTGGCGGTGGGCGGCGCCAGGTTGTTCGAGTTCCCGAGGACCTTGCCGGCGGCCTGAGTGACCTTCTTCTGGACCGTCTTGGAGGCGGTGGTCGCTTTCAACTTGGTCTGCGCCTTCTTGGTGAGGCTGTTGCTGTTGACGTGCTTGGGGGCGCTCGTCGGGGTGGACGCCGTCGTCGCCGCCGCGGCGGTCGAGGCCCCGCCGCCCTGCACGGTGATCACCTCGGGGCCGGCGCTGGCTTTCGGCGTCGCCGGGCTCTTTCCGAGATGCCCGATCAGCACGCCGAGCCCGATCGCCAGCAGCAGCACCCCCACCCCGGCCACCAGCGTGGCGCCGGATGACATTCGCGGCGGACGTGCAGCGGGCCTCGAGCGGGTCCGAGACGATCGCACCTCGGTGACCGGCTCGGCCTTCGGAAATGTCGATTGGCCGCGCCGCTCGCCGCACTGCACGCAGTAGCGTTGATCGTGCGCGAGGGGCGCTCCGCAATTGCTGCAGTGATCCCCCGAGGCGGCGGCGGGGACGGCAGTCAGCTCGCGCGTCGGCGCGTCCGGTCTCGCCTCGTGCTCGCGGTTCTCCGGATTGGTCGCCACCGCTTGGTCTCCATCTCCACTGTGTTCCTGATTGTGGGCGCGCCGCAGCGCCCCCCGCGTCCTAGTATCCGGCGCCATCGGGGGATAATTGTGAACATGGCGTGACCGAGACGGGTCGAAACGGTGTCTCCGCCGAGGCCGGCGCCGGACTCAAGATGTTCACAACTTCGACCGTACGGGCGGCGAGACTGGTCGGCCGCCGATGATCACCGAGACCGCCGCTCCGACCGCGTCGTCCTCCGCCGACCGGTGCGCGGAGTGCCAGGCGCGGCTCGCGCACGACCAGCGCTACTGCGTGGAGTGCGGGACTCGGCGAGGGCCCTTGCCGGCGCAGGTCGCGGGGCTGATCGGGGCGCTCCGGGAGCA
>DASPPG010000157.1:0-4568 GCA_035625625.1 Solirubrobacteraceae bacterium
GTCGTGGCGGTGTCCGGGAAGGGCTCCGGGCGGGTGTCCGCGGCGGGCATAACCTGCTACCGGCCCGGCGCCCGCAGCCGGTTCTTCTACCGGATCCGCATCCACACCGGCCGCAAGGGCGAGCGCCGGTCCCTGTCCGAAGCCGACTACGCCGGCCTGATCACCGCCGCGCACCACGAGCTTCAGGCCCCGGTGATCCTCGTGTGGGACAACCTGAACACCCACAAAAGCGCCCTGATGAGCACGTTCACCCAGGCGCACGATGACTGGCTGACCGTGGCCCGGCTGCCGGCTTACGCACCTGAATTGAATCCGGTGGAGGGCGCCTGGTCGACGGCAAAGAACAGCCTGGGCAACCTCGGGTCCTGCAGCACGCCGCGCCAGCTGGCCGCCATCGTGAAGAACCGGCTCAAGCGCATCCAGTACCGGCCCGCCCTCATCGACGGATTCCTCGCCCAGACCGGACTCAGCATCCAGCCCGAACCGCCGTAGACCCGGGTGCGTCTCTTTGAGAGGTGGCTCATTTCGGGGTGTTTCGGTCATGCGGCGAGGTTTAGGTGCTCGATGGTGTCCTCGTCGTAGCGGGCGAGGTGGTGCTCGTCGCGGTAGCGTTCCTTGTAGTACCGCATGTAGTCGTCGAGGTCGCCGTTGACGACGACAGCGCGGAGCTTGAGGATGACCTCGGCGCCGTCGGGGGACCACCTGGGTCTCATCCCTTCCACGCCATCTGGTCTTTCCGCGAAGAGTCGGCTCAGCGGGGGCGGAAGCGAGCCCAGGTCGCCGTCATGGTTGCCCTGACCTTGCCGTCGACGGACAGATCGGACCTGACGATGATCTGGGACGGGTCGACGCTTTGGGGTGATGCGGTAAGCCGGACGGTGGGGCCGAGGGGGGTGGGGCGGTGGAACGTCACGTCGAATGACGCGGTGATGAACAGCGCGGGCCCGCCTGCGGGATCCTTCCAGCCCCGTGTGGCAACCTCCGACATCATGGCGGCCGCGCCGTGGCAGTCGAGGACGGCGGCGATGATGCCGGCGTTGAGGAAGCCGAACCCGTTGGCATGCTCAGGGCGGGGGCTGAACTCGGCGACGATGAGGTCGCCTTCGTGGTAGCTGAGGAGGTGGAGTCCGTGCGGGTTGGCGAGGCCGCATCCGAAGCAGGTAAGCCCCGGGTACAGCGATTCCTGGATGCTCGGGTACGTGCCCATGGCCATCCTCTCCTTCTGTCTCGTTGCACGCCGGTGCAGGACGCCCGCGGCTGGGCGAGGGTGACGGCGGCTTGCGCAGCTTGAGATGTCACGACCGCCCGTTCAACGGCCCGGCTTGTCCCGCTGCGGTGACCCGGTTTTGCGGCGCTGGGAGCAGCTTTCGCAGTTCGCCGACCGCGGCGATCGCGTTGTCGGTGTCGCTGGCGCAGGGGATCACGTTGAACGCCGAGCAGCCGGCCTCGATGTAAGGGCTCAGGAACTCCGCGACGTGCTCGGGCGTGCCGTAGGGCGAATAGCGCTCGAACGGCCCGAATGGCATCCGGTAGAACGCCTGCATCTGGGCGGCCAGCAGATCCCGCGCGGCTTCCCGCATGGCGGCGAAACCGCACCATATGTTGAGCGCGTGCTCGAACCCGCCCGGGTCCCGGCCGACCTGCGTGGCCTGCTGGGTGATCTGGTCACGCACCGCGGCGTACCGGCGCGGGGAGACCCAGATCCCGAGCCAGCCGTCGCCCAGCCTGGCCGCGCGGCTGACCGCCGCGTCTGATCGCCCGCCGACGATCAGAGGGATCCTCGGCGACGGCGCGGGCACGATCACCGCGTCCTGGAGCGAGAAGAACTCGCCCTCGAAGGTCACCGGCGTGCCCTCGCCCAGGCTGCGCAGGATCTGAAGACACTCGTCCATCCGGCGTCCACGAGTCTTCGGCTCAACGCCGCAGATCTCGATCTCGTGGGGATCCTCGCCGCCGATCCCTACCCCGAGCGTGAGCCGGCCAGGAGCGAGCGTCGCCAGCGTAGCGAGCTGCCGGGCGACCGGAACTGGGTGGCGCAATGGCAGCAGGTAGAGCCCGACGTATACCGGCAGCTCAGCCTGGGCGGCGAGCGTCGAGGTCGCAGTGATCAGCCCGTCCGAGCCCGCCCCCACGAAGAAGCTGACATGATCGCCGACGCAGATGTGGTCGATGCCCTCCTCGGCGACCCGAGCGAGCATCTCGTGCAGCTGCTCCGGACCGCCGGTGAGGCGTTGATGGTCAGGAGGGAAGATCCCGACGCGAACGCTAGCCATCGACGAATCCACCGCTCGTATTCGCTGGCTCCGCCTGGTGGGCGACGAGTGAGGCGGTCTCGACGACCTCTCCTTTCGTTTCGTGGCCCGGGCGACGATCAACGGTCGCCCGGCCGACGATGACCGGCCGCACGATCGGCGGCATTCCGTGCCACGACGTCTTGCGTGTCTGTTCGAGCTCCAGCCCGCAGGTCACGATCAGCTCCGCGGTGGCGCGGTTGCAGCGGCAGCCTCGTGCAAAGCGACGCCACGGCCCGGCCAGTCGGTCCTGCCAACGGGCGAGCGTCGGTGACTCGGAGCGGACGTGCTCGAGGAAGAGCAGCTGGCCGCCGGGCCGCAACACCCTCGCGATCTCCCGAAGGGCAACGTCAGGGGCGTCGACCGTGCACAACACCAGGGTCGAGACGACCGTGTCGACGGATCCGCTGGGGAACGGCAGCCGTTCCGCCGGCGCGTCAACCAGCCGAGTCCCCCGTCCGCTGCGGCTCAACCTCTTCTCAAGGCGGGA
The DNA here is from genome assembly GCA_035625625.1 of Solirubrobacteraceae bacterium. Classification (GTDB taxonomy): domain Bacteria; phylum Actinomycetota; class Thermoleophilia; order Solirubrobacterales; family Solirubrobacteraceae; genus Palsa-465. Next base: position 2,782 of record DASPPG010000157.1, read on the forward strand.
ACGCATTGCGGCGTCTGGTTCCGCCAGGACCAGATCGTCGAGGTCGTCGGGGTAGAGCGGCAGGTTCAGGCCGGTGCCGCTGCCGATCTCGAGCGTGCACCCGCGCGCGCGGCTGAGCAGAGCCTTTCTGTGGGCGCGCAGCCCGGTGCGCTCGCCCACCCAGATGAAGGGGTCATACAGGAGCGCGAAAGCGCGTGCCCAAGCCGAGTCGCCCGATGGCAGGCCTGGTGTGACGTTGTCCTCCATGCGGGCGACGGTACGGACGCGGAGGTTTGCAGCGCATCGCTCGCCTGGGCCATCTCACCAGGATGGCCCGTTCGGGTGATCGGCCTCAGAGCAGGCCCAGGCGCGCTGCCTCAGCGACCGCCGCCGTACGAGAACCGCGCCCGAGCTTATTGCGGATGTTCGCGACGTGGCGGTGCACGGTGTGCTGGCTCAAGACCAACTGCTCGGCAATTTCCGGGTCGCTCAGCCCCATCGCCACCAGCGCCAGCACCTCGCGCTCTCGGCTAGAGAGCAGCACCGCCGCGGGCTCTCCGGCAACACGGGCCGGGGCTTCGGGCGCCAGAACCGAACGCAGCGCGCGCGCCACCGACTGCGTATCCCCCACCCACGGGAAATGGGCGGTCCCGGTGAGCGGGATCAGCGTCGCCTTGGGGATCCCCGCCGCGAGCTCGCGGCCGAGGTGGTAGGGGATCGCGCGATCGCCACGGCGGTGCACGACCAGCGTCGGGGCGCGGACCCGGGCCAGCTCTGCTCGAACATCGTTGCGGTAGAAGAGTTCCAGCAACGCCGCCGCGGTGTCAGCGGTCGCCGCCGCGCGCTGATAGCGCGCCAGCCGCTCCTGCGCAGCACTGTCGGCATCGCCCAGGAACATGTCGGCAAGCACACGCGAACCCAGCCCCCAGTGCGAGCGCACGGTCGCGATGATCGCCTCGCGCAGTTCCGGCGAGGTGATCGAGGATCCGTCGGCGTACGCGCCATAAAGCAGCAAGCGATCCACCCGCTCGGGGAAACGAGCCGCAAACGCGACCGCCGCGCAGCCGCCCGCCGACCCGCTGACCAACACGGCCTTGTCCAGTGCGAGCTCGTCGAGGACAGCACCCAGCAGCGCCACCTCGCTATCGAGCGTCAGGTCCTCCTCGCGCAGATCGCGGTCCGACATACCGACGCCGACCCGGTCATAGCGCACCGCGGTGTAGCCCGCCCCAATCGATTCCCACAGCCCTCGGAAGGCGTGATCCTCCCAGTCGAGCTCCAGGTGACTGACCCACCACGCCGGCGCGACGAGCGGCGGCCCGTCGCCGGTCACCGCGTAAGCGACACGACGACCGGCGAAGTGCAAGAACCGGATCTCCGCCCGCTGCGTCATGGATGCGAGAGTACATGCGCGCGAACCGCTCACGAGCGGTCGATCATCGGGTTTTCGTCGTGCAGGACGACGCTGGTTCTGCTGCGTCGGCGCGCTGCGGTGCAGCTAGGCGCCAGTCGGTCCTGGCTGCCGGAGCAGGTCAGTCCGCCATTCGGCGAACCGCTCTCGCATCTGGTGGATCTCCTCGGCCCGCAGGCCGTAGGCCGAGAACTCGGCGTCCGGATAGATGTCGATGACCGCCAGCATGTCGGCGAGAACTAGAAGATCGAAGCCGGCGTCCCTGCTGGCGGCGAGTTCCTGCAGCTCGCGCCCCTCCTGGCCGATCACCTTCTCCCGCTCCCCGTGATCGAGATACGCCGCCTCGTCCGCCGTCCAGGCCGCCAGCCCGGCGAACTGCTCCGCCGGCCCGGCCAGC
>DASPPG010000158.1:0-7679 GCA_035625625.1 Solirubrobacteraceae bacterium
GGATCCACCGGGATCCCCGAAGCCGTGCTAGCGCTCCGAGATCGTTCCTTCGCCAGCCCACTCGTCCGCAGCGCCGCTTCTTCAGCCTACCCCCTCGTCCGCAATCCAAGATCAAGGAGCACAGCGATGGCCACCGGGACCGTGAAGTGGTTCAGCGACGACAAGGGCTTCGGCTTCATCACGCCGGACGATCCCGGAAAGGACCTCTTCGTGCATCACACCGCGATAATCGGCGACGGCTACCGCTCGCTCGCGGAGGGCGCGAAAGTCTCGTTCGACAGCGAGCCCGGGGCCAAAGGGCCCAAGGCTGTCAACGTGCAACCGCTATAGCGTGGTTACGCACCGGGCGCTCCCCACCGACGCACGGTCGGCAGCGGGGTTCCATCGCCTGATTGATGAGCACGCCGCCACCCGTACGCGTCGACCACTCGCCCAGGATCGTCGAGCCGACCCCCGCGTAGCGTGAGCAACAGCGCACCCGCCGAACTCCCCAGATGCGTTCGCTGGTCCTTCCCAGCCGGACGCCTGGGCTGGGAGGCTCAGAGCCGGCGAGGCCGTCGCGCGACGTGCGGGGCGATCGCCGTGTGACGCGGCGCGAGTTCGCTCGTGGTGCCGTTGCTTGCGACACTCTGGGTGATGGCCCCTCGCCGGTTCGGATCTGCGTCACGCGTCGCTCTGTTCCTTGCGGCTCGGGGGCGCTGCGCGGAGTGCGGAGCCCTGCTGCTGCCGGGCTGGCACGCTGATCACGTGAAGCCCGTTCGTGCTGGCGGCGAAACCGCCGCGGCGAACGGCAGGGCTCTGTGCCCGCGATGCAACCTGCGCAAGGGTGGGCGGGTGCCGTGAGCCCTGGTGGGGGTGCCGCGGGCGGCGCGCTTCGACCGTGGCAGGCGGAGTTCATCTCGTTTCAGGCAGCCGCGCCCGGCCCCGACTTCCTGCTCGTCGCGACGCCGGGTGCGGGCAAGACGCTCGCCGCCTGTCACGCCGCTCGGGCGGCAGGGGTTGAGCAGGTGATTGTCGTCTGCCCGACGGTCGCGCTCCGAGCGCAGTGGGCCGACGCCGCCGACATCGTTGGCCTGCATCTGGACCCGCGTTGGCGCAACGCCGACGGAGCATGGCACCCAGAAGTCGATGGCGTGGTCGTGACCTATCAGCAAGTCGCCTCCGCTCCGGACCTATTCGCGCACCACCTCAGGCGACCGACGTTCGTGGTGCTCGACGAGATCCATCACGCCGGCGATCTCGCGACGTGGGGGACGGCTTTGCGGGCGGCGTTCGAGAGCGCGCACCGTCGGCTCGCGCTGTCGGGCACACCGTTTCGCTCGGACGCGCGCGCGATCCCGTTTGTCCGATACGACGAGGACCGCCGCTGCGCGCCCGACTACGTCTACGGCTACGGCGACGCTGTGGCTGACGGAGTCTGCCGACCACTCGCGTTCCGGCTGATCGACGCGACACTCCGGTGGCGTATCGACGAGCAGCAGATGATCGCCGCCTTCGCCGACGAGCTCGAGCCCCAGGACGACGCAAGGCGGCTGCGGACGGCGATCGATCCCGCGACGCCGCTGTTGCCGCAGATGCTCCGCGATGCCGACGCCCTGCTGCGCAAGGCCCGCACCGTCGTTCCCGACGCGGCCGGGCTGGTGCTCTGTGACGACCGCGCTCACGCGCGCGCTGTCGGCGCACTGATCAGGACAATCGCCGGGGAAAAGCCGGTCGTCGTCGTCAGCGACGAGTTGGGCGCGCATGCGAGGATCGACAAGTTCGCCCGCGGGGACGACGAGAGCCCCAGATGGCTCGTGGCCGTGAACATGGTCAGCGAAGGCGTCGACGTGCCACGACTCCTCGTCGCGGCGTACGGGACGGTCAAGCGAACCGACTTGTTCTTCCGCCAGGCGGTCGGGCGGATCGTGAGGCGCCGCGCCGAGGACCCCGACGATCTCCTCGCGACGGTGTTCATGCCCGCCGATCCGACCCTCAAGCATTGCGCAGAGCGGGTCGAGGTCGAGCTCCGCCAGCAGGTCAGCGACGAGATCGGCGCGGCGTTCGACGTCGAGCCGCCGCTCGGTCTCGCCCACCGCGCGGACTTCGAGGCGCTCGACGCGGACATCCAGGCCGGCGGAATGATCATCGCCGGCGTCCACTACCGCAGCGAGGAGGTCGACGCGGGCCGGAGACTGCTGCGAGAGCTGGGACAACCAGAACGCGCGCTCCGCTCGGTACTCGAGTTCGTTCGACGCGAGCGCGTGGCGACCGGTCCCGCGGCGTCCACCCAGCCCGCCCCGTCAACCGCAGCTCCGCCGATCCCCACCCATCGCCGGATCGAGGCCAAACGCCAGGCGCTCGACCGCCTCGCACGCCGCTGGGCGGAGCTTCGCCGAGCGATCGACCCGGGCTACAGCTGGCCGATGGCCCAATCACGCGTCAACCGCGCGATGGGCGTCGACCGCCGCCCCGAGGCGGGTGAGCGCCAACTCGACGAGGGCATCGCCTTCCTGCGCTCAGAGCTGGCGAAGCTAGCCCAGGCGTATCCCGAACAAGCCGAACGCCTGCGGATCCCAGGAAGCGTCGAAGCGATCGATGGCCGGCTCATCGCCGCAACCGGAGACTCCGGACCCCGACGGCACCACTGACGCGCCTGTCCGATCGCGCTTCGGTCACGGACGCAACAATTTTCGATCCCCGAGCGGGGTCAAGGTGCGCTTGGTCAAACAGCCGGTACAGCCGTCATCCTCTGTCTATGAACGTCCGGCGCATGGTGCCCGATTTTCGGGCCGAAGATCCCGCGGCCAGCGCCGAGTTCTACGCCGGGGTGCTCGGTCTCGAGCCGGCCATGGATCCCGGGTGGATCGTGACCTTCGCCGCACCCCGGAACCCATCCGCGCGGATCAGCGTGATGCAGGAGGACGCGACCGCGTCAGTCATGCCAGACGCCTCGATCGAGGTCGATGATGTCGACGCGGCGTACGCCGCCGCTCGGCGCCTGGGGTGCGAAATCATCGACCCTTTGACCGATGTGCCTTGGGGAGTCCGCCGCTTCTTTGTTCGCGACCCCTCCGGCAAGGTCCTTAACGTCCTAACTCATCCCTGAGCCCGGATCCGGGTCCAGCGGCGCCATCGCGTTCTGAGTGGGCCACCGAGCACAGTGTCCGCTCACCGTTAGTTTCCGGACGCCGTTCCGTCCGACGCCGGTGGAACACTTGCGACATGTCGCTGAAAGCCTTCGATTCCCCGCGACATGTCGCGCGAGGCTCTGAGCGGCGCGTCTCTACTGAGCGGCCCCGCACCGGCGGTCACCGGCCGGGGCCCGACACCGAGGAGGAACCCCTCGATGTTCCTTCACCGTAACCAACCCTCCCCTTCCCCGCCGCGCGACGCCGTGCCCGTCGCTGGGTTGATCCGAACGCACTGGGTGCTGTCGGTCTGCGTCGTGTGCGGTCATGAGCGCCCTCATGGCGAGCGGCAGCGCGCGAGCTGCCCGACGTGCGGGGCGCAGCTGCGCAGCTTCCCGCTGTACCGCGACCTCCAGGCTGGGCGATGAGCGCGGTCGAGGAGCGGATCCGCAAGCTGCTGGCGCTGGCCGACTCGCCCAACGAGAACGAGGCGGCCGCCGCGGCGGAGAAGGCGCAGGCGCTGATGCTGCGCTACGGGATCGAGATGGCGACAATCGCTGCCTTGGGCGGCGAGCGCCTGGCGGTCGATGAGCACGTTGTTGACGGGAAGGTTGATCCGTGGCGGCGGATGCTCGCCGCGGCGGTCGCGCGCAGCGCGGGCGGGCGGGTGGTGTGGGCACCGGATGCCTACGGCCGCAGCCAGGGCAAGATCTTCTTCTACGGGCCCGCGGGCGCGGTCGGCGGGATCGTCGAGCTGTACCGCTATCTGGAGGCACAGCTGGTGGTGATCTCCGCGGCCGCCACCGCCGCGCGCCGGGAGCGGCGCGTGCACGGGCGCACATGGCGCAACTCGTTCCTGCTCGGCGCGGTCGGCCGAGTCGGTCAGCGACTGGACGCGCGCCGAGCCGAGGCAGCCGAGGTGGCCGAGAACAGCCGGGCGCTGGTGCTGGTCAAGACGGCGGTCGATCGCGAGATCGAGCGCCGCCACCCTGAGCTTGAGACCTCGGGATATCGGCCGTCGGTCGCCCGCAGCGCGTATGAGGCGGGCAGCCACGCGGGCAAGCACGTCGATCTTGGCGACCGGCGGCTCGGGCAGAGCTCGCCGGCGCTACCGGACGCCGCGGCGGGATGAGCGACCGGCGGCTGTGGCTTGCGGAGCCGTGCCCGACGTGTGGGGCGCGGAGCGAGCTGCGCTGCCGAACGTCCCGGTACCGCGGCAAGCCCACTCGGTTTCTGCACGCGGCGCGCGGCTGGCGGCAGCGATCGTGCCCGAGCTGCAAGGCGCAGGCGGGAGAGCTCTGCAAGACGCCCACCGGCCGGCGGGCCGGGCAGCCGCACACCGCGCGGCTGGCGCCGGGGCGCCGTGAGCTGTTTGCCGACGATCGCGTGTGGGAAGAGCTCGAGCGCTGGGAGGCCACCGCCGCGCTGGTGCGCTTCTCGGGTGGCGCGGGCAGCCAGGGCAGCATCGCCGCGGTGACGCTGGAGGACGCACAAAAGAGCGTGCTTGCCCGCTGGGGAAGCGGCGAGGGAGAGCTGCCGGAGGCGCTCGCCGCCCCGGTCTGGGGCCGCTACGCGCTGTTCCGCGGCCATCCCCGGACGACGGGTCTGCTGGTGTGGGACGCGCAGAAGCGCCAGGTCCTCGTCGCGGGAGAGCGCGGGGGCCGGAACTTCGAGGAGTTGCTGTTCGCTTCGAGGCAGGTCTACCGCCCAGCGGTCACGCCGGTGCCGGTCATTACAGGTGCTGCGTCGCGGGGATCCGCCGCCCGGGCGCGGCGCGGCACGTCGCCGGCCGCCGGCGCTGGGGAGGCCTCGCGCTCGTGCGAGCGCTGCGGCGATCCGCTCCCGGCGGGGCTTCGCCCCGACGCGCGCTACTGCTCCAAGCGCTGCCGGCAGGCCGCCTCGCGCGCGCGGCTAAGGGACCTTCCTCCCTCCCCGCCGCCCAGCCCGCCTGAGACGTGCTCGTGGTGCGGCGGGCCGATGCCCAGTGGCCTGCGAGTGGAGGCACGGTTCTGCTCAAAGCGCTGTCGGCAGGCGTCATCGCGACATGCCCTCAGGCTACGCCGCAACTCTCTGCGGGCCTCGGGTGTGCGCGGCACGTCGCGCCCTCGAGATGCCAAGGCGCCCGGGTAGTGGCGGATGCGGTTGGAGCGTGTGGCGGTGGGCGATGTGATCAAGGCGCGGATCAAGGGCCGCTCGCTGTGGGGAGAGGTGACCGAGGTCAAGGACGGCGTGGTGTACTTCTCCCCGATCTCCGCGGCTGCTGGGTGGCGCCACGCGAGCGCGCGCGAGGTCATTGGTCACTGGCGCAAGGGGGGACGGCGCGCCGGCGGGGACGATGACGACACTGCGGTCTCGCGCGAGGAGCTCGCGCTGCCGGGGGTTCACAGATGAACGGTCGCCACGGGACGTCGACGCGCGACACGTCGCTCACCGACGACTGGAACGATCCGCATTCGTTCGGTGTCTGAGCGCGATACGAGTACTACAAGCCCGAGCCACCACAGCAACTGGTCTGCCGTTCCGGAACGGCAGCGAGCACGTCGTTCGTGCATGCCCAAGACTCGCGTACCCCCGCGGCACAGCAGCTGCGCTCCGATATCCGTGCCAACGCGAACGCAGGACTCGACACGAGGGAACGCGAGCGACCCGCTGCTCGCCACGAACGCGACCAGGGCTGGGACGCGTGGTGGCGAGACGGGCGAGCGTTCTGCTCCCCGCGCAACTCGCGACGGCCGCGGGTGGGGCCGGGATGTGCGGGGTACCGCGAAAGCTGGGTGCGCCAGTTCTCAGCGCGAACGTCTGCGATGTGTTCTGCTGTCGTCCGACGAAGCGGGCGCCGGGGCGCTACCACCCAAGCGCTCGTGTAGCTCGTGCCGAGCGATCGCCGTATCAGAGCCAGTGCTCGCGATCGCATCGCCATGGCGAAGCACCAGTGGAGCACGGCGGGCGACGTCAAGCCCGAGCGGTGTCTTCAAGACTCCTCGGGGGGAAGCCAGGGTTGCGGTGACCTATGCCGTGAGGCTTTGGGCTTCGTGGTGCGGACGATTTCGGTTGCTTGTGGGTAGTCCGGCCGGATGATTCCTCCGCCGAGGGGTGGTTTGGTGATGTTCGCGAGCTCGGGAAGGAGTGCTGATGGCCGATACGCGCGGGCATGCGGACGTGGTTGTTATTGGAGCGGGTGCGGGTGGTCTCACAGCGGCGGCATATTTGGCGGCGCTTGGTCGACAGGTGGTCGTGGTTGATCGCCAGCCGGTGGCTGGCGGCCAGACGGCTGTGTTCGCCGACCACGGGTACGAGTTCGACATTGGGCTCCACTACCTCGGCGGCTTTAGAGAGAGGCGGCCCGGTCTGCAGGCGCTGCTTGAGCCACTGGGTATCGATCTCCGGTTTCGCGAGCAGGATCCCGATGGTTTCAATGTGCTGCTGTTCGACAACATGACGTTCGCGGTGCCGAAGGGGCTGGAGGCGTACCGCGCACGGTTGAAGGAGGCATTCCCCGGTGAGGCGGCGGCGATCGACCGTTATCTGCGGCGGATCGAGGCGGCCGGGATGGTCGGCGACATCTCATTTCCGATGCGCGGCGTCGATCGCGTCAGCGATGCTCTGCGCTATGGCTGGGAGTCGCGCGGTGCGATTCCCGCGATGGTGACTACGTTGCGCCGCGAGCTCGAGAGGCTACGATGCTCGCCGCGGCTGAAGGCGGTGCTGTCGTGGCCGAATGGCGTCTACGGTGTGGCACCGTCGCGCGTGCCGCTGGCCGTACATGCCGCGGCGACGATGCACTACGTGCACGGTGGCGCCTGGTATCCGGAGGGTGGCGCCAGCGCGGTCTCACAAGCGCTAGTTGACGTCATCGGTCGCCACGGCGGTGAGATCCTGCTCGACACCGATGTCTCCCGGATTCTGACCAGCGGCCGCGCCGTAGGCGGCGTTCAACTCAGGCCAGGTCCTGGCGGCACCGGGCCACCCTTCGAGGAGTTGCACGCTCCGGTCGTGGTCTCGGCGATGGACATCAAGCGAACGTTCGGCGAACTGCTTGACCCCGCGGTAGTCCCAGCCCGGGTGCGCTGGCGCGTGCGGCGCTTCAGGATGCCGCTTTCCAAGTTCGTCGTGTACGTGGTTCTCGATCGGGATCTGCGGGCGGAAGGCGTGCCCAATCACAACTGGTTTGTGTTCGACGGCGACGACGTCGATGCCTTCTACGCCAGCATGGAGGCGGGTCGGACGCCGGCGCAGACGTGCGCCTTCGTCACCCCGACGAGCTTGAAGGACCCAACCAACCCACGGCTGTGCCGCAACGGGCAGACGAACCTGCAGGTCTTCACGCTGGCTCCTGGCTCGCACGAGTACTGGGGCGTCGGACCGAACCTTGAGCGCGGTGAGCGCTACTACGAACGCAAACGGGAGTGGCGTGACCGACTGGTGCGTGCCGCCGAGCGCGCGATTCCGGGATTCGCCGATGCGATCGCCTTCGAGACGAGCGCGTCACCGATCACCTTCGAACGCTACATGCGCTTCTCCGAAGGCTCGGCCTACGGAATAGCCGCAACGCGCTCCCAGATCGTGGTC
>DASPPG010000159.1:0-24167 GCA_035625625.1 Solirubrobacteraceae bacterium
CCCAGTCCCCAGCCCGCAGCCCCCGGCCCGCGGTCTGTACGCAAATTGTTAGCGTACGAAACGTGCATATTGCGCCATTTGATGCACAGGCAGGCGGCGTTGGCGCATCGTGCACGCATGTCATGCGTCATGTGCCAAGGCCTCGGCTTTCCTCACCGATTGACGCGTCGTGCATGTCCGGCGCCGGCGATCGCCACCGCTACAGCCTGACCACGCCCAAAAAGCCCCGCATGAGTCCGAAGCCGCCCTCGATCCGCACCCGGCGCGAGGCGAACATCCCGAGCGCGGCGCGGCCGCGGGCGTCAACCGGGCTGGGCACTCCGGCCAGGAGCGGCGCCACCAGCAGCGCCACCAGATCCGACAGCGCGCCGCTGATCCGCAGCGCCGGCGCCTGCGCGGGCCCGTCCTCGACCAGGACGACTTCCTCACTGAAAACGATTCGCACCGGTGGATAACCCTCCTCCATCAGCAGCTCGACCTCGATCTCCAGCGCCCGGGCCTGGTCGGGTCGCCGCGCCACGCCGCGCTCGACGATCGCCATGATCGCCGGCGCCAGGCCGCCGTCAGCCAGCGCGCCGAGCCGCACCTCGGGCACGCCTGCGTCGCCTGGCTGTGAGAATCCGGGCATGGAGTTCGATCTACCCGACCAGCATCGCCTGTTGCAGCGTACGGTCCGCGACTTCGCCGAGCAGGAGATCGCGCCGGTCGCCGAGGAGCTTGACCGCACCCACTCCTTCCCTTACGAGATCGTCCGCCGCCTCGCCGAGCTCGATCTGATGGGGATCCCGTTCCCCGAGGAATATGGAGGCGCCGGCAGCGACTCGGTCGCCTATGCCCTGGCGGTCGAGGAGCTAGCCCGCGTGGACTCCTCGGTGGCGATCACGCTCTGCGCCCACACCTCGCTCGGGACTCAGCCGATCTACCTGTTCGGGTCCGAGGCCCAGAAGCGAGAATGGCTGCCGCGGCTGTGCAGCGGCGAGCGCCTGGGCGCGTTCGGGCTGACCGAGCCCGAGGCCGGCTCGGACGCCGGCAACACCCGCACCCGCGCCGCGTTCGAAGACGGCGAATGGGTCATCAACGGTGCCAAGCAGTTCATCACGAACGCCGGCACCGACATTTCCGGTGTGGTGGTGATCACCGCGGTCACGGGCACCGGGCGCGGCGCGGACGGCCGCGGGGGCGAGCGCACGCCGGGTGAGCGCGAGATCTCCAACCTGATCGTCCCCAACGGCACCCCCGGCTACGAGCCCGGGGAGCCGTACCGCAAGATGGGCTGGAATGCCTCGGACACCCGGCCGCTGACGTTCGAGGACTGCCGCGTCCCCGAGGAGAACCTGCTCGGCCAGCGCGGGGCGGGCTTTCGCCAGTTCCTCCACGTACTCGACATCGGCCGCATCGGCGTCGCCGCCATGGGCGTCGGCCTCGCCCAGGGCGCGCTCGACCAGGCGCTCGCCTACGCGAAAGAGCGCCGCGCGTTCGGTCGGCCGATCTCGAAGTATCAGGCGATCCAGAGCAAGCTCGCGAACATGTCGACGGAGATCGAGGCCACGCGCCTGCTCGTCTACAAATCCGCCTACCTGAAGGACAAGGGCCAGAACTTCACCCTGACCGCCGCCCAGGCCAAGCTCAAGAGCGGCCGTGTGGCGGTCCGCGCCACCGACGAGGCGGTCCAAATCCACGGTGGCTACGGCTACATCGAGGAGTACCCGGTGTGCCGGTTCTACCGCGACGCGAAGATCCTCACCATCGGCGAGGGGACCGACGAGGTGCAGGAGATGGTGATCGCGCGCGCCCTGGGCGCGTAATCAGCGCGCCAGCTCTTCGGCCCGCCGCTCGAGCACGGCGCTCGCCGCGCTGGCGGGGTCGATCTCGCGCGCCACCACCCGGTCGAGCAGCTCCTGGACCTCCGGGTCCTCGCGCACCGACGCTTCGAGCTCGCGGCGCATGCGGAACGTGGCCAGCGCCAGCACCTCGTTCATCAGGTTGCGCCGCCGGCGCTCGGACAAGGTCCCCTCCGCCTGCACATAGGCGCGATGCGCCTCGAGCTTCCCGGCCAGCTGCTCGACCCCCTCGCCCCGGATCGCCTCGGTCTTGAGGATCGGAACCTTCCATCCCTTCTGCGGCCCGAGCGCCAGCACGTTCTTGATCTCGCGCACCATCGTGTCGGTCAACGGGTGGTCGGCCTTGTTGACCACGATCACGTCGGGGATCTCCATCACCCCGGCCTTGAGCGCCTGGATCGAGTCGCCCGAGCCCGGCATCAGGACGAGCACGACCGTGTCGGCGTGATCGATGATGTCGACCTCGGCCTGGCCCACACCGACGGTCTCGAGGAGGATCACATCGCGCCCGGCCGCGTCCATCAGCAGGGCCGCCTGGAGGGCCGCCTCGCTCAACCCGCCGAGCGCGCCACGATTGGCCATCGAGCGGATGTAGACACCCGGATCGAGGAAGTGGTCGGAAAGCCGGATGCGGTCCCCGAGCAGCGCCCCCTGGGTAAACGGCGAGCTGGGGTCGATCGACAGCACGCCGACCGTCCGGTCCTGGGCCCGTTCGTACTTGGTCAGCGCGCCCAGCAGGGTCGACTTGCCCGCCCCGGGCGGTCCAGTGAAGCCGAGCACGACGGCGCGCCCGGTGCGCGGATAGACCTCCTTGACGAGCGCCCAGCCGTCCGGATCGTCGTTCTCGACCAGCGATATGCCGCGCGCCAGCGCCCTACGGTCGCCGGCGAGAAGCCGTTGTGCGAGCGGTTCGTCGGCGCCGGGCATCCCGGCGGGATCATGCCAGGCACGCCACGCAGACCGTCGAGTTCGTAGGATCACGGACCGTGCAGTCAGTGAGCACCGAGCAGCTCGAGCGCGTCGCGCCGGCCGCCCCGCCGCCGATCGTGCGCGCCGGCCCGCCACCGCTCCACGGCGGCCCGCTGACCTTCCTGCGCTTCGCTCGCGCCCACAACATGCTCCGCCCCGGCTACGCGAGGCTGATCGCACGCTGGGCCTGGCTCAAGCTCCGCTGGCGCGGGCGCCTGCAGACCGACGGGCTGTGCTTCGTGTGCCCGGGGGTGAAGTTCGAGATCGGGCGGGGCGCGTGCGTGAAGCTCGGTCGCTGGTCCTGGATCGGCCACCGCTGCAAGATCCGCGTCCACGAAGGCGAGTTCTCGCTCGGCGCGAAGTCGGTGATGGGCCAGGAGTGCACGATCTCCGCCTATCAGCACGTGGCGATCGGGCGCGAGTGCATCATCGCCGACCGGGTGATGATGATCGACTTCGACCACGGCATGGTCGAGGTCGAGCGTCCGATCCGCGAGCAGGGCATCTACAAGCGCAACGTCGACGTCGGCCACAACGTGTGGATGGGCTACGGCGCGTGTGTGCTGCGGGGCGTGTCCGTGGGCAACAACGCGGTGATCGGCACGAACGCCGTGGTCACCGCGGACGTTCCGGCGAACGCGATCGTCGGTGGCGTCCCGGCGCGCCTGATCCGCATGCGGAAGGCCCCGAAGACCTTCCGCTGGGGACCCTAGTGAAGCGGGGCAGTGCGCCCGTCCAAGCTCGTCATGACCGGCGTCAGCACCAGGGTGCCCCAGCCTGAGACGTAGTCCCAACCCGGCGTCGCCTGATAGAAGCCGTTGGCCCCCGCCTCGTGGTCATTGAAGTCGTCGGCGTAGTCGGTCGCGTTCTCGGCGATCCGATAGGTGTCCGGATCGGCGAACCCGGTTCCGTTCCCCGAGGCGGCCTGGATCCGCGTCCACATGCCGACCATCAGCGGGGAGGACAGGCTTGTCCCGCCCTCGCTCGAGGCGCCACCGAGCTCGTCGCTGTAGATGTCGTACGAGCTCGTGGCCGATGTCGCCCGACTCGTCGGAGACGTCGGGGATGCCGCGACATATCGCGCCGGCCGTGTTCGGGTTGCCGTTCAGGTCCGACAGGCACGGGCGGTTCACGTCGAGTCGCCCGTCTGGAACGACCTGATCGCCACGCCCTTGTTGAGCAGCCCGTTACCGGCTCCAAGGTCCGGGCCCACGACGAGCACCGGACACGAGGAGCCGGTATCTCCGGTGGCGGCAGACAGGGTGCGGCCCTCGAGCCCGCCCTGCTCGAGCGTCTGCTCGGCGACCGGCTCGAGCGCGCCGGGCGCGCCGGTCCCGTAATCGGCGTTCCAATCCTCGTTGTTGTTGAACTGCGTCGGGATCGTGTTCTCGAGCGTGGCGTTGGCCGGCGTGGTCTCGCACTCACCCCATGAGGCGTTGGCCTGCCCGGGCCCGCTCGGGTCATCCACCCACTTGGCGATGCGCCGCGGCCGGCGCCGAGCAGCGGGGTGGTCGGATGCTCGAGCGTGTTGAGGCCGACGAGCTCGAGGATGTCGAGGTGCGCCGGTGCTGAAGCGATGCCAGCACCCGCGAGAACTTCGCCTGCGGGACCCCGACCGCGCGCGTCGAACTGGGTCGGGGTGAGGAAGCGCTGGAACTCGGGGCTGCTCGGGTTCTGCCGTGCGCGCTCGAGCGCCGCCTCAGCCGCCGCATCGGGATCCTTGACGCCGATCCCGATCTGCATCACCTGCGAAGGACCGGCCGCGCCCACGCTGGCGGCCGGCGCGCCGAGCGCGAGGATAACTGCGGCGATCGCGAGAGCGCTCCCGACGAGCGCGCGGAGCCTCGGATATGACATTGCGGACCCTGCCTTCCGGATGTCAAATGACCAGTATTCGGTTTGAGCGCCGGAGCGTACGCTCCGAGCCGGGCCAACGCGCCGTTTCAGCTCAGCCGGCAGACGGCCAGGAAGTCAAGTGCCCGGTCGAGCCCGTCGGGCCGCAAAGCGAAGTCCCGGCTGGAGATGGCCGGCGTAAACCGGTCATAGAAGGCCTTCGTGATCCCTAGCCGTCTGTGCACCCGGTCCCATCCCAGCCGCAGCGCCCGTTCGTGCAGCCACAGCTTGCGCGCGTGGAACAGCCCGAGCATCTCGACGCGGGGGAACGCGCCGTGGCAGAGCTCGCTGAACTCCTCCACCCGGTACTCGCGCAGGTGCCACGGGTTGTCGGACTTCGCCGCGCCCGGAGGGGCGAGCGTCAGCACGTTCGGCGTCGACACGTACGCCACGCCACCGGGCCGCAGGATCCGCGCGAAGTGCGACAGCACCGCGAGCGGGTCCACGACATGCTCGATCGTCTGGAGGAACACCACGGCGTCGTACGAGCCGGGCTCACCGAACGTTTCGACCGCCCCCCACGCGAACGAGAGCCCCGGCCGCGTGTACTTCAGGCGGGCATGCTCGAGCGTCTCCGGATTCCCGTCGACCCCCACGACCGTGGCGGCCGAGCGCGCGAGCACGGCCGAGCCGTATCCCTCCCCGCAGGCCATGTCGAGCACCACCGCGCCCGGGACGCGGTCCGCGATCCACTCGTACACCGCCAGGTGCCGGCGGTACCAGTAATTCTCGGCCGGCACGTCGGGCAGCGTCCGCTCGCCGGTCAGCTCGAGCGGCGGCACCCCAGGAGGTTGGTTCTGCTGGACGTATGCGGCCAAAGGAAGGCAGATCAGGGTAATGTGCGCGCCGCCATGGAGGTGCTGCGGACTGCGGACGAAATCCGCGATGTGAACACCCGCTATCACGACGCGGCCGCCGCCAGCTACGACTCCAAGTGGGGGATCGACTTCGGCGAGGTCGGCCAGGCTCAGGTCACCGGCAAGCTCCGCAAGGTGCTCGGCCCTGCACTGGCGCGGGGCTTCGACCGCTCCCTCGAGGTCGGCGCGGGCACCGGCTACTTCAGCCTCAACCTGCTACGCGCCGGCATCGTGCGCGACGCCACCTGCACCGACATCTCCCCCGGGATGGTCAGAGCGCTGAATGCCAACGCGCTGCGGCTCGGCCTGACCGTGAAGACCGCCCGGGCCGACGCCGAGTCGCTGCCCTTCGCCGACGGCAGCTTCGACCTCGTGCTCGGCCATGCCGTGCTCCACCACCTGCCTGACCTCGGGCGCGCCTTCACCGAGTTCCACCGCGTGCTCAAGCCCGGGGGGTGGATCGTGTTCGCCGGGGAGCCCTCGCGCTTCGGCGACCGGCTCGCGGCGATTCCCAAGCGCGGGGCGGTCGCCCTCGCCCCCGTCTGGCGTCTGGCGCTCCGTGCCGCGCCGGCACCGCCCTCGCCGGCCGACTCGGGCTCGGTGGACGGCGAGGACCACGAGCTCGAGCGCGTGGTCGACATCCATGCCTTCGCTCCCGACGACCTCACCCGCCACGCCCGTGCCGCCGGCTTCGCGGACGTCCACGTCCGCGGCGAGGAGCTCCTGGCCAACTGGTTCGGATGGTTCAACCGGGGGCTCGAGGCGACCGCCGACCCGGCCGACGTGCCGATGCTGTGGCGCCAGTACGCGTTTCGTGGCTATCTGCTGCTCCAGCGCGTCGACGAGCAGCTGCTAGAGCCCCGGCTGCCCCCGGCCATCTTCTACAACCTGCTCCTCTCGGCGCGCCGGCGTTAGCGCCACCGGGGGGACCGGCGCGTAGACTGGTTGACCGCATGCCCGAAGGTCCGTGGCGCGACTTTCCGCTCTTCCCGCTGGGGATCGTGGCCCTCCCTGGAGAGCTCGTCCCTCTGCACATCTTCGAGGAGCGCTACAAGACGATGATCAACGAGTGCCTCGAGGGGGAGCGCGAGTTCGGCATCCTGTGGCTGTCCGACGACGGCCTGCGCGAGGTTGGCTGCGCCTGCGCGATCGACCGCGTGCTCGAGCAGATGGACGACGGCCGGATGAACCTGCTCGTGCGCGGAACCCGGCCGTTTCGCGTACTCGAGCGCCAGGGACACCTCCCCTATCCGGCCGGCGTGATCGAGTTCGTCGAGGACCGCGAGGACAGCTCGGACCCCGACCTCGCCAAGGCCGCCCACGAGGCCTACGCCGAGCTGGTCAAGCGCGCCACCGATCGGGAGCCCGAGACCGACGAGCTCGCGGGGATGAGCGCCTACGCCATGGCCGCCACGGTCGACTTCGGCCTCGACGCCAAGCAGGGCCTGCTCGATATGCGCTCCGAGAACGCTCGGCTGCGGCTCGTCACCCGTCTGTTCCGCGCCGCCATCAAGCGCCTCGAGCTCGTCGACCGCGTCCAGGAGCGCGCCCGCTCGAACGGCAAGGTCCGCTTCGGCGCCGCCGAGTAGACCCTCCCCGGCGCCGCCTACGCGTTGTAGATGACCATCGCCGCGCCGAACACGATGCAGTAGATCCCGAACGGCGTCAGCGTGCGCGTCTTGAAGTAGCGCATGAGGAAGTGGGCGGTGAACACCGCAGTGATCGCGGCCGCCACCGCGGCGATGATCGCGTCACCGCGGATGCCCGCTCCGAGGGGCCCGGTCAGGTCTCCGATTTTCAAGAGGCCCGCCGCCAGGATCGGCGGCGTCGCCAGCAGGAAGCCGAAGCGTGCGGCGTCCTCGTTGTCGAGTCCGCGCACCAGTCCCGCTGCCATGCACAGGCCGTCGCGGCTCAGCCCCGCGATCAGGGCGAAGCTCTGGACGAAGCCGATGATGCCCGCCTCCTTGTACTCGAGCGTGTCGAGCCGGCGACCGCCGTCGCGCTTCATGCCCTCTCGGGCGGCCAGCGCGCGCACCTCAGACCGCCTCCGAAACCGCTCGGCTCCCAGCAGGATCAGGCCGTTGATCACGAGGAAGATCGAAGCCGCCAGCGGCTTGGCGAGGGCGACCCGCACCGGGTGCTCGAGCAGCAGGCCGAGGATCCCCACCGGGATCGTGGCGAAGATGATCAGCCAGGCCAGGCGCTCGGTCGAGGTTTCCACCCGTCGCTTGCGCAGCGTCGCGAAGAACGCCACGACGATGTCGACCCACGTGCGCCAGAAGTAGATCAAGAGTCCGACGGCACTTCCGACGTGGAGCATGACCACGAACGCCAGCCACGGCGACTCGGGCTGCGATTGCCAGCTGACGATGTCGCTCCACCCGAACAGGTTCGGGTAGATGACCGTGTGGCCGAGGCTAGAGATCGGGAAGAGCTCCGTGATGCCCTGGAGCACACCCAGGACGATCGCCTGGAAGGTCGACATGTGCGCTGTCGTGGCGGCTGCGTTGATCACGGGCGAAGAGGACGGTAGCGATCCTTATAACCAGGCGCTAAGGCTCTAAGAGCTTCCTCAAGAACTGATCCCGCACGGATCGTTCGCTGCCTGTACTACGAATAACTCAAGTTGTGCAAGTTCCTTGCGCGCCGATGCCGCGGTATCAGGAAATTTGAACGTGCCGTTCTGCACTTGCACCGTGTACGTGAACACGCTGTGAGCGTTCGGGGAGAACCGCAGCTTGACGTCCTTTTCCAGGCTCGACGCCAGATCGCGCGCCTGCAGGAGAAGCGGATCCGGGAGCTGTTTGGGCTTGCCCCCGTTGCAGGCGATCGTGCCGGAGGCGTTGACGAGCATGGTGAGCTTCGGCCCGGGCCCGGTGCGGGTGACCAGGAATAGATCGGGCGCCTCGACGTCCAGGCCGCAACCGGCGAGGAGCACCGCCGCGATCAGCACGCACGCCCCGCGCAGCCCCATTCGTCCTCGACGCGGCCACTGCGCGATCATCCCTCGGCGCGGCAACCGCGCGACGATCCTCATACAACGATCGCGGCGCCTCCGCGCCGCGGGTCGCCGCCGCCTGAGAATCGTCCCTGCTCGTCGCGCGCGGCCGCCTGCACGCCGCCGAAGAACAGGTTGAGCTCCCGAAAGCGCGCGATCGCCCGGCCCGTGCGCTCCAGCGGAGCGGTGTCGACTCCCGGCTCGGCGTACACCACGCCGTCTTCGAAATGAACCCGTGGCGCCCGCACGGCATCGCCCGCCTCGAGGCCGTCGTCGACCACCCTGATGATCGTCTGCAGGATCGCCGAGCGGATGCGGTTCGAGCCGGCGCTCCCGAGCACCAACTCGGGTGCGCCCTCCCGCAACACCGCCGTGGGAGACATCATGCTCGGCATTCTGCGGCCCGGCGGATGGCGGTGGAAACCGAGCGGGTTAAGGTCCTGTTCGCCGAGCATGTTGTTCAGGTGAATCCCGGTCCCGGGCACGACCACGCCCGAGCACGATCCGTTCGAGCATGTGACCGAGCAGGCCCAGCCCTCGCGGTCGAGCACCGACACGTGGGTCGTCGACCCCAGCGGCGAGCGCCGCGTCAGGAAGCGGTCCACGAACTCCGGATCGTCGAGCCCCTCGAGGAACTCCGGCGTGCGCACCGCCTGCGTCTGCTCCATCGTGTCGACGACGTGCTGCAGCTCAGGGGGACCGTGCCGCGCGTCGAGGAGCGCCAACGCGTGCGCGATCAGGATCCCGCCGGCCGAGGGCGGCGGATTGGTGCGCACTTCGCGCCCGCGGTAGACGGCGCGGATCGGCTCCCGGTCGACGGCCGCATACCCCGCCAGATCCGGCGCGGTGACGATCCCGCCGCGCTCCGCCAGCCACTCGACGATCGCCGCGGCGATGTCGCCCGTGTAGAACGGCGCCGGTCCCTCGGCGCCCAGGCGCTCGAGCGTGTCGGCCAGCTCCGGCTGACGCAGCATGTCGCCGGGCCCGAGCAGCCGCCCATCGGGCGCAAACAGCGCCGCGCATTCCGGCGTCGAGGTGACGATCCCGGCCAGAATCTCGACCAGGTAGGCCTGCGGGACGTTGAGCTCCACCCCATCGCGGGCCAGCTTCGCGGCCGGCGCGACCAGCTCGGCGAGGGGGATGCGCCCGAACCGGGTCGAAGCGTCCCACACGCCGGCCGCCATTCCGTACGTGCCCACCGACGCAGGCCCGATGTTGAACACCTGGATCACGTCCCCGAACGACACGCTGACCGGCACGAGCTCGGCCCGGGCCGTGATATCCGCTCCACGCCCCGGTGCCGCGATGAAGAAGTCCAGCAGGACCGGACCCCGACTCCCCCCACCGGCTCCAGCGGGCTCGACCACGAGCATGTACCCGCCGGCGCCGAGGCCGGTCAGCAGCGGCTCGCACGAGAACGCCGTGACCATCGCCGCGATCGCCGCGTCGACGGCGTTTCCGCCCTGGCGCAGGGCGTCGGCGCCGGCCTGCGCGGACAGCGGGTGGCCGGCGGCGACTACGCCAAGCGGCTCGGCCATGAAAAAGGATCCGCTGGCGGGCTAGAACCAAGCATGGCGAGAACGCAGGGAGCGACGTGTGCAGCGCACCCGAGCGACCGAGGACGCTGCCACGCGCAGGTTATCGCCCGTCAGCGGCGCGGGATGAATTCCGGGACGTCCAGATCCAGGACGCCCGTGCGTGGACGCGCACGGCTGACCCGCGGCTCTCCCGCCGGCTCGCGCAGCGCCGGACGGTCCTCGCCGGCCCAGTCGCGCACGAGCTCCCGCCGGCGCGGGCGGCCATCGTCGTATCCGGTCGCGATCACCGTGACCCAGACCTGGTCGCTCAGCTTCTCGTCGACCATCGCGCCGAAGATGATGTTGGCGTCGGGATGGGCGGCCTCGGCGACGGCCTTGGCGGCCTCGTTGACCTCCCACAGGGACAGGTCGGGGCCGCCCGTGATCGACAGGAGGATCGAGTGAGCGCCCTCCATACTGGTCTCGAGCAGCGGCGAGGCCACGGCGCGCTCGGCCGCCTCAATCGCGCGTCGCTCGCCGGCACCCATGCCGATCCCCAGCAGCGCCGCGCCGGCGGCGGACATGATCGTCCGCACGTCGGCGAAGTCGAGGTTGATCAGTCCGGGCAGCGTGACCAGGTCCGAGATCCCCTGAACGCCCTGACGCAGGACGTCGTCGGCCACCCGGAAGGCGTCGACCATCGACACGTTGCGCTCGAGCACCGACAGCAGGCGGTTGTTGGGCACGACGATCAGCGTGTCGACCTCGTCCGCGAGCTCCGCGATCCCGGCTTCGGCCTGATCGCGCCGCCGCGTGCCCTCGAACTGGAACGGACGGGTGATGATGCCGACGGTCAGGGCCCCGAGCTCCCGCGCGATCTGGGCCACGATCGGCGCCGCGCCGGTGCCCGTGCCGCCGCCCGCGCCGGCGGCGATGAACACCAAGTCCGAGCCGCGCAGCATCGCCTTGATCCGGTCGTACTCCTCGCGCGCGGCGGCGCGGCCCAGTTCGGGATTGGAGCCCGACCCGAGGCCGTGGGTGATCGAATCGCCGATGTGGAGCGTCTCGTGGGCGGCCGACTGCTGGAGTGACTGAAGGTCGGTGTTGATGGCCAGGAACTCGACGCCCTCGATCTCGGCCTCGACCATCCGGTTGATCGCGTTGACGCCGGCGCCGCCGACGCCGACGACCCGCAGCACGGGGCCGAGCGAGCGCTCCGGCACCGCGGCCTCGCCGGCTCCCAGCGCGTGTGCGTACACGTCCTGCTGGGGCGCCTGGGGCGCCGGCCGGTCCTCGGCGGCGGGCCGCTCGAGCACGTTCTCGGGGATGTCGGCCGAGAAGGCGTGGCGCAGGCGCTCGTGGGGCAGCGGGATGCGCGGCTCTTCGACCTCCGGCTCGGGCGGGGTCGCATGGCGGGGGACCGTCGGCTCCACGGGCGGCCCGGGCGTGGCGAGCGGCTCCGCAAGCGCCGGCGCCTGGGATTCCGCCGGCGGGGAGGACCGTTCCTCGGGCGGGTCGGGAGCGCGCGCCGGCTCCTGGGATTCGTCGACGTCCTGAGCGGTCTTGCGGAACAGGGCCGTCAGCGGTCCCTCGCGCATACTCGCGCGCTTACCGGTTGGCATTGGAAAGGACCTCCTTCGCGAGCTGCCGATAGGCGTGTGCGGCCAGACCGTCCGGATCGTACTTCAGCACCGACATGCCTTTCACGGGCGCCTCGGCGAAGCGGATCGTCTTTCGGATGCGGGAGGCGAACACGCGGTCGCCGAAGTTCTCCTCCAGCAGCTCGATCGCCTCCTTGGCATGCAACGTCCGGGTGTCGACGAGCGTCGGCAGGATGCCCTCGATCTCGACGTCCGGGTTGAGGTTCTCCCGGATCATCGCGAGCGTGTTCTGCAGCTGAATCAGGCCGCGCATCGACAGATATTCGCATTGGACGGGGACGATTACCTTCCGCGCGGCGGTCAAGGCGTTGATTGTCAACAGTCCCAGGCTGGGCGGCGTGTCGATGAACAGGTAGTCGTAGTCCTCTTCGACGGCCTTGAGCGCCTTCTGCAGGTTGCGCTCCCGGCCGATCATCGTCGACATCGCGATCTCGGCGCCGGCCAGGTCGATCGAGGAGCAGGCCACGTCGATCTCGCGCTTGCGGATCACCTCGCGGATCGATACGTGGTGCACGAGCACGTCGTACATCGACTTCTCGAGCGTGTCGGGGTCGATCCCCTGCGACATCGTCAGGTTGCCCTGCGGGTCCATGTCCACGCACAGCACGCGATGACCGGACTCGGCGAACGCCACCGCGAGGTTGAGTGTGGTCGTCGTCTTGGCCACCCCACCCTTCTGATTGGCGAACGCGATCACCTTGCTCATATCGACCGCCTTATTCGCAGCCGTACAGCGGAATCCTCTGAAACCTTATGCCGCTATTTTCGGTGCGGTGCCCGCGCTCCTCGACAAGCGCCTGGTGTTCGTGACTGGAAAGGGCGGCGTTGGCAAGTCTACCGTCGCGATCGCGCTCGGCCTCGTGGCGGCTCGCCGCGGACTGCGTACGATCGTGGCCGAGCTGGCCAGCCAGGAGCGCGTTCAAGGGCTGTTCTTCGACGACGGGGGCGAGCAGTTCCGCGAGCTGCAGATCGCCCCCGGCCTGTTCACCATCTCGATCGACCCGCAACAGGCGATGGAGGAGTACCTTCGCCTCAAGGCCGGAACGATCGGCCAGGCGCTGGGTTCGAGTCGTCTGTTCCAGGCCTTCGCGATGGCCACGCCCGGGATGCGCGAGCTGCTCAGTATCGGCAAGGTGTGGGAGCTGGCCCAGCTCAATCGCCGCACCCGCGGCGGCGCGCCGTATGACCTGGTGATCGTCGACGCGCCGGCGACCGGGCACGGCGTCGGCCTGCTGCGCACGCCGCGCACGTTCGCTGACATCGCCCGCGTCGGGCCGATCGCCCACCAGGGCCAGACGATCGCCGACACGATCGCCGATCACGAGTTCACCGGCGTGATCGCGGTGGCCACGCCCGAGGAGATGCCGGTCAACGAGACGGTGGTGCTCGCCGAGGAGCTGGCCCGCGACAAGCTGCTCCTCGACCTGTTGGTGGTGAACGCGCTCTATCCCTCCCGGTTCGAAAGCGACGAGATCGACGAGCTGAACGCGGCGCTGACCCGGACGCGGTCGGCGCTGGCGCGCACGGCCCTCCGCGCCGCGCTGTCCGAGCACGCCCGGGCCGCCACCCAGCGCGAGCAGCGAGATCGCCTCCGGGACCACGTGGACGCTCGGCTCGTGGAGCTCCCCTACATCTTCGCCGACCACGTCGGCCTGCACGAGCTGGAGACTCTGTCCGACGTGCTCGCGGCGGCGCTGAACGTCACCGAGGGCGTGTCGTGAACGTGCTCGAGATGCTCGAGGCCAAGCGCGTGTGCGTATGCGCGGGCTCGGGCGGTGTGGGCAAGACCACCACCTCCGCCGCGATCGCGCTCGGAATGGCGGCCGCCGGCGCCAAGGTGGCGGTGGTGACGATCGATCCCGCCAACCGGCTGGCCAACGCGCTCGGCCTGGAGGCCCTCGAGAACGAGCCGCGCCGCGTCGAGCCGGCCCGGCTCGCCACCGGCGACCTCGAGGTTAAGGGCGAGCTGTGGGCGATGATGCTCGACCCCAAGCGTACGTTCGACGAGCTCATCGAGCGGATCGCGCCGGACCCAGGACGGGCGGAGGAGATCAAGGCCAACCGGGTCTATCGCGAGCTGTCCACGGCGGTGTCCGGCTCGCAGGAGCTCACCGCGATCGCCAAGCTCCACGAGCTCGACCAGGAGGGTCACTTCGACCTGCTCGTCCTCGACACGCCGCCGTCGCGCAACGCGCTCGAGTTCCTTGACGCCCCCGGGCGTCTCAACGCGTTCCTCGAGGGCCGCGCGCTCAAGGCATTCATGCGCCCCACCGGCGTCGGGATGCGCGTGCTGGGCCGCGGCGCGCTGCCGCTGCTGAGCGGCCTTCGCCGGATCACCGGCATCGACCTGATCAGCGACCTGACGGTGTTCTTCCAGCTGCTCGGCGACATGACCAAGGACTTCAGTCAGCGGGCGGCTCAGGTCGAGGCGCTGCTGCGGGCGCCGACCACGTCGTTCCTGCTCGTCACCTCGGCCGCCCGCGAGCCGATCGACGAGGCGATCTGGTTCGCGGAGCGCCTCCACGCCGACGGACTGCCCTTCGGCGGCGTGGTCGTCAACCGCGTCCACCACGACCTCCTGGGCAACCGCGCGCCGCGCGAGGTGAGGCGCGCGCTGGCCCGGGTGCTGCCGCCCGAGCTCGCCGTCCGCGTCACCGAGAACTTCCGCGACTACCACGTGCTGGCCCGTCGCGATGACCACAACCTGACCCGGCTGTCCAGCCAGCTCGACGAGCGCCGGCTGCTGCGGGTCCCCCAGCTCGACGACGACGTGCACGACGTCGAAGGGCTGCTGCGCATCCACCGCTACCTGTTCGCGTCCGAGGCCGAGCGCGAACAGCTCATCGACGACCTGGTCGCCTAAGGCGCCGCCGTCAGGCGCCGCCGACCTTCCCCAAGGCGCCGCCGTCAGGCGCCGCCGACCTTCAAATGACCGCGCGCCACGGCGAGGTCGTCGCCGGCCCACGAGCGCCACTCGAGCAGGGTGACCTGCCACTGCTCGCGCGCCACCGGCGCACCGTCGCGTGCGAGCTCGACGGCGCCTTCGTGCAGCAGCTCCCACACCGCCTGCTCGCACAGCGCCAGGCGCTCGCTCACCCGCGCCTGCGGATAGCTCTCGCCGGCGAGGTCGACGACCCCCGTCAGCGGCACAGGACCGCCCGCGAGGCGCGCCACCAGCTCGCGTTTGAGCTCCGCCACCGGAGGCGGGTGCGCCGCCTCCGCGAGCAGCCGCGCAGTCACGTCCTGGCCCTCGCGCGTGGCGTTCGCCCAGCCTCGACCGAGCCCGAGCTGGTCGCCGGCCAGCGCCGGCCCCTCGTAGATCGTCAACCGAGCCCGGTCGGGCGCCCAGCGCTGGTCATCGAGCTCGATCGCGGCGCCTGACACCCATGGACGTAGGATGCGGGCGTCGAGCTCCTCGCGCGTCAGATTGAACGCCCGCGTCTGGTGCGGGAACTGGCGCAGCTCGACGTGGAACACGAACGGTAGAGTCGCACGCTCATGACCGACCGGCCACTGTGGGCGCCGTGGCGCATCGAGTACGTCACGGGCCCCAAGGACGGCGAGTGCATCTTCTGCGCCGCCGCGTCCTCCACCAACACCGACCCGGCGCACCAGCCGATCGATCGCACCGAGCACTGCCTGACGATCCTCAACGCCTACCCATACGCGCCGGGCCACGTGATGGTGGCGCCGGTCCGGCACGTGGACGCGCTCGAGGAGCTGACCGAGGACGAGATGCTCGACACGATGCGCCTGGCCCGGCGCGCGATCCTCGCCATCCGCAAGGGCATGACCCCCGACGGGTTCAACGTCGGGTGGAACGAGGGCAAGGTGGCCGGGGCCGGGATCACCGATCACCTGCACCTGCACGTCGTGCCGCGCTGGAACGGCGACACCAACTTCATGCCGGTGCTGGCCGACACCGACGTCATCCCGCAGGCTCTCGAGGCGACGCGAAACGTGCTCGTCGAGGCCCTGGGCGGGTAGGCATCCAGCACCATGGCCTCCGACCTCGGGCTGGAACGCCTCCGTGAAATGCTCGCCGCCGGCGCGCAGCTGGTCGAGGTGCTCCCGGCCGAGGACTACGCCAAGGCGCATATCCCCGGCGCGATCAACCTGCCACTGGCTACGCTCGACGAACACGGCGTGTCGGTGCTCGATCGCACCCGGCCGATCGTCGTCTACTGCTGGGACCCGCTCTGAGACCTGAGCTCACGGGCCGCGTGCCGGCTCGAAGCGCTCGGGTTCGGTGACGTCCACGACTACGTGTTCGGCAAGGTCGACTGGCTGGCCCACAACCTGCCCGTCGAGGGAGAGCGGGCCACGCCGCCCACCGCCGGCCGCCTCATGCGCGACGATGTCGTTCGCAGCGGCGCGGACGACCACGTGGCCGACGTCCTCGGACTAGTCGAACGTTCCACCTACCCGTTCGCGCTGGTCACGGGCCGCGACGACCAGCTGCTCGGCCGGGTCCGAGCCAGCGCGCTGCGGTCGGCGCCGGCGGATACCCCCGTCGGCGAGATCATGGAGCTCGCTCCCTCGACCGTGCGCCCCCACCGCGCGGCTCGCGCCGTGGCCCAGCGCCTGGCCGACCGGAATCTGCGCTGGGCGATCGTGACCACGCCCGAGGGGCGGCTGCTCGGCGTCGTGTCGCGCGAGGATCTCGAGCGCGCCGCCGAGCAGGGCGAATGAATCCACACTCCCCCCGGGCCAGCAACCCGCGTGCGGAAGAGCTCGACCCACGGGCGAGTGAATCCGGATTGGCCCGCGGGCGAGGCATCGCGTGCCGGGAACTAGCGTTCTTTTGGGGCCTCGCTTCGCTCGGCGTCCGTGGGGCCGGGTAGCCCGTCCTGTCCGTGGCCGCGATCAAGCCGCCGGGCATGGACGCCCGGCAGAACGGCGGTCGCGGCGACGGCTCCGCTTGGCATCCATGCCTCGCAGACGGAGCCTGCCGCGCCTCATCCGCCGGACGCCGCCGAAGGCGACCCATTCAAATCACACCACGCTGATCGTGCCCGGCTCGCCCTCGAGCAGCCGGCCGATCACCGCCCCCGGCACCTCGCCGGCGCGCGCCGGGTCGAGCGCGACGAGCAGCCCGCCGGAGGTCATCGCGTCGGTCACCAGGCGCCGGCGCACCTCCTCCACGCCGGCCGCGAACGACGCAAATTCCTCCGCGTAGCGCCGGTTATTGCGGCTGCCGCCGGCAACCGTGCGGTCGTCGGCGAGCAGCTCGACCACACCCTCGATCGCGGGCACCGCGGTCGCCTCGATCTCCGCGGCCACGCCGCTGGCCAGCGCCAGCTCGTGCAGGTGGCCGAGCAGCCCGAACCCGGTCACGTCGGTCATGCCGTGCGCGCCGGCCGCTTTGGCCGCCACGGCCGCCGCGGCGTTCAATTCGGTCATCACCTCGACCGCCCGCGCCAGCACGTCCCCGTCCGCCAGACCCTTCTTCAGCGCGGTGGTCACCGCGCCGGCGCCGAGCGGCTTGGTCAGCACAAGCGTGTCGCCGGCCCGACCGCTCGCGTTCGTGATCACGTCGGCCGGATCGATCACGCCCGTGACCGCGAGGCCGTACTTCGGCTCGGGGTCGTCGATCGTATGCCCGCCGACGATCGAGGCGCCCGCCGCGGTGACCACGTCGTGGCCGCCGCGCAGGACCTCCGCGAGCATCTCCGAGCCCAGCTCCGCGACCGACCACGCCACCAGGTTCAGCGCGCTGACCGGCCGCCCGCCCATCGCGTACACGTCCGACAGCGCGTTGGTGGCCGCAATCCGCCCGAAGTCGTAGGGGTCGTCGACGATCGGCGTGAAGAAGTCGGCGGTATGGACGAGCGCGAGGTCATCGCGCAGGCGGTAAACAGCGGCGTCGTCGCTGGTCGCAGCGCCGACGAGCAAATCGGGGTCGGTCGGCTGCGGCAGCGCCTGGACAAGCGGTGCGAGCAGCGCCGCCGGGACCTTGCACGCGCAGCCGGCGCCGTGGGAGAGGGAGGTGAGCTTGACCGCCGTCATGCCACGATCATCCCAAACTGCAAGGGTAGGTTTCTCATCGTGCTCGACCTGTTGTCAGTGGCCGCCGCTGCGCCAGCGCAGCTACCAGGCGTCCTGCACGACCTCGAGCCAACGCTCGACAAGTACGGCTACCTGGCCCTCGGTCTGATCTTCCTCGAGGACTTCGGCGTGCCGGTCCCGGGCGAGACCGTGCTGATCATCGCGGCCGTGTACGCCGGCACGGGGCGGTTCAGCGTGTGGCTCGTCGCCCTGATCGGCTTCCTGGCCGCCGTGCTCGGCGACAACGTCGGCTTCGGGATCGGCCATTTCGGCGGACGGCCGCTGGCCGAGCGCTACGGCAAGTACATCCTGCTCACCCCGGAGCGCCTCGACAAGACCGCGAGCTTCTTCGACCGCCACGGCGGCAAGGTGATCGTGATCGCCCGGTTCGTCGAGGGCCTGCGGCAGGCGAACGGGATCATCGCGGGCATCACGGGGATGCACTGGGCCCGGTTCGTGCCCTTCAACATGCTCGGCGCGGCGCTGTGGGTCGCCCTCTGGGTGTCGATCGGCTACTTCTCCGGCAGCCACATAGACACGATCTACAACACGGCCACGCGCTACGAGGCGTACTTCGGGATTGCGGTCGGGCTAGTGATCGTTGCCTTCATCGGGCGGCGGGTGTGGCGGTGGCGAAGACGGCAACGGGAGCGCGAAGCCGGCGCTACACCTCGCTCTCAATGAAGGCGCGCCGTGCCTTCTCCACCGCGTCCCGCGCTTTATCCCGCCCGGCCCAGCCTCCGACCTCCGAGCAGCGTCCCTCGTCGAGGTCCTTGTAGACCGCGAAGAAGTGCGAGATCTCGTCGCGTAGCAGGCGGGGAAGGTCGTCCACGTCGTTGAAGACGTTCCAGCCCGGGTCTTCGCACGGCACGCAGACGACGTGGTCGTCAGGGCCCTTCTCGTCGGACATCTCGAACAGTCCCACCGCTTTCGCCACCACGATGCACCCGGGGAAGGTGGGCTCGGAGACGCACACGAGCACGTCGAGCGGGTCGCCGTCGGGGGCGAGCGTCTCGGGGACGTAGCCGTAGTCGGTCGGATACACGACCGAGGCCGAGATGAACCGGTCGAGCTTGATCGCGCCGAGCTTCGCGTCGTACTCGTACTTGTTCCGGCTCCCCTTGGGGATCTCGACGATGCAGGTCAGCTCGTACTCGCTCACCGCGGTGAGCCTCCGTCGGTGGCGGTCAATTCATATCTCCGCGGGCCACCGCCAGGCAGGCCTCGCATCGCGGCCAGGGAGGATCCCACGGGTAGCCGGTCACGTCCTTGCCGCACAGCGCGGTGTCCGGATCGCGGTCGGTGACGAGATGGCAAAGCTCCTCGAACCCGTCGTCGTTGATGCTCGGCGTGTTCCGGCACTGTGGATGGACGTTGGGAGCGACGGCGGGTCGGGCGGCGCGCGGTGTCACTCCCGCAGCATAACTCGCCACCGTCACTTTTCTAAAGCGAGACACCCTGCTGCGCCGGCCACCGGCCGACGTGATCCGGCGGGTGGTCGTCGAACTCTGCCCGGGCGCTCAACCGGAGCAGCACGAGCCGGCCGACGCCGATCCCGTCCCGACGGCGGGCGAGGTCGTCGTCCTCGAACTTCTCGAGCAACTCGTGGAGCGATTCGCTCGTGCTGTCCTCGCACAACAGCACGAGCGGGCGCTGTGGCCCGCTCGAGACTGCAGATCGCGCTCCCCTTTCCTTCACAGGAGCCCCAGGACTTACATGTCAGGCCTGGCAGGCGAGACAATCCCGGCCCCGCGATCCGGGACCGAGTGGGGAGCGGCCTGACCTCAAGCCTAGCGGGTTGAGCCGGGGACGCCGGAGGGCGGCTCGCCATCCGGCTGGGCAACTTGGTCGCGCCCGCGCCAGGTCAACAAGCCCGCCGGAAATTTCAGGACAGGCGATCAGGGCGCGCGGATCGTGCGCTCGTCGAGGCGTAGGCTCAGCGTCAGCGCTGGGGCGCTACCGGGTGCGGTTGGTCGGCGGCGTCGGCCGCCTGCGCCAGGAGGTCGTCGGCGACGACGCACAGGTCCGCGCTGAGGTGCCCACACAGCACATCTCTGAGCAGCGCGCGCAGCTGTTCGGCCAGCCCGTCGACGAGGGCGTCAACGCCCGGGTTCGCCGGGGCCAACCCGCCGATCACGGCCCGCTCGAGCGAGATCGCGTGGGCGACCCGCTCGGCGACGGCCGCGCGGTCGTCCGGCCTCGCGCAGATGGCGGCGATGCGCCCGGCGAGGCGACCGCTCGCGGGCCCCTCGGGCTCGAGCAGCGCCCTCAGCGCGAGCAAGTAGTCGGTGAGCGCCTCGAACGGCGCCAACCGCTCGCAGCCCATCTCGAACCGGGCCAGGGCCCAGGAGACCTCGCCGCTGCGCGGCGCTCGGCGCGCGATCAGGTTGCAGAAGGCGCGTAGCTCGTCCTCCTGCTCGGCCGCTATGTGCCGGATGAGCCGCGGCCGTCCGCTCCCCCCGAGCGGTACCGGCCGCCACGCGCCCGCGTCGATTCTCGTCCACGCGATCGGCCCCAGCGCATACCCGCCGCGCTCGAACAGCCGGAGTGCCGTGAGGGTCCGCCGGAAGCGGGCGCGGGCCACCGATACCGGCGCGGGCGCGTCGCGGTCCTGAGCCGCAGTGAGGACGATCAAGACGTTCGGGTCCTCGCCGTCGGTCCACACCGCCTCCGACGGGGCGTCCTCGAGCGCGTCCCCAGGCACCAGCGAGAGCCCCTCGCCGATCGCCAGCTCCACAGTGTCGGGGTCGAGGGCGAGCCCCAACAGCGGCGCCACCACCGTGGTCACCGCCCGTCCCTGGTAGAGCGCCTGCTCGAGCTCCGCGTAGGCAATCTCGAACCGGTCAGGGTCGAGCCCGAACTCGGTGCGCTCGGCGAACAGCGAGGTCAAGAACGCGCGCAGCGCCGCGTCGGCGCACTCGCGTGGGTCCGCTGGAACCCGGACTTCCCCGCGCTGCCTGACGTACGCCTCGACGCCGTCGAGGGCGGCAAGGCCCCGCATGGCCTGGGCGTAGGAGGGCAGGGCCGACAGCAGCCCCAGGTGCTCGCGGATGAACGTGCCGGTCAAAGGCCGGTAGCAATAGAGCGGGACCCGGCCAAAGCCGCGACCCCGAGGACCGCCGGCGGTCTCGACGAGCTCGAACGGGATCTCGGCCCCGGCCGCGGTCTCGGCCGCGAGCTGGTCCGCCGCCTCCCTGGCGAACGCCTCGACGGCCCCGTGGAGAGTGGTATTGCGCACGTCCGCCGGTTCGCGCCGGCGCGCGGCGATCCTGCCCCGCGCACGTGACCTTGCAGCGATCAGATGGCGCGCTTGCAGCGATCAGATCCCGCGCTGGAGCGCGAGCACGAGCAACGCGATCGCGACGACCGACGCGACCACGACGATCACCAGATTCGTGGCGACGGCCACCCGCAGGGTGCGCGCGCCTGGCCGGGATTCCCCCCCAGCCGGCCGGTCCGGCTCAACCGAGGTGGACAGGGCCTGCGTCACGTACCGGTTGAGACTGAGGTCCTCGCGTTCGGCCGCCTGCGCGAGCTGCTCGTGGAGCTCGCTTGGCATACGCACGAGGATGCGCCCGCTGTAGCCGGTCGAGGACTTGGATCTGGCGGAGCGGCGGCTGGGAACCGCCGTCTCGCCCGCGATCGGCTGATCGCTCGTCTGCTTGTCGCCTTGACCGTCTCCCCCGTTTTGCTTCGGTGATACCACCGCGGGTGCCGTGCTATCACCGGCCTGCGGGTCGTTGTCCGAGCTCGTGAGCTCGTTGCGGAGCTTCGCCAGCGCGCCTTTGAGCAGGCGCGACACGTGGGCCTGCGAGATGCCGAGCTTGCTCGCGATCTGCCGTTCGGTCATGTCGGCGTTGAAGCGCAGGAACACGATCTGGCGCTCCCGCTCGTCGAGCGCCTGCAGCCCGCCCTCCAAGAGGAGGCGGGACTCGCTCTCGGCTTCCGGCTCCGGGTCGCCGGCGAGGTCGGCGGGCCCGTCCACGCTGCCGGTGTCGCGCGGCGGTTCGTGTCCGGCGCGCTCTCGCAGATGGCGGCGAATCTCGCCTTCCACCGCCGGCGCGGCGAACGACGCGAACGCGACGCCGCGATCCGGATCGAACCGTGACGAAGCCCTGACCAGTCCGAGCGCTCCCGCCTGGACGAGATCCTCGAGCTCGTCGCCCCGGCGGCCGTAGCGGCGCGCGATAGCGCGCACCAGCGGCATGTGCGACTGCACGCGCTCGTCCCTCGAGGCCCCCGGAGGCTCCGGATTATCCGTACTTGGCGGCTTCCCCGCCGCCGGCCGTCGACTCCCATTGCCAGCCACGTCGCCACCCCCAAGTGCGACCGATATCACGGTCAAAGTATCAGAGATAGCGCAGAGATAGCGCGCAATTGAGCGCTTTTTTGGGATCAGATCGGCCCATCCTTGAGACATAAGGGCCAGGAAGCTGATCATGGCTGATCTGAATTTCCGAAAGCTGTTGGGGCGGTGGCGCTGGGTAGCGCTCCCGGTCGCGCTTCTCGCGAGCGCGCTGATCGTGCCCACGGCCGCGTACGCGTCCGGCGGGGCCGGGATTACCGGAGTTGCCGTCATGCCCGCGGCCGCGCAAGGTGCGGTCGATGCCGCGCTGGCGCGGGCGAGCCAGGCTGGATCGAACGCCGCGGCCGTGGTGGCGTCGGTCTCGCCGGCTCCGGTCCCCGCCCCTTCGGTTGCCGTTTCGCCTCAGGCCACCCCGGGAGCCGCGCCACCGGCTTCCCAGCCCCCAGCCCAGCCGTCGCCGCCCGCCGTTCCGCCCGCGAGCGCCGCTGTCGCGGCAGCCAGCTCGCAGCTCGCGTCCTCTCCTCCAGGGCCCCAGGATGCGGCGGGGGCGGTGGCTGAGGTTGGACAGCTGAGCCCCGCTCGCTCGACGGCTGCCGCCGTGCCCCGGGGGCTCGTTCCGAGCGCCTGGCCGGGCCGCACGCGCGGCATCACGCGCCCGGGGCGGCACCGCTCGGCTTCCGGACATTGGCCGGCCGTCGCGCCCCATACGGCCCCGTATCGGGTCATCCTCGCCCCTGAGCGACAGCCGGTCACTCAGAGCTTCCTGCTCTCCTCGCCGCCCCGCTCGGCCGGACAGCGGAGCCAGCCCTCTCCGGCCGGGCCCCATCGTCCCGCTCCGCGCCCGGGAGCCGCCCGGCTCCGCAGGACTAGCGGGCCCATCGCAGGCGCGTCGGCGGCGACGGCGGCGCTGCCGCTGAGCCCACCGACCTCGGCCTCGCTGCCCCCGGGTGGCGCGGGCGTCCCTGCCGGCGGCGGCGGTGGTGGCGCCTCGCCCGGCGGGATCGCCGCCACCCTGCTGGCGCTCGCCGCGCTTGCCCTTCTTCTTGCCTTCTTGCCCGGACTGCTGGCCTTGGAGCTGTTGCCATGGCGATCGGCGGTCCTGGCCTCACCGCTCGAACGCCCCGGCTAGCGGTGGCTGGAACTACGCGAGTAGTCGCCGCGCCTCAGTGAGCGCGGCGATCCAGCCAACCAAGGAGACATGAGCAGCATGAGATCTAAGTTCATAGCTGCCGCCATCAGCATCGCCGCGCTCGCAATGCCGGCGACGGCGATGGCTGGCACGAACGGCGGTGGCGGCGGCGCCGGTGGCCTCGGCCAGCTTCAGCTGGCAGGTCAATCGGCGCTGACCCTCCAGAAGGCGGTCTCGTCCGCCAACGCCCAGCAGACCGCGACCAACTCCAACGCGCCGGTGAGCGTTGGCGGCGGGGCGCCGTCAGGTGGCGGCAAGTCGTGCGGATGCGGGCAGCCGGCGGGCAACCAGCCCATGGGCAACCAGCCCTCGGGCGGCTCGAACAAGGCCAACCAGGGCGCGTTCAACGGCGCGGCCAGCGGCGCTGGGAACAACAGCAACACCCAGCAGACCAACAGCCAACAGCAGTCCGATCCGACCGGCGGCGCCGGCCTCGGGTCCGGCGGCGCCGGCCAGGCGCAGGGCAGCGGACAGAAGTCCGTGACGGGCCAGCTGGCGGGGTCATCGGCGAATGCCAACCAGACCGCCGTCAACGGCAACTCGCCGGTGAGCAGCGCCGGCGGGGCCATGTCGGGTAGCGAGGGTGGCGACCCCAGCGCCAACCAGCTCGCCGTGAACGGCGCCCTGAGCGGAGCCGGAAACAACAGCAACACCACCCAGAGCAACAACCAGAGCCAGTCGGCGAGCTCCGGCTGCGCGATCGCGTGCGGCGGCGCCGGCCAGGCGCAGCTGTCAGGTCAGAGCTCGGCCACGCTCCAGGGAGCGTTCTCGCAGGCCAACGCCAACCAGACCGCGGTTAACGCCAACGTCCCGGTCAGCGTCGCGGGTGGGAGCATCTCGGGTGGCTCGAACAGCGCCAACCAGGGCGCCCTCAACGGGGCGGCCAGC
>DASPPG010000160.1:0-5526 GCA_035625625.1 Solirubrobacteraceae bacterium
TAGGCGCAGCGCCACCAGTTACCGCCTCGGAACATTCGAAGACGCCAGCGCACGATGGCGCGCACCTCTCCGCGGAATTGATCCGCGACAAGCCGACGGGGTGATATTTGGAAACGGCGGCACGCGTGCGCGGTCCGTCACCACGCGCTGGCAGCCTGGCCTCCATTGATCGAGTGGCCGGTCGCACCGCGGACCCGACCCAGACGGCTGCTTTGGGCTATTAGCAGCCACGCTCGCCGGGCTGCTGCTCCAGGCGTCAGCAGCAGCAACAACGGGCCACCCTCGGCGGCTGCTTTCGACGGGCCTCGGTCGTCGTGGCGGACGATCGCTTCGACCGCGGTGACCGTCCCGCGCCGGCTTGCGCTTAGGCGACCTTCCGCTCGTCCGATCCGTAGGGCCGGGCCGGCATCGCATCGCGGGGGGGCGCGCCGCCAAGCGCGGACTGGCGCATTCTCGGGAGCGACCGGTAGTCCTGGCACCGGCGACGAGACGCCCGGTCCTCGTCCGTTGCGCAAGCGGTTGGTTGCACTTCTGCATCGCCCCGAGGATGCCACAACCTGGCGCTGCTTCCGCTCTCACTGCGCGAGCAGGTGTCTCGACACAAGGTCTACCGCAGAGACGTCTTGGAGCGGGCGTGGGCGTTGGTGCGCGCCAATCGTGGCGCGGCCGGCATCGACCGACAGACCATCACCGACGTCGAGCGGTACGGCATCGACCGGCTGCTTGACGAGCTGGCCGCGGATCTGAAGGGCGGCAGCTACCGGCCGCTGGCGACCCGCCGGGTGTTCATCCCGAAGCCCGGCAGCAGCGAGCGGAGGCCGCTGTCGATTCCCCGCTGTCCGCGACCGGATCGTCCAGGCTGCCACGAAGACGGTGATTGAGCCGATCTTCGAGGCCGACTTCTTGCCGTGCTCGTTTGGGTTTCGGCCCCGACGATCGCAGCATGACGCGCTGCAGGTCCTCATCGATGAGGCGTGGGGCGGCAGGCGGTGGGTCGCCGAGTCGGACATCTCCAACTGTTTTGGGGAGATCCCGCACTCGGGGTTGATGTTGACGATCGACCCACGCGCACAGCAGGCTCGCGCTGTTCGTGGCCAAACGCCACGGGCGGTCGCGCGCCTACGGCTGGCGGGCCGTGACATACGTCTCGCCTAACCGCATGGGCTTGATCAGCCTCTCGGGAACCGTCGTCGCGCCACGGCCCCACCGGGCCTGGCGAGGGAAATGAGCCGAATGCTGGCGGGGAAGAACGTCGGAGAGCCGTGTGCGGGAGGGAGCAGCCGACAAGGCTGCGGCCCAGCTGGTGAAAGTCCAGCCATGCTAATTGTCCGTGTCGAGCATGTAGCGACGCCACATCCCGGTCCGGGTAACCGGCCGGGCGATGCGTGGTGTGAAAGGCCTGGCGGCCCGGCGTGCAAGCGCCGCGGTCGGAGCAGCCTGGAGGCCGAGCGAGTGCAGGAGCCCGAAGGTGATCGAATGACTGCAGCCACGAAATACGGCTCCCCACGGAAGCTGCCATATGGGGATAGATCCGCGCGCCGAACCCGTTTCCCGTGGGGTGAGGCCGGTGTCCTCGGTGAAGGAATGGACAGGTGCAGCCGAGGAGCGCGGCGGGGTATGGGTCCGAGCACCTGCACAAGGGTCGCAGAGATAATGTCGGGAAGGGCCATCGCCCAGCAGGGACTGGCGAGAACCTGCAAAGACCCCGCGCGCAAGGCGCGAGCCGAGGCGCGGGGAGGGGGATGGTCTGGCGCATGAGCCCGTACGAGCGACGACGAGGGAGTAACGCCCCTCCCGGCGGCCTTGAGGCCGCCCTGGCGCGGGTAACGCCCGCTCCGGGCAAAGGGGCTCTGGGCACTCGGTGGCCACGACTGCCGGGTACGCACCAGACACAGAGCTGGGTTACGCGGGGCCTGCGGCGTGGCGAAGGGGACTCCACCGCGTCGGGGCGAAGGGTGCGCCAGCACCGCAGTTTCGCGCCGTGGGGGAAGGCCCGTCCTGAGAAATGGCGTGCAGAGCCGAGGCCAGAACCGGACTCGGGAAATCCGACCGTCCGGGATCGTAGAGGGGCTTCAGGAAACGTGGCCAGTTGGAGATGAACTCCATGCGGCGCGCGCGCCTGATTTCTATCTCGACAACCGCATGCACGGTTCGATGTGGCGGCGGGAGGAAACCAGATCAGTCGGGCCAGCACGTGCCGCGCGATCCAGGCGCCTCCCGCCGACCCTACAGCACCGGCTTCTCCCTGAGCGACAAAGGAGGGGCGCTGGGTCCGCGCGCTCGGCCGTCACTTTCTTTCGACACGGACCAGCTTCGCTGTTCGGTGGCGAGTCAACAGTCGCGCGGGGGCAATCGAGTACACGCAGGTAGGATCTCTCGCGCACGCGCCCATATCCATTACCGATTTTGCATTACCGAGCTTGACTTTCCCTCCACCGTCCGGTCGGGATCGCAAGGTTGATCCAGAGCGACTCGAGCTCCAACGAGCCATGTTACGTCAACCGGAGGTGCAGGCCAGGCTGCTCGAACTCCGCGAGCTTGAGCGCCGCGAGCTTGAGGCTCTGTCCGAGCAGCTTGAAGGAGCATTCAGCGTCGACGAACTCCACCGTCTGATCCGCCCTGCCGCAAGCCGCGAGGTCCCGTTCCTGAACACTGGCCTACAGCTAGGCGTCGGCCAACCGGGCCACGAGAAGTACAGGGATCAGCTGACGATCGAACTCGTGGCACGGTCGCTCGCGTTAGGCGCGGCGGGTCGGACGCCCACACAAGCCGACGAACAAGCGGCGAGCGAATATAACGAAACACGTCCGCCGCAATACCAAAACCAGGGACTCGCTCAGACGATCGCCGTATACCGCAAAAAACTGCACGACGACCCCAGGCGTTGAGCGTTGCCGGCGAGCGTTAAAGAGGATCGGCAGATGGGCGCGGACTGGAGGGAAAGAGCATCCGTCCGCGATCCACGAGCTCGCTGCTCCTTCACGAAGAAGGAGGCGCCGGTGCTAGCTCGATTCGAGCTAACGCCTGCTGCCCCTACGAACGAGATGCGCTCGTCTCGGTCTTGCCCGTGTGCGGTGCCGACAACGTGCTCGCAAGCGTTCCATAGCATTTGCCGGATGCGTGTCGCCGTTCGCTGCTGCTCCTGGGGAAAGCGGGCGTGATCATCGTGGCTACTGATTGTTGCCCGAAGGAGCGGTCTGCACAAGGGAATTTCGCGGTGCTGGATTGCACCAGGACCGGCAGTCTGGTCGAGGGCTGACACTGCTGCGTTTCTGCTCGCAGCCGGCGTGAACCTGGCTATCGGTGAGAGCTGACCCGTCCGTCAGCCGCGCCAGAGTTTGCATCGCCGGGGCAGACGGGCAGCCGTTGGCCCCGTCGGTCGCCGCGACTCTGGCTTTCTGAACGAGCAGCGGCCCGGCCGCGCGGAGCGTTTCCTGTCAGCTGCAGGGCATCCACGTTGAGGAGATCATCGGCAGGATCCACGCGCGGCGCGCGCCCATGATGCACGTCAGTGTTGCCGTCTCGACCTCTCTCAGACGGAGCCCGGGGCTCACGTCCGAACGGGAGCTCCCCGGCGTTCGCGCACCTACCCGCCGGACACTCGACCAATGCCGCTTGGTCGACTTCCGGCATGCCTCGGGCGACGCGGCCGCGTGGCCGGAGTGCTCCCCTCGACAGCCCGGGGCGCCAGCCCAGGCGCTTCCAGGTTGAGCCATTGCGAGAGTGACGCGCGCGGGCTCTGCTCGTCGTCCCGAGCATATAGGTATAGATGGTGGCGAAGTCCAGTTCTCCTGCTTGGCGAGGGCCGAGCAGGAGCATCGTGCGCGCTCGCTCCGGATCACAAGGCCGTGACTAGCCGCTCCCCCTCCGCGGATGAGCAACGTCACTCGCTCCGGATCACAGGCCGGTTAGCTCGAAAACGTATTTGCAGGTCTGGGTGGCGAAGGCGTTGGTCGTGCTACAGCTCCCCGTTCCCGTGCCCTTCACGCCCTTGAACGTACCCGTTCCCCCAGTAACTGTGATGGCGATCTCGGACGTCGCGTCGGTGGCACTGGTGAACTGGAACTTATCGCTGTAGTGCCCGTGGTCCGTGCCGGTCAAGAGCCAATGCGTGAACGTTCCCTTGAGCGTCCCCGCCCTGGTCGTCGTGTTGACGGTCGCCGTGTAGGTTCCCGACTCGACACCGTTCCCCTCTGGCTTCGAGCAACTGGAGATGAGGAAATAGACGCCTGACGGGTTGGTAGGCGTCGGGTTGTAACTCGTGGCTGTGCACTTGATCTTCGTAGCCTTCGTCGCGGCCGTGCTCGCTGCGACACCTGCGGCGAGCGCACCGACGATTGCGATCACGGTCGCAAGCGGGATGAGTTTTCGCATGCCTTCCTCCCCGGGAAGCCCAGTAGAACCGGGGCGGCAGCCTATAGCCATTCTTATTAACATCTCATTAAGCCTCCAGTTTCGTTCAATCGCAGCGAGCGGGATCGCGTAGGAATTAGTAGGCGTGACGGTTCTCGTCGCTACCCGAACCCCAAGCTGGTGAAGCTCCCACAACCGCCGTAATGCTTTGGACGCAGTGTCGCCACGACAACGACACTGCTGCAGATGATGCGATCCGGGCAGTGGCAACGTCCGTTGTGCAGATCGCTCCTTCGGGCTACGTCCGAGCAGTCACCCGTCGGCAGCGAGAGCCTCGGGTCGATACTGCTTTTCGCCCGCGGAGCGGTAGTCCGCGAGCACGGCGAGCGCGTGCGCGCTCCTGAGCAATCGGGGCGCTCCCGCGACCGGCGTCGAGGACGTGCTCGCTCGCATAGGCAACGCGAAAGTCACGGCCGCCCCGTCGCGACTGTCGCCCGGGTCGCAGAGCAGGAGCCAATCTCGCCGCAATCGACCGCTCTGAGACACCCGGAATGGACGACGAGCACCACTCTGACCAGACTGCCGCTTCCTCGCAAAGGAGTTATCCGAAACTTCGGATAACTGCATCTCTCTGAAATCGCCCGTTATCTGAAGTGGGTGCCCGGTGGTCCGTGACCGGCGGCGGCCGACACCGAGATCAGTTCGGATAATTTCCGCCTGCGAGTCGACGGCCACCTCCATCGGTTCCCCAGATCCGAGGGGCGGCCGGAATCATGACGACCACCGGGATCACGCGGTGGTCAAGCTGCTCGCCCAGACCCTCATGGCATCATCGGTAGAAAGGCACGCACTCGTCGTCGCGCCGCCGGCAACCCCTTGGTGCTTGTATCGGCCATCAGGCCTCCCGCCGAGCCTGACGATGCGCCGGAAGTTATCTGCAGTACACGCGGCAGCTATATCGCGCTGACCGGAGGAAAACGCCGTGTGCCCGACCCTGCTTCGCATAACCGGGGACTTCAGATAGAAGGATAAGACGGCGACTGCCGGAGGCAGCCCGCGCGGGCGAGTGCTTGTATGCGCCGGCCGGCCCGGGTCTCGCCGCTGCTTGGCGGCCCTGCGATCGTGTGATGAATCGCCCGCTTGAGCGTAGATTCGGTGCATGGTCGTTCGTGC
>DASPPG010000161.1:0-2514 GCA_035625625.1 Solirubrobacteraceae bacterium
AATCGACTTACGCCGCCCCTCCAACAACAACCCACGCACATACTGCTCACCCTTCCCGCGCTGATCACAACGCACAAGCGGCCGATACATCTCCGCCGCGAACTCGATCAACGCCGCCCGCTGCGCCTCCAGATCCGCCGCGCTGACCCCACACTCACGCGTCCGCAA
Organism: Solirubrobacteraceae bacterium; assembly: GCA_035625625.1. GTDB lineage: Bacteria > Actinomycetota > Thermoleophilia > Solirubrobacterales > Solirubrobacteraceae > Palsa-465. The sequence goes on from DASPPG010000161.1 coordinate 169, forward strand.
ACTCGCCACGCCCGCCAAATTCCCTGCACGCGCAAGAACTCCTGCAAACAGCTACCGAAGTCCTACTAGCGCTCACGCTTCGCCGCCAGCGCGCACCGCGAGCATGCCAAGCTCGCCGGGCCCGAGACAACCCCCGGATGTGGTCCCGCGGCCGGAACATCGAAAACACCGCACCCACCGGTCAAGGACGGTCAGCTAGCCGCACCGTCCAAGGCGTTTTGCGGGGTGTCGGCGACCGAATGGCCCCATCGGGAGCCCGGCCAAAATCCTCCAGCGCCGGGTGGATCTCGAACCGCCTGCCAGGCGCGGTTGGGCGATCACAGCGCGCGCGGTGCCCGTCGGGCGCGGCGATCGCAGGTGATTGCCCAAGCCAGCAGGTGGCCGCGGGCGGTCCGGGGAGCGATCCTGCCCGCGTGACGCGACCGGCCCGGCTGGTCGCGGGCCGGTAGGAGCGGGGGTCATCGGTCGCCGGGTCAGGCGGTGGCGGAGATCGCGGCGGTGAGGGGGCGCCTGATCGCCGATCGCCTTGCGGCCGCGAAGGGGGACGATCGCGATCCTGGTGGTGACGTCCAGATCGCCATCAGGACCAGCGCGGTGGGCCAGGCGGTGGCGGAGATGTGATGGGCGATGCTGATGTTGGCGGTGATCGGCTAGGACGCGCTTGCGTTGAGTCCGGTGCGAAACCATCGGACGCCAACCGCCTCTGACTTCGTGGTGGGTTTCGAGCACCGGGATGACGCGGAGCGGTTCTGGGTCGACTTGCGCGAACGACTCGCGCAATCGGCGTCGGCGGGGCCGAGTCGCGGGGCTTAATGATCGCGATCGGGACCGCTGGGCCATATGTTCGTGCGCGTCCTGAGGGGCGGCGGGGCGGCGGGCTCTAGCACCAGCGCGGGTTGGCGATCGTCGCTCGGCGGATTGCCGTGGCATGAATCACTGGCACTGCCGCTCAGGCCACGCGACCGTGTTTCGGCGCAACAGGATGGTTCGGAGGACGGCGGGGCGTGCCGATGTGTCGGTGGCGAGAGATGGCGAGCACTCCGGGCGGGCCCGGCGATCCAGGCAGCTCGCCCGTTCAGATCCTCGCTCCGTGACCATGCGGAGATCGAAGCAACCGTGAGCGCCCACCCCAGCCGGCGGGCTGCTGATGTCCGGAAGGGGCAGCCAGGCAGACGGCGCGCTGGTGGCTGCTTTGCCAGCCGAGCGGAAGAGCGCCAAGGACGCCCGCGAGCTTCTGCGATTCGTCCAACCGGGAAAGATCGAAGGACTCGGCCGGGTGCCTGCTCCGTCTATGAAAGCGACAGCGCCGGACCGCTTGCGGACCGGCGCGAGTCAGACGATCGGCAAGCGGCTCGTGGCGGTACCGTCGGCGCCGGCGTCGTACCCGCGTTCATGCCAAAGCAAAGCGCAACTCCGAGCTGATCAGCATCCGCGGCTGAGCGCCGACGACGCCCTGCGTCTCGGGATTGGCGAGGAGCGGGCTTCACCTGGCTGGTCCGCCTGGCCCTGGTCTTGGTGTAGCGAGCGACTCCGGCCTGCCCCTATTAGCTGCTGTGCCAGCGCGGCTGGCTCTCCGGGCGGGTGAACAGGTGCCAGCGCCACGGCGCTAGCGAACTTTTCTTGTCAGCCCATAGCAGCGCCGGACGCTACCCGGCGGCTACCGTGTACTGCGGTGCCGCAAGCGCTGAGCTGAAGCTGACGCGCTTGCCGCGGAGATCGCGCTCTCGGGAAAGCGGGGCGATCCCGTCGAGAGCGCCTCGCAGCACCGCTGCACGCCGAGGTGGGCCCACACCGGCCTGCTGCCGTGACGGGGGGAAATACCGATGCGCGTGGGACATGGGCACCGTAGCGTGGAAGTGGATTCCCCCAGGTTAGAGAGAGGTGCCGCGATGAGTGCACAGCGAATGAGCAATGCCGACGCGGCCTGGCTGCACATGGACCGGCCGACGAACCTGATGGTGGTCAACGCGCTGCTGTTGTTCGACGAGCCGGTCGATACCAGCCGCGTTAGAGAGATCCTGCGATCCCGCCTGGTCGAGCCGTTCCCCCGCTTTCGCCAGCTGGTCACGGAGCGGCGTCTGGGGGTCGGTGTCCCGTCGTGGGAGGATGATCCGAACTTCGACCTCGATCTTCACTTCCACCACCTCGCCCTTCCGGCGCCCGGGGACAAGCGCGCGCTCGAGGAGCTCATCAGCGACCTGATCTCGAGGCCGCTCGATCGCCGCAAGGCGCTCTGGGATTGGTACCTGGTCGACGGCTTTGGCGGGGGGCTGGCGATGGTCGTGCGGATCCATCACTGCATCGCCGATGGGATTGCGCTCTCGCGCGTGCTGCTGTCGCTGACCG